>CAZZJW010000143.1:0-1552 GCA_964654755.1 uncultured Pleurocapsa sp. | reverse complement strand
AGTAATCCGGCGTTGACCATTCATCGCGATCGGTGACGAGGTAGCACAGCGCATCCAGCGCGCACATCTGCTCGAAGTACCGTTCGGATGGCGGGAGGATGGCGATCAGCGCTTCATCCTGCTGCGGGGTGGGGGAGTGCTGTCGTGCTAACATACAAGTCCTTTTCTACTCAGCTGACGTCATCGCCTCGGCAGCGCGGCGGCCTGTGACATAGGCGCCGTGCACTGTCGATGCATACGGGTTTGGCGCAGTCGCCTCGCCCGCGAAAAACAACACCTGTCCGGAGTCATTCGCCACCGGCCTGGCCAACACTTCGCGCAGGCCATCTCCGCCCGGGGGCAGGGTGCTGTAGCCGCCCAGCGCGAAGGGATCCGCCGCCCAGTTGACGATGCGCGCCTCCACCGGCGTCAGGCCGGGCAGGCCGAACTCCGTGCGCAGCGTGTGCAGACCGCGCTCGATCGCGCCCTGTTCGCCCAGCGCCAGCAGCTCGCGCGCCCAGTCGCCGGTCGCCAGCGCAAGCCACACCTGCTCGGCCTGCGCGTTGGGCTGCGGCGTCCACCACATGGGCGGCTTGCCGGCGCTGTAGAGTGCGGCGGTCCCGGCGGGGGCGATCGGCGCGGCAAAGCGGTAGACCAGCTTGAAGGCCGGGGCCATCTGCATGGTGCGGATAGCGTGCTGCTTCCATTCCGGCAGCGCCGGCGTGAACGTGACCGCGCCCGCCTGCAGTACCGCCAGCGGCAGCGTCACCAGCACCTGATCGGCGCTGAAGACCTGGCCGTCGCTGGTGGTCACGCGCACGGGCCGGGCAGACCAGTCGATGGCGCACACGATGTGATTGAGGCGGATATCCAGCCCGTCGGCAAGCGCTTCCGGCAGCCGGCTGTAGCCATCGCGCAGGCGGTAGTCACCTTCGCCGGCGCTGGGCACAGGCGAGCCGTAGAAGGCATCGCTGAAGGTGGGGCGCAGGCCCATGTCCTGCAGGGCGGCGGCGGCGCTCAGTCGGTGCGCGGCCTCGCCAGCGGCATTCACCCAGGCGCGGCGCGCGTAGCCCATGGTCTCGTCGTCGAAGCCGCAGCGGCGCAGGTAGTCTTCCAGCGGCTCATCGTGCGGGGCGAGAGGCACATCGGGCAGGCGCCACGAGCGCGTGATCTCCCAGCGCGGGTTGGTCTCGCGGGCACGGCGCATCGAACACAACGTGCCATCCGCCAGGCGCACCAGCGACTCATCTGTTTTGGGCCAGTGATCGGTGATCAGTCCGAGTGTGCGGACCAGCAGTCAGGTCGGAGCGTCGCAGCCGTGGATGAATTCAGCGCCGAATTCAACCGGGGTGTGAGAGAAGTCACGTTCGGTATGAACGCGGCCTCCGATGCGCCCGCGCGCTTCCAGCACTGTGACCGCATGGCCCGCATCGTGCAGATCGCGGGCGGCGGCCAGGCCAGAGATGCCAGCGCCAATGACGAGGATTGCCATAAAACACCACTTTGCGAAGCATGTATCGCTTTCAGTACCAGCATAGTCCAGCCTGTACGGACTGTCAAGCGAGTTGGAGCG
>CAZZJW010000142.1:0-1597 GCA_964654755.1 uncultured Pleurocapsa sp. | reverse complement strand
TTCGTCTTCACCAATCACAAAGGGGGCGTGGGCAAGTCCACGTCCGCCACCAACGTCGCGCTGGGCCTGGTGCAGCTGCTGCGCCGCACCCACCCCGGCAGCTGCCGCGTGCTGCTCATCGACACCGACTCGCAGGCCCACGCCTCGCTGGTGACCACCGGCCGCGGGGACTATGGCGCCGACGACAGCCTGTACACCGTGCTGATGGCCGATCGCGCCTCCGCGCCGCACACCCTGCTCAACTGCATCGTGCCCAGCCAGTGGGATGCCGACCTGCATGTGCTGCCCGCCTCTCCGCTGCTGGAAGGCGCTGAGCGCGAGCTGATGGGCGTGGCCGGCGCGCCCTACCGCCTGGCCGACCCGCTGGCGGCCGTCAGCGGCCAGTACGCCGCAGTGGTCATCGACACCCGCCCGTCGTTCTCGCTGCTCACCGAGATGGGCCTGCTGGCCGCCAGCGATGTGATCGTCCCGGTCGAGCCGCGCTATCTGGAGACGGTCGGCCTGACCAGCGTGATCGCCCGCATCCACGACATCCGCGCGGGATGGCGTCACCCGGCGCTGCGCGTCAGCGGCCTGCTCATCACCAAGATGAACGCGCGCATCCGCGGCCACAACCATCTGCTGGACGAGGTTCGGGCGCATCCGCTGCTGGGCCGGCTGGTGCTGGGCGTGATCCCGGCCAACGAGGCGGTGTCGTATGCCCACAGCCAGCATCAGAGCCTGTTCGCCTACGATCCCCGCGCTTCGGCCAGCCGCGCCTATGCACAGGTGGCCGCGCAGCTGGCACGCGATGTCGTCAGCGGAGGTGCATGATGAAGCGCGCCGCGGACACCTCACGCATGGACGCGCTGCTGGCGTCGGTCACGGGCGACCTGCTCGGTGACGGGCTGGCGCAGCTGGTGAACGGCGGGCTGCGCGTCGAGCGCATCCTGCTGGAGCTGGTGCGGCCAGATCCGGTGCAGCCGCGCCGGGTGCTGCCGGAGCACATCCACACCACTTTCCACAACAGCCGGGCGACGCCGACGCAGGCGCTGCGCGAGCTGGTGCAGATCGTGCAGATCGCCGCCCGTCAGCGCGGACGGCCGTTCACCAGCGTGCTGGAGCTGCTGCCCGGCGCCGACGATCCGCACGAGGATGAGGAGGAGCGGCGGCTGTCGGCAGAGGAGACGCTGCTGCGGGATCTGGTCAACCTGGCGCTGACGATCCGCGATGACGGGCAGGTCAACCCGCTGACAGTGGTCGATGTCTCGCAGGGGGTGACGCAGCAGTTCCGCATCGAGACGGGCGAGCGCCGCTACTGGGCATCGTGGCTGCTGCGCGACTTCATCGCGGGCTACGGCGGGGACGGGATGATCCCGTGCATCGTCATTCCCGCGGCGCAGTCATCGGTGTTCCGGCAGGCGAAGGAGAACACCGCGCGCTCCGGTCTGACGGCGGTGGCGCTGGCGCGGCAGGCGGCGCTGCTGCTGCTGACGGCGCACGGCTGCGAGATCCCGGCGTACGCGGTCAGCAACGACTTCTACCGCCAGGCGCTCGACCTCGACCTGCGCAGCAGGCGCGAGTACACCGACGCCATCCTCAGCGCCATGGGCGGCAT
>CAZZJW010000141.1:0-1888 GCA_964654755.1 uncultured Pleurocapsa sp. | reverse complement strand
CGACGACGACCGGCGCGCCTGCGCCAGAGGGCACGCCGCCGCACGGAAAGCGTTCCATCAGTTCACGCTCGATGCGCCAGCGATCGCGCGCGTTGAAGCGGCCGTGCAGCAGCAGCACGGGCTGGCCCTGGGCGCGCAGCGTTTCCGCCATCTTCAGGGCGCGGCGCACCGTGTTGACTGTGATGAGCACGCGCTGGCCAGCCTGCGCCTGCGCGGCGATCTCCGGGAGGTGCTGGCTGAGATCGCCATCCGCCAGATGCAGCCGGTGCCGCTGAAAGCGGGCATAAGTCCCGGCAGACGCGGTAATCCATTCGGCCTGCGGGAATGCATCGCGCAGGCGTGCCGCAGCGACCGGGGGCAGCGTGGCCGTCATGATCAGCAGGCGCAGGGCGAAGTGACGGCGCAGGAAGACCATCATCTCGACGATCAGCGCCAGTCGCTCCGGCTGATAGGCGTGGATTTCGTCGACGATCAGCGCCGCGCCGTGGGCATCCGCCAGGCCCGCTTCAAAGCCGCGAAACTGGTAGACCAGGCGCAGCAGATGATAGGGGCTGAAGATGCGCACGGGCAGGGCATGCAGGCGTGCGAGCTGCTGGCGGGCTCGGGCGGACTGCAGCGCTGTCTGTGCGTCGGCGCCATCGTCCAGCGCCTGCTGATAGAGCGCTGCGAGCGCGCGCCCATGCTGCAGGCCGACGTTGGGCACGATCGCTTCCAGCCGTGCGCGCATGGCATTCATGCTGGTGCGATACGGTAGTGCATAGAACAGGCGCTGGCTGTGCTGGCGTGCTGCCCACAGCAGGGCAGCTTCCGTCTTGCCAGAGCCCGTTGGCGCGCGCAGCACGACACAGTCAGCACGACTGGCCGCTGCCAGCGCCTGATGCGGCCAGGGCGCGCCGGGCAGCGCCAGCCCGGCCAGCGAGTCGCTGAGCGGCGGGCCAGAGGCGAGCAGAGGTACGCCAGCCGCTGCACGATGATCGGCTTGCAGCATCAGCCCGCGCAGCAGCGTGATTTCGGTCATCTGCGCGTGTGCGAAGCCGAGCTGCTGGCGTGGGGTCCACCACGCCTCCAGCACCCGCAGGGCCGCGCCGATCGCGCTGGCTTCCGGCGTGGAGAACGGCTGCAGGACCAGCCCGCAGCGCTGCAGCCAGGTATACCAGGCGCGCACCGGGCCCGGCTGCAGCTCGGTGATGAGCTGCTGCTGCCGCTGTGGAAAACGATAGAGCTCCAGCATGACGCTCAGATCGCGATGGTGCGTAGCGATGGCCGCCAGCACCCAGGGCAGGTCATCTTCGCTTAGCGGCAGCCAGTGCACGAAGGCCAGCGATAACGCTTCGTGACGCAGGCCCCAGGGCTTGCGGGGATTGCGCAGCATGCGCTGAAACGACAGCGCCAGTTTGCCGCTGTCGTGCAGCCAGGCTGCTGCTTTCAGCCGGCGGTACAGGTCTGGCCAGGCGGGAAGCGGACGCGCGGACTCAAGCTGCTCCACCTGCGCCACCACTGCTTTGGTGTGGGCCGCCAGAGTCTCCCCGGGGCGCGCGAGTACCGTGTCAAGAATGCGTGACATGCCCGCTCAGCGCATTCCACACGATCGCGCGCCCTCTGCCCTGCCACTGCGGGGCGTGGGCATCGCACAGGCAGGGCACGTCCCACGGCTGAGGCCGACTGACCATGGCGTACTGCTCCCATTCGGGGGAACGCCGCTCGTCCAGGCTGCGCGCCATCATCAGCGCGGTGCGGTGTGCCAGCGTCTGCGCCTGCGCCAGCGGCAGGTAGGTGCAGTCGAGGTAGCCGGCTGCTGCGGGCTGCAGGTCGATCACTTCGACCGCACGATAGCGCATCAGGTCCTGTGAGCGCCCCAGGGTGACGACGAAGGCCGGGGAGCGGAAGG
>CAZZJW010000140.1:0-2036 GCA_964654755.1 uncultured Pleurocapsa sp. | reverse complement strand
CGAGCCGATACAGTCCCTGGTTGCGGCGGCCCGCAGCGGCAGCAAGCCGGCGCTGGAAGAGGTGGTGCGCTTCGCCCAGCCGTACATCTACAACCTCGCCCTGCGGATGCTGCAGCGCCCGATCGAGGCGGAGGACGCGACCCAGGAGATTCTGATCCGGCTCATCACCAGCCTGAGCCAGTATCGCGGAGAGAGCGCCTTCACCACGTGGATGTATCGCGTGGCCCACAACAGCCTGCTCAGCCTTCTGGCGCGCGAACAGGCCCGCAGTCCGCTGTCCTTCGACGCGCTGGGCGAGCGGCTGGAGTGGAGCCTGGCGCAGGGCAGCGCGGAAGACGTCGTCGAGCAGGCGGAGCTGGTGGAGGAAGTGCGCCGGAGCTGCACCCTCGGCATGCTGATGTGCCTGGATGCGGAAGACCGCATGGCGCTGGCGCTGGGCGAACTGCTCGATCTCAGCAGCGAGGACGCCGCCTTCGTCATGGGCGTGAGCAGCGCCGCCTATCGCCAGCGGCTGTCCCGCGCCCGACAGGCGCTGGTGCGCTTCATCAGCCAGCGCTGCGGCATCGTCAACCCCGCCAGCCCGTGCCGCTGCCACCGGCACGTCCGCAACAAGATTGCCGCTGGGCAGATCGACCCTGAGCATCTCGTGTACGCCGCCACACCCCATACAACGGCCAGCGCGCAGGAGGCCGCCCGCGCCGCGCAGCCCAATGTCGATGCGCTGCGGCGCTCACTCGCCCTGCTGCGGGCGCATCCGGAATACGCATCGCGCCGTGATCTGCGCGCAATGCTGGATGAGATGCTTAATCCCGGCGATTTGGACGGCTGAAGCCGCGCCGCCGCGTCCATCTGTTCGCCTCACGCCAGTTCAATCGCAATCAATGAGGAGATTGACCATGAACAGCAAGAATCCCGCCCGCACAACCCATAGTGCCGCGCTTTCTCCGTGGCGCTCCCCCGGCGTCTGGCTGACCGTCGCGCTCAGCACCTATCTGCTGATCAATGTGGCACGCGCGCTCGCGAACCCGGTCGATTTCGCCGCCAGCTTCGGCACGCCGCTGACCGACAGCACAGACACGGCGTTTGTCATCGTCTACGCGATCCGCACGCTGTTCCTCGGGCTGTTCGGGCCGGTGCTGATCGCCCGGGCGCAGTGGAAGGCGCTGCCGCTTTTCGCACTGGTCGCGGTCGTCATGCCGATCGGAGATGCGCTGCTGGTCGCCTCGCAGGGCGGGGCGGCGGGGATCATCGCCCGCCATGCCGCGACAGCCATCGTCGTGCTCGTCACCTGGTTCCTGCTGCAGCGCTGGGTGCGCCGGCTGGAGGCCGCGGCATGAGCCCGCTCCACGCGCTGTCGAGCGCCTTCGATCTCCATCAGGCATTCCTTCGCGTTCAGGAGAAGATGAGATGAGCACTCCTTCGATCCCCCCCGCTGCCGGCACTGCGCTGGCGATCGTGCGCGTCGCCTCGCCGTGGTACGCCCCCGATGCGCTGATCACGCGCATCTTCCGCCGGTCGATCGGCGACTATGAGCCGATCCACGAGCTGCAGCGCAAGCTATATACGCTGAGCGAAGACCGGCGTTACGGCGGCATCTACCTGTGGTCCGGGATGGCGCGCATGCAGGCGCACTTCTCGCCCGAGTGGGCGCAGCGCGTGCGCGAACGACGCGGCTCTGACCCAAACGTGCGCCTGTGGCATGCGCCATTCGTCCTGGCGGGGCCATCCGCCCTGCGCGGCAGGCCGGTCGGCGCGCGTTCGTTCTACGAGGCGCATGCGGCGGCCACGCTGACGCTGTTTCCCCGTCCGCAGGCGGATGCGGCGCCTGCCCGGCTGGCGGAGCTGTACGACGCGCTGGACGGGCTGGCGTGGGCGGCGGTGCTGTGCAGCGAAGCGGGACATATCGGCATGCTGCATGTGTGGAGCGCAGAAGCGAGCACGGATGGGCTGACCAGCAGCCGCTGGCTGACGCAGGCCCAGCGTGAATTCGGCTCAGCCGCGCACGAGCGCTATCGCGTGCCGGTGTGGATGGGGCC
>CAZZJW010000139.1:0-2334 GCA_964654755.1 uncultured Pleurocapsa sp. | reverse complement strand
ATCTTTGAAATTATCGCACCGGTCAGATTTTTGCGTAGGCTACTTCAACCTGCGCGGCTGGAAGCTCATCGCCAACGAGGTTGAAGCGCTGCCAGCCGACGCAAACCATCCCCCCTGCCGGCTGCTGATCGGCATGCACCGCCCGCCGCAGGAACAGATCCGTCAGTTGTTCGCCTTCGGGCAGCGCGAAGACGAGATCCAGATCGACAGCGCGCAGACCGCCCGCCTGAAGCGCCTGATCGTCGCCGAATATCGCGATCAGCTCATGCTTGGTGCGCCCACCAGCGAGGATGAAGCGGGGCTGCGTCAGCTCGCGCGCCAGATCCGCGCCCGGCGCGTGCAGGTCAAGCTGTTCCTGCGCTACCCGCTGCATGCCAAGCTGTACCTGCTGCATCAGCCGGACAACTACAGCGCGCCGATTCACGCCTACTTGGGCAGCAGCAACCTGACGCTGGCCGGGCTGAAGCACCAGGGTGAACTCAACACCGAAGTGACCGATGGTGACGCAGCGCAGAAGCTGGCCGGCTGGTTCAATGACCGCTGGACGGACACCCGCTGCCTCGACATCTCGGAAGAGCTGGCCAGGCTGATCGACGAGAGCTGGGCCGGCGAGACCCTGCGCTCACCGTATGAGGTGTACGTCAAGATGGCCTATCACCTCGCGGAGGAGGCCATCGCCGGGATGAGCGGCGAGTTCAAGCTGCCGAAGGAGTTCAGGGACCTGCTGTTCGAGTATCAGGCGGCCGCAGTGCAGATCGCCGCCAATCATGTCAACCGGCGGGGCGGCGTGCTGCTGGGCGATGTGGTGGGACTGGGCAAGACGCTGATGGCGACCGCCATCGCGCGCATCTTCCAGGACGACATGAAGTACGACACGCTCATCCTGTGCCCGCCCGCCCTCGTGCCGATGTGGCAGCGATACGTGGACGACTATCGCCTGATCGCAAAGATCATACCGACCAGCATGGCCAGCCGTGATCTGCCGGAGCTGCGCCGCTATCGCCTGGTCATCATCGATGAGAGCCACAACCTGCGCAACCGCGATGGGCAGCGCTACGCCGCCGTCCAGGAATACCTGCTCAGGAACGAGTGCAGGGTGGTGCTGCTCTCCGCCACCCCCTACAACAAGACATACCTCGATCTCTCCTCACAGATGCGGCTGTTCATCCCGGAAGATCATGACCTCGGCATTCGCCCGGAGCGGCTGATGCAGGAGACCGGCGAAGCGCAGTTCATCAGCCGCTATCAGACCGGGCCGCGCACGCTGGCCGCCTTCGAGAAGAGCGAGCACATCGACGACTGGCGCCATCTGATGCGCCTGTACCTCGTCCGGCGCCCACGCAGCTTCATCCTCAACAACTACGCGGAGACCGACGCCGAGACCGGCCGTCAGTACCTGCGCATGCACGGCGGCGGCCGGAACTACTTCCCGCTGCGCGTGCCGAGAACCGTGCGCGTTCACCCCAACGCGCAGTACAGCCGCCTGCACTCCGACGAGGTCGTCGGCGCCATCAGCGGGCTGCATCTGCCGCGCTATGGCCTGGGGCAGTACGTCTCGCCGGCGGCGGCGCACAGCGCCAGCCCGGACGAGGCGAAGCAGCTTGAGAACCTGAAGAGCGCCGGGCAGCGCCTGATCGGCTTTTCGCGCACCAATCTGTTCAAGCGCCTGGAAAGCAGCGGCATGGCCTTCCTGCAGTCGATCGACCGGCACATCCTGCGCAACAACGTGTATCTGTACGCCATCGAGCACGGCCTCGACCTGCCGATCGGCACGCAGGATGCCGCGCCCTTCGACCCCGGCCTGTCGGACGGGGACATCGAGAGTGAGCATGGCGACGCCGCGCAGGCGCCCTCGCCTGAGGCGCGCGCCCGCCAGGTGTACGAGGCATTCCGCAGCCGCAAGGGCTTCAAGTGGCTGTCCTCCCGCTTCTTCCTTCCGGATCTCGCCCGGCATCTGCGCCAGGACAGCGCCAGCCTGCAGGCGATCCTGGACGCGGCTGGCCGCTGGGACCCCGCGGACGATGTCAAGCTCAACGAGCTGCACGCGCTGCTGACGACCCAGCACCCCACCGACAAAGTGCTGATCTTCTCGCAGTTCGCCGACACGGTGACCTACCTGCGCGATCAGCTGCAGGCGCGCGGTGTGGCGCAGCTCGAAGCGGCGACCGGCCAGTCGGCGAACGTGACCGACTTGGCCGTGCGCTTCAGCCCGCGCAGCAATGGCGAAAGCAGCGTGGCGGACGAGATCCGCGTGCTGCTTTCCACCGACGTGCTGTCGGAAGGGCAGAACCTGCAGGATGCCGCGATCGTCGTCAACTACGATTTGCCCTGGGC
>CAZZJW010000138.1:0-2464 GCA_964654755.1 uncultured Pleurocapsa sp. | reverse complement strand
CACACGCCAGCGCATGCGCCCGTAAGCGTCAGCGTGGAGACAGCAAACCCCTCTGCGCGAGGGGTTTTTTGTTACAGGCGAATGGCTTGCTGCGGCGCTCAGCCCGCGCCGTGGGCCCGCAGCCAGGCCATGCTGCGCGCTGCCGCCGCGACCGGGGTGTCTGACTCGCCCACGCGGTCCATCTCGACGAAGCCGTAGGCCAGCGCCGACGCATGCAGCTCACCGATGAGCGTGTCCCAGCCGAAGGCGCCCTCGCCGATGGCCGTCATCGGCTGGTTCTCGTCCAGCGGGCCGTCCTTGATGTGGATGATCTGCACCCGCCCGCCCAGCTCGGCCATCACCAGCCGCGGGTCTGCGCCGCCGGTCTTCGCCCAGTACAGATCGACTTCGTAGCCCACCTCAGGTTCAAGATGGCTCGCCATCAGGCGGTAGACCGGCTGTTCGTCCACCACCTCGCGGTACTCCCACCAGTGGTTGTGATACAGCAGCGCCAGACCATTGCGCTTCGCCACCTGCGCCGCCTCGTTCAGCAGATCGCAGTTGCGCGCGATATCGCTGCGCGTGCGAAACGTCTCCGGCGGCATCCACGGGCAGATCAGGTGCGTGCAGCCAAAGGCCGCGGCCAGATCGAGCGTCTCGCTGGAAAGCGGCAGGCCGACGTGGGCGGCGGGCGCGCGCACGCCCAGCGCGCTCAGCCGGCGGGCGGTCTCCGCGGGCGATGTGCCATACGCGCCGGCCAGCTCGACCGTGCGATAGCCGGCGGCGGCCACCGCCTCCAGCGTGCCGTAATAGTCTGCCGCGAGCGCATCACGCACGCTGTACAGCTGCAGGCCGATCTCCATGATGCCCATCTCCTGTGTTCGGAAGTACGACAGCCTGTATTCTACTCCCCCTGGCTCAATGGGCGCATCACCACATTGTTCAGCGCCGTGCTGGCGATGCATTCGCCCATGCGCAGGCCATTTTCGATGGCGCTGCGGTAGTGGATGCCGCCATACAGCCGCGAGATGGCCGCCTCGTTGGCCGCCTGTTCAAACGAGAAGAACTCGCGCGGCGTCTCGCCATCCTCCGCATGCAGCGTGTCGACGAAATGCACCGTGCCGAACAGCGCTGTCAGCATATCACCGGCGGCGCCGCTGACCACGCTGTGCCCGCTCGGGTACTCCGGAAATGGCGGGGTGTTGATGAACGGCCGCCAGCGCCGGCTGATGTGCGCGTTGATGTACGTCTCCGGGCGCAGCAGGTTGATCTCATACTTGAGGTCCCAGGTGACGATGAAGGAGTCGCCCAGCACCATGCCGACCATCGCGTACATCTCCGCGGCGCGGCCAATGTCCAGGCCGAGCGTCTCCACCAGCATATTCTCGATCTTCACCCAGTGGCCGGCGGGCGTGCCGGTCAGCGATGGCGTATCGACCCACCACGATGCGATCGTGCGCTGCTCTGGGGTGAGCGCATTGCCGACGTTGAACACCTCCAGGGCCTGCGCGTAGAAATCCGAGTCCGGGTCTTCGCTGTAGCTCCAGTTGGGCATCTGCCAGCAGGTGGAGGTGTAGGGCATGACGAACGGGCGGATATCGCCCCAGTAGGGTTCTGCAGGCTGGCGCGCCTCGCCCGTCAGCACATAGTCGTCGGCGCTGTCGTGCGGCATCTCGTAGGGGGCGCGCAGGCGCACATCGCGATAGTTGTCCTGCGTGATCCAGTCGTTCAGGCTCTTGCCCAGCAGGTCGCCATAAGTGATTGCGCGTTCGATGCGCGCGCTGTCAACATCGGCAGCACGCCGCGCCTCAATCCACGTCTGGCGCAGCGCGACGATCGCATCGCGGCTGCCCTCCGACTGATCGCGGAAGAGCTCCAGCGCCACGGTGGAGAGCGCAGCGTTGGCCACCGAGATCACATCCAGGCTGCGCTGCAGGTCGTCGACGAAGCCGGTGTATTCCTCCGGCAGCGGCAGATCGCCCAGGCCGTTGAGCTGATTGCTGAGCGAGCGATTGCCGGCCATAAATGGCACGATGGCCTCGTAGGCGGCGATGCCGGCATAGGCATACACGCGCGAGCCCGCCGGCGCGGAGAGCGCCTCTGCCTCCACGCGATCGTAGATCAGGTTCATCCAGTCCACCAGCACCTGCGGATCGCCTTCCAGCGAAGGCTGCAGCAGCACAGGCTCGGGCAGAATCTGGGCGTGGACGGGGCGGGCAGCTCCCGTGATAAGCAAGGTGAGGGTGGCACAGCAAGCAAACATCAATAGTCGGCGCATGGCGGCTCCGGCAGCAGGCAGCAAGGGTCAATGTCCTTACTATAGCGCGATTGCCCGCCAGCGCGCGCCCGAAACACCCGCCGGCTGCCGCACTAGACAACCACGCGCAGCCTACGACAAGGGGACTTTGTAGTACTTGCCGCCGCCCGCCTTGAACAGCGCAAAGCCGCTGAGGGAGGTGTCCTGCACTGGGGCGATCGTGATGGC
>CAZZJW010000137.1:0-2558 GCA_964654755.1 uncultured Pleurocapsa sp. | reverse complement strand
CGGCGCGCGCGTGCTGATCACGCTCGTCCATGCGCTTCGTGCGCGCGGCCTGCGCCGGGGGCTGGCGGCGCTGTGCCTGGGCGGCGGCGAGGCTGTCGCGCTCACGGTTGAGATCGAGACCTAGAGACACTGCTCCGGCCCGCTGAACGGGCCAACCTCAACGCCCTGCATTGAGGGGGAGTGATACGATCAGTACGGATTGATCCGCCTATTCGAGCGCGCAGATGACTCTGTTTGCCCTTGCCTACCTCGCCCTCATCGCTGCGGGGATCGTGACGAATGTGATCTTCTGCCTGTACACATGGTCGCGAGCGCGCACCCGCGGGGCGGTGCTGCTGGCGGTGCTGCTGGCGCTGGCGACGGGCATCGCGCTGAGCTACTTCCTCACGCGCATTGGGGTGTCTCGCGGCGCTGTGGCGCCCTCCATCGCGCTGCGCTTCTTCAGCCTGGCCTATGCCCCGGTGGTGATGCTGCTCTTCACGCTGGACTTCGCGGGGTTTCGCCGCTGGCTGAACTGGCGGGTCATGCTGGCGCTGCTGGTGGTGCCGACGCTGACGCAGCTTGCGGTGCTGACCAACGAGTCCCTGGGCGGCATGTTCGAGGTATGGTGGCTGGAAAAGCTGGCCGGGCTGACGGTGGTGCAGTACACGCCGGGCCCGTTCTGGTACGTGCATACCCTGTATTCCTACGTGATGGTCACGGTGACGCTGGCGATCCTGCTGTGGCGCATCCGCATGCTGCGCGCATTGGCGCGGCGCCAGTATGTCACCGTGCTGGTGGGCGCGCTGGCCGTGGTCGTGCCCAATGTGCTGTACATCCTTGCGCCGAACGGGCCGGTGTCGCTGGACCTGACGCCGATCGGTACCAGCATCATGGGCGTGTGCGTGTGGCTGGCGGTCTTTCGCTTCAACCTGGTGGACGAGGTGCTCAATGCCCGCAGCCTGGCTATCGATCACATTCAGGAGGGTATTTTCGTGGTCGATCAGCACCAGATGGTGGTCGATCTGAATGATGCGGCGCTGGCGATCACGGGCAGGGCGTACCGGGATGTGCTGGGCAAGCCGATGAGCGAGCTGTTGGGAATGGCGCTGCCGGCGCTGCCCGAGGACGGGCCGGTGGAAGTGAGCCTGGACCGAGGAGGACAGCCGCGCAGCTATGAGGTGCGGCTGTCCCCGTTATTCGGTCGTGCGCAACAGATGGGCCATGTGCTGATTTTCTACGACGTCACGCAGCGCCGGCTGGCGCAGGAGCGCGAGGTGGCGCTGCGCGTGGAGCGTGAGCGCAACCGTGTGCTGTCGTACTTCGTGCGCTCGACATCGCATGATCTGCGCACGCCGCTGTCGGTGATCAGCACGTCGCTGTATCTGGCGCGGCGCGCGGAGGATGCCGGGCAGCGTGAGGTGCGCCTGGCGAATGCTGAAGCGCAGATCGCCCGGATCAATCAGATGATCAGCGATATGCATCTGCTGGCGATCCTCGAAAGTGACCGCCAGCCGACGCTGCAGTTGTTCCGCATGCAGGAGCTGCTTTCGCCTACTGCCGATTACATTCGGGCGGAGATCGAGCGCAAGCATCTGGATTGTGAGTTCAGCATGGACGGTGATGTGATGGTAAATGCCGATCCGGGTCTGCTTCGTCACGCCTATCAGCACCTGCTGCAGAACGCTGTGGAATACACGCCGGAGGGTGGCCAGGTGTGGGTGCGGGTACTGCGTGCGAACGGACACGCGGTGCTGCAGGTGAGCGACAGCGGGCCCGGAATCGCCCCGGAACAGCGTGAGCAGCTTTTTGAGATGTTCACGCGGGCGGATGTCGCGCGCACGCCCAGCCGCAGCGGCGGCGGCGCGGGCCTGGGCTTGCCGATCGCGCGCCGCATCGCGGAAGCGCACCATGGTGAGATTACGCTGGCGAGCGAGGTGGGCAAGGGCAGCACGTTCAGCCTCGTGCTGCCTGCTGCGGACGAGCCTGTGCCCGCTGCGCCTGCGCCGTAGCCTCAGTCGCCGGCGGGCTCGCCTGTCAGCAGCTCGCGCGCGTTCTCGGAATCACGCCGGGTTTGTGTTCCCTAACCTGTTCTTGTTTGGCACAGGAATTTCGGTTACATTTCGGATTATCATCTCCGGAAAAGACGGTGCTCAGATGAATGTTACTGTCGTCCTCAACGATATGGATCGAAGTGAGCAGGCAAGTTATGGGTTTCGGTCCTGGTTGCTGCAGGATATGGACGAACCCTATGAAGTTGTCGTCAATTTGTTCAATGACCGCGAGGCATTCTTTCGGAAGTTAAGTGAGGATGCCAATCCGTTTTGTCACAGCCGGATTTGCATCTACACGCCTCCGGTGTTTTTCAACATAGCGGCGGCCAATAATCTGGGCCTGCATCTGGCGCGTGGGAAGTATGTGCTGTTCGCCAACTCGGACATCGTCTATCCAAGTGACTTTCTGCGTCGGTTACTTGGCGAGATGATTCGGCGTGGCCTGCATTACATGTTGGGGGCGCGCGTCAATCTGAATGCTGACCAGACTCGTAGCCTGCGGCCGGCTGCGTCCTATTCACTTAG
>CAZZJW010000136.1:0-2617 GCA_964654755.1 uncultured Pleurocapsa sp. | reverse complement strand
CAGATTGCTGTTCCTGGACTGTCGCAGCGCGTGATACAGCCTGCGATGTGCCTGCGTGTGCGTGAACGTGGTGATCGCCGGTGACTGCCCGTTCCAGCGCATGTCCTCCAGCGTAAGCGTCAGGTTCATCGACTCGACGATTTCTGCATAGACTGCCGCCAGCCTGTCCGTCAGCAGCTCGTCCTTGTCGCGGTAGTGCAGGTAGAAGGTCGCCCGGCTGATATTCGCCCGGTCGGCGATATCCTGAATGGTGATGTCGTCGTAACCCCGCTCCTCGATCAGCGCGATCAGCGCATCGCCCAACATCCCGCGCGTCCGTTCGATGCGGCGGTCCGGTTTGCGTTTCGTAGACATTTGTCTGGTAATGGACATAGAGGCCATTTTGCTGGTTGACTGTCGTTACCAGACAGTCTAGTCTTTTCAGGACATGATGTCAATTAAAAATCGATGCGTCCAGAAAAAGAGGTGATCATGACGCAGATTCCCAGCATGAAGGGGCTGCCGTTTCTCGGTGTCGTCAATCAGTTTCAGGCCGATCGTATCGGCTTCATGATGCGCGCCGCCCGGGAGCACGGTGATATCGTCGGCTACCGGTTCGCGATCTACCAGGCTTATCAGCTCAATCACCCCGCGCTGATCCATCAGGTCCTCGTGGCGCAGGCTGACAAGTTCATCAAGTCTGTGCTGGATCATCAGGTGATGGGCCGGGTGCTGGGCGAAGGCCTGCTGACGAGCGAGGGCGAGAAGCACGCCACCCAGCGCCGCCTGATGCAGCCGGCCTTTCACCACCGGCGCATCGCCGCGTATGCCGACGTGATGGTCACGCTCACTGCGCGCACGATTGATGCATGGCGGGACGGACAGCGCATCGACATGCATGCGGCCATGACCGATCTGACCCGCGAGATCGTGCTGGAGACGCTGTTCGGGTCCAGCGAGGACATGCGCGATGTCGCCGAAGCGATCGAGACGTTCAATCACATCGGCGGTATGCAGTTCGCGCGTGGCTTCGTCCCGCCCAGATGGCTTCCGCTGGCGGAGAACCGCGCGCTGGACGCGGTCGTCCGCCGGCTGGATGGCGCGCTGATCGGGCTGATCGAGGCGCGGCGCAAATCGCGCGAGGATCACGGTGATCTGCTGTCCATGCTGCTGCTGGCGCAGGACGAGACCCGCGGCGGTGGGATGACCGATCGGGAAGTGCGCGATGAGGTGGTGACGCTGTTCGCCGCCGGCCACGAGACGACCGCGAATGCGCTGGCGTGGACGTGCTACCTGCTGGCACAGAATCCGGAGGCCGAGGCGCGACTTCAGGCGGAGGTCGATTCAGTGCTGGCCGGGCGCGCGCCCACGCTGGCAGACCTGCCCAATCTGCCCTACACCGAGCAGGTGATCCGGGAGGCGCTGCGGCTGTATCCGCCGGCGTGGGTGCTCAATGGCCGTGCGGCGCAGCAGGATGTGCAGATCGAGGGCTACCACATCCCGCGGGGCGCAGTGTGCTACATCAGCCCATACGTGATGCATCATCAGGCGAGCAGCTTCCCCGAACCAGAGCGCTTCCGGCCCGAACGGTGGGTGAACGACTTCGAGAAGTCGCTTCCACGCTATACCTATTTCCCGTTCGGTGGCGGGCCGCGTATCTGCATCGGCAACAGTTTCGCGATGATGGAGGCGCGGCTGGTGCTGGCGATGCTGGCCAGCGCCGGCAGCTATGCGCTTCAGCCTGGCGCGCGCATTGAGATGGATCCACTGATCACGCTGCGGCCAAAGCACGGCGTGCCAGTGACGGTGAAGCTGCGACAGCCTGCGCTGTCCCTCCAGCCGGCGTAGCAGGCGGCGCTCGCCCGATCCCCGGATTGTCTTTTCAATCTCAACTGACAAGGAGTATGGCCATGAACAGCACGGATACTGCCCGCAGGACGAACGCCGCCGCGCCTTCCCCGTGGCGCTCTCCCGGCATCTGGATGAGCTTCGCGCTGAGCGCCTTTCTGCTCAGCAACGTGGTGCGCGCGCTGCTGAACCCAGCCGATTTCGCCGCCAATTTCGGCGCACCGCTGACCAACAGCTCGGACACGGCGTTTGTGATCGTCTATGCCATCCGCACGCTGTTCATCGCGTTGTTCGGGCTGGTGCTGATCGCGCGGGCGCAGTGGAGGGTGCTGCCGCTCTTCGCGCTGGTCGCGGTCATCATGCCGATCGGAGATGCGCTGCTGGTCGTGTCACAGGGTGGGGCGGCGGCGATCATCGCGCGGCACGTCGTGACGGCCGTCGCCGTGCTCGTCACGTGGTTCTTCCTGCGGCGCTGGGTGCGCCGACTGGACGCCGCGGTGTGAGCGTGCGCGCCTCCAGCGGCTTGATGAGCGCGTGGAACATCTCCGCCATGCGCTCTGCGCTGTAGGGTGTGTCAGTGCTGATCCACCAGAAGCACAGCCCGTGCAGCGCAGTAGTCATGGTCTGACAGATCACCGCCCCGGCGGCGTGGCGGTGGCAGGCGGCGTGAACGTCGGCGTGGGAGTTGGAGGAATGCTCATCATCTCAGCACATCCTGCTGCCGCGGGCAGTACCGCTGCCCTACGCCTCACCCTCGCTGGCCGGTTCAGTCTCAAACGTCAGCACCGGC
>CAZZJW010000135.1:0-2622 GCA_964654755.1 uncultured Pleurocapsa sp. | reverse complement strand
AACAAGAGGCGCTTCCGCCGCGTTACATTCTCATCTGCTGTTATGCTTGCGCCGAGCTGTCGTGATCGAGCGTATCCACGCCGTGCGAACCGCCGCTGCGGTTGCGCCATCGCGGCAGCCGCCCCGGCCGCTTCAGACGGGAAAACACGCCAGATTGCCTGCGGGCAGGAATAGTATTTGACGACACGATTAACTTGTGCTATGCTTTATGAAGTTGCTACCCGGCAACGTTGTTCTTACTGTTCAGCCTTTCTTGTCAGCAGCACGTCGCTCCCTTCGCCCTGAAACACTGCATTCTGTACAGCAGGGCATTCCCAAGCTTATTCTCCTCTCCGGATAGCGATCCTATGGATATCGTACAACTCGATAAGCGCACGCTCGAAGACCTGCGTCAGATGGCCCGTGACGCCAGCATCACCGGCTTCAGCCGCCTGAAGAAGCAGGATCTGATGCTGGCGATCCTGCGCGATAACGCCGAGAAGCAGGGCTACAAGCTGCGCGGCGGTGTGCTGGAAATCGTCGATGATGGCATCGGCTTTCTGCGCGCAGAAAAGTACCTGCCCGGCCCGGAAGACATCTACGTCAGCCAGACGCAGATCAAGCGCTTCTGCCTGCGCACCGGTGACATGGTCATCGGCCAGGTGCGCGCGCCCAAGGACAACGAGAAATACTACGGCCTGCTGCGCGTGGAGTCGGTCAACGGCCAGAACCCGGAGCAGGCGAAAGACCGCCGCAACTTCGAGGAACTGACCCCGATCTTCCCGCTCACCCGCTTCGATCTGGAGACCAACCCGCGCATCCTCAGCACACGCCTGCTCAACCTGATCGCGCCGATCGGGCGCGGCCAGCGCGGGCTGATCGTCTCGCCCGCCAAGGCAGGCAAGACCACCGTACTCAAGGAAATCGCCAACGCCATCAGCACCAACTACCCGGATGTGCATCTGATGGTCGTGCTGATCGGCGAGCGCCCTGAGGAAGTGACCGACATGGACCGCTCCGTCGATGCCGAGGTGATCGCCTCGACCTTCGACGATCCGGTGCAGCACCACGTGCGCGTGGCGGAGATGGCGCTTAACCGCGCCAAGCGCATGGTCGAGATTGGCCGCGACGTGGTGATCATGCTCGACAGCATCACCCGCCTCACCCGCGCCTACAATCTGGTGGTCCCGCCCAGCGGCCGCACGCTCACCGGCGGCCTCGATCCGTCCGCCATTCATCCGCCCAAGCGGCTGTTCGGCGCGGCGCGTAACGTCGAGGAGGGCGGCAGCCTGACCATCGTCGCCACCTGCCTGGTCAACACCGGCAGCAAGATGGATGACGGCATCTACGAGGAGTTCAAGGGCACGGGCAACATGGAGCTGCACCTCAGCCGCCGGCTGCAGGAACGCCGCACCTTCCCCGCCTTCGACATCGAGCAGTCGTCCACCCGCCGCGAGGAACTGCTGCTGGGGCCGGATGTGCTGCAGCGCGTGTTCACCCTGCGCCGCATGTGGACGCAGCTGGCAGAGGACGAGGACATCGGGCCGGCCGGCGCGACCGAGCAGCTGCTCAACTCGCTGCGCCAGACCGACTCCAACGAGGAGTTCCTCAACACCCTGCCCGGCGCGAACATCAGCAGCAACCGCGTGCGCTTCTAGCGCCGCCGCACCGCAGGCAGCCCCCCGCCTGGCCAGATGGTCAGGCGGTTGTGTTTTCCGACATCGCCCGCCCGGCAAAAGCCCCAGGAGCGCATCGTGCATCGCAACCAGATTGTGGCCTACTGCGCACTGGCGCTGATCTGGGGCTCGTCGTTCGTGCTGGTGCTGCGCGTGGTGGAAGCCTTCGGGTGGATCGGCGCGGTCTCGCTGCGCGCGTTCGCCGCCAGCGCACTGCTGCTGGTGATCGCGCGCGCCTCGCGCCGCACACTGCATTTCGGCGGACGATGGTTCCCGCTGGCCGTAATCGGTGCGACCACCGTCGCTGGGCAGCTCATCGCGCTGTCGTTCGCCACGCCCCGCATCGGCACGGCCATGGCCGCCATCCTCGTCGCCACCATTCCGCTGTTCTCGATGCTCATCGGCCGCGTGCTGGGCACTGAACGCCTCACGCGGTGGAGCCGGCTGGGGCTGGCGCTCAGCTTCGGCGGCATCGTGCTGCTGGTCGGCTTCCCCGCAGCGCCCGTCACGGCAGATTTCGTGCTGGGCTGCGCCAGCTCGCTGTTCGGCGCATTCTGCGCGGCCTTCGGCAGCAACTACCTGCGCCGGTCGCTGCGCAGTGTCGGCCCGTGGGAGCAAACGATCGGGGCATTCTTCTTCGGCGGGGCGCTGTCGCTGCCGCTGCTGCTGTTCGTGCCCATCCCCGCGCCGCCACGCGTGGAGGATGTGCTCTATCTGCTGCTGCTGGCGGGGCTGTGCAGCTCACTGGCCTACGTGCTGTATTTCCGGCTGGTGGCAGAGCTGGGCGCGACGATCGCCATCAGCGTGGAGTTCGTGGTCACGCTGGTCGCGGTCAGCATCGGCGCGCTGTTCCTGGGCGAAGCACTCTCGCCCGTGCAGCTCGCCGGCGGCGCGATCATCCTGCTGGGCTGCGCGCTGCTGGTGGGGCTGCTGCCCCGGCGCCTGCGGCGAGCGGCGGCCTGAGTCC
>CAZZJW010000134.1:0-2839 GCA_964654755.1 uncultured Pleurocapsa sp. | reverse complement strand
CTACGCGCTGGCCTGCGGCGGGCCGATCCTGCCGCCGGAGCTGCGCAGCATCCTGCTCGTCCCCGTCGCGCCACATCTCAGCCTGGACCGGCCGATGGTGCTGCCGGAAGGCGCGATCGTCGAAATCCATGTCGGCGAGACGCGCACCGAGCCGTTTCTGGCGGTGGATGGCGTGAACGCCGCCATGCTGCTGCCGGGCGACAGCGTGCGCGTGCAGGCCAGCGCCTTCGTCAGCCGGTTTGTGCGCCTGCGCGAAAAGACCTACTTCTATCGTTCGCTGCTTGACCGCCTGGAACCCCGCGTGAGTACGGAGCCACGATGAGCGCCACACCAGCCACTACCCCTGAACAGCCCGCAGACACCCACTTCTGCGCGCTGCACCCCACCCGCGAGACCGAACTACGCTGCAACAAATGCGAGCGCTACATGTGCAGCGAGTGTGCCGTGCCCACACCCGTCGGCTATCGCTGCAGGCAGTGCGTGCGCCAGATCGAGAGCGTGTTCTTCACCGCCACGCCCGCCGATTACGCTATCCTGTTCGCGGTCAGCGGGGTGCTGGCCGGCATCGCCGGCGGCATCAGCGCGGCGCTCGCGCTGCCGATCCTGTTCGCGCTCATCCTCGGCCTGCCGCTGGGCGGGCTGATCAGCGATCTGCCGCCGCGGCTGATCCGACGCCGGCGCGGGCGTTACACCGGCGAAGCGCTGGCGGCGGGCGTGGCCTGCGGCGGGCTGATCGGCGTGTTCATCGCCAACTACGCCCAGCTCATGGCGGTGGTGGTGCAGATACACGGCGGCAGCGTGACCAGCCTGCCGCTGGACGTGGTGTTCCAGCGCATGTTCACCCAGGCGGCGCCGCTCGCACTGCTGGCGCTGGCAGGTTTCGCGGCCTATGTGCGCTATCGCGTGCGGCGCTAGCGGCGGTCATGAACATCGATCGCGTCTCATCCCCCTCCCGCACAGCCGCGGCGCGAGCCTCGGAAGCGCCCTTCATCTCCCACGTGTGGGAGCACGGGCCGGCGGATGAGCGACAAGCAGTCAGGAACAGGCGCTAGTGCAGCCTGCGCGCAGGCGGAAGAGGCGGCTTCGGGCTTATGCTGCAAGAGATACGCATTCAGAACTTCGCCATCATCGACCAGCTTGAGCTGGGCTTTGGCCGCGGGCTGAACGTCATCACCGGCGAGACCGGCGCGGGCAAGTCGATCATCATCGACGCGGTCGAGCTGCTGCTGGGCGGCAAGGCCGATCCGTCGTTCGTGCGCGCCGGCGCCGAACGCGCGCTGATCGAAGGCGTGTTCGCGCTGGACGAGCGGGCGCAGGCGGCCATCTCGCCGCTGCTGCAGCGCGAGGAGCTGATCGACCCGATGGAAGTCGCGGTGGAGCTGACCATCACCCGCGAAATCCGCGCCAACGGCCGCTCGACCGCGCGCCTGGATGGCAGCACGGTCAATCTCGACGTGCTCAGCGAGATCGGCGAACGGTTGGTGGATGTGCACGGCCAGAGCGCGCATCTTTCGCTGCTGCGCCCGGCATCGCATCTCGACCTGCTCGACCGTTATGCCGAGCTGATGGATGCGCGGGCGGCGCTGGGCGTGGTCGTCGGCAGGCTGCATGATATGCGCCGCGAGATGACCCGGCTGATGGAAGACGAGGCCTCGCTGCGGCGGCGGGCCGAGCGACTGCGCCACGAGATCGAGGAGATCGACGCGGCGGAGCTGCAGCCCGGCGAAGACGACGCGCTGCGCGCAGAACGCAGCCGGCTGGGCAACAGCGAGGCCCTCACGCGGCTGGCCGCCGACGCCGTCAGCCTGCTCTACGGCAGCGACGATGCGCCGGAGCAAAGCGGCGCCGTTGACCAGATCATGCAGGCGGCCGGGGTGCTGGCGCGGCTGGCGGCCATCGACCCGGCGCGGCGCGAGGACCGCGAGTCGCTGGAACTGATCGCCGAGCAGATCGACGAAATCGCCGGCACGCTGCGGCGCTACCTCGACCATGTCGAGTACAGCCCGGAACGGCTGGAGGAAGTGGAGGAACGGCTGGAGCTCATCCTGCAGATGAAGCGCCGCTACTCCGCCGCCGACATCGGCGCCATCCTCGCCTACGCCGAGCGCGCGCGCGAAGAACTGCAGTCGCTGGAGCACAGCGAGGAGCGCGTGCAGGAGCTGGCGAAGCAGGAGGATGCGCTGCTGCATCACATCGGCGAGCTGTCAGAGCGCATCAGCCGGGGGCGGCAGTCCGCGGCGCGCTACCTCAGCAGCGGCGTGGTGTCCGAACTGGGCGATCTGCGCATGGCCAGCGCGCGCTTCGAGGTCGCCATCGTCCAGCAGGAGGACCCGGCAGGGGCGTACATCGGCGGTGGGCGCTACGCCTTCAGCGAAACCGGCGTGGATCAGGTCGAATTCCTGATGAGCGCCAATCCAGGCGAGCCGCTGCGGCCGCTGGCGCGCGTCGCTTCGGGCGGGGAGGCCGCGCGCATCATGCTGGCGCTCAAGCGCGTGCTCACCCGTGCCGATCACACGCCCACGCTGATCTTCGACGAAATCGACCAGGGCATCGGTGGGCGTGTCGGCTCAGTGGTGGGCGAAAAGCTGTGGGAGCTGACCGGGGAGCATCAGGTGATGGTGGTCACGCATCTGGCGCAGCTCGCGGGCTACGCCGACCGGCACTTCCACGTGCGCAAGCGGGTGGATGGCGGGCGCACGCACACCGAGATCCTGCCGCTGACCGAGGCCGAGCAGCGCGCACAGGAGCTGGCGGCCATGCTGGGGACGGTCAACGAGCCGGGCATCCAGAGCGCGCGCGAGCTGCTGGCACATGCCGACTCCTACAAGCGCCAGCGCGG
>CAZZJW010000133.1:0-2894 GCA_964654755.1 uncultured Pleurocapsa sp. | reverse complement strand
GGGGGCGCCATCCGCCACGACAAGGCCCGCCTGCTCGATTACGCCACGCCGGGCGCCAACGACTTCCTCGCGGTCAATCAGTTCACCATCACCGATGTCAACGCGGCCAGTCGCGCCAGGACCAACCGCCGGCCCGATGTGATCCTGTTTGTGAACGGGCTGCCGCTTGTGGTGATCGAGCTGAAGAATGCCGCCGACGAAAACGCCACCGTCCGCAAGGCATGGCAGCAGTTCCAGACCTACTACGACGACATCCCGTCGCTGTTCACGACCAACGCGCTGCTGGCGATCTCGGATGGCATCGAGGCGCGCCTCGGTGTGCTCGGCGCGGGCTGGGAACACTTCAAGCCGTGGCGCACGACGGATGGCGCGGCGCATGACCCCCACCCCACCGGGCTGGAGACGCTCATCCGGGGGGTGTTCGCGCCGCCGGTTCTGCTCGACCTGGTGCGCTCGTTCATCGTGTTCGAGCAGGACGACGCCCGCATCGTCAAGAAGGTTGCCGCGTATCATCAGTACCACGCTGTCAACAAGGCGGTCGAACGCACGATCGAAGCGACCCGCACACAGGGCAGCGGGCGCGTCGGCGTGGTGTGGCACACGCAGGGCAGCGGCAAGAGCCTGTCGATGCTGTTCTACGCCGGAAAGGTGATTCAGCATCCCGCGCTGGAGAACCCCACGCTGGTGATGCTGACCGACCGCAACGATCTGGACGATCAGCTGTTCGGCACGTTCGCAGCGGGCAGCGACCTGCTGCGGCAGACGCCCGTGCAGGCGGGCAGCCGCGACCACCTGCGCGATCTGCTGCGCGTCGCTTCCGGCGGCGTGGTGTTCACCACCATTCAGAAGTTCGCGCCGGATGAGATGCAGGCCGCCTATCCGCTGCTCTCCGAGCGGCGGAACATCGTCTTCATCGCCGACGAAGCGCATCGCAGCCAGTATGGCTTTGAGGCGCGCAGCAGCGCCAGCGGGGCCGTCAGCTACGGGTTCGCCAAGTATGTGCGCGATGCGCTGCCGAATGCCGCATTCATCGGCTTCACAGGCACGCCAGTCGAAACGGCCGATGTCAACACCCGGCAGGTCTTCGGGGACTACATCGACATCTATGACATCCAGCGCGCGGTGGCCGATGGCGCGACGGTGCCGATCTACTACGAGGCCCGCCTCGCGCGGCTGAAACTACGCGAGGAGCTGCGCCCGCAGATTGATCCGCAGTTCGAGGAGATCACCGAGGGCGAAGAGGAGTCCGTCAAGGATCGGTACCGCACGAAATGGGCGCAGCTGGAAGCGATGGTGGGCACCTCGGAACGGCTGGCTCAGGTCGCCGCCGATATCGTGGCCCATTTTGAGGAACGGCTGAAGGCTCTCGATGGTAAGGGGATGATCGTTTGCATGAGCCGGCGGATCGCGGTCGATCTGTACGATCAGATCATCCGTCTGCGCCCGGAGTGGCACAGCAGCCAGGATGACGCAGGCGCGCTGAAGGTCATCATGACGGCCAGCGCCAGCGACCCGGCGCATTATCAGCCGCATTCGCGCAACAAACCGCGCCGCAAGGCGCTGGCTGAACGGTTCCGCAATCCCGATGATCCGCTTCGGCTGGTGATCGTGCGTGATATGTGGCTGACCGGCTTTGACGCGCCGCCGCTGCATACGCTGTACATCGACAAGCCGATGCGCGGTCATGGCCTCATGCAGGCCATCGCGCGCGTCAACCGCGTTTTCCGTGACAAGCCGGGCGGGCTGGTGGTGGACTACCTGGGGATCGCGGCAGATCTGCAGCGCGCAGTGACTGCATACACTACCAGCGGCAGCGATCGCCCGACCATTGACGTGGAAGAAGCGGTGATCACGCTGCTCAGCGCGCATGACGTCGCGCGGGCGTTCTTCCATCGGTTCGACTACAGCCGGTTCATGCAGGGCACACCCGCGGAACGCGTCTCGCTCATTCCGGCTGCTATGGATCATGTGCTCGGGCAGCACGAGGGCAGGAAACGCTTCATGGACGCGGTGATACGCGTCAGCAAAGCATTTGCGCTGGCCGTACCGGATGAGCGCGCGCTGGCGCTGCGAGAGGACATTGCATTCTTTCAGGCTGTGCGTGCGGCAATTGCCAAGACGACAGTGTCTGAGGGGCGCACGCAGGACGAGATTGACGGCGCCATCAAGCAGCTGGTTTCGCAGGCGGTGGCTGCGCCCGACGTGATCGATATCCTGGATGCGGCAGGGCTGAAGTCGCCCAATCTGGCTATTCTCTCCGACGAGTTTCTGGAGGATGTCCGCAATTTGCCGCAGCGCAATCTCGCTCTTGAGCTGCTTCGCAAGCTGCTCACGGATGAGATCAGGTCAAAAACGAAACGGAATGCAGTGCAGGCGCGCTCTTTTGCGGAGATGCTGGAGAAGTCCATTCGTCGGTATCAGAACCGCGCGATTGACGCAGCGCAGGTCATCAGTGAGCTGATTGTAATTGCCAGAGAGGTCCGTGATGCAGATCAGCGCGGAGAGGATCTCGGACTGAATGCCGATGAGCTGGCGTTCTATGATGCGCTGGCACAGAACGAAAGCGCACGCCAGGTGATGGGTGATGTTCAGCTCGCGGCAATCGCTCTGGAACTACTGCGTGTGGTGCGATCGAACGTGAGCATCGACTGGTCAGTAAAGCAGAGTGCGCGGGCAAAAATTCGCGTCATCGTCAAGCGTATTCTGCGCCAGTATGGCTATCCTCCCGACCTGCAGGATGGCGCCGCGGATCTGGTGCTGGAGCAGGCGGAATTGCTCGCGCGGGATTGGGCAGAAGCTCGCTAGACGCAGCCATCACATCCGAGATGCGGCCCTGCTCCGCGGCGGTGCTGCTGCTGAGCGCGAGGCCCGGCGCTCACACGCCCGCCGGCGCC
>CAZZJW010000132.1:0-2897 GCA_964654755.1 uncultured Pleurocapsa sp. | reverse complement strand
GTGCAGGCGAAGCTGACCGAGCGTGCTGGCGTCGCCAACGGCGTCGTACACTTCCTTGCGTTCGCGGCCGCTGGCGTAGGCGCGCCAGTCCACGCCCTGCGTTTCGAGATAGGCGCTGCGCAGGATGCCCTGCATAGTCTGCGGGCTGGGCGGAAACATACTGCGGGCGACGAAGTTCTGGCCTGCGCTGAACGGCTTGCTGTCGCGGAACATCCACACGTCGGTGGCTTCGATACTCAACCAGTGCACGGTCTACTTCTCCTTCCTTGAGCCCTGCGCCAGAAAGCGCGCCAGGATCAGCCAGTTGGTCAGGCTGAGCCAGCTGCTGCTATCGCCCAGCATCGCAAGTGTATCCGCCAGGGCCAGCAGGCCGGCGCGTTCGCTCTCCGGGACGTCATCGTCCAGCCGCCGCGAGAGCAGCCGCCGCAGTTGGCCCAGGCGCAGGCTGGCCCAGGCGCTGCTGTCCAGGCCATGTGCGCCCTGCGGCCCGCCAGACAGGTCGTGCGCCAGAGCGCCGACATCGTAGGCGAAGCCGCCGCTGATCCTGCGCGCGCTGAAGTGTGCCTGCATCTCCGCCATCAGCTGGGCGATATTCACGCCATTGCTGCTGACCCATTTCGCCTCGGCGGTGCGCATCTGCCCGCTGCCATGTGCTTCGGTGACCACGATCGCGTCGCGGCCAACGTCATCCTTGGCATGGCGCTCTGCTTCGCGCGCGGTCTCCAGCGCGATATCCAGCGGCAGGTCGTGCGGGGTGATGGCCACGCCTACGCTGGCGGTCATGCCGCCGGTCACCTCGCTGAAGGCTGTGCGCAGCGCATCGGCAAGCTGAAGCGCGCTGGCGAGTGGGACGAGCGCCAGCACATCATCACCGCCGGCGTACACGAGTCGTGCGCGGGCGTGCCGGCCGACGATTTGCGGCACGTATTTGTCGGCGAATTCGGCCAGGCGGCGCGAGAACTGCTGATGCGCTTCCAGCGTCGTGAGCTGCGAGAGCCTCGTGCCCATCCTGTCGCCATCCATGTGCAGCACGGCCAGATAGCCGCTCACCTGCTTGCCATCGCGCGGGTCGTGCGGTGGCACACCGGCGATCTCGTCGGTGGAGGGGAAGCCTGCATCCCCCAGCCCGCAGTCTGCGCCGTCACGCCCGGCGAAGCGCTTGATGAGGGCGATCGCGCTCAGGCGTTCGGCGGCGCGCAGCACGATCTGGCGTGGATCGTTCATGCGTTCACTCAGCCGGGCCCAGTCGATGGAGAGCGCCGGCTGCGCGCCGGTGAGGGTGCACACGGGGCCGCTGCCTTCGGGCTGGCGGAACTGACGCGAGAGGCGGCGGGCGGCCAGCGCCGCACTGGCTGCGCCGTATATTGCGTTGTGCGCGCCAGCGTAGGGCACGGCCGCCCAGTTGAACTCCAGCCAGGAGTTGGCCTGCGCGTCATACTCGCTTTCCCACGCGCCACCGCCGATCTGCTGGCGCAGCCAGCGCCGCACGGGCTCGACGAAGCGTTCGCGCCATTCGCGCTCAACGGCCTCGCGCACGGTGCGTGCGCCCGCCTGCGGTTCTGCGCTGCTGACGAAGGCGAAGCGGTGCGGCACGCTGGCCGGCAGTGCGCCGGACGGCCCCGGCATCGGGAAGACCGGCTTGTGGCCGGGCAGGGCAGCTGCGGCACGTACCCCGGCAGCGGCCAGCTCGCTCAGCATGCGGCTGCCGACGTACAGATCCTGCGTGCGCCGCGCCTGAACGATGAAGGCCTGCACCGGGCCGATCTGAAACAGGAAGAGATGCCCGGTCATTGGAATTCGCCTCCCCACACGGTTTCGGCCTTGAACGCGGCCGCAGCATCCTTCATGAAGGCGTTCACGATCTCCTTGTGGCGAACGAGATCCTCGGTGAGCAGATAGGTGAGCACCACCCGATGCGAGCCCCCGATCTTGCGCACCTGCGCGATGAGCGGCGAAGCGCGGCGGCCGCCCATCGCTCTGCCGAAGCACTTTTCCGCGTGCTCACGGTACTTGCCCCGAAGCAGCCCGAAGAGCTCGCGATTGGCCTCTGCCGCATCATCGAACGCATTTGCGCCGATGAGGACATGGCTGTACTTCGGGTGCAGCGTCGGAAATCTGGGCGCGGGCGGGCTGGCGGGCGGGCCGGCGATCGCGCTCTGCAGCAGCGCCTTTGCCGCACTGCGGTAGTCGTCGATGGTCTGCCAGGGCCCGGCGAACGCCTGCAGACCCTCGCTGAAGCCGGTGGCCTTGTGAACGCCCGGGCTGCCGAACATGCGGCGTGAGCGCCGGCCAAAGCCGCCGAAGAGCAGCCAGGCCATCAGCGCCTGTTCGAAGAGCGGGGGCAGTGCGACCGCAGGGCGCGTCTGGCAGACGATCCGGAACTTCTGTTCATCGGCGATGGCATCGGTTAGCGTTTGCCGCCCTTCGTTATGACGATGGGGCAGCATCGGCGCCTTTTCCGTCCTGACAGGGAAGAGCGGTGCGATGCGCACCATGACGGGCGCGCCCTGACCGGTGGAGCCGAAGGCGGCGCTCTCCGCCTGCCACAGACGCTTGAGGTCGCCCGGCACCTGGGCCCCGGCGAGCGCTCGCGCCCAGTAGCGAAGCTGACCGCGCACGGAGGCAGCACGGAACTCCGGCTTGCTTTTGTCTGCCCCGGCGAGGAAGGCCGGGCTGTCGAGACGCAAATCCAGTTTAATTGCTGGCAAGGACAAGCTCCTTCTCTGATGAATGAGCGCGATGCATGAAATGCGGGCTCATAAGTACAAAGAATTGCATAGATTATAATGTTATCACAATTCAGCACGGGAAAGCACAGTGCGCTTTGTGCTTTTGGCCGTGTTTGAGAGGAGTTTCGCACAAACGGAAGGCGCAGGCATGAGGGATAGCCCCTAAAC
>CAZZJW010000131.1:0-2927 GCA_964654755.1 uncultured Pleurocapsa sp. | reverse complement strand
GTCACCAGCATCCGCCGCCAGCTCAATCAGATGATGATGACGGAGAACCGCTGATCATGCCCCGTGGACGCCGACCTGCTGCCCCGAAGACGACCGAAGTCGATGCGCTGCGCCACCAGGACGAGCGCGTCAACATTCCCACCAGCGAGCTGCGCGATTTCGTCGGCGACAGCGAGATCAACCCCTATCCCGTGCGCTACCCGCGCGATCCTTCGCTCGATCCGCAGCTGGTGTGGAAGGGCAAGGATGCCCAGGATGCCGACGATCTGCGCGTGCTGACCGTGCCGATCTACATCCAGGAGAAGATCCAGCCGCAGGCCATCATCGAGGCGGTGCGCAGGCACGCCGGGGCCGGCGCGGCAGCCGGGGGCGAGGTGCAGCTCAACCTGTTCAGCGACTTCAACGGCATCGACTTCGAGCAGAAGATCGAGTTCTACCAGCACCGCCAGCACTGGACCAACCGCATGATCCTGGGCGATTCGCTGCTGGTGATGAATTCGCTGGCGGAGAAGGAGGGGCTGAAGGGGCAGGTGCAGATGATCTATCTCGACCCGCCCTACGGCATCAAGTTCGGCAGCAACTGGCAGGTGAGCACGCGCAAGCGCGATGTGAAGGATGGCAAGGCGGAAGACCTGGTGCGCCAGCCAGAGCAGGTGCGCGCCTTCCGCGACACGTGGGAGTACGGCATCCACAGCTACCTGACGTACCTGCGCGACCGGCTGACGGTGGCGCGCGAGCTGCTGACGGAGAGCGGCAGCATCTTCGTGCAGATCGGCGACGAGAACGTGCATCTCGTGCGCTGCCTGCTCGATGAGGTGTTCGGGAGTGAGAATATTTGCTCGCAGATCACATTTTCAACAACCACGAGCCAGACATCAGAGCGTCTCGCAAACCCCTCCGACTACTTACTGTGGTATGGGAAAGATGTTCGCTTTACCAAGTTCCACAATATGTACTTAGAAAAAGAAGCTCTTGCTCAAGGAGGCACAGGATATCGCTATGTAGAGGATGCTCAGTTTCAACGGCGATCCATGACTGCTGCTGAACGAGCCAGCCCCGAACACATCGACTCGACTCTTCGTGTTCTCATGCTTGGTGACTTAACTTCTCAGCGCCAAGGTCGTGCTGCCGGGCCTGGTTCCGCTATGTACTTTCCCATCTACGTCTCCGGCCGCACTTTCCTTCCAGGTGGGAATCGCGGTTGGACAACAACCTCATCTGGAACTGAAAGGCTAAAGAAAGCCGATCGGCTATTTCCTTCGAGTGAGGTGCTGCTCTACATTAGATATCTGAATGACTTCAAAGCAGTTCCAATTACCGCACTATGGACCGACACCGCAAGCGGCTTCATGCGCGACAAGATATACGTCGTACAAACTAATACAAAAGTCATCGAGCGTTGCCTACTCATGACCACCGACCCCGGCGACCTGGTGCTCGACCCGACCATGGGCAGCGGCACCACCGCTTACGTCGCGGAGCAGTGGGGCCGGCGCTGGATCACCGTCGACACCTCCCGCGTGGCCCTGGCGCTGGCCCGCACCCGCCTGATGGCCGCGCGCTACCCCTTCTACCTGCTGGCCGACTCGCCTGAAGGCGCCGCCAGGGAGCAGGAGGTCAGCGGGCAGTACCAGCCGCCGCGCCCGCACACGCACGACGTGCGCCAGGGCTTCGTGTACGAGCGCGTGCCGCACATCACCCTGCGCGACATCGCCAACAACGAGGAGATCGACACGATCTACGACGGCTTCGAGGCCGAGCTGGCCCCGCTGCGCGCCGAGATCGACGCCCTGCTGGGCTGCGGCACGGAGGAATGGCAGCTCCCGCGCCAGCCGGCCGCCGGCGCGCCGCCGCAAGCCGCCGCGCTGCTGGAGCGCTACGCCGGGCTGCGCCGCGAACGCCAGCGCCAGATCGACGCCAGCATCAGCCGCAACAGCACCCGCGAGACGCTGTTCGACCGGCCGTACGAGGACAAGCGCAGGGTGCGCGTGGCCGGCCCGTTCACCGTCGAGACGCTCTCCCCGCACCGCATCCTCGACCCGGAGACCAGCGACAAGGCGGCGCAGCGCGATATCGCCAGCATCGGCCGCTACGAGCATATGGTGATCGAGAACCTGCGCATTGCCGGCGTGCAGAACACCCGGCGCGGCGAACGCCTGAAGTTCGCCACGCTGGAGCCGTTCGCCAGCGTCTGGCTGCACGCGCGCGGCACGTATCAGGACGCCGACGGCAGCGAACGCACGGTGCTGGTGAGCATCGGCAGCGAGCATGGCACGGTCGGCATGCGCCAGATCCAGGAAGCGGCCAAGGAGGCGGTCCGGGGCCTGGGCGCGGACCTGCTGCTGATCTGCGGCTTCGCATTCGACCCGGCGGTGAACGAGGAGGCGAAGCGCTACGGCAGCCTGGATGTGCAGATCGTGCGCATGAACAGCGATCTGATGATGGGCGATGTGCTCAAGCAGACGGCCAGCGCCAACCTGTTCATGATCTTCGGCGAACCCGACCTGACCGTCGAGACGCAGCCCGATGGCCGGCTGGTGGTGGAGATCAACGGTCTCGACATCTACGACCCGACGAGCAGCCAGGTGCGCAGCAGCTCCACCGACCACATCGCGTGCTGGTTCATCGACACCGACTACGACAGCGAGAGCTTCTTCGTGCGCCAGGCGTACTTCCTGGGGCAGGAGGACGCCTACGACAACCTGAAGAAGGCGCTGAAGGCGGAGATCGACGAGAGCGCGTGGGCGGCGCTGTACAGCACGCGCAGCCTGCCCTTTGCACCGCCACAGTCGGGCCGGATCGCGGTCAAGGTGATCAACCACTACGGCGACGAGGTGCTGAAGGTGTACGAGCTGGGGTGAGGCGCCCGGCGGACGCCACCCCCACGCCGCTGGCGCTGGAGGCGCAGGACGAGGTCATCGCCGGCG
>CAZZJW010000130.1:0-3150 GCA_964654755.1 uncultured Pleurocapsa sp. | reverse complement strand
GGGCTGACCCCCGATCCAACCTCACACGAACACAGGGGCGCAGACGCGCTCCTGTTGTTATTATCTGATCCGAACACCGCTTCACCATCGCACTTCGCTGCCATCCTTGACAGCGCACCACATTGACGCTATATTTTGATATGTATCTCATTTCATATCAGGACATCTCATGCCCAATACCTCGCCGGGACTGCGGCAGGCCCAGATCCTCGACTGGCTGCGTGCTGAGCACCTGATGCAGATCGATCAGATCGTCGAGCGCCTCGGTGTGTCGCTGATGACCGTGCATCGGGACCTGGACCAGCTTGTGCGTGAGGGGATGGCAGAGAAAGCGCACGGCAGCGTGCGCCTTCCCCGCGAGCGCAGCGCAGAAGCAGTGACCACCATCTGCCGGCTGTGCGGCGGCAGCCTGCCCGAGCGCACGCGCGTCATCCTGCAGCGCGGCGAATCCGTGCACAGCGCATGCTGCCCGCATTGCGGCGTGCTCATGCTCGAACAGCTTGGCCCCGACGTGATCAGCCTGGCCAGCGATTTCCTTTACGGACGCATGGTTAACATGCGTCAGGCGGTCTACCTCGTCAATTCCGAGATCGCGCCATGCTGCCTGCCCGGCGTGCTGTGCTTTGCCAGCGCGCGTGATGCAGCTCAGTTTCAGCGCGGCTTCGGTGGCGATATCCTCAGCTTCGATGCCGTTCGCCAGTTCCTTCAAGACGGCCACCTGCCCGGGCACTGTCACAGCGGCGGCTGAGCCGTTGTGTGTTGCGCTTCCATCCGATTGCAAACCCAGGGAGTACTCATCATGCGCGTCCGTACCATTCTCATCACATTCGCCGCACTGCTGCTAATGGCGCTGTCTGCTGCCGCTCATGAGGGCCGGGAAGTCGGAGCGTTCGAGCTGCACTTCGGCTGGCGGTCCGAGCCTGCCATCGCCGGTGTCATGAACGGTCCTGAGATCTACATTCACGCGCACGGCGGCGCAGAAGACGCAGCATTCCCGGAAGATATCGCCGTTGACCTGCGTGCGGAGGTTCGTTTCGGCGACCAAACCACCACCGTGACTTTCCGTCCGGCATGGGGGGAAACCGGCCACTACATCGCCGAGCTCATCCCGACGCTGCCTGGCGACTACGCATTTCACGTCACCGGTACCATCGGCGATACCGCTGTCGACGAAACCTGGGACTCGGCGGACGGCGGTTTCAGCACCGTCGATCCGGCCAGCGACATCGTCTTTCCCGCGGTGGGCAGCATCGACAGCCGTATTGCCGCGCTGGAAGCCCGCCTCGCAGACCTCGAAGCCCGTCTTGCCGAGCTGACCGGCGCGAGCAGCTAACCCATGCGCAAGTGGTGGCTGGGTCTCCTCACACTGCTCGTGCTGCGGCTGGCCCAGCCAACCCTCGCCCACGCCAACCTCATCTCCGCCGATCCCGCCCCGAACGCGGCGCTCGACGCGGCGCCAACGCAAATCCAGCTTCGCTTCAGCGAGCCGCTGGAGCGCATCGGCAGCAGCATCACACTGCTCGATGCAGAAGGCGCGGCGCTCGCGACAATACACAGCATCGTCGACCCGGCGGATCCAACCACCCTGCTACTCACGCCCGGCACCCTGCCGAACGGGCTGTACACCGTGGTCTGGCGTACGCTCTCGGCTGCCGACGGGCACACCAGCCAAGGAAGTTATGCCTTCGGCATCGGCGTTGCGCCATCGGGTGGTGCGCTGGCCGGCGCCGCAGCAGCGCCGGCCAGCGCACCGTCGGTGATCATGCGCTGGGTGCGCCTGCTCGGAACCGCGCTCGCCATCGGCCCGCTCACCTTCGGCTGGCTCGGCGCGCCTCAAAGCCTACTCACGCGTCTCGCGTGGGCCGGGGTAGCGCTGCTGACCGCTGGCTGGATGCTGCAATTCGTACTGCAGCTCAGCGCAGTCACGCCCGCCGACAGCACGCAGATCATGCCACTGCTCACCAGCTCGCGCTTCGGCCTGCTATGGTCTATCGCCGGCGGAATTCTGCTCGCGCTGACCGCTGCGCTGGCGCGCGGCTGGCACCGCATGGCGCTGATCCTGTGTTTGGCGCTGGCGGGCACGTACACCCTCTTCAGCCACGCCAGTGGCACGCTCGATGCGCCAGCCGCACTGGCCGCAGCATTTCTGCACCTTATCCTGTCCGCGCTGTGGATAGGCGGATTGGCCGCGCTGCTCGCATCACATACCCGCGAGCTGCGTACCGGAAAGGATGGCAGCGCCGCGACCCTGCAGCATGGTCAGCGCCTGGCACAGTTCTCGATCGTGCTGCGTTTCGCTGTAGCAGGGCTAATCGTCACCGGGCTGTACGCAGGCTGGCTGCACGTGGGCTCGCCTGATGCGCTCACAAGCACTGCGTACGGCCAGGCGCTGCTCGTCAAGCTGGCACTACTGGCAGCGCTGCTGGGGCTGGCCGCCTTCAACACGCTCTTCACCATGCGCTGCCTGCGCGCCGGCAGCATCGTATGGATCGGCAGGCTGCGCGTTCTGGTCTGCGCGGAACTGGCGCTCGGTGCGGCGCTGTTCGCTGCCGCCGCCTTTCTGACGGCTTCGCAGCCTGCCCGGGATGTGCTGCTGGCGTCCGCCGTCCCGCCTGTGGCCGGGCAGCGCGCACCCTACTTCGGCATGGCGACCGCCGGAATGGAGATGGTGCATCTCGAGATTGCGCCGGGATACGTCGGAAACAACGCCTTCACCGTCACGCTGTACGATGCTGATGGGCAGCCCATCACGAACGCCAGCCGCATCCGCCTTCGTTTCACCAATCTCGACGCCGATCTGGGAGTCAGTGAGCTGAGAGCGCAAAGCTCAAACAATGGCCTCTATCTGGCGGAAGGTGCGAACCTTAGCACGCCAGGGAGATGGCGTGTTCGCGCTACCATCCAGAGGCCGGGCGCCTTTGACACTGTCGTGGACTTCCAGCCATCGGTTCAGGCAGCGCCGCCGCCCCCGCCGCATCTCGAACAGGCACAGCCGCTGCAGGAACGCGTGCAGGCGCAGATCCTCACAGGTGCAACGCTGCTCGCACTTGGCGCCGGCGCGTGGTGGAGCCTGCTGCGCGCAGGCCGCCGCGATACCGTGTGGCTGGCGCTGGCACTCTACGGCACGGGCACGCTGCACTTGCTCGGCGC
>CAZZJW010000129.1:0-3245 GCA_964654755.1 uncultured Pleurocapsa sp. | reverse complement strand
GAGAGTGCACACACAATGCACACACGATGAACGCTCGTCGGTTTCCTTCAGGCTGTGCGCGCGGCGCGCGGCGCGGCGCATGCCGTCATGCCAACTGCAGCGCGTTCCCCATCGCTTCGGTCGCCAGGCGGTGGGTGCGCGTATTCTTGCCCGCGTACCAGGCGATCCAGCGCGCCGCCGCGATCAGATAATTCCAGCGGTCAGGGTGCGTGGACCCGCGAAACTCCATTACCATGGCGTACAGGTGCTTGAAGTTGTGCAGCAGCGTGCCATCATCGGTGCAGGCGACCTCAGTCAGCAGCGCGATCATCGCTTCGGCATCCGCGCCCTGGTCGGCGTACACGCGCACCGCCGCCGTCGCCACGCCATAGTCGTGCGCGGTCAGGGCTGAGCGCAGGCGCGAGAGCAGCATTTCAGGTGTGCAGCCCGCCAGCGCCGCGACATCCGCCGCGTGGGGATAGGCGCTGGACGGGACGAACGGCACAAACTCGAACTTCTCATTCAGCACGCTCGGTCCCCGTTCGAGCAGGCTGCCGCCCTGGATCGCGCACAGCACCTGCGTGCGCGGCGACATCATCGGCAGGATCTTGCGCATGGCATTCGTACTGGTGCCGATATGGATCGGCGCGACTTCGCGGCTGACGGCGTCAAAGTCGTCATGCGGCACCGGCGCTGCCATCAGGTACATATCCGCCGCCGTCAGCGTCACCGCCGCCAGCACCGTGGCAGGGGAAACGCCGTCCTCAGCCATCGCCCTGGCCACGATCTCCGGCCGGTCGTGCGGCGCGGCGGCGTGGAAACGCCTGCGCAGCGATTCCACGCGGTCGAGATGCAGCTCCGTGCCGGAAGCGCCGTCCTCCAGCCCGTACTGCTTCATCAGCTCGACGGCGCGGTCGTAGTACCGGAAGTCGCGGTGGAAGCTGGCGTTGTAGCGCAGGGTCGCCCGCAGCATCTCCCAGCCGAACTCCCAGCCCACCACCTCGTGGATCATGCCCAGGCAGAGCTGCGGCGAGATCAGCGTGTGGTCATCGCTGACGATGCCTTCCAGGCCGATGTCCAGCATCAGATCGATCAGCGCCGCGCGCGGAATGACCTGCTCCAGATGCACCATGCGGGCATCGGCGCGCAGATACTCGCCCATGCGCACGTCGAGCCGCATCCAGTGGATATCGTCGGCGGCGGGGCCGGTGCTGAAGGGGCGGGCGGGCAGCAGTTCGTATGGCGACACGGCGGGATCGTACAGGTCGAACACCACCTGCTGCATCGTTTGCGCCAGCAGCAGCCAGCGCGTCTCGCGGGGCTGACCGTGCGCCAGCGCGCGCGCATCCTCGCAGCCGATCATGGCGTGCGAGACGAAGCCGAGCAGGTTGTGCGCCTCGTTCTTGATATAGCGGCAGGAGGTTAGCGCGCCCGCCGCCCACAGCACGTCCTCGTCAATGCCCTCCTGCAGCGCGCGGATGGTCTCGCCGACGACGGTGTCGAGCGTCTGCTCGCGAAGCCAGGCGATGCGCTGCCGCACCTGCGCCCGAAATGCCGGACTCTCACCCTTGAGAGAAGTCATGGTCTTTCCTCGTCTGACAGTCTCGCTTACAGGCTATGCCGATATCGCAGGACTGCACCACGCAGGACGCGGAACACGGCGGGTGCAGCCCCGATTGGTATGATGCGGTGTGCTGATATGCACTGCTATGAATTGTTACCAAAAATAACGCAGATGAGCAACAAGGGATTCCTCAATCTGCTGTGCTGACGTCAGGCGGTTCAGGCCTGCGACAGGCGGTGCAGGACTGGCTCTCCGCGCAGATGGCGGCGGATGTTCTCATACTCGCGGGCGCGAATGCGGTCATCAGCCCGCGCCGCGCCGCCGCCTGCCGCCGTGTGCGGGGTGAGCAGGACGTTCCGCCCGGCGCGCGCCAGCGCCAGCAGCGGCGTATGCGCCTCGCTGAGCGGCTCCCACTCGTGGCTGTCGATGGCGACTCCCGCCAGACGGCCCGCCGTCAGCGCCTGGGCCAGCGCCGCTTCATCCAGCGTGCCGCCGCTGCCGCAGCTCACCACGATCGCCCCCGGCTTCATGCGCGCGATGCGTTCGGCATTGACGAAGTGGACGGTATCGGGCAGATAGGGCAGCAGGCAGACGATGACATCGCTGTGCGCCAGCAGCGCCGCCTCATCGGCATAGTCGATGCGCAGCTCGCGCTCGACGCGTTCCGGCAGACGGCGGCGCTTGTTGTAGAGCACGCTGCAATCCCAGCCAACCAGCCGGCGCGCCACCTCCGCCCCGATCTCACCCATGCCCAGAATGCCGACCGTCGCGCCGTTGAGCGTGCCGATCCCCTCGCGTCCCGACCAGTTGTAGGCGAAGGTGTCCTCGTCCACCCTGCGGCTCTCGCCCCAGATGGGCTGCGCTTCCAGCGCGATGCGCTCGACGTCGTGCAGGTTCTTGAGCAGCACGAGGATCTGCAGGAGGATGTGCTCGGCCACCGCGATCGTGCCGGGGTCCGGATAGCGGCAGACGACGACCCCTGCCGCATCCGCCGCGGCGATGTCGATGTCATGCGTCATGGACCCCAGGCGCAGGATCAGCCGGAGCTGCGGGGCACTGGCGATCATATCGGCATCGATCACCCCGACGCGTTCGGAGATGAGGTAGACGGCATCGGCCAGCGCGGCCTTCAGCGTCTCGCGGTCGGGCTGGCGCAGCATGGTGATGCTGAGTGCGTCAGGCGCGCCGCTGAGCGCGCGCTGCTGATGGAAGAGCCCTCGCTCGGTGGTGTAGACAGCTTTGTGCAGCACGGACGGCTCCTTGTCGAAAGCAGGCGCAGATGCGCCGATTGTGGCTGACCGTGCCATGCGAATGCAAATCACGGCAGCGGCGGGCCCAGCGCGCACAACCGAGGAATGCTTCACTGATGAAGAGGCGGCCCGGCTGGGGAAGCGCCGTCCGCGCGACCCGAACCGCTTGCCGCAGTGGGAAAACGCGCGGGCGGGCAGCGTCGTCGTGCAGGTGGTATCAGGACTCACGCCCCGTACAGGCCATCATCCAGATACTTCCAGCCAGGTCGCTGTTCCAGGTAGGCTCGCGCATCTTCGAGTACCGCATCGAGAAACTCCGCAAATGTACCGGCGACTCGTTTCGGCTCAAATACATCATGCAAATACATCAATACTCCGTCTTTGGGGCAGATGAACTCTCCCTGCAGGTAGTATATGCCATTTGCCTTGTCTGGTATGATAGCAAACATATT
>CAZZJW010000128.1:0-3264 GCA_964654755.1 uncultured Pleurocapsa sp. | reverse complement strand
CGCCTCCGCCGTGAACAGCCGCGTCGGATCGAGCAGCGTCTCGTCCCGCCCGATCGCCTCCAGCAGCGCCTCCTCAAAGCCGCCTTCGCCCTCCGTCAGCGCATCCAGCCCGGTCAGCCCGATGTCCCCGGTCAGCAGCTTGGCCGCGCGCTGCTTGCGCGACATCAGCTGCACCGCCGTGTGCTCCATCGTCCCCTCGGCGAACAGGTACACCACCTTGCACTGCGCATGCGTCTGGTTCAGCCGGTACGACCGCGCCGCCGCCTGCATCATCGTCGACAGGTTGAAGACGATCTCGTGGAAGATCAGCGTCGGGAAGTGGATCAGGTCCAGCCCGGTCTTGACCAGCTCCGGGTTGCACAGCACCACGTTCGCGCCCCGCGCGATCTCGCGCTCGATCACCGCCTCGCGCCGTTCCGCCTCCACACTGTTGGCCAGGATGTACGTCCGCGCCGCCGGCACGTGTTCGCGCAGCAGCCGCTCCAGCCGCGGCTGGATGTCGCGCGTCGCCGTCTGCCGGACGTAGATCACGCACGGTCGCCCGGCCGCCAGCTCGTCGCGCACCAGGTCGATGAGCGCCTGCTCCTTGGCGAAGATGCGCTCCTCGCCGTAGCTGGGCAGGCTCGCCACGGTGTACGGCTGCTTCTCGCCGGTGATCGGGTGCTTCAGGTTGTGGATGACCTCGTACGGCCGGAACGGCGCGTTCAGCCAGCCCATCGCCCACTGCAGATACGCCCCGCGGAAGCTGGTGTCGCCCTCCCAGCGCCGCTGCACCAGATAGTCCCGCAGGCGCTGGCGCGTGCGCTCGTACTCCGCGGCCAGATCGGCATCCAGCGCCACCGGCAGCGCGATCTCCTCATACTGCGGCAGCGCCTTGCCCAGATCGCCCAGGCTGAAGAAGATGGCATGATCGAGCACCTCCGCCACCAGCAGCGGCGAGATGCCCGGCGCCTCCTCATACGGCCGCTCGTAGGTCGACGTCCCGGTGTACGCGCCCGTGTCCCGGTCGTACGACGGACGCTCCTCCACCACCTGCTCGCGCACGCCCATGTCCGCCACCCAGCGCGACTCCGCCCGCCCGCGCAGGTGGCTGCTCTCGCTCACCCGCTGCGGGAAGTCCCGCCCGCCGCGCACCTTGCGCTCGAAGCGCTGGCTGCCGCCCCACGGATAGCGCGCGCGCACCCGCGGGTTGAGCGCGTACTCCAGGTTGAAGATCGATGACGCGCGTCCGTTGAAGGGCGTGCCGGTCATCGCCAGCACCTTGTGCGCCATGCCCGCCATGCGCGAGAACGCCTCGCCGTTGCCGGTGTCGCCGTGCTGCGCCTCGTGCACCTCGTCCCAGATCAGCAGGTACACCTGATCGGGGAACATGCGCCGCAGGTATTCGTCCAGCCGGCAGCGCGGATTGCGCGTCGGGTACTTCTGGCCGGGGGCAGGCTGGGACCCGCGATCGCGGCTCTCGCGCCAGAGCGGCGTGCTGCACACCGCGCAGGTGCGCCGTCCGCCCTCCAGCCAGGCCTGTGTGGCGGGCGCGCTCACGCCCCGGCGCTCCTGCATGACGATGCTGCCGCAGTGCGGACAGGCCGGCAGGCGCTCGCGGCGGATGCGCTGCTGCGGCAGATAGCCGTCCGGCACGCGGGCGCGGTGATGCCACAGCGGCGTGGCTTCGGTGCGCCAGACCACCGACGGCTCCCAGGCGCAGCCCAGCTTGGTCAGGTCGCGCTTGATCAGGCCGATCTTCGGCACCGGCCCGGGCAGGGCCTGCGCCCGCTGCATGAAGGCGCGGACGTCCTCGTGGCGGTCCAGCCGTTCGATCACCGCCTCCGGCGCGATGCTGGCCAGCTCGCGCTTCCACTTGCCGATCAGGTGCGGCGGCGCGACGATCAGCGTGACCTGACCGGGGCGCATGTGCGCCTGGAAGGCGGTCGCGACGTGCGCGGCGATGGCGATGGCCGCTGCCCCGCCGATCGCGGTCTTGCCCACCCCCATCTGGCCGACCAGCAGGATGCTGTCGCGATCCTGCAGCCCGCGCGTGACGGCGGCGATCACGTGCTTCTGCGCGCCGTACAGGGCGTGCCGGCCGTTCAGGCGGATGGCGCCCAGCCAGCGCCCGATCCCGTTCAGGTCGAAGCGGTACATCGGCTGGAAGCGCGCGCTCAGGTAGCGCGCCAGCGCGCGGCGGTTGGCGCTGATGAAGCCCAGCAGCGCGGCATCGCCCTCCATCTCGACGGTCGTGCCATCGGCCGCCAGCAGCGTGAGGGTGGTGGTCGGCTTCAGGCGGAGGGTGGTCTTCTTCACCTGGCGCTGCGGATCGTTGGGATCGGCCTCGACCTCGACGCGCGCGATGTGTTCGACATGGCGCGTCCGGCCGCGCAGCGCCACGCGCCCGTACTCCGTCGTCTCGATCACCGCGCCATCGGCCACGCCGGCCGCCAGCACCAGCGCCAGATGCCCCGGACGCGGCGCGACCACCGGCTCGATCTCGACGGGGGGCGGCGGCGGCTCCAGCAGCGCCTGAAAGCTGCCGGTCTTCCACGCGCCCTGCTCGCGGATGAGGGCCAGCCCGGCCTCGGCATCGAGCATGTCCGGGGCGAAGACGAAGCGCTGCAGCGGGCGGGGCGCGGGCAGGCGGTAGCGCGGCTCGGCCTGCACGGTGAGGGGCTGCGGATGGTCGCGGTCGCGCATGATCTGCTCGTAGAGCGCGGCGGGGTCGGGCGGCATGCCCTTGACGGCCGCGACCACCCGCTGATCGTACTGGCCGAGATGCTTGCCCGGCAGCGCCCAGACGTCGACGCGGCTGCTGTGCCTGGCCAGGAACGCCGCCGCCTCGCTGGTGAGGTGGTGCTGGTAGATGCACCACAGCGCCAGGCCGCCGTCCTGCACCCACTTCCAGGCATGGCGCAGGTAGCGGAACTCGACGCGCTTGCTGCCCGATGCGCCGGCGTCGTGGTCGTACGGGGGATTGAGCCAGGCCGCACCGAACGCATTGTTCGACGCGATCAGCCGCTCCACATCGCAGCGCACGGCCTGCGTGGCGCCGAAGCGGGCGATGCAGGCCGCCGCGCGTTCGCCGTCCAGCTCGTTGGCGTAGGGCGTGAGGTTCCAGGCGCGCGCCGCCGCTTCGAGGAACGCGCCTTCCCCGGCGAACGGGTCGAGGATGCGCACGGCGGGGGTCGCGGGCGCGACGAGCGACAGGATCGCCGCGTGGTGTTTCGGCTCGATGGGCAGGTAGCCCATGATCATCTTCGATTCGGCGCGTGCCAT
>CAZZJW010000127.1:0-3378 GCA_964654755.1 uncultured Pleurocapsa sp. | reverse complement strand
TCGGGCTGGGCGTGGTCGTCGGCGTGAGGCTGGGTGTGGGGGGTGTGGTGCGCGTCGCCGATGGCGTGAGCGTGGGCAGCATCATCGGCGTCGGCAGCGTCAGCGCGACGGCAGGCGCGCGCGCCTGCAGCAGCACTGCGGCGGCCGCCCATGCCATCAGGCACAGCGCCGCCAGATTGAACAGCACCAGTCGTCGCATCGCCAAGCTCCGGGTCACGCGGTCCCTCCCAGCCTAGCATCGCTGGCCCGCCGCTCCCCCGGAGCCTTCCGCCCGCCGCGCGCGAATCTTCCGCTGCGCGCTGGAAACTTCCGCGCCTCACGCGCGCGCCGGGATGTAGCCCTCGCTGACTGCGCGGCTGATCAGGTGCGCGTTGGTCGACGCCCCCAGCCGTGCCCGCAGCTTCTCCGTCACCCAGTAGATGTGGCGGCGGCTGACCGACAGCCGCGTCGCGATCTCGCCGGCCGTCAGGCCCTCCGCCAGCAGCAGCAGGATCGTGCGCGCCTCGGCATCCGGCAGCCAGCCGCGGTAGCCGCCCTGCAGCGCCAGCAGATGCTCGGCGTGCGCGGTCGGCGAGAGGTACAGCCGGTGGCGCAGCACCGCATCGACCGCCCGCCTCAGACAGCCGGACAGCTCGTCAGCGCGCGCCAGATAGCCCCGCACCCCCTGCATGAACAGCGTGCGCAGCGCCGTCCCGCTGAGGGTATCGCCCAGCATGATCACCCGCGTGCGCGGCGCCTCGCCCAGCACGCGCTTCGCCAGCGTGCGCGTGTCATGCAGCGGGTCGAAACCCTCACCCAGCACGATCACCTCGGGCTGCAGCCGGCGCACCAGCGCGATCAGCTCGTCGGCGTTCTCCGCCCGGTGCAGCACGGTCTCCGGCCGCTGCTGCAGCACCGTCTCCGCGCCCAGCGCCGCCAGACTGCTGCCCTCCGCAATCACGATCTGCGTCGTCATCGCTCGCCTGTCCTCCTGCACGATCCCCGCCCCCAGCCTAGCATGCCGCTGCGCCGCGCGCGTGCAAATCCTTTGCATTCCGGCGAGAATCTTTTGCATTTCGCGTACAGACCGGGTTGTGCTCAGTCGTGCCGGTCGCGCTTCGACAGCACTTCGAGCGCCAGGACCGCCAGCTGCGGCAGGTTCTGCGCGTCGTACGTGCGCTGCATGCGCTTCAGCGCCCGGTTGACCACGTTGTACTTCACCCCCAGCGCGACCGCGATCTCCTTGGGCTCCATCCCCTCCGTCAGCAGCTGCAGCACATCCAGATCGCGCTGGCTGAGCGACGCCGGCAGGGATGCCGCGCGTTCCAGGTAGGGGGTGAAGCGCGGGGAGATGGATGTGCTGCCCGCCGCGGCCATCAGCACCGCCTGGCTCAGGCTGTCCTCCAGATCGTCCTCGCGATGCAGCAGCGCGCGCACGCCGATCCGCAGCAGGCGCTCGAGCGCGCTGGCGACCGGCCGCTGCAGGATGACGATGCAGACCAGCCCGGGCTGCGCGTGCATCAGCCGGCGCAGCTCCTTCGCCAGATTGACTGACGGCTGCGAGTCGTCGGCGATCAGCACGCGCGCGTGCTGCTGGCGCAGGCAGGCCTCGGCCTCGGCGAAGGTGCTGCACACGCCGACCACCTCCATGCGCGGTGCAGCGCGCGCCAGGATCTGCTGCAGGCCAGCGCGCGTGAGCGCGCCCGCGCACATGATGACGATGCGGATCGATGGCATCAGCGCCTCCACTTTCCGCCACTGCGGGCGACTCTGAGGGACAGAACCGCACATGCGTTCTACTCTCAACCCCGCATTGTAGAACGAAAACCCACCTCGCCGTCAAGCACCTGACGGTTAGAACTTTCATACCAGGGACATGTCTGGCGGTGCGCTTCGGCTGGATGGCGCAAAAGTTTTGCATTTGCATGCAAAAGATTCCCGCCATGCAAAAAATTTGCGCCCCGAGTGAAATATTTGCGAACAAATGTGCATTTTTTGCATCCGCGGGCGCGGCATTCCCGATACGATGGAAGCACGCACGACCAACAGGAGCATCCGTCCATGGTTCGAGAGAGTCGTTACACCGCCCGCATCGCCTTCCGGCTGCCGCAGTCGCTGCACGACGCGCTGGAGGAGTGGGCGCGCCAGGAAGATCGTCCGCTGGCCAACCTGGTCTACACCATCGTCCGGCAGGCCGCGTCCGAGCGGGCGCGCGACCAGCGCGCTGCAGATGGCAGCGGGGAGCGTGCGCGATGAGGCACAGCGAGCGGACGATGACCGATCTGCGCGTGCTGGCCGAGCAGCGCCTCGGCCCGCCCCTGGCCGCCAGCCGCGTCGCTGCCCTCTGGCGCTGCCCGTTCTGCCCGCCGGAGCATCACGCCCTGCTGTGGGTGGCGGCGGACGCCTGCTGCTGCCTCGGCAGCGGTCCGTGCGACGCCGACCCCGAAGGCTGGCTGCTGTCCCGCCTGCCATTGCCTGATGCACCCTTGGCGGCCAGGGTGCTGGCATGAGCGCCGGCCCGGATGTGCGCGCGCCGCTGCTGCTGAAGCGGCTGCTGCGCGTCGCTGAGATCCTCGCCCGTCAGCCGGAAGTCACGGCGCCGGACGACACTTCAGCTGAAAAACGCCCGCAGAATCGCGATCCCCGCCAGCTGGGGTATCGTCAGAGGCGGGATGCATCCGGCACCGCATGAGGGAGATCGGCGATCATGGTCCAGGACAGACGCAGGAAGAGCGCGCCCGCTCCGCCCCAGGCGGGGTGGGCCGTCTATCTGCGCACCAGCAGCGATGAGAACCAGAAACCGGAAATGTCGCGCGCCAGGCAGCGCTTCGCCATCCAGGAGAACGTGCTCCGCCACTCGCAGATGCCGGTCTTCGATGAGTATGTCGATGTGCTGACCGGGACCACCGCCAATCGGCCGGAGTATCAGCGCCTGCTCAACGATGCGCGCGCCGGGAAGTTCTCGCATGTCATCGTCGAGCGCGCCGACCGGTTCGGTCGCAACGACACCGAGGCGATGCGCGCCATCGACGAGCTGAGCGAGTTCGGCGTGGCGGTGCGCTTCGCCAATATGCCCGACATCGACCCGATGCACATGGACCAGCGCGTGCTGGTGACGATGACCTTCACGCTTGCACGGCGCGAGTCGGCGCTGCTCGGCGTGCGCGTCAGGGGTGGGCTGCAGGCCAAGCGCCAGGCGGGCGGCTTCGCCAACCTCGCGCCGGATGGCTATCTCAACCGCTCCGGCAAGACGGATGCCTCCCGGCGCAAGGACCTCGGCCGCGTCGAGCGCTGGATCGAGCTCGACCCCGATCGCGCTCCCATCTGGCGCTATGCCTGGGACCTGCTGCTGGAGGATCGCCTGACACTCCCTGAGATCGCGGAGGCGCTGCATGCACG
>CAZZJW010000126.1:0-3577 GCA_964654755.1 uncultured Pleurocapsa sp. | reverse complement strand
GTGCGCTTGCGCGATCGCATTGCGCGCACCGCCGCTATTCGATACAATGCTTGAAGCTTAACGCGCTGTTCCGGAGAGTGCCGCTTGTGCGGCCGCCGAAGGGGCAAGCCTGCCGCACGCTGGACGGCTGGCGAAACTCTCAGGCTCAAGGACGGAACATGCGCGAGTCTCTGGAACGCCCACGACGGGCCCTGCAGAGCGCACAGCATTGGGCTGCGCGCTTTTTTTATTTGGTGCGGCCGCCCGCGCCCGGTTGCAAATCGAGGAGAAGATCGCATCATGGCAGGCTGGAAGACCCCGGAGAACCTCAGATACGCACGCACGGATGAGTGGCTGCTGCTGGAAGGCGAGACGGCCACGCTGGGCATTTCTGACTATGCCCAGGACTCGCTCAATGACCTGGTATTCGTCGAGCTGCCTGCGCCCGGCGCGCAGATCGCCGCTGGCGAGCCATTCGGCGCCGTCGAGTCGGTCAAGGCCGCCTCGGACCTCGTCAGCCCGATTTCCGGCACGGTGATCGAGGTGAACACCGCGCTGGAGTCCGCGCCAGAGCTGATCAACAGCGACCCGTACGGGCGCGGCTGGATCGTGCGCCTGAAGGTGACGGACGCCGCCGGCGCGGGCAGCCTGATGAACGCCGCCGACTACGCCGCGTTCTGCGCCAGCCGATAGCCAATCGCGCCGGCGCTGCCTGCCCCGCGCGGTTGCGCCGGCCATGACTGAATGAGGACGGTCTCGCATGTCGTACATCCCCCATACCGATGCAGAACGCGCAGAGATGCTGGCGGCGATTGGCGTGCCCAGCATCGAGGCGCTGTTCGATGTCGTCCCTGAAACGCACCGCTTTCCGGCGCTCAATCTGCCCGCCGCGCAGTCTGAGCTGGAGCAGATGGCCGGGCTGCAGGCGCTGGCCGAAGCCAACGATCACGGCGGCGATTTCGCCATGTTCCGCGGCGGCGGCGCCTATCACCACTTCATCCCCGCCGTCGTCAATCACATGCTGCTGCGCGGCGAGTTCTACACCGCCTACACCCCCTATCAGCCGGAAGTCAGCCAGGGCACGCTGCAGGCGATCTTCGAGTATCAGAGCATGGTCTCGCAGCTCACCGGCATGGACGCCGCCAACGCCAGCCACTACGACGGCGCGACCAGCCTGGCCGAGGCGGTGACCGTCTCATGCGAGGTGGCGCGCGGCAAGCGCCGCCGCATCCTGCTCAGCCCGGCCATCGCGCCGCAGTACCGCGCCGTCGTGCGCACCTACCATCAGTGGCGCGGCCTCGACATCGTCGGCGATGACCAGCCACGCACCACTTCAGAGCTGATCGACCTGATCGACGATCAGACGGCGATGGTGGCCGTCGGCTATCCCAACTACTTCGGCCAGATCGAGAACATCCGCCTGTTCGCTGAGAAGGCGCATGCGGCGGGCGCGCTGCTCGTGGTCGTCGCCAACCCGCTGGCGCTGGCGCTGCTGAAGTCGCCAGGCGAGCTGGGCGCGGACATCGTGGTGGGCGAGGGGCAGCCGCTCGGCATCCCGCTCAGCTACGGCGGGCCGTACCTGGGCTACTTCGCCTGCCGCCAGGAGTACGTGCGCCGCATCGCCGGGCGCATCGTCGGCGAGACCGTCGATCAGGATGGCCGCCGCGCCTATGTGATGACGCTGCGCCCGCGCGAGCAGGACATCCGCCGCGAGAACGCCAGCAGCAACATCTGCACCAACCAGGGCCTGATGGCGCTGGCGGCCACTGTGTATCTGTCCGCGATGGGCAAGCACGGGCTGCGCCAGGCCGCCGAGCTGTGCTACCACCGCGCGCATTACGCCGCCGACCGCATCGACGACCTGCTGGGCTACTCCGTCGACCGGACGCAGCCGTTCTTCCACGAATTTGTGGTCAAGGTGCCGCGCCCGGTCAGCGAAATCAACGCGCGGCTGAGCGAGAAGGGCATCATCGGCGGCATCGACCTGGGCGCGGAGTATGCGCACCTGCCCAACCGCATGCTGCTGTGCGTGACCGAAATGAACCCGAAATCTGAGATCGATGCGCTGGTGAATGCGCTGAAGGAGCTGCGTTATGGCGACTGAGCCGCTGATCTACGAAATGAGCGTGCCCGGCCGACAGGGGACCAGCCTGCCCGCCTGTGATGTGCCCAAGGCGCGCCTGCCGGAAGGCTTCGTGCGCGAAACGCTGAGTCTGCCTGAGGTGAGCGAGCTGCAGGTGGTGCGCCACTTCGTCAACCTCAGCCAGAAGAACGCGGCCATCGACCGCAACTTCTATCCGCTGGGCTCGTGCACGATGAAGTACAACCCCAAGGTGAACGAGGACGCCGCGCGCCTGCCCGGCTTCGCGCATCTGCACCCGCTGACGGATGCCAGCGGCGCGCAGGGGGCGCTGGGGCTGATGCACCGGCTGCAGGGTTGGCTGGCGGAGATCGCCGGGTTCGCTGGCGTCAGCCTGGCCCCGGCAGCTGGCGCGCAGGGCGAGCTGGCCGGCATCCTGATGATCCGCGCCTGGCACCACGACCGGGGCGACGACAAGCGCACCAAGATCCTCGTGCCCAACAGCGCGCATGGCACCAACCCGGCGACCGTGAGCATGGCCGGGCTGAAGGCCGTCGAGCTGCCGGCGGATGCCGATGGCAACGTCGACCTCAAGGCGCTGGAAGCGGCCTGCGACGACACAGTGGCGGGCATGATGATCACCGTGCCCAGCACGCTCGGTCTGTTCGAGGGCCACATCCTGGAGGTCGTCCGGCTGGTGCATGCGTGCGGCGGCCTGATGTACATGGACGGCGCGAACATGAATTCGCTGCTGGGCATCGTCAAGCCGGGCGAGCTGGGCTTCGATGTGATGCACTACAACCTGCACAAGACGTTCTCCACGCCGCACGGCGGCGGCGGGCCAGGCTGCGGCGCGGTGGGCGTGGCCGAGCGGCTGAGGGACTATCTGCCGGGGCCGATCGTCGTCGAGAGCGAGCCGGCGCAGGACGGCGCAGCGCCGCTGTACGGGCTGGCGATGCCGCCGCGCAGCATCGGCCGGCTGAAGGCCTTCCACGGCAACTTCGGTATGCATGTGCGCGCCTATGCCTACATCGCGGGGTACGGCGGTGAGGGCCTGCGCGATGTCTCGAAGCATGCGGTGCTGAACGCCAACTATGTGCGCGTGAAGCTGCAGGACAAGTACACCGTGCCCTTCAACCGCATCTGCGCACACGAATTCGTCATGGAGGGGCGCTGGGCAGAGGCGGCAGACATCCACGCGCTGGATATCTCGAAGCGGCTGATGGATTACGACTTCCACCCGCCGACCAACTACTTCCCGCTAATCGTGCCGGAGGCGCTGCTGATCGAGCCGACGGAGACCGAGGACAAGGCGACGCTGGACCGCTTCATCGAAGTGATGCGGACGATCGCCGACGAAGCGCACGCGCAGCCCGAGCTGCTGCACGAAGCCCCGCACGCCACGCCCGTGCGGCGCGTGGACGAGGTGCGCGCGGCCAAGCAGCTTGTGCTGTGCTGCAAGCCGGAACCCGCAGCGCAGGCCGGCGACTAGCCGATACGCACCCCACCAGACACAGA
>CAZZJW010000125.1:0-3577 GCA_964654755.1 uncultured Pleurocapsa sp. | reverse complement strand
CGCCGGGCGGCACGGTCAGCGCGCGCAGCGCATCGCCCACCGCCGGCACCAGCATCGGACGCCCGATCACCCGGCCGCGCTCATCGACCTGCGCCGCTGCCGGGTCGTAATCAGTGAGCAGGGTCGCGCCCAGCAGCGGACCGAGCGCCGCGCCGGCCAGCGGCAGCTCACGCGCCACGCGCCGGGTGAGCGCGCCCTCGCTGAACTGCCCGGCCGCCTCGCCCAGCGGCGTGCCACGCAGCGACGGCAGATGTGACAGCGTGCGCGCCGCCCCGGCCAGCGGCTGCAGTCCGCCGACGCTCAGACCGGCCGCCTGCGCCGCCGTCGCCCCCTGCGTCAGCGCGGTCATGCCCGCCAGCGCGCCCGCCCCCAGGCCGACCACCGCCCCGCCCACCCCCACCGCCGCCGCGCCCGCGCCCAGCGCCGCCGCCCCCGGCGTGATCAGCGCCCCGCCGGTCGCCTGTCCGAACGCCTGGAACAGCCGGTTGAAGGCGTTCCACACCGCTTTTACCCCCGACCACAGCACGATCAGCATGAAGATCAGGCAGATCAGCCCGATGCCCAGCACCACCAGCCCGCTGCCGCTGGCCGCGCCCAGCAGGAAGAACGTCACCACCAGCGCCTGGATGAGCGCGATCACCACCGTCTGGATGATGAGCTCGATCCACAGATCGATGATCGAGCGCGCGATGCCCTCCGTCCGGCGGAAGAAGGCGAACACGATCGCCACGCCGAACGACAGGAAGGTCAGCCCCTGGGCGATGGTCAGCAGCAGCGCCACCAGCTGCTCGGCGAGGCCGAACAGGATCAGCGGCCAGGCGGTGAGCAGCCGGCCCTGCGCCGAGGAGGCCAGCGCCAGCGACGCCGCGCGCTGCCCATCGGTCATGCTGGCGAAGAAGGCGGGCGCCCGGTCGTTGGCGAAGAATGAGCCCGGACGCAGCCACTCCCACGGCAGGCTGCCGGCCGTCCAGCGCCCGGTCAGCGGATCGGCCGGGTGCGGCTGGCACGCCAGATCGCGCGGGGTGGAGGGATAGCCCATCAGGTCGATGCCGTCGGCGCGCAGATAGGCCAGCGCGACATCCAGCCCGTCGAGCGTGCGCGTCCAGCTGGGCAGGTACGAGCCGAAGTTGTCGCACAGGCTGATCAGGCCCAGTTCAGCGCTGTCGACGCTGCTGAGCGAGGTGAAGGCCGAGCCGGTCGCCGCCTGCAGCCCGCTGAGCGTGCTGGCGTAGAAGGCCTGCGCCAGCTCCCGGCGGAAGTCCACCATCCCCTGATACAGCTGCGGCCCCAGCGCGAAGAACAGCGCCCCCGCCAGATACCAGGCGATGGCGCTGCGCGGCTCGACCACGCGCAGCCGGGCGAAGGCCGCCAGCAGATACGTGATGCCCAGGATCAGCAGCGCCACGCCGAACGACAGGCTGACCGCCAGCTGCAGACTGGCGCTGGTCTGCTGGATGAGCGGCTGGAAGGCCTGCTCCACCAGCCACTGGTTGATGAGCTCGATGGTGTAGCCCATCATCAGCGCGGCACGCTGCACGCTCCAGCCCATCGCGGCCAGCGAGAACAGCAGGTTGTACCACAGCGTATCGATCTGGATCTGCAGCCCGCGCAGCACATCATCGACGATCGGCATGGGCCGGCTCCCTTCAGCCGAGCGGGGTCGGCAGCAGCACCGGCTCGGCGGGCAGGCCGGTGCAGAACGGATTGGTCTCAGCGCGCCACACCAGCAGGTTGGCGCCGGGCAGGCCGGGGCCGCCGCGCACCGTCGGATCGAGGGCGTAGCTCACCTGCAGCGCGCTGCCCGCGGGGATGAAGGCGGCCAGGGCGAAGCGGTGCGTCTCGCCGGGCGCCAGCGCCACCGCCTCCAGCGCCGGGGACAGCCCGGCCAGCGCCGCGGCCGCCTGGCTGGCGCCCCACACCCCGGAGCGCGATACGCCGCCGCTGCTCACCTGGCTGACGTAGCTCTGATAGGCGGGGAAGGTCTCATAGGCCCGCGCGCCGCGGTTGGTGATCTCGATCTGCCAGCGCGCCAGCGCCCGCGGCTGGCCGTCGGCGGCGGGAGGCGCGGGCAGCGTCTCCAGGCTGAGCAGACGCGCGCGCACCGCCAGGGCGGAGACGAAGCCGCCGCCGTAGATGGCATCGCCCAGGTGGAACGGCGTGGGCGGACGCAGCACATACGGCGTGGCGGTCGGATAGGGGGTGGTGGTCGGACGCGGCGTGGCGGTCGGCCCGCGCCGGGTGGAGGCGGGCGTGGTGAAGACGCCGCCCGGCTGCGGCGTGTTGGTGGCGCACAGCCGGCCGTTCCAGATGCAGCCGCGCACCGGCGTGCGCGTCGCCCAGCCGCCCGGCGGCACAGTGATGACGAGCGCGGTGCTGGTCGGTGCGGGGGTGTCGGTGGCGCGCGGCGTGGCGGACGGACAGACGTAGACCGGCGGATCGACGATCTGCATCGCGGACGGCGCGCCGGTGCAGGCCAGCGCCGCCAGCACCAGCATGGCGAGGCCCTGCGCGAGCGGTGCGCATTTCATGGGGACAGCCTCCATCAGGCTAGGGGATCAGGCCGGGCTGATTGCCCGGACGCAGCAGCAGGGTGAAGGTGGATGGCGCCCGGCTGCCGCTGCGGCTGAGCTCCCACGACTGGCCGAAGTACGGCACGACCAGGCGCGCCGACGCCTCGCTGACCAGTGCGAACGAAGCGTAGCCGGCGGCGTCGGTGATGGCGCTGGCGAGCACGCGGTTGGTGCTGCTCTCCACCACCCGCACTGAGATCCCGGACACGCCCTCCGCCGGATCGACCGCGCGGTTGCCGTTCTCGTCGTAGGCGATCACCACTGCCGCGCTCAGCATGCGCACCGGCGCCGGCGTCCAGGTCGGCGGCGGCGGGGGCGGCGCGTCGACCTGCTCGATGCGCGCAGCCGGCTGCGGCTGGAGGGTCGGCGTGCCGGTGACCGACGCCGGCGGGGAGATCAGGATGTGCGCGTCTCCACGAAATACCTCGATCGCATCCAGCCCGATCACGTACCCTTCGCTGGCGCTGTGCTTGCGCCCGATCCCGCGCAGCATGAGCTGATGGTCTCCGCTCCCGACGACGTACACCGCCGTCACCGGAAACCACAGCGCGTCGGCGTAGGCGTCGATGGTGTCCAGCACCACGCCATCCACCACGATCTCGAACATGCCCATGTTCTGCGCCGCGACGTAGCGCACGCGCAGTCCTTCGCCTTGAAACATGAACGTGGCGGTATCGGTTGCGCCTTCGGTGCGGTGATACTGTCCCCGGCTGGCGAACTGCGACAGACGCGGCGTCCAGGGCGGCGCGTAGCGGATCGACGGATGGTCTGATTCGAAGCGATACCAGCCGAAGTACGGCGGCGCGGTATCGGTCGCGTCCGGCAGCGGCTCGACGGGATCAGGCGGCGCGGGGAGCACTGTCAGATCAGGCGAAACTGGCGTCGCCGCCGGCGGCACGAATACGCCGGGCATGATCGCGACCTGCTCCAGCAGCCGGACCGCCAGCGTCACGGTCGGCGTCGGCGCAGGGGTGTCGGTGGCGCTCGCCGTCGGGCTGGGCGTGGTC
>CAZZJW010000124.1:0-3769 GCA_964654755.1 uncultured Pleurocapsa sp. | reverse complement strand
AGGTCGGGGTCCAGCGCCACACTGGAAAAGGCCTGCCAGCGATCGAGCAGGCTGCCGAAGACGTATTCCGGCAGGGGCAGGGGAACGGGGGCGCTGCCTGTGCGGCTGAAGACCGTCGGGCTGCTGAAGGTGAGGTGCTGGCGGCGGCCAGCGGGTGCAGCGAGCAGATCGGCATATTGCAGGGCATGCGTCTGTACGGATTCGACGCGCAGGGCCTGGCTGTGCAGCGTGATGCCGTCTTCCAGCCAGCGCGGGATGAGCGCATTGTGGGTGAGCTGGGTGAGATCAGGGTGCAGCGTGGTGATGCGGAGGGTGTTGGTGCGGTTCGGGGCAAGGGCGATGCGGCCACCATGTGCGGCAGGCAGCAGCGAGGAAAGCGTGAAGGGGCGAGGACGACTGCCGTCGTGCACTGCGGCGGAGAGATCGGGACTGATGGTGCGCAGCGCATCGAGAAACCAGGCCTGGGCGCTGCGGCCCAGCCAGGCAGGCAGACCCGCTGAGTGCACGGGGCGAAGGGTGAGGGTGAACACGGCGAGTTCAAACATGGCTCCTGCCCGAGGTGCTGGCCCGGCATATGCCTGGAATAGGCGAACAGGCTATGCAAGCAGGTGTGTATGTTAGTCGGAAAGTTCCGGGCACGCTACACAGGAAAAACCGGACTGCATAGGCTGATGGAGCAAGGATGACACAGAAACAATGGTGAGGCATGAGGGATCGCCCCTAAATGGTCGCCGGTGAGGCTTGCCTGCCATCACCCGCTCCTGCCGGTGCTGCGCAGCCGCCCGGGGTGCAGGGGCTGCGCAGCGCGTTTGGCATGCGCACTTGTCTGGATCAGCAGTCTGCAGGCCTCAGAGCTACTCAACCACTTCAAGCCAGCCGTAGCCGGCGGCGGTCTTTGAGCCGATGCCGAGCGCAGGGATCGCCCTGCTCAGCGCTGTGTATGCCCAGCCCAGATCGATGCTATCCGCCGGCGCACCGGCGCGTAGGCCGACCGCGAAGGCGAACTGTACGTCTGCCGCCACAGTCACGAAGCTCACCGGGTTTGGGCTGTCGTCATCGCCCGGCGCAGCGCCCCCGGTGCTGCGGTAGTACTTGCTGAAATGCGGCGTCATCACATCGACTGCGAACAGCTCGCTGAAACGGGGCACGAGCACGGCGTCGTGGAAGATCAGCGCGCCCGCCTGCCCCAGCGCGCCGAAGGCCTGCCTGAATAAATGCGCATGCTGATGCTGCGAAACTTCCGCAGTCAACTGCGATTCGAGCTCATTCAGCGCCTCGTTCATCGCCTGGGGATCGGCGGGGTCGAGCGCCAGCTTGTTGCTTTTGGCGATCCGGAGCAGGAAGTAGCTGCGCGCCACACCCTTGAGCGCCGAGCCGGGGATGACCGGCAGCCCGGTCACGTGATCGAGCGTGATGCCGATCTCGAGCGCACCCTTGCCGCCCAGCCCGATGATGAGGCGGCTCTTCAGCACCATCTTCCAGCGTATGCAATCCTCGGTGCGCGCCTTCCAGCGGTCATAGCGCGCCTGCGCCAGCGCTTTCACTGCCTTGTGGGCGCCGCCATCTTTGTTGAACCGCTCGCACTGCTCCCGCAGCCAGGGTTCGCGGTGCTTTTCTCCGCGCCGGCCGTTTGGTTTGTCCTGGTTCTCGATCACTTCCTGTGGCACATAGCGCCCGAGGATCAGCCCGAGATTGGCGCACTGGCCTGAATCTGTGTTCAGCACACTGGCGGTCTCCTTCGGGGTGAGATAAGTCCAGTTCATTCGCCGTCTCCGTCCGCGCTCTTCCAATTCTCCGCCTCAGCGAAGCGCTTGATCCACTGCAGATAGGCGAGAGCTTCGGTCGTCGCCTGGCGATAGCCGTGGCTGTTCTGTTTCAGCACCAGCTCGAGCAGGTCGTCCTGTGCGCTGCCAACGAGCTGAACGCACACCCAGGCGCTCACGTGCCTGTAGGCCAGACCGTGTGCGCTGGTATTCGTATCGCCTTTCGCCTTGGCCTTCAGGAAGGCCAGCGCCTGCCCCAGGCCATCACTGAGGATGAGCGCCGGCAGGCCGCGTACGAGCGAGCCATATTCGTTTCTGGTTTTGTCCTGCTTGCTTCTGACTTCGCCGATCGCCTGCCATGCGTTGGCAGCGCGCTGCTGAAGGGTCTGCTGCCGGGAAAGTCCGTCGGTCATGATCGTCCGTCCTCTCCTGAGCTACAGCCAGCGCACAGCGACAAAGCCGCTGCCGGTGGTCTCGTCGCCGCCAAGCTGGATGCGCGGGGCGATGCCCTGCCTGAGCGCCTGCGCGATATCCTTTGCGCTCCAGCCGCTCTTGTCGCGTGCGCTGCCGATCAGCACCGGCGCAGCCAGCAGGCAGTCGGCAGGCAGGCGCTCTTCCGTCCACAGCGCACCGGTGGCGACGGTCTTGCTGCCGCGCTCCAGGCGCACGCGTGTGCTGATCTCAGTGCTGTTGCGGCAGAAATCGCGGAACTCTGCGTCAGGCAGCACGATCAGGCTCCTGCTCAGCTTCTCACGCCAGTAGGCGTATTCCTCGCCCTGGGGGAGCGCATGGGTCGAAAGCCAGGTCGCCAGCGCGTCCACATCGGGGCTCTTCTGCGCGTCGAAGGAGAATTCCTCCAGCACCACGCGCGCGCCCGTGATCAGCGAGCTGGCGCTGTTCACGAGTGCTTTGCTCTGCGGCGGGACCGGGCAGGGCAGGCCGGGCGCCAGCCGCGCCAGCCGGCTGAGGGCCAGTGGGCTGGTGGCGAAGGCGAAGACATCGCTCAGCGCCTGCACCGGGAAGAGCACGATGCGTGCATCGCCGATCGAGATCGCGCCGGCGTGCGCATCGGCGTTCCTGTTATCGGGGCCGAACAGCGTGACTTCGCCATCGCCGGTGTACTGCGCGCGCAGGGCGCCTTTCACACCGCTGCCGGCCACCATCGGAAGCTGCGTGGTGCGCTCGCGCTGGATCGGCAGGTCGACCACCGAGGCGGTGCTGCCCGTCCCGGCATGCAGCGAAGTTTCAGTGTAGAGGAAGAGCACATCGTTCATGTCAGCGTCACTCCTTTGCATTCAGGTCAGGTAGCTGCGGGCCAGTTTCCGGCGGCGAACACGCCGAAGCCGATCGCTTCGAAGTCCGCTTCGCCGGTGGGAGATTGAGTGAAGTGCCGGCTGGTGAGGGCGGCATTCCTGAAGGTGTACACGCTTCCCGCCGGCACGAACGCGCGCAGCGGCCTGGGCTTGCCAGCGGCCAGATTCCAGCCGCTGAGCAGCGTCGGGCGGCCTGCCACGAATGACACCAGCTCGCCGCTGCCCACCCAGGGTGACCAGTCGCCGCTGGCCGGGCCCCAGCCGCCGTCGAACCATGCGGGCGTGAGCAGTACGATGCGCACGTCGCCGCGCTGGGTGGAGGCACTGGAGGGCTGGTAGTTGACCGGCGTGATCGTGCCAGTGCGGCCCTCGCCGCCCATGCGTACGGTGTGCGCCTTCTGGAACATGTCGAGGCTGGCGCCGACCAGCAGGCGTGTTTCGGCGGCGGGCCGGACGAAGCGGGCGCGGTAGTACAGGCCGGCTTCTGTATCGGCGGTGCGTCGTTCGCGGCTCAGCCCCAGGCCGGGGCGCTCCTCGAAGTCAAAGAGGTGTTTGGCGGGCGTGGGTGCGCCGGTGATGTCGCTGGCGCGGCCGGTGAGATGGGCGCGGAACTGCTCCTCGCTCAGCCAGTGGCTGTCCAGTTCGCTGAAGCCTTCGCTTCCCGGCGGGCGCAGGGTGGGCTGCCAGCCGTTG
>CAZZJW010000123.1:0-3800 GCA_964654755.1 uncultured Pleurocapsa sp. | reverse complement strand
GCATCGCCATCGAGGATTTCCTCAAGAACGATACCTAGCCGCCCGCGCGGCGCAGGTGCTGGCGCAGGCGGTCGATCGGCTGCAGCGCGCCTGTCGCGTCGGCGTAATGCCAGCGCTCCCAGCCGTTGACCGCCGCCTCGCCGCTGATGTGCCGACCAATCTGGTGGATGGAGCCGCGCACGCCATCCGCCGCCTCCAGGTTGCCATCGCCCAGCATACGGGCGGTGCGCTGTGGATCGCGGTCGAAGCACAGCAGCGCGCCGGGCAGCAGCAGCCCTGCTTCGATCAGCGCGCTGAAGGCGATGCGCGGCGCCGCCCGGCCCTGCGCCGGTTCGCGCGGCCACTCCGCTTCCGGCAGCGGCTGTACCGCGGCGATTCGCGCGCGCGCCGCTTCGACGTAGACCGCCTCGCGTTCGATGCCGATGAAACGCCGGCCCAGCCGCCGGGCCACCGCGCCGGTCGTCCCGGTGCCGAAGAACGGGTCCAGCACCGTGTCTCCCGGGGCGGTGCTGGCCAGCAGCACGCGCTCGAGCAATGCCTCCGGTTTCTGCGTGGAGTGCAGCTTTTCGCCGTTGACGCGCAGGCGTTCCCGGCCGGTGCACAGCGGCAGCGCCCAGTCACTGCGCATCTGTTTGCCGCCGTTGAACGCCTTGAGCGCATGATAGTTGAAGGTGTAGCGCTTCTGCCCACGTGAACGCTTGGCCCACAGCAGCGTTTCGTGCGCGTTGGTGAAGCGCACGCCGCGAAACTGCGGCATCGGGTTGTGCTTCACCCACACCACGTCATTGAGCAGCCAGTAGCCCAGATCCTGCAGGATGGCCCCGACGCGGTAGATGTTGTGGTATGAGCCGATCACCCAGATCGTGCCGTCATCCTTCAGCACACGGCGGCAGGCCGTCAGCCAGCTTCGGGTGAAGGCGTCGTATTCCGCAAAACTGGCGAACTGATCCCAGTGGTCGTCCACCGCATCGACCTGCGTCTGGTTGGGACGCATCAGCGCGTGCTGAAGCTGCAGGTTGTAGGGCGGATCGGCGAAGATCACATCGACGGAGGCGGCGGGCAGGCGCGCCATGACCTCGACGCAGTCGCCCTGAATGATCTGTCCGTCTGAGAGGGGAGATGCTTCGCTCACGGGCGCCTTTCCGCATGTACCGGGCTGCACGAATGATAGCGCAGATGCGTGCGGTGTGCGTCATCCCCCCTCGGTGAAGCTCTGCGCGGGGGCGTCCTGCACCACGCGGAAGGGGATGGGCGCGCTGGTGAGCGTGCTGCCATCGCGCAGCAGCGCCTGCGCCGTCAGCATGTGGTCGCCCAGCGCCAGCGGCCACCACAACGCCCAGGGCGCGGCTGTCACCGTGCCCAGCGGCTGGTCATCCAGCCAGTAGGTGATGCTGGCGGTATCCCGTGGCGCGCCGACGGTCAGGCGCAGGCGCTGCGCGGCGGCGGGCAGCGTGGCTGAAAGCTCGAACACCGTGTAGGGATCGGGCTCCAGCAGGCGCAGCGCATCGTCTTCGGCGCGCACGACCACGGCGGCCTGCGGCGGGGGCTGCGGGATGCCGCTGCGCCGGGCCCAGTCGCGCGCTTCCTGCGGCAGCACCTCGTACACGCGGCGCACGCGGTCGGCGGGGGGCGTGGCGGCGGTCGCCAGCAGGCCGGTGCGGCGGTCGATCTCGAACGCCTGCCAGATGTTGTCGGGCGTGGTGGGCTGCGTGCCCTCGATGAACACCTCGATGCGGCGCAGCGGGCAGTCTGGCGTGGGCAGCAGGCCGCCCGGCAGGCACACCTCGGCGCGCACGATGCCCGGCGGCTGGCGGAAGGCGAGCTCCGGCTGGCCGCGCAGCACCTCGCGCATGAAGGCGTTCCAGATCGGGGCGGCCCCGCTCACCCCGGTCACGTCGGTCATCGGCGTGTTGTCGGCATTGCCCACCCACACGCCGACGACCAGGTTGGGCGTGTAGCCGGCGATCCAGTTGTCGCGGAAGTCGGTGGTGGTGCCGGTCTTGGCGGCGGCGGGGCGGCCGATGTTAAGCGCGCTGTTGCGGCCAAAGCCGATGATGCGCGCGTCGTCGTCGCTGAGGATATCGGTGATCAGCCACGCCACGCGCTCGTCCAGCACGCGCACCTGCGGCGGGGCGGGCTGCCACTGATAGAGCACATTTCCCGCCTTGTCGCGCACGTCGAGGATCATCACGGGCTGGACGCGCCAGCCGGTGTTGGCGAAGGCGCTGTAGGCCTGCACCAGATCGAGCAGGCGCACTTCGCCACCGCCCAGCGTCACCGCCAGGTCGAGGCTGGGATTGCGCGCGAGCGTCTCCAGGCCGGCGTTGGCGGCCAGCGACACCATGCGGCCGATGCCGGCGTGTTCGAGCGTGAGCACCGCCGGGATGTTGAGCGACGAGGCCAGCGCCTCGCGCGCGCTCACCGGGCCGTGCTCCACCAGGCCGTAGTTGAGCGGGGTGTAGCTTTGCAGGCGCCGGGTGACGAACGGCGTTTCGACATCGAGCAGCATGGTGGCCGGGGTGAAGGGGGCGGGCTGCGCCGGGTCGAAGGCCGCGGCGTAGGTGAACGGCTTGAGCGCGCTGCCCGGCTGGCGTGGCGCGAGCGCGGCGTTGACCGCGCCGTCGATCGACTCGTCGAAGTAGTCGGGCGAGCCGAGCATGGTGAGCACCTGGCCGGTGTACGGATCCATCGCCACCAGGGCGGCGTTCCGGGCGTTGGCGGGCGGATGATCGGGGTTGTGGTTGAGGTCGTCGAGCTGGCGGCGCACGATGGTCTGTGCGGCCCGCTGCCAGTCGAGATCGACGGTGGTGGTCACCTCCAGCCCGCCCGCATAAAGCTGCGGGCCGTACTCGCGCTCCAGCTGGCGGATCACGGCCATGACGAAGTGCGGCGCCTCGATCGGGAAAGGTGCGCTGGCGAAGGCGAGCGGCTCGCGCACGGCGGTGGTGGCCTGCTCCTGCGTGATCGCGCCGGTGGTGACCATCAGGCCGAGCACCACCGCCTGCCGGTCGCGCGCCGCCTGCAGGTGCGCCAGCGGGTCGTACGCTGCGGGGGACTGCAGCAGGCCCGCCAGCAGCGCACACTCGGCCAGCGAAAGCGCAGCGGCCGGCTTGCCGAAGTAGGCGCTGGCGGCCGCCTCGATGCCATAGGCGAGGTTGCCGAAGTACGACTGGTTGAGATAGAGGGCGAGGATGTCGTCCTTGCTGTAGGCGGCCTGAAGCTGCAGCGCCAGCACCATCTCGCGCAGCTTTCGGCGCAGGCTGCGTTCTCCGCGCTGCTGCGGATCGAGCAGCAGATTGCGCGCCACCTGCTGGGTGATGGTGCTGCCGCCCGCCAGCACCTCGCCGCCGCGCAGGTTGATCCACAGCGCGCGTGCCACGCCCGCCAGGTCAACGCCGGGGTGGGCGTAGAAGTTGGCGTCCTCCACTGCGATCACCGCCTGCTGGCAGAATGGCGGGATGTCGCTGAGGGGGATGGCGGTGTTCATGCCGCCGGTGTCGCTGGCGGCCAGCACCTCGTACAACAGCCGGCCGTTGCGGTCGAAGATGCGCGTTGAGGGCAGCGCCATGCCCGCCTGCAGCCGGCTGATGGGCGGCAGATCCCACAGCAGCCACAGCGCGAACGCGAGCGCAGCGGCTGCGGCGGCCAGCGCCATCCCCAGCAGCCATCTGCGCCGGCGGGACCAGCGACGAAACCGGCTGTACACGCGCACCCTCCTCAGGCGGGCAGGCGCCAGAACTGCCTGCTATGCTGATTGTACCGCCAGTGGCGCGCGCTGCTGCACGCGTGCTCTGCGCCTG
>CAZZJW010000122.1:0-3823 GCA_964654755.1 uncultured Pleurocapsa sp. | reverse complement strand
GTCCCTGCCGCACCATCCATGCGCATGCGGCTCAAAATTTGGCTACAATGGTGCGCGCCTGAGTTTGCAGAGTGCGGATGGGAGAGCACCGATCATGCTGAATGCGGCCGATACAATCCGAAAGACCAACAAAGACTACACCCTTGCCAGCTGGGTCGCCCAGGGCACCTGGAATCCGATCCCGATCGAAAGCGGGCAGGGCGTGTACATCTATGACGCCAACGGCAAGCGTTACATCGACTGGTCGTCGCAGCTCGTCAACGTCAACATCGGCCACAGCCACCCGCATGTCGTGCGCGCCATTCAGGAGCAGGCAGCGAAGCTGTGCTACGTCGAACCGTCGTTCGCCAGCGGGCCGCGTGGCCGTCTCGGCGAAATGCTGGCCGCCGTCGCCCCCGGCGAGCTGACCAAGACATTCTTCACCAACGGTGGCACCGATGCGGTCGAGAATGCCATGAAGATGGCCCGCATGTTCACCGGCCGCCAGAAGATCCTCACCCGCTACAAGAGCTATCACGGCGCGACCTTCGGCAGCATGACCGCCGGTGGCGATCCGCGCCGCCTCGCCAACGAGCCCGGCGTGCCCTGGATCGTGCGCCTGCCCGACCCGTACGCCTATCGCAACCCGATCTACCGCGGGCACACGCAGGAAGAGGGCGATCTCATCCTGGCGGAGATGATCGAGGACATCATCATCGCGGAAGGGCCGGAGAACTGCGCGGCGGTGCTGATCGAGGGCTACAGCGGTTCCAGCGGCGTGATGCAGCCCTCCGCCGTGTTCTACACCCGCCTGCGCCAGCTGTGCGACAAGTATGGCATGCTGCTGATCGCCGACGAGGTGATGAGCGGTTTTGGCCGCACTGGCCAGTGGTTCGGCATCGATCACTACCCGGATGCGAAGCCGGACATCATCGCGCTGGCCAAGGGCATCACCTGCGGATACGTGCCGCTGGGCGCGGCCATGGTCTCCAGTGCGATCGCCGCCTATTTCGAGGAACACGTGCTGCACACCGGCCTCACCTACAGCGCGCATGCGCTGGCGTGCGCTGCTGGCGTCGCCACGATGGAGGTGTATCACAACGAGAACCTGGTCGAGCGCAGCCGGGAGATGGGCAAGAAACTGCGCGCGGGCCTGGTCGATCTGGCCGAGAAGCACCCGGTGATCGGCGATGTCCGCGGCGCTGGCCTGCACCACGTCATCGAGCTGGTGAAGAACCGCGACACGCGCGAGCCGCTTAGTCCGTTCAACAAACCATTCAGCGAGCCGATGAAGATCGCCGCCACTCAGCTCAAGGCGAAGGGGCTGAGCACGCTGGTGCGCTGGAACATGATCTTCAACACCCCGCCGCTGATCGTGACCGAGGAGCAGCTTCAGGAGGGCCTGAGCATCCTCGACGACGTGCTGACGCTGCTCGATCCGTACTACGAGGGCTAGGCCCGTCCATGCAGGCAGGGGGCATGGCGCATCGCGTGCTCCCTGCCTGCCGGCGCATCGCGCGTGCGCTGGCCCGCAGAATCCAAACGTCCCCTTGCGGGGACGCCTGGCAGTTCGGGGAAGTTTGTCTGCTGCGCATGCGGGGGAGTATGCGCTCAGGACACCCGGAAAATACCACGGCCCGCCAGCACGTTACCTGACGGAATGCTGACGCGTGGCCCACGCTCTCGTGAGGAGTTGATGAGGACATCTGCGCTGCGCCGGGTGTGGATCGCGGGGGTGCTGGTGCTGCTGGCCGGCGCTGTTCGCGCGGCGCCCACCGGCCCCGGCGAGCTGCCCCTGGGCGCGCCGCTGCTGGCCACCGAGACCGCGCTGCAGGACGCGATCGTGCTGCTCGATCCCACCCGCGGGACCGAGCGACGCCTGCGCTTCGACAACCGCGCCCTGCGCGCCTGGGGATTCTCGGCGGATGGCTGCCGGCTGATCTTCACGCTCAGCCGTGGCGAGGCGCCCGGCGATCTGTATTCGGCGCGGCTGGACGGTAGTGATCTGCGCCTGCTGGCGGCGCTGCCCGAGGGGGAAGGCGCGTGGGAGCCGCAGCCCTCGCCAGACCCGGTGGACGGGCGCATCGCTTTCACGCGCTTCAGCATCGCCGATGATGGTGACGGGGTGCCCGAACACCGCATCGCCTGGGTGGCGGCAGCGGGCGGCGAGCCGCAGTACTACAGCCAGAGCGGTGACGAGCACAGTGCGCGCTGGTCCCCCGATGGGCGCTGGCTGGTCTACATGGCCTACGAGCAGCGCGCTGCCGAGCCCCCCGTGCGCGAGGCGGATCTGTGGGTGGTGAGCGCAGATGGCGCGACCAAGTACCGGCTGACCGACTTCCCCACGGGCAGCGTCTCCCAGCCGCGCTGGTCCCCGGATGGCGACCTGATCGGCTTCGTGTACTCCCCGTCGCCCAACGCCGACCAGTTCTGGATGGTGGGCAATGCCCCCGGCGCTATCCCCACGCAGCTCAGTTACGCGCCGGTGCTCTCGCTCGGGCTGACGTGGATGCCGGACGGCACAGCGATGCTGGCGGCGGCGCGCGGGATGCAGGGCGTGCGGGATAACCAGTTGTGGCAGATCCCGCTGGTTGGCAATGCCGATGCCGAGGCGCGCCCCTTCTTCGCCACGCCGGCGCTGCCCGACCCGTATGCGCCGCGCTTCAGCGCAGACGGGCTGTGGCTGGCTTCGCGCGCGGATTATGCGCTGGCGCTGATCCGGCTGCAGGATGGCGCGATCACGCTGCGCGCGGACCTGAGCGCCAACACCGAGCCCGTCTGGAGCCCGCCGGCGTTCGAGAGCGAAGCTGCGTGCCCGGCATGAGCCGCCTTGCATTGAGACGCGCGGCGCGGATCGGCGGTTTACGAATGCGCGGCGTTCGGTGTACACTGCCGATGAAAGTTGTCATGATCGTCTGGAAAAGCCGAAGCGGATCGGTATGAATTTTGCAGAAAACAGCCGGGTGCTGCTGAGCGCGTGGCCGCGCAATGCCGCCGCGGTGGCGGCGCTGGCGGCGGAACACGGGCTGGGCGTCGAACTGCTGACATTCGCGCTGCCGGATGTGCTGGATGGCGATCTGCCGGCGGCGGTGGCGGCGGCGCGCCAGCTGCTGGCGCCGGTGCCGGGCATGATCGCGCTGCACGGCCCGTTCTTCGACATGTCTCCCGGCAGCGTGGATGCGCGCGTCAACGCCCTCACCATGCAGCGCTATCGCCAGGCACTTGAGATCGCGCAGCAGCTGGGCGCGTGCGTGGTGGTCTTTCACGCCAACTTCATCGCCTCGCTCAAGGGCGCGGAATATCGCAGCGGCTGGCAGCAGCGCAACACCGCCTTCTTCCGCGAGCTGGCGGATTTCGCCGGTGAATGCGGGGTGACGGCCGCCATCGAGAATATGTGGGAGTTTGACCCGGAGATCATCGGTGAAGTGCTGGCGGCGGTCGATCATCCGCACCTGCGCGCCTGTCTCGATGTCGGCCATGCGCATCTGTTCAGCACGGTGCCGTTCACGCGCTGGCTGGATGTGCTGCGGCCGTGGCTGGTGCACACCCATCTCAACAACAACGAGGGCGTGCTGGACATCCACCGCGCATTTCCCGATGGTGTGCTGGACTACGCGCCGATCCTGGCGGCGCTGCGCGCACTGCCGGCTCCGCCTTCGATGACGCTGGAGATGGAGAGCACGGACGATATGCTCGCCAGCCTGCCCTATCTGCACCTGTCCGCGCCCGCCGCGCGCACCTCCACACAGGCCAGCTAGCGCTACCCTTCCGGCCTCGACACAACAACCGCATCCCCCGGCGCAGTGGCCTCATCCCCCGGCGCAGTGGCCTCATCCCCCGGCGC
>CAZZJW010000121.1:0-4348 GCA_964654755.1 uncultured Pleurocapsa sp. | reverse complement strand
GCGGCGCGTCCTCGTGGGTGCGGAAGACGGCCACCGGCTTGCCGGATTGCACCAGCAGGGTTTCATCGGGCTGCAGCCGGCGCAGCGAGTCGAGGATGGCCTCGAAGGCCGGCCAGTTGCGCGCCGCGCGCCCGCGCCCGCCGTACACGATCAGGTGGTCGGGGTCGAAGGCCACTTCCGGGTCGAGATTGTTTTGCAGCATGCGGTAGGCGGCCTCGATCAACCAGTTGCGGCAGGTGAGCTGCGTGCCGCGTGGGGCGCGCACCGGGTGCGCTTCAGGCGGAGGGGTCATGGCTGTGTCCTTTCCGGCAGGTCGAACTCACCGCGCTGGCGCAGGGCGCTGTGCAGCCGCGCGCGCAGGGCAGCCGCCTGCGTCTCGAGCGCCGTCAGCCGCTGCAGCAGACTGGCAGCGGCGGCGCGGTCGGCCAGGCCTTTGGCGTTGATGCGCACATTCAGCCCGGCGGCGAAGAGCGCGCTTTCCGCCAATGCGCCCGCCGAGCCCGCGTCGCTGAGCGCGTTGAGGTTGCCGTGCTCCGCCACCTCGACGGCCAGCGCCAGCGCCGCCAGCACCGTGTGCGCGGCGGCTAGCGGAACCTCGGCGGCGGCCAGCGTGGCGCTCTCGAGCGCGGCGGCCCGCGCCGCCTGCTGCGCCTCGCTGTCTTTGGGCAGGCGCGTCGCCGCCATCACCGCATCGAAGGCCTGCGCATCCAACGCCACGCCAGCGTCGAGCTGGGCGCGCAGGCGCTCGGCCTCGGTCACGATCTCCGCCATGCGCGCGCTGACCCCGGCGTACTTCTTGCGGCCGACGGTCACACGGCCCACCATCGCCACCAGCGCCGCCGCCATCGCCCCGGCGTAGGCCGCCGCCGATCCGCCGCCCGGCGTGGGCTCGGCGCTCGCCAGCGCGTTGAGGAAGCTGGACTCGCCGCCGGCTTCGTTCAGGCGCTGCTCCAGCACCTGGGCCGGCTGGAAGTTGTCGAGCTGCAGATACCACTGCGCGCTGTCGAACAGCGCCTTCTGCGGGATCAGCCCGATCAGCTCGGTGCTCTCGATGCCCACGCCGTAGCGCTGCGCCTCGCGGCGCACCATCTCCACCACGCGGAAGATCGGCGTCTGCGCGGTGTCGGTCAGGTTCATCGACACCTGCGCCTTGCCGTTGACCAGCAGGCCGAGCGCCTTGACGTAGCGCAGCCCGCCGGTCTGGTGGCGGATGGCGCGCGCGATCCGGCGGGCGATCTCGACGTTGGCGGTGGTGAGGTAGGCGTTGAAGGCCACCAGCGGCGCGCGCGCGCCGATCACCGTCGCGCCGGCCTTGCCCAGCCGCGCCGGGCCGAAGTCGGGCGCACGGCGCGGATCGCTTTCGATGGCGGTCTTCAGCCCCTCGTATTCGCCCTGGCGGATGTTGGCGAGGTTCTCGTTCTCGGGCCGGGTGGCCGCCGCTTCGTACAGGTAGACGGGGATGCCGAGCTCGTCGCCCACGCGCTGGCCCAGGCGGCGCGCCAGCGTGATGCAGTCGGCCATGGCCACGCCCTCGATCGGGATGAACGGCACGACGTCGGTCGCGCCGATGCGGGGATGCGCTCCCTCGTGCGCGTCAAGATCGATGCGCGTGCTGGCCGCGCGAATGGCGCAGAAGGCGGCCTCCAGCACCGCCTCCGGCGGGCCGACGAACGTCAGCACCGAGCGGTTGTGATCGCTGTCGCTCTCCTGATCGAGCAGGCTGATGCCGGGGACGGCGGTGATCTCTGCGGCGATCTGCGCGATCACCTCGGCGCGGCGGCCTTCGGAAAAATTGGGTACGCACTCGACAAGCTGCCTCATGCTGGGGACGTCCTGGGGTGGGCCGGCGGGCACAGGCGGCCAGCCAGCAGATGCGCTGCTGATGACTCTAGCGCAGATTGCGTGATCCGGGTTAGGCCCAGCCGCCGGGAGGCGGTGGCACGCGCAGGCACGCGCGCCTTCGGCCTACTGCGCCAGCACGTCCGCGAGCTGCTCGCGTGCGGCGGCGAACATGCGCTGCTCGGCCTCGTGCAGCGCCGCCGGGGGCACGTGGTTCCACAGCAGGCGCGCCATCCGCTGCGGCGAGTCCAGCATGGCACGCAGGCGCCCCGGCGTGAGCGCCATGCCCGCCGGGCTGCGTGAACTGACCACCGCCAGCGTCTCGCTCTGCCCGCCGGGCGCAAGCTGCCGCGCGATCGTGTCGCGCCATTCCGCCAGATGCGCATCGCCCACGAACGGGGCCCAGCCGGCGGGCGCGGCCCGGCCCAGCTCGCTCGCCAGGGCCGCATCCAGCCCCGCCCGGTCGCGCTCGTCCATCACGATCAGCACGAGCTGCAGCGCGAGGAAGCGCACTTCGCGCGGGCCCCAGTCCTCGCGGGCGAAGTACGGGCCGATCATGTGCTGCGACCACAGCTCATCCATCGCCAGGTGCGCAGTGTAGCCCGCGACAAAGGCGCGCGCGGCATCCTCCGCCGGGGCGCGCATCGACGGATAGCGCGCGAGCATCACGCGGTAGGGATGCTCGGTCATCGGCCGTTCGTAATGGTAGAAGTGCGTGTCCTCGCGCCGCAGCGCGCTGATGGTCTGCACATCCGCCGCGATGCTGCCCAGCCAGAAGGCCGGACGGTGCGCGTGCAGCAGCGCCTGTGCAGACGGCTGCAGCCCCGGCTCGCTGAGCAGGCGCTGCGCATAGGCCAGATGCGTGAATGGCGTGGGCATGATCGGCGCGCAGCTCCTGCCGGCCTACGGACTGGGCTCCATACAGCTCGGCAGCGCGTCCAGCGTGGCCGGCCAGTCCGCGCCGTAGAAGTCCAGATACTCCGACACATGCGAGGACCAGTAGGCCTCGTTGTGGTCGCCTTCGGGATAGATGATGTAGCGGTGGGCGATGCCGCGCGCGCTCAGGCGGCTGGAGAACAACTCGATCGTCGTCCCGGCGGGGTCGGCGGCGGCATTGTCGAGGAACATCGCCAGGCCGGCATCGGGCAGGAAGGCATCGTTGCTGGCCAGCGACAGCGGGGCGGAGGCCGCCGGGACATTCTCGGCGTCGAGATAAGCGCTGTGCCCGGCCACGCGGCTGAACAGATCCGGGCGGCGCATGGCGATGGAGAACGCCCAGAACCCGCCGCGCGAGATGCCGGCGATGGCGCGGTGCTGGCGGTTGTTGATGGTGCAGAAGTCGCGCTCGACCGCCGGCATCAGCTCTTCCAGCAGCACGCCCTCCAGCGAGGGATCCGGGGGGAAGGCATCTGCCGTCCCGATGCGCCCGCTGAATGGCATCACCAGGATCATCGGGCCGAGCGCGCCCATGCGCATGCCCTGTTCCAGCGCCGCCGGCATGCCGATGCGCTCCCACAGCGTCTCATCCTGCTGCAGGCCGTGCAGCAGATAGACCACCGGATAGCGCCGCTGCGCCTGAAGGTAGCACGGCGGCACGTACACGCGGTAGCGCAGGTTCTCCCCGGCGATCTCGCTGCGGAAATCGTCAAACGGGATGACGGTGCCGCTTTCGAGCGTGCAGGGATCGGGCGTGGCGGTGGGCGGCGCGGTGCTGGTAGGGGCGGGCGTGGGTGTGCGCGTGGGCGGCGGGGTATCGGTGGGGGGCAGGGTGGCCGTCGCCTGAGGCGTGACGATCATCACCAGCGCGGTCGGCGTGGGGAACGGGGCCAGCGGATCGCAGGCGGTCAGCAGCGCGGCGGCGGCCAGCGCTGCCAGCGCGGACAGGGGAGAGAGCAGGCGTCGGATCATCATCATGCCGCGGATTATAGTGGCAAACGCGCTGCGCGCCCAACCGGCGTTTGGCCCATAATCTGGCTCCGCTATGCGAACGGCGCACGCGGCCCGTGCCACGCCCGGCGGAATGCGTAGGAGCAAGGTGCGTGTGATGGGCGTGGACGAAGATGCATCCTTCGGACAGTCGTCACCGACAGATGACGATGGCCGAATGCAGGGGCGGCTGCTTCAGGGGAGTGGTTGCGGTCGTTTGTGCCCGATACAGTAGGCGACGATCTCCGCCAGTTCATCCATTTCGCGTTGGCTCAGTACACCGCGCTGCCTGATGAACCGTTCGACAGCCACAGACTTCACCTGAAACGCATCGGCAAACGACTCGTGGTCCAGGCCCGTGGCCGCATTCGCAGCGACGGGCATCATCCAAACGAATTTGCGAAAGCCGGAGTTGCCGGTCGTGATGGGTACAACGATGCGAAGTGGCAAGCGACCGACCGGTGGGATACTGATCACGACTGCCGGGCGAATCTTGTTGATTTCGGACCCTGTCGTGGGGTCAGATTTCACGTCCCAGACTTGTCCGCGTTCGATCGAAAGTGATTTCGACGGCGACATCTAG
>CAZZJW010000120.1:0-4747 GCA_964654755.1 uncultured Pleurocapsa sp. | reverse complement strand
TCGATGCGGTGCTGCTGCCCGAGACCCGGACGATCGCTGAGATCGTCACCGACAGTGCCACTGCCGAGATGCCCGAGTTCAGCGTGCTGCTCACCGCCGTTGGCGCTGCTGACCCGGCTGTTCTGGAAGCGCTGAGCGATCCCGAAGCGGAGCTCACCGTGTTCGCCCCGACTGATGCCGCTTTCGGCGCGCTGATTGAAGCGCTGGGCGAAGATGCCTTCAACGCGATCGTCGCTGATCCCGCTACGCTGAGCGACATCCTGCTGTACCATGTCATCGGCGCCAAGGTGTCCTCGACCGACCTAGACGGCCTGTTCAGCGCGGACATGCTGCCGGAAGGCGTCGAGATGAATGACGACGGCGCGCTGGTCGTGACGATGGCGAATGGCGCGACGGCCACGATCTCCGCCACCGAAGACGGTGTGTTCATCAACGACGCGATGATCTCGATTGTCGACATCGATGCGGCCAACGGCGTGATCCACGTCATCGACGCGGTGATCGTCCCGCCGATGGAGTAGTTCGGCACACGCCGCAAGGCGCGCACTCAGCAGCATACGGGCGGCTCCGGTTTGCGGGGCCGCCCGTTTTTATTCCCTGGTCAGGTCCTCCAGCGCCATGCGTGCCGCCACCTTGCCCGACAGCGTCACCATCGGCACGCCGCCGCCCGGGTGCGTAGTCCCGCCCGCGAAGTACAACCGGCGGATATCCGGTGCACGGTTGTGCGGCCGCCGCAGCGCGTTGAAGCGATCGTTGGAGGACAGCCCGTACAGCGCGCCGCGCCGCGCCCCGCTCATGCGCTCCAGGTCCACCGGCGTGAGCATGCGCTCGCTGAGGATGCGCCCATGCAGATCGAAGCCGAAGCGCCCCAGCGCCGCCAGCACCCGCTCGCGGTAGTCCGCCGCCTGCGTCGTCCAGTCGAAGTGATCCCCCAGCGCCGGCGCATTCACCAGCACGAACCAGTTCTCGCAGCCGGTGGGCGCGTGCCCGGCATCGGTTTTGGAGGTGATGGCGACGTAGATGGTCGGGTCGTTCGGCGGCACTCCGCGGCTGAAGATGTCGCGGAATTCTGCAGCGTAGTCATTCGAGAACAGGATGTTGTGATGCGCCAGCCGCGCTTCCTCGCCCTGCACCCCCAGCATCAGGATGAAGCCGGAACACGACGGCTCGGCCCCGGTCAGGCGGCGCAGGCGGCGCTCCGGGAAAGAGCCGGCGGGCAGAAGGCGTTCGTACACGGTGGCCACGTCGATATCGGCGATGACGGCATCCGCTGCGATCGATTCGCCAGCTACGCGCACGCCCGCCGCGCGCCCGTCTTTGACAACGATCTGCTCGACGCGTGCGCCAGTGACGATTTCCACGCCCAGCTCCCGCGCCAGCGTCTCGAACGCCCGCGCGATCGCGTAGATCCCGCCGCGCGGATACCACACGCCGCCGGAAAGCTCGACATGCGCGATGACGTTGAGAGTCGCCGGGGCCAGAAAGGGACTTGCGCCGACGTAGGTGGCGAAGCGCCCGAGAAGCTGCTGCAGCCGGGGAGAGTGCACGAAACTGCGGATTGCCTCGTCCATCGTGCGGAGCGGATCCACCGCCGGGATGTCGCGCAGCGGCGTTCGCGCCACGCGCCAGGCAGTCGGCGGATCGTTGTAGATGAACACCGGCCCGGTGATCTCGTGGATGCGGCTGGCGTACTGCAGATAGCGCATGTAGCCCTGCGCATCGGCCTCGCCGGCGAAGGCGCGCAGTCGGCTGATCATGATGTGCGGCATGCGCGAGGCATCGAGCTGAGAGCCGTCCGGGAAGAAGTAGCGCGTCAGCGGGTCCACCGGGGTCAGCGTGAGGTAATCGGGCAGGGTGCGGCCCGCCAGCGCGAACACCTCGTCGAAAACCGGGCGCATGGTGATGACTGACGGGCCGGTGTCCCAGCGGAAGCCATCCGCCTGCAGTTCGCTCATCTTGCCGCCGAGCGCCGCGTTCTGCTCGAACAGTGTGACGCGCTGGCCAGCCGCCGCCAGCCGGACCGCTGCGCTCAACCCGCCGATGCCGCCGCCCGCCACCAGCACACGGCGGGTCATGGCGCGACCTCGGCGGTGGCCTGCGGCGTGGGCAGTACGTCGAAGCGCACGCTGTCGAGGATGCTCTGCAACGCGGGCGCGGCCTCGTCCATCGCCCCGATCGGATCGGTGTACATGTAGAACACGTAGTTCAGCCCCTGTTCGTTAAGGCCGGCGAACCAGCCGCGGGTATCGGGCGTCTCCGGGCAGTCGACCGCAGAAAACTGCGTGCCAGCCGCCTCGCGCTCGCCCACAGTGTAGCTGCGCCGCAGGTCCGTGCCGATGTTGCAGCCCGGCTCGATCACCGCCATGCGCAGCAGCCGGAGGCCGTCCATCCACAGATCTGTGGTGAAGGCGCCGGTGGAGGTGACCGCAGCGACATTCGGGAAGGCCCACAGCACGACGATCGTGCCGTCTCCGCCGGGCACAGGCCCGCGATAGAGCGCGAACTGCACGCTGCGGATAGCGTCGATATCCTGCATCATCAGGCCGTTGTAGGCGCTGCTCCAGCCTTCCGGCAGCGCGATCGTGAGCGGCGGCGGCGTGGTATCGCCGGTGAGCGGATCGACCGGGACGACGACCGGCGTGACCTCCGGGGTGTTCTCGGCCAGCGCGCGGTCGAACTGATCGCTGAAGGTTCGCACCGCCCGATCGATGGTGAAGTTCAGGCTGTCGGGATCGGGCAGCGAGGCGGCACCGTCCACCAGCACCAGCGGCGTGCGCCCGCCATAGGGCAGCGCTGCGAACAGGCGCGCCGCCTCCTCCAGCGCATGGTCGGGCCGGCGGCTGGCCATGCACGCCGTCCATGTGCTGCGGTCCAGCCGGAGCGCATCAGCGGCCGCCAGCAGGCGATCGCCTGCATAGGCAGCAGCGGCGCCCTGTGCGGCCAGATCGGCCATGATGCTCGCCAGATACGGATGGAAGCGCTCCTGATCGGCGGCGCACAGCGCAGCGCGGGCTGCGCCCAGGGCATCGGTGTTCCCGCTGTCGCCGGGCAGGGGCAGGGTGGTGAGCAGGATTTCTGCGCCCTGCGCGTGGCTGATCAGCGTGGGCATCGACTGCGCCAGGAATTGCGCTGCCGCGGGATCGTCGAGCGACAAATAGAGTGAAACGGAGACCGGCGCATTGGGGAAGCCGAGCCGGGGCAGGCCGTCGCCCGTCAGGGATTCGGGCAGCATGCCGAAGTCGAGCGCCGTCAGCGGCAGTGGTGTGGCGCTGGCGGGCGGGGCGGTCACGGTGCTGGTGGGGGGCGGGGTGGCGCTGGGCGCAGGCGCGCCTGCGCAGGCCGCCAACGCCAGCCCGGCCAGGGCGATGAGGATCACTCGCTTCATGCTGTTCCTGTGCGTGCACAACACGGTTGCTGTGAGTATACCCGAGACCGGCGCGGGCCGGGCAGACCACTGCAGCGGTGCGGCAAACCCCATTGGGGGATGAGGCTGCGCGCGTATTTGACAATAAGCAGACTTGTATGTACGCTACATGCTTTACAAAATTTCAAAGAATGCAGAATTGCCGCTGCCGGCACACGGACGCTTGTCCGCGCCCGCTGCAGCGCAGTTCGACCACTGGAGAACCGGGCATGCCGCGCCGCCTTGCAATCCTCGTCCTCATCAGCCTGCTGTTTGCGCTGTCCGCGCTGCCCGCCGCCGCCGAGGACTTCTCCCCCGGCTGCAGCGCTGGCGGGCTGCAGACCGCGGTGAACTCGGCTGGCAGCAACAGCCAGGCCGACATCATCACGCTGGCGGCCGGCTGCACCTACACCCTGACCAGCACGCTGGCGGTGAACGCAGACGGCGGGCAGCAGCTCACCATCAACGGCAACGGCGCGACGATCAGCGGAAACAACGCGCGACGGGTCTTCCAGATCACTTCCGGCGCCGTGGTCGTGCTGAACGGGGTGACGATCTCCGGTGGAAATCCGGGCGGCACCGACGCCGGCGGCGGGATCTACAACGATGGCACGCTTACGATCGCCAACAGCACGATCAGCGGCAACAGCGCGTACCAGGGCGGCGGCATCCGCAACTACGGCACGCTCACCATCAGCAACAGTGCAATCAGAAACAACTCTACGAGCAACGGCGGAGCCGGCATCTACAGCTCCGGCACAGCCGAGATCACTAACAGCACGATCAGCGGTAACAACACGGGCAGCAGCACCGGTGGCGGAATTCTCAGCAGCGGCATGGATTTCAGGCTCAACAACAGCACAGTCAGCGGCAACACCGCCAGCGGGGGTGGCGCTGGCATCCTTAACACCGGCACGAGCAGCGCCACGCTCAACAACAGTATCGTCGCCGATAACGCCGGCAGCGAATGTCTAAGAGGTTCTGGCACGATCAACGCCAGCCACAGCCTGATCAAGGGCGGGCTGGGCTGCGTCAACGGCACCAATACGAACAACAAGTCGGGAGATCCGCTACTCACCACGGACCTGCGCCTGCAGTCGAGCAGCCCGGCCATCGACGCCGGCAGCAACGGCCTCATCCCCTCCGGTGTCACCACCGACCTGGCCGGCAACCTGCGCATCGCCAACGGCACCGTCGACATGGGCGCGTATGAGTCCGGCTCCGTGCCGCCGTCCGCCACCCCTACGCCGACCGCGACCAGCACGGCTACCGCGACGGCAACTGCTACTGCGACCGCGACCGCCACGCCGACAGTCACGCCCACCGCGACGGCAACTGCTACCG
>CAZZJW010000119.1:0-5186 GCA_964654755.1 uncultured Pleurocapsa sp. | reverse complement strand
GCCGACGAACACGGAAGTGCCGCCGACGGAGACGCCTGTCCCGCCGACGAACACGCGCCAGGCCACGGGCACGCGCCAGCCGTCCTATACGCCGCGCCCGACGAACACAGAAGTGCCGCCGACGGAGACGCCCGTCCCGCCGACGAACACGCGCCAGGCCACGGGCACGCGCCAGCCGTCCTATACGCCGGTGCCGCCGACGAACACGGAAGTACCGCCGACGAACACGCCGGTGCCGCCGACGAATACCGAAGTGCCGCCGACCAGCGCGCCGCAGGTTCGCGCGACGGGCACGCGTCAGCCGACGTTCACGCCGCGTCCGGGCTGATCCAGCCAGCCAACAGCATCAACTGAAAGGGGGCGCCGTCAGATCTGACGGCGCCCCCTCTTGTTTTGACGTATCGGAACATGCAGCGGCTGCGGATCTCAGAGCAGCGCCTTCAGCCCCTCAAACAGCCGCGCAGCAGCGCCCGCCGTCTTCTCGGGGGTGAGCGCGTACGAGAAGCGGATCCAGTTGGCGCCAGCCTGCGAGAAGTACACGCCCGGAACCACCGCCAGCCCGTGGTTTTCGCCCAGGTGCATGAGCAGGCTTTCGGAGTCTTTCAGCGCGGGATTGCGGCTGGCCGCGGCCTCAATGTAGGGCGTGCAGTCGATGAAGGCATAGTAGCCGTCGCCCATGATGTGGCGGATGCCCTCACGCTGCAGCGCCTCACGCAGCACGCGGCGGCTTTGCGATGTCGGCCCGATGATCGAAGCCGCCGCTTCTGCGAAGCCCTGCTCATAGGCGGCGATGGCGACCGCCTGCGAGTAGAACGCCGGGATCACCCCGTGCGAGGCCTGGCTGGTGATGTGCTTGACGATCGCCTTGCCGGCCAGCAGATGTGCACTGCGCACGTTCGAGGCGCCCAGGCTCTTGGTCAGGCCGTCCAGCACGATCAGACGTTCGCGCTCAGCGGGGGTGAAGGCGGCCAGCAGCGCGTTCAGATCGGAGGGGCCGCTGTCGGTCACCCAGTGATAGATCCAGTCGAACAGCACATAGGGATAGCCAGCTTCGAGCGCAGTTTTCGCCAGCGCGATCTGCTCGCTCAGCGGGATGGTGCGCCCGGTGGGATTATCGGGTGAGGTGATGACAAGGCCGGCGATGCGGCGGCCATCGCGGGCGGCCATCTCGGCGCAGGCGCGGATGCCTTCAGGCGTGTAGCGCCAGCCTTCAGCCGGATCTCCGGGCGCGAGCATGACGTTCAGGCCGACGGCGTACGGACCCCAGCTGTAGGTGATCCAGGGCACGCGCGAGACCACCAGCGCGTCGCCTGTGCGCTGCGTGCCACACGCGATCATCGCGGCGTAGGCCTTCTGCAGGCCGTCGCGGCCGCCCTGCACGAAGACGATGTTGTCTCCGCTCCAGCCGTTGGCCGGGTCGAGCTTCCAGTAGGCTTCTGCCGCCGCCTTGCGGAAGCGCACAGTGCCCCAGGGCTGATCGTAGGCCGTGCCGTGCGCAAGCTGGATTTCCAGCGCCTTGTGCAGGATGGCATGCGGCACGCCCGGCAGGCTGGCGCCGCCATCTCCCTGCGACGCATCGAAGGTCACGGCGTCAGCGCCATGCTTTTCCTTGTAGGCCTTGAGCGCGTCCCGGATCAGGAACATGCGCGAGGGCGGTATTTCCTGCATGTGCGCCGGAGCGTCGCTCACAGGAAGGCGGTACTGCGCCGGGTGCACGTACTCTGGCGTGTCCATGCTGGTGATTGATGGCTGTGCTGCCAATCGAGGCCTCCGATCCCACTCCATCATGTCGTAAAAAAAGAACACCCCGGTGGGGTGTCTGTTCGCCTGTGCCTGCTGCTGAACGCGCCCCGTCATGTCCTCGCTATGGAGGTGGTATTGCGGCGGGTGAACGTCATCGAACGCATGCAGGCACACTCAGATGCTTGAACACTTCAGATTGTCACACGCGCACAAAGCAGCGTCAATGGCAACTCCGCCGCAACCGGGCGGCGCGGCGTTTGTGCAGGTTGCCAGAAGCGAATGCGGCGCTTTGATCAGGAGATGCGCAGGATGATCTTGCCCAGGTTGGCATTGGCTTCCATGCGCTGATGTGCGGCGGCGGCTTCGGCCAGCGGCAGCACGCTGTCGATCACCGGGCGCAGCCGGTCGTCCTCGAACAGCGGCAGCGCGAACTGCGCCAGCGCCTGCGTGAGCGCGATCTTCAGGTCCAGCGGCGTGCGGCGCAGCGTGGTGCCGGTGACGACGAGTCGCTTCGCCATGATCGCGCTGATGTCCAGCTCACCACGACTGCCACTCAGGCTGCCGATCAGCATCAGCCGCCCGCCGGGGGCCATGGCAGCGAGGTTGTCGTTCCAGTAGCGCGCTCCGACGAAATCGAGCACGATGTCGGCGCCGTGCCCGCCGGTATGCGCCATGGTGGCCTCGGCGAAGCTGCGCGTGTGATAATCGATGGCGAGCTCTGCGCCGAGTTCCTCGCACAGTGCGCGCTTCTCTGGCGTACCAGCGGTCGCGATGACGCGTGCGCCACGCTCGCGCGCGAGCTGAATGGCCGCGCTGCCGACGCCGCTTGCGCCGGCATGGATGAGCACGACGTCGCCCGGCTGCTGCCGCCCCAGGTGGACCAGGTTGAGCCAGGCGGTGAGAAAGGCCTCCGGGATCGCGGCGGCCTGCTCGAAGGTGTGCGCCTGGGGGATGGGCATGCACATGCCGGAAGGCACGGTCGCGAGCTCGGCATAGCCGCCGCCGGTGACCACCGCCATGACCCGGTCGCCCGGCTGCCACGGGCCGGCGGCCTGCAGCACCTCTCCGGCGACTTCCAGCCCGAGGACAGGCGATGCGCCGGCGGGAGGAGGATAGGCGCCGCGCCGCTGCAGCAGGTCGGCACGGTTAAGCGCCGTCGCGCGCACGCGCACCAGCACCTCATCCGGGCCGGGCAGGGGATCGGCGATTTCTGCCAGCCGCAGCACCTCGGGCCCGCCTGTCTGGTCGTAGACGATCGCCCTCATGAGGCCACCTCTGCGGCTACGCGCGCGCGCCAGTCGTCCAGCACATCGCGCAGCGTTGTGGAGAGAGGGATCTCCGGGGACCAGCCGGTGGCGCTGCGCAGCTTGCGCGAGTCGCCCCACGACCGGTTGACGCCGGTGGAGCGGATGTGGCCGCTGTTGGCGCTGACGACGATCTCCACCCGCGCGAGGGCCAGCAGCCCTTCCACCAGCTCGCGGATGGCGTGCGTCGAGCCGGTCGAGACGTTGTAGGCTTCGCCGGGAGCGCCAGCTTCCATCAGGCGGACGTAGGCGCGCACGATGTCGCGTACGTCGGTGAAGTCGCGTTCGGCGCTGAGATCGCCACAGCGGATGCGCGGCTCTGTCTGGCCCGCCTCTACCCGCGCGATCTGCGCCGCCAGGTCCGGGGCGACGAAGCCGAGGCCCTGGCCGGGGCCGAGATGGTTGAACGGACGGGCGCGCATGATCGGCATGCGATGGCTGAGGTGATACTGCAGGGCGAGGAAGTCCTGCGCGACCTTGCTCACGGCATAGGGATTGGACGGGCGCATCGGCGCGTCCTCCGGCGTGGGGAACTCGCGCGACTGTTCTGCGCCGTAGACCTCACCGCTGGTGACGATGAGGATGCGCGGGCGCAGTTCGTGCACAGCGCAGCTTTGCAGCACGTTCAGCTCGGCGCGGATGTTGTTCTCCAGCGTCGCCCAGGGGTTTTCGAACGAGCGGTGCACATTGGCGGAGGCTGCGAGATGGATGATCCAGTCCGGCGACTCAGCCAGGACAAGACTTTCAAGCGCGGCGAGATCCAGAAGGTTGATCACGCAAGCCTGCGACTGCGGGTCGCTCAGCCGGCTGCCTTCTTCCAGCACGGTGCCGGTAATGCGCGCGTCCGGATAGCGCTGCCGCAGATGGCGCAGCAGATGGCCGCCGACAAAACCCGCTGCTCCGGTCACCAGAATCCGCATGCTTTTGCACTCACTTGTACTGCCCGGACGAACGCAGATTATAGCCACACAGGCGTGCTTCGCCAGACGGTTGTTCGGCGGGTGGTCTGTACGGCCCCGCGCGCCTGCGCAGAGCCGCGTCGTGCTAATCGGGCTCGACGAAGTCGAGCGTGTCGGTGGTGAGCTGGCTGAGATCGTGGTAGATGCCGCGCAGCGCCGGGTCCGGGAGGGTCGCGGCAAGCTGGTACATGGTCTCGCGGGTCATCTGCGCCAGCTCGTCTCGCGGGATGCGCGCGCGCCCATTGGTACGCAGGCGGAAAGGCCGCCCGAAGGTGACGTGCATTCGCGGCCGGCGCAGCGTGAACAGCAAGCGCGGCCAGTTGAACGTTCCCGTGATCGCCATGGGCACGATCACCGCGTCGGCCTTCGTGGCGTAGTAGGCGATGCCATCCTTGGCTTCCTGCAGGCCCTCCGGGTGGCGCGTGCCTTCCGGACTGATGAGCAGGAGCTGGCCAGAGCGCAGCAGCTCGATCGAGGCCTGCAGCGCCTGGCGGTCCACCTGCCCACGGTTGACGTAGTACGCTCCCCACCACCAGATGAGAGAAGCGATCACCGGATTGCGGCGATTCTCCAGCTTGCTCATGGGGATGACGTAGCGTTTGCGCACTGCGCCCATCCCCAGCACCGGATCGAGCAGGGAGGTGTGGTTGATGATGAGGATGGTCGGCTGGGTGAGCGGGATGTTGTCCTCTCCGGACACCCTGACGCGCGCGAACAGGCGAAAGAGAATGGTGCGGATCGCCTGGCGCATGAAATTTCTGCGCCAGGCGATCCTCGGCTGCATCGCGACGTAGTCCTCGATGGAGAAGTTGGCAGCGCTCACCAGACGTCCTCGCTATTCTTCGTCGTCGTTGCGGCGGCCACGCGGGCCGGTCACCGGACGGTCAGTGCGTGGGCGGGCAGGACGCCCACCACTGGGACGCGACGGCCTGTCACCACCGCCCTCAGGACGGGGGCGACGTGGACGGTCATCGGCGCTGCCTTCGCGGCGGGGCGGGCGGTCGCCATAGGGACGGCGCGGCCTGTCACCACCGCCCTCAGGACGGGGACGACGCGGACGGTCATCAGCGCTGCCTTCGCGGCGGGGCGGGCGGTCGCCAAAGGGACGACGCGGCCTGTCCTCACCGCTGCCTTCGCGGCGGGGCGGGCGGTCGCCATAGGGACGGCGCGGCCTGTCCTC
>CAZZJW010000118.1:2957-5399 GCA_964654755.1 uncultured Pleurocapsa sp. | reverse complement strand
CGAAGAACAGGATGCGGTCGGCCACCTCGCGCGCGAAGCCCATTTCGTGCGTCACCACCAGCATCGTCATGCCGCTGGTCGCCAGCTCCTTCATGACATCCAGCACTTCCTTGATCATCTCCGGGTCGAGCGCCGAGGTCGGCTCGTCAAAGAGCATGATCTTCGGCTCCATCGCCAGCGCCCGGGCGATCGCCACGCGCTGCTGCTGCCCGCCGGAGAGCTGGCCGGGATACTTCTCCGCCTGTTCCGGAATGCCGACACGCTCCAGCAGCTCGCGCGCCCTGGCCTCCGCCTTGTCCTTCGACCAGCGGCGCACGTTCTGCGGGGCCAGCGTGATGTTCTGCAGCACGGTGAGGTGCGGAAACAGGTTGAACTGCTGGAAGACCATGCCGATCTCACGGCGGATGGCGGCGATGTTGCGGATGTCATGCCCCATCACGATGTTGTCGACGATGATCTCGCCTTCCTGGTGTTCTTCCAGCCGGTTGATGCAGCGGATGAAGGTCGATTTGCCCGAGCCGGACGGCCCGATCACCACCACCACTTCCTTCTGCGCCACCTCCACCGAGACATCGCGCAGCACATGGAACTCGCCGAACCACTTGTTGACGCCCCGGCAAATGATGATCGGCTCCACGGCCAGCCCATCCGTCGCTGTTTCGCGCATCACTCTCTCCCGCGCCCCTAGCCGAAGCGCCGCACCACGCCCGATCCACTGGCCTCGATCCGGCGGCTGACGAACGCCATCACATAGCTGAAGATGAAATACATCACCGAGATGAACACATACGCCTCGGTCTGCAAGCCGACGAACTCCGCCTGCGCCGTCACCGCCTTGGCGATGCCCGTCAGGTCGAACAGGCCGACCAGTGCCACCAGTGAGGTATCCTTGAACAGCGCGATGCACTGCCCGACCAGCGCGGGAATGACCGCGCGCAGCGCCTGCGGCAGCGTGATCAGCAGCGTGATCTGCAGCCCACTCAGCCCGAGCGCGCGCGCCGCCTCCTCCTGCCCATGCGGAAGCGACTGCAACCCGCCGCGCACGTTCTCCGCCAGATAGGCCGCGCTGAACAGCGTCAGGCCGACGATCGCTCGGATGACATTCTCGACGTTCGCCAGCTGCGGGTCGATCAGCGGCACCAGAAGCTGCGCCATGAACAGCACGGTGATCAGCGGCACGCCGCGCACCAGCTCGATGTACACCGTACACGCGCCGCGCACGACCGGCAGACTGCTGCGCCGGCCCAGCGCCAGCGCGATGCCGATCGGGAAGCTCGCCAGCAGCGCCACGGCCGTCAGCACAGCGGTCAGCAGCAGCCCGCCCCAACGCCGCGTCTCAACGACCGGCAGCACATCTGCGGTGGGCAGGCTGAGCGCGCCCGCCAGCAGCACCGGCAGCACCAGCGCCGCCAGCCACAGCGCGCCGCTGATGACCACGCCCTGCAGCAGCGCCCGCCCACGGATGCGCTCGCGCGCTGCGGCGCCCTGCCGCGCTGCCCACATGCCCACCAATCCCCACACCAGCACGGCCAGCGCCGTGCCGGCCAGGTCGATGCCAGCCTGCCCGTTGTGCCCCGCCGCCTGCATGCCCGCGAGCAGCACGAACAGCAGGCCGAGCAACGGTCGGCCCCACGGCTGATCGAGCGCCACGCCGGCGAATACCATCCAGCCCACCCAGACGAAGCTGGCCAGCAGCACCCCCACGCCCAGCGGAGAGAGCGCTTCGACGCCGTACAGCAGCAGCATGGCCCCCACCAGCACGGCGGCCCACAGCGGATACACCCCAGTGCGTGCGGCAGCGGTAGCGGCCTGCGACTTCGGCGTCTGAGGCCGGGCGCGCACGATGCCCCAGGCCACCAGCCCGCCCAGCACACCGGCAGCGGACAACGGCAGCAGCCCGCGCATGAGCAGCGCCAGCATCGGCGCGGCGTACAGCCCCATGAAGTCGGCGAACGTCTTCTCGCCGCGATAGGCGTTGTCCACCAGCGAGACGAACGGCAGCTCGCGCCCATCGGCTTCAGGGCGGCCATTGACCACAGTGTATTCGTCGGTGATGCGCACGTACTCGTCGCGGCCGGTCAGATTGCGCTCGAGGACCGGATAGATGCCCTCGGTGCGCAGCACTGCCACCGCATCCTCCGCCGAGGCGATGCGCTTCTCCAGCACGTACCAGCCATCAGCGCTGAGCGTGAAGCTGAACGCCGGCGGCGGCTCGTCCAGCGCGTCAGCCGGGTCCAGCACCGTTTCAGCCAGTGGGGTCAGCGTCGCGCCATCCAGCAGCGCAAGATGCACCGGCTGCGCATTGACGGCGTATGTCTCGCTCAGCGGCGGCGGCACGACCAGCGCGGCGCGGTCTTCCGTCAGTGCAGCGCGCTGTGCATCGGTCAGCAGATCACCCGCCAGCACCTGATCGAGCGCGGTGATCTCGGCCTCGGCGGCGAA
>CAZZJW010000118.1:0-2857 GCA_964654755.1 uncultured Pleurocapsa sp. | reverse complement strand
GCGTTCACCCGCCACAGCGCTTCGGCGGGGAACAGCCCGACCATGAACACCCGCAGGTTGCGCGTGATCACCAGCCAGTTGGCCTGGGCGACGATCCAGTGCAGCAGGCCCACCGTGCCCACGATCAGCACGACAGCGGTGGCGATCGTCACGATGGTGTCGAACGTCGAGCGAAAGAGGTTCTGGCGCATCCATGCCAGCGGTCCGGCGGCCAGCAGTGGCGGCGGCTTGACCGGCGGTTCGTCGTAGACGAGGGTGCGCTGTGGCGCGGAGTGCGGGGCGGCCATCAGCGCGTCACCAGCTGGAAGCGGGCGTTGACCCAGTTCATCACCGCCGAGATCACCAGGCTGATGATGAGATAGCTGAGCATGACGATGATGATGCTGGTGACGCTCTGCCCGCTCTGGTTGCCCACGGTGTTCATCACCTGATACACATCGGCGAAGGCGATGGCGATGGCCAGGCTGCTGTTCTTGGCAAGGTTGAGATACTGGTTGGTGAGCGGTGGGATGATCACGCGCAGCGCCTGCGGCAGAATGACCAGCCGCAGCAGCTGGCCATAGCTCAGGCCGAGCGCGCGCGCCGCCTCAAGCTGGCCCCGCGGCACCGCCAGAATGCCCGCCCGCACCACCTCAGCGATGAAGGCGGCGGTGTAAACCACCAGCGCCAGCAGCAGCGCGACGTATTCTGGCGAGAGCGTCTCACCCGTGCTGAAGCGCAGCCCCTGCCGCTGCGGCAGCATCAGCTCGACTGGCGCCCGGCTGTAAAGCAGGCTTTGATCCAGGCTAAGCAGGCCATCCGCGCGCGCCTGGTCCAGAGGCACTTCGACCAGCGTGCCGTCGCGGATGAGCGTCACGGTCTGCGGGGCCGGCTCTGACGAGATCGCCAGCCAGCCAGCGGCGGCGAACAGCAGCAGCACCAGCAGCGCACTGCGCAGGCGTGGGTAGGGCCGACCGGTCAGCTCCGTCTGGCGGCGCAGAACCAGCCAGAGCGCCGCGCCCAGCCCCAGGCCGATGGCGACGAAGGCGGCCCACTCGGCGAAGCGGGCCGTCACATGCAGTTCAGGCAGCGTCAGGCCGCGGTTGTTGAGATAGAACAGCGGGCGCGTTTCGATACGCGGCCCACCCGCCGGCACCACGCCGAAGGTGAAGGCCAGCGCCGCCACCAGGCCGCCCGCCGCCGCGCCCCACAGCGCCGCGCGTCTTCCCGCCGCCAGCCGCCATCCGGCCAGCGCCAGCCCGGCGCAACCGACGAACACGATGAGGAGAGAGGGGTGCGTCAGCGCCTGCTGGCCGTAGCGTGCGCCGGCGCCCTGCTCCAGCCCGAACAGCGCGGCCAGTACCACGACCGCCCCCGCCAGTGCTCCCCAGGCGGCAGCACGGCGCTCCGCCGTCCACGCGCGCCCTGCAGCTAGCAGCACCACCGCCGCCAGCGCTGCGCCGATCCACCACGTCGGCACTCGCGAAAGGCCGTCTGCCGGAAAGACGATGCTTTCGCGCAGCGGCGGCAGCGCCAGCACCACCACGAAGAACATGACGAAGATCTGCACCAGCAGCGGGGTGTTGCGCAGCAGTTCGACGATGGCGCGGGTGATATTGCGCACCAGCCAGTTGCTGCTGAGCAGAAAGATGCCGCCCAGCACGCCGAGTACCGTCGAGCCCACCAGCCCGGCAGCGATGATCGAAAGCGTATTGTTCAGCCCAACGCGAAAGGCCGACCAGTACGGCTCATCCGGCGTGTAGTTCTGCGCGCCGCCGATTTCGAAGCCGGCGCGGTTGTTCATGAATTCGAGGTTCGGGGTGAGATTGTTGGCCGCCAGCGCCGAGACGATATTGTTCCACAGCTGTACCAGCGCCAGTACGATCAGCAGCAGAAACACCGCCTGGCCCAGCACGCGCAGAAACCGCAGGTCTGTCAGCAGGCTGAACAGGCGCTGTATGCGGCTGCGTGGAGGCGTCTCAGAGGCGTGCATCCTGGCGTGTGCTATGCTCCAGACGAGATACGTTCAACTGGCGCATGAGCATACGCAATAAACCACCTGCGCGCAAAAACACAGGGGCCGGCACGCGGCCAGCCCCTGCGATTTCACAGAATGCGGTGCAGTCTAGCGGAACGGCGGGGAGTACAGCAGGCCGCCATTCGTCCACAGCGCGTTGACGCCGCGCGACAGGTTGAACGGGGTGTCCGGGCCGAGGTTGCGCTCGAAGATCTCGCCATAGTTGCCCACCTGCGAGATAACCGTCGCCATGAAGTCGTTGGGCAGGTTGAGCGTCGCGCCCAGCGTGTTGTTGTTCAGGCCGAGGAAGCGCTGGATGGCCGGGTTTTCGCTGCTGGCAAAGTCGCCGATGTTGGCGCTGGTGATGCCGAATTCCTCAGCCTGGATCAGGCCGTAGATCACCCAGCGCACGATGTCGGCAAACTGGCTGTCAGAGGCGGCGCTCAGCGGGCCGAGCGGCTCCTTGCTGAGCACGACATCGAGGATCTGCAGCGCGCCCGGATCCGGCTCACTGGCCTTGCGCGAGAGCAGGCCGCTGATGTCGCTGGTGACAGCGTCGCAGCGCCCTTCGCGGAAAGCGGCCATCACGCCGTCAAAGTCCTGGAAGGTCTGCAGCGTAAACTCCAGGCTGCGGCTGCGCATGGCGTCGGTCATGTTCTGCTCGGTCGTCGTACCGGCGTTGGTGCAGATCGTCCCGCCTTCCAGGTCTTCCAGCGAAGCGATACCGCTTTCAGTGTAGACCATCACACCCTGGCCATCGTAGAAGGTGGTCGGCGCGAAGGTGGCTCCCCACAGCGTGTCACGGGTGAGGGTGAAAGTGGTGTTGCGCGAGATCAGGTCCACCTCACCCGAAGAGAGCAC
>CAZZJW010000117.1:0-5416 GCA_964654755.1 uncultured Pleurocapsa sp. | reverse complement strand
AGCGCGCTGAAGGGAGGAGGCGTCAGGAGATGGTGAGCTGCAGCCAGCGCAACCAGGCATCGAGCGAGACGGATGCTTCGGCGTACTGCGCGGCGGGCTGCTGGGCCTCCGCGAGCCGGCCGCCCATGGTCGCGCCGATGGCGTCGGCAAAGCCGGAGAGCATACGCACCGCAGCATCCTGCGCGGCCTGGGCACAGGCGGGCGGGGTGAGCGACTGGATGGTGGCGAGGATGGTGCGGGTGTCTGCGGCGGCCTGCGAGACGGTGATGGCGGGCGCATTGACCACATCGACCGCAGGCAGGATGCCGGAGTAGAACGGGGCGAGCTGCGGGCCGAGGCTGGCATACCACGGCGAAGCGCCATCACAACTGCCCTCTTCGACGCCGAGCGCCGATGGAGAGTCTGCGCCGGTATCTGCACCGACGCGCCAGGACTCATCGAGTGCGCTGGCGAAGAGCGCAGCGGCCTCCGTGGCGCGCACTTGTGCGGCGGCCCGGTCGACGGCCTGCAGCGCGGCGAGCGCGGCATTCTGCGCATCCATAGCGTTGAGCAGCGTTTGGCGGGGACCACGCATGCAGTCCGGGAAGGGCGGTGCTTCTGCTGCGGTACGCGCTGCTGCAGCCGCGGCCACGACTTCATCCAGCGGCAGGGCTGGCGCATAGAAGGCCTGGCTGAAGGCGCTGACGCTGGTGGAGAAGGAGTCGCGGATGCTCATCCACCATGCACCGGGATTGACGCAGGGATCAGCGGTGGGGAGCGCGCCGCTGGCCTCACTGACGGCAGTGGCGGCAGGATTGAGCGATGGCACCGTGGGCAGGGCGATGGCGCCAATGCGCGAAACGGTCGATGGTTTGGGCAGCAGGCCCTGCTGCTGACCGAGATAGACCAGTCCAAGGCCGAGCGCGAGGAAGAGCGCGAGCAGCACAAGCGTGGCGACGATCACCTGGATGAAGGCGACAAAGGGGTTGAGGGGTTTGCGGCTGAGGCCGGACGGCACGTTGAGCCGTGTGGCTGACCTACCGGCGGACTTGCGATCGGGCTGAAGGAGGTTGACAGGCTCGAATGGGCTGTCCATGTCGATGCCACCGAGATCGGTGAAGACAGATCGGCTGTCGCGCGAATCTGAGTTGTTGCCGAGCTTCCTGACCATGGCACATCTCCCTTGCGCCATATTATAGACAGAAGCGATGCTCTGTGCAGCAAGAAAACCGGTTGTGAGGGGAGGAGAATGGCAGGCGGGCAGCCGAAGCATACCCGCCTGCCGGGTTGAGGGTCAGGGCGCCAGCGTGATGACGGCGCGCACCGCGACGTTATCTGCACCGATGGTGGCGGCGCTGATGTTCATACTCTCGAACGCGTTGAGCACCCCTTCGAAGGAGGCTGAAGATGCGCCGCCGCCCGCGCCCATGGCGAAGAGAGCGAGCAGATCGCGCAGCGGGCCGGTGGCCAGGTAGAGGAAGGCGGGCGTGTCTGGCAGCGCGGTCGAGAATGAGCGCGCGAAGGCCGGGTCGTCGTTCAGGCCGCCGCTGGCGCCAATGGCGGCTGCGACGTAGTCGGGCGTGCCCAGCACCAGCACATCATCAGTGATGGCCATCTGCAGATCGATCGGGAAGGGGACATCGCGCGAGGCGGCGATGGTGACGTTGACGGCCTGGCCGCCGACGATTTCCTTGTCCGTGACTGAGATCTCGCGGCCGTCCAGCCCGACGAGAGTGCGGCGCAGACCGTCGAAGAGCGCCTGCGCGCCGCCGTCGACATTTTCCAGGACCAGGCTGAGCTGGAGCGGATTGCGCTGTGTCTGACTGCTGGGAGCGAACATGCCGGTGATGGACGACATGTCGACGCTGGCTGCCAGCGCGTACTGGCCGGTGGCCCAGGCGAAGACTTCCTCCAGTGGCAGGCCGGTGACGCCCTGCACGCCAGCGCGTACTGCGGCGAGCACCTGGCGGGCCTGATCGGCATCTGCGCCGCTGGTGGTGCCGAAGAGCATGAGCTGCTGTTCCAGGCTCTGGGTGAAGCTGCCGGCGAAGTTGGTGCCGAGGATGACCAGCGGCGCGCCAGCGGGGACGCGCGCGGCGAAGGCCGGATCGACCGCCGGGAATGAGCCCGCGGCTTGCATGTCGAGCTGCGCGAGGGCGGCGGCGTCGAAATCGACGGCGATGTCGACGGTCAGCGAGTCGCTGTCGAGGAGGGTGAAGCCGAGCGCGGTGCCGCGGAGGGCCTGCAGCGCCGGCTGAAGCGAGTCGAGCATCTGCTGCGCCTGCGGGTCATTCTGCACATCGGCGCTGTCCATCTGCGCGAGCATGGCCGCGGTGCTGGCTGCGCTATCGACATAGCTGATGATGTTGTAATCGGCGGCGGGCAGATTAGAGAGCGCAGACCGGAAGCTGGCGTCCTCGGCGAGGGTGGCGCGCATTTCGGCCTGCGGGAAGGCAGACGGCGTGTTGCTGATGAGCATCAGGTCTCTGCCGACGTAGATCCATGCTTCGCGCTCGTCGGGGGGCGCGTACAGCGTGTAGTCTCCGTCGTCGGTGCGGGTGAAGCTGGGCGGGATGCGGGCATCGATCCAGGCTTCGGCCTGATCGCGACCGAGCGTCTCGAAGGCGATGAGCATGTCCGGAGAGTCTCCGCCACGACCGCGATCATCGAAAAGCCCCTCAGCGCTGAGCACGCCGAAGGCGCCGAAGTCACCGAGCCACGGGCGGATATCGCTGGCGAACGTGCCGCCCTGACCGTCGACGCTTGCGGCCAGTTGATCGAGCGTATCGCTGAGCAGCCTCTCCGTGCCCATGGTGAAAGTGGGGATGCCAGCGGCAGTGGCTGCGCGCCCGATCACGCTGTCGAGGGTGGCGATGTAGGCGTCATCGGTGCGGAAGCCGACGTACATGAAGGAACTCTCGGGATAGAGGCGGGCCAGCCCGGCCAGAGATGACGTGGGCACGGCGAGCGTGGGGACTGCCGCCAGCGCCATGCCAAGCGCCAGCGCAGCGGCGATCAACGGTCGTTTCACAGGACACATCCTTTCCAAGATCACGACATCCATACAACGCATTATACGCAGCTGCGAACCTCGGCGTTGCACGCGCGGCGGGTGGGCCGCCAATGCCGGTGGGAAACAGGAGGGTGAAGATGCTGATTCCATTGATCGGGCTGGCGGAACTGCGCCGGCATCTGGGGCTGGCCGCGGGGGACACGCAGGACGATGCGCGGCTGTACGGGGCGATGATCGCCGCCAGCGCGCAGATGATGCGAAGCTGTGGCCGGCAGTTTGCGCCGAGCATCGAGACGCGCGCGCACACGCTGCGCGGGCCTGGCGCGGTGCTGGCGCTGGAGGGCGACCTGCTGGAGCTGCGCGGGCTGGCGGATGCGACGGGCGCGATCGCGCTGGGGGCGGTGAAGCTGCTGCCTGCTGGCGGCGTGGCGGCGCTGCTGCAGCGTACGGACGGCGCGCGCTTCAGCGGCACGGTGCAGGTGACGGGCGTGTGGGGCTGGCATGATGCGCCGGCGCGCATGTGGGTGGGCAGTGGGGACAGCGTGCAGAGCGCGCCGCTGACGGCGGCGGCGACCACGCTGCTGGTGAGCAATGCCGACGGGGCGGATGCCGAACAGCGCAGCCCACGCTTGCAGGCGGGGCGGCTGCTGCGCATCGAGGACGAGTGGGTGTATATCCACCGGGTGGAGAGCGCGACGACGCTGATCGTGGAGCGCGGGATGGGCGGCACGACGCCGGCAGCACATGCGCTGGGGACGCCGATCAGCGTGTATGCGCCGCCGCGGGCGCTGGCTGATCTGGCGCTGCGCTGGACGGCGTGGCTGGTGCAGCACAGCGATCCGCCGGCGCACACGCTGCAGGATGCGCTGGCGCCGTACCGCCGGCCGAGGGTGGCCTGAGCATGGCGGCGCTGACGGATGCGCTGACGGCGCTGCAGGGGTTGAGCGTGGCGGGGATCACACATCACTACGGGCCGGGGGCGCTGCCGGCGGTGCTGACGCGGGCGCACCTGCCGGCGCTGCTGATCGTGCCGGGGGAAGGCGGCGGCCAGGCACTGTTCGGGCCGCGGGCGGAAGGATTCAGCGCGGCGGCGTTTCCCGGCGGGGCGCGCACCTGGGCGCTGACCGTGCGCCATGTGCTTGTGTGTGCGCCTGCCGCGGATGGCCTGGGGGCGCGCACGCACTGGCCGGGTGTGATCGCGCTGCTGGACGCCTACTTCGCGGCGCTGGCCGCTGTGCCGACGCTGGGCGGGGCGCTGCGGGAGCCGGCGCGCGTGACGGCGGAGATCGGCGAGGTGCGGATCGGCGATGAGCGCTTCGCCGGGGCGACACTGCGCCATCACTGGCTGCTGACCTACTGACGTTCAGGGTGAAGTGCAGAAAGCGATGAGCATTTGCCCGGCGGGCCGGTGCACTGTGATAGCATGTGTGGTGATTACGGATATGAGGAAGCGCACATGCAGGGAAAAACAGTACTGGTCACCGGGGCGACGAATGGCATCGGCCAGGTGTCCGCGATGAAGCTGGCGGAACAGGGCGCGCGCGTGCTGATCGGCGGGCGCAGCCGGGAGAAAGCCGAAGCGGTGGCGGGGCAGATCCGCGCGGCGGGCGGCAAGGCGGATGTGGTGCTGGCGGACCTCTCGCTGCTGAGCGGCACGCGCGCGCTGGCCGAGCAGGTGCTGGCGGCTACCGACCGGCTGGATGTGCTGGTGAACAACGCCGGCGCGTTCTTCTGGGAGCGGCAGGAGACGAGCGAAGGCCACGAGATGACGTTCGCGCTCAACCACATGAGCTACTTCGTGCTGACGCATGCGCTGCTGGATCTGCTGAAGCGCACGGCGGCGGCGCAGGGCGAGGCGCGGATCGTGAACGTGTCTTCGGACGCGCACAAGGGCTCGCGGCTGGACCTGGGCGATCTGGAGTCGCGCACACATTATCAGGGTTTTGGGGCGTACAGCCGCTCGAAGATGATGAATGTGATGTTCACGTACGCACTGGCGCGGCGGCTGGAAGGAAGCGGCGTGACGACGAATGCGCTGCATCCGGGCGCGGTGGCGACCGGGTTCGGGCGCAACAACGGCGGCATGGTCGCGATGGGCATCCGGCTGCTGAGCCCGCTGATGCTGTCGCCGGAGAAGGGCGCGCGCACGACGGTGCACCTGGCGAGCGCGGCGGAGGTGCGCGGGGTGAGCGGCAAATACTTCAGCAACAGCCGCGAGACGTCCTCCAGCGCGGCATCGTATGAGGTGGAAGTGCAGGAACGGCTGTGGCAGATGAGCGAGGCGCTGGCAGCGCAGGCGCAGCCCGCCTGAAGCAGGCGCAGTCCCCCCGGCGCAGTGACCTCATCCCCTGGCGCAGGGCAGCCTCATCCCCCGGCATGCTGGCCTCATCCCCCGGCCCCTTCTCCGAGGGGAGAAGGGGAGCA
>CAZZJW010000116.1:0-5703 GCA_964654755.1 uncultured Pleurocapsa sp. | reverse complement strand
GGCGCGGCGTATAGGACGGCTGGCGCGTGCCCGTGGCCTGGCGCGTGTTCGTCGGTGGGACAGGCGTCTCGGTCGGCGGCACTTCCGTGTTCGTCGGCGGGACGGGCGTCTCGGTCGGCGGCACTTCCGTATTCGTCGGCGGGACGGGCGTCTCGGTCGGCGGGACGGGCGTCTCCGTCGGCGGCACTTCCGTGTTCGTCGGCGCAGGCGTATCGGTCGGCACAGGGGTCGGCGTCGGCGTCGGCGCAGGCTGGCAAGCCGCCAGCAGCAGCGACGCGGTGAGCACGCTCCCCACAATCCATCTGGTCTGCTTCATCTCATTCCTTCCTGATCATCACAGGGTTGTCAGTCCGGTATCCATGCTAATCATTTCCCGGCGTTCGCGCAAGACGTCTGCCGTTCAACATCCGCACAATTCCTTCACGCGTTCTCGCGGACGACCTGCACAAACGCTCCCAGCGCCGCCGCGCTGCTGACGGTATCGACGCGCGCTTCTGGCGCAATCCGCCGAATCAAACCGCTCAGCACATCCTTCGAGCCGATCTCGACGAAATGCGTGATGCCATCGGCCAGCATCTGCTGCACCAGCGCCGTCCAGCGGACCGGCGAGGTGAGCTGGCCCGCCAGCTCTGCCCGGATCGCGTCCGCATCCGCCAGCGGCGCAGCGGTGATGTTGGCGTACACCGGCGCGTCCGGAAGGCGGATCGCAGTGGACTGCACCGCCTGGCGAAAATCGGCAGCCGCCGCGGACATGAGCGGCGAGTGCGAGGCGATCGACACAGCCAGCCGCAGCGCACGCTTCGCGCCAGCCGCCTTCGCCAGCCCAAGCGCCGCCTCCAGCGCCTCCGCATCGCCCGAGATCACCAGCTGGCCGGGGCAGTTGTCATTCGCCACGACCACCACCTTGCCGGTGCTGGCGCTCGCCTGCTGGCATACCGCTTCCACCGCCGGCAGGTCCAGCCCCAGGACCGCTGCCATCGCGCCGGGCGCAGTCTCGTTGGCGGCTTCCATCAGCCGACCACGCGTCGCCACCAGCCGCAGCCCATCGGCGAAGTCCATCGCGCCCGCGGCGGTCAGCGCGCTCAGCTCACCCAGGCTGTGCCCAGCGTATGCCGCCGGTGCAAACCCGGGCAGCGCATCGCGCAGCGCGGCCAGCAGCGCCATGCTGCAGATGAACAGCGCGGGCTGGGTGTTGACCGTGCGGCCCAGCTCAGCCTCCGGCCCCGCTTCCATCAGTGCACGCAGGCTGCCGCCAACGATCGCCTCCGCCTGAGCAAACACCGCCTGCGCCGCCGGATAGGCCAGCGCAGCATCAATCCCCATCCCCACCACCTGCGAGCCCTGGCCCGGGAAGACAAAGGCTGTTTTCACCTGCGCCATTCTGACGACTCCTGAAAACAAAAAGAGCCGCACACCCGGTACGGCTCTCCGTGGAAATCAGCGTGAACTACTCGTCTTTCTTCACGTTCAGCACGGTCTCACCGCGATAGCTGCCGCACTTCATGCAAACATGGTGCGCCAGGTGGAAGGCGCCGCAGGTTTCGCACTTGGCAAGCTGCTTCAGCGTGAGCGCGTCATGGGCACGACGACGATGGGTGCGGCTGTGCGAATGACGTTTCTTAGGTAACGGACCCACGTTGGCGCTCCTGTTTCACACTCAGGCTGCTTCTCAAGACACGGCATTATACGGGTGGCCTCGGCGCTGTGTCAAGTCAGGCCAGTGCGCCGTGCCGACTATGCCTCCAGGCCCGCCCGGCGCAGCTTGTATTCCAGCGTCAGGCGCGTCTCGCGCATCGACTGCTCCAGCCATGGCAGCGCCAGCCATGCATTCATCAGGCCAAACAATGCACCGGTCACGATCCGGTAAGCCGGAAGGGTCTCGCGCGGTGGCCACAGGTTGAAGGGCGGATATCCCAGCAGCTGGCTCAGCCCATCGACCGCAATCGGCACGATCCCCAGCAGAAAGTACAACAGCAGCGGAGCAGGACGCAGCCGCGAGCGCACCCGCGGGATACTGTACAGCAGCGCGCCGATGAAGATCGCCAGATAGATCGCCACATCGCGCGCGCACAACGTGGTCTTGTAGCCCATCGTCGGGCTGCCGACGAAATCCTTGGACGCAAACTGCAGCCACGGCGTGAATGGCCCGGCCAGCTCCTGCGCCGTCGGCGGTGCTGGCGGCGGCTGGTTGCCGTGGTAGCGGCGGTAGTAGAACTCGTAGCTGGAAAGGAACTCCGGCTCGGTGGCGGCGAACACTTCGAATGGCTGCGCATCCGCCCCGGAAATCGCGCGTGGATACGCGGCCTGCTCCCCAAACAGGAAGAGTGAGCGAAAGGCGAACTGATGACAGAACGGCGCGTACACCGTGTACAGCACCCTCGCCGGCCCCGTCAGGCCGATCTCCATCAGCACCGGCGTCACAAATGGCAGCAGCGCATACACACCCACCACCAGCGTGATCACGCGCAGCCAGTGCCGCGTGAAGCGCAGCATTATCCGGTTGGCGCGCAGCGCGCCCGCCCGCGGAGGGCGTGCAGGCGGAATATCGTTTGGCATTGTCATGCGTCTGGCCCCAGCACCTGTTCCACTTGTGCGCGCGTGGTCGCTCCCAGCATCACCGAGAGTATAGTGCCATCCACACCAATCACAAAGGTGGAGGGCTGCCCACGGATCTGGTAAACCGCTGCCGCGCGCCCGTCCGGGTCCATCAGCACCGGCAGGCGCAGGCCGCGCGCCGCCAGCCACGACCGCACCTGCTCAGGCGGCTCTCCCGCGTTGATGGCAGCCACGCGCACATCGGGCCGGGCCTGCGCCAGCGCCTGCAGCTCCGGCAGTTCGGCCTCACATGGTGCGCACCACGTCGCCCAGAAGTTCAGAACGACCGGCTGGCCGCGCACCTCAGTCAGCGAGAACTGCCCACCATCCAGCATCTCCAGCACAATCGGCGGCGCCTGCGCGCCCACCTCCGGCGCGGTGTAGGATTCGGCATCCCACGTGCCGCTGAAGTCCACGCGCTGCGGCAGCGGGCGGCTGGCCAGCACGCCCAGCCCGGCCCACATCGCTGCCAGCGCAGCGCACAACCCCAGCGCGCGGCGGGCCGCCGTCATGCGCCGGGATCGCTGGCAGCAGTTTCGCCACTGACGCAACCGCCGAATTCGCCCAGCCCAATATCGCCATTGGAAAGATCAAGCGCGCAGTCTTCCAGCCGGTAAGACAGATCGGCGAACTGCGTGGCGAAGTTCTGGCTGAGCATCTGCAGGCGGCCACTGGCGACCAGGATCCCGATCGCCACCATGAACACGCCGCTGGCGACTTCCACATAGCGGATCGCCCGGCGCATACGCCGCAGCACCCCCTGTGCGCCATCCAGCAGCAGCGCGCACAGCAGAAACGGGAGTCCCAACCCAAGCGAGTAGGCCACCATCAGCGCGCCAGCCTGCCCCACATCGCCGCCAGTGGCGGCCAGCGTCAGAATGCTGCCGTAAATCGGGCCGATGCATGGCGTCCAGCCCGCGGCGAAGATCACCCCCATCAGAAGCGACGAGGCGAAGGTCTGCCGGCCACCGCCCGCCATCTGGCGCCGCGTGTCGGCGTACAGCACGCGCTGCAACGCCCCGAACGTGCGCGCCCAGAACGCCGTGGGGCGGGTGAAGGCGCCACCCAGCACAAACCACGCAACCAGCATCGCGATCACCGGCACGGCCAGCAGCCAGTCCACCAGCGCCCACAGCGCCAGCCCGATCATCACCGCCAGCACGATCGCGCTGAATACGGCATGACCGGACCACCCGCGTGCCTGCACCCGCCCGATCAGCGCGGGCAGCACACCCATGAACTGCAGGCCAAAGAAGATGATCAGCAGGCCGCCCGCCCGGGCGATCACGTCGCGGGCCAGTGACAGATTCTGCCCGCCCACCTGACGGATGAAGGCGGTCGTCAGCAGGCCGAACACCACAAACACCAGCGTGAAGCCCAGCACGAACATCACCCCGTGCACCAGCGTACTCACGCGCTGGACGGCCGTCACCCGGCCCGCGCCGCCCGCCATCTGCGCAGACACCGTTCGGCTGACGCGCCCGCTCAGATAGCCGATGTAGGCCGGAACCAGAGGAAACACACACGGAGAAAGAAAACTGACGAGGCCAGCCAGCAGCGCCACGCCCAGCGTGAGCGTCATTGCGATTGCGCCTTTCTCACCGCGCCGCCAGATTCACACGATTTCGAGTGCGGCGCCTTCCGACAAATACAGATACAGCCAGCGCGCAGCAGCCGGTGGCAGATGCACATCCGGCCCCAGCCACGCCTGGCCCGGACTGCCTGGGCCGAAGGCATTATGCCAGTACGCGCCGCCCAGCGTCAGCGGGCCCGCGCTCAGCAGCCAGGGCACGCCGGGCGCACCCTGCCAGCAGCCACAGTGGCGGCCCGGTCGCAGAGGATACCGTACTGATTTTACCAGAGGACGCACAGCGGCGGCCCACTCCCAGCGCCCGCCGCCCGCGCCGAACGCGCTCAGCCGGCCCGCAGCCGCATCCAGCAGCAGGTGGTCCGCCAGCGCTGGCCCGGCGGCGACGGGCGTTTCACGCCAGCGCAGCGCGGGCGTCCAGCCCAGCAGCACACCATCCGGCGCTGCCGCCACGCCCAGCCACTCCTCATCGTTCACGAGCAGCCGGTCGACGGCTGCCAGCACCCCGCCGTGCCCCACCGTGCCCGCGTGTTCCGCGCTTGCGTCCGCCCAGCGGCGCAGTGGCGCGGAGGACGCACGCACCTCCACCCAGGCTGGCAGCTGCGCTGGCAGCATGCCCTCACCAGGCCGGTCGAGCGGCTGCACATGAGCGCGCGCCACCCGCCCGGCGTGGGTGATGTACGCGTCACCCTCTTTACTGAGCAGTTCGACGAGGCTATCCGGGAACAGCCAGCCGGATGCATGACCAGCGCGATCCAGCACCGGCGCAGCACACAGCGCGCGGCCCAGCGCTGCCGGTGCAGCACGCGGCGGCTGCAGCCACCCCGACGGCGGCGCGGCTACGCCCAGCGCGGCGGAGGACGCGCCTGCGCCCAGCGCCTGCAGGAAGACGCGCCGCGATACCGCCATCACGCCACCTCGACGATCACACCGGACCGGTCGCCCGGCGCAAACAGTGAGGATGCAGGCCGCGTACGCTGCTCCACCCCAGCCGCGTCCATAACCGCCGCGGAGATGCGCCAGCGGCCCGCGCCCGGCGGCCTCCAGTCGATCGACCAGCGCACAAATCCCAGCGGCGGGGCCGCCAGCGCCAGTTCCAGCGCCGGGCCGTCATCCACGCGCACTGCCACGCCGCGCAGTCCTTCAGCGCCACAGAAGGCGGTCCCGCCCAGCACGAAGCCATCATCCGCCGGCTGTGCGGTCAGCGTGGTGAAGGAGCTCGCCAGCAGCGGTTCTGGCGCAGGCTCGGTGCTCAGTTCGATGCGCTCGATCCAGGGCAGGTTCATACAGGCGCTCAGCCCGGGGACGATGAGTCGTGCCGGCGCGCCAGCCTCCAGCGCGAGCGGGCTGCCCGCGAAGTGCGTCGCCAGCAGGCCGCGCGCCAGCCACGCCAGCGGCAGCACAGCGCGCGCGCCATCCGCCGCCACCGCGACGCCGCTGCGCGCCCCGGCAGGTGCAGCCGCATGCAGCAGCGCAGCGATTCCGACACCCCGCCACATGCCTGCGCGCTGCTGCCGGGC
>CAZZJW010000115.1:0-5928 GCA_964654755.1 uncultured Pleurocapsa sp. | reverse complement strand
GCAACAATCGTGGACTGCGAGCGCAGGGCAAGCGCCCGGCATGCGCCCGCCGCACAACCAGTGATTGCCAGCCGCGCCGGCAGCGATACAATTGTTCTATGCCGAAACCACGTCAGTCCGATGTTCTGCAGGAGATCGCCCGGCTGAGGCGCGCGCGCCAGCAGGCCCCGCAGCGCGAGCAGCAGGCCGCGCTCGCCGCTGCGCTCGATGCGCTCGACGTCATGGGCACGCTCGAAACGGCTCGCCGGGCGCGTGGCCGGCTGTGCCACGGCCCCAAAGCTGTGTACGGCATGGACCCTGCGCCGTGGTCCGGGGCGGTGCTGTGGCAGCGCGCGCCCGGCTACTACGGCTACCGCGTGCTCACGCTGATCGGCGTGTGGGCGCTGCAGCAGGATGATGCCGTATGCCTGACCATCGGCACGCGTCCCCTGCCCTACCGCCTCGACTTCTACGACGGTGAGGCCTATCACAAGCTCATCCGGCGCGACTTCGCCATGTACTACCTCGATCCCGGCACGCCCCCTGCACCGGATTCGCGCGCCGTATCCTTCCCGGTGGAAGCCGGCGCCCGCCTGGCCCAGCGCGATGCCATCCGCCAGGCCCTCGCTCGGATTGGTTAAACTGCAACAATTCACCTGACAGTTGTTGGCAGCAGCATGACACTGCGTTATACTTTTGTTGCATAAGATATTGTTGCCAACGCAACAAGGTGATGCGGTTTGCAATGCCTGCGCCCACGGATGATGAACGCCTCTACCGGCTGGTGCACGACGTCTACGTGCTGATGGATATCGCCGATCGGGCGGTGCTGGAATCCTTCAGCCTCAGCCGTCTGCAGTACAATGCGCTGCGCCTGCTGATCGAAGAAGGCGAACACCAGCTCGTGCGCCTGGCCAAGCGACTGCTGGTGACGCGCAGCACCATCACCCGGCTGACGGATCAGCTCGCTGCGCGCGGGCTGGTGCGCCGCGAGGACGACCCGGCGGACCGCCGCGCCCAGCTTGCCTTTGTCACAGAGGCGGGCCGTGCGCTGTGGGAACAGGCGCACGCCGCACATCTCGCCACCATCCATGCCGCACTCACCCCGCTCGGTCACGATCATGCCGCGCTCGAAGCGCTGCTGCGTGACCTGCGCACGTCCGTTCACGCTCATCTCGTTCAGCAGCAGCTCGTGCAGAAGGAGGATGCCGACCCAGCACCCACCGCAGTCTGAAGCCTGCAGCATCGCTTGTCATTCGTTTGTATGGAGTGGAGGTTTTGTCATGAAACGATGGTTTTCTGCTCTGGCCGCCGGCGCGCTCGTCGCCGTGTTCTCGCTGCCAGCCGCCGCCCAGGACCGCCCCGATCTGCTGATCTGGGCCGATAACACGCGCACGCCCGCCCTGCAGCCCATCGCCGAGCGTTTCTCGGAAGAGAACGGCCTGACGGTGGAAGTGCAGGAAATCGGCATGGGCGACATTCGCGCCAATCTCGGCGTGGTGGGCCCCACGGGCGAAGGCCCCGACATCATCATCGCCGCGCACGACTGGATCGGCGAGCTGGTGATCAACGGCCTGGTCTCCCCGATCGACATCGGCGATCTGGCCGACCAGTTCGACCCGGCAGCGCTGGCCCTGTTCAGCTACAACAACGCGCTCTACGGCCTGCCCTACGCCGTCGAGAATGTCGCCTTCTTCCGCAATCCGGAGCTCGTGCCCGATGCCCCGGCCACCTGGGATGATGTCGCGCAGATCAGCGCGCAACTCGCCGCTGACGGCGCCTCCCAGTACGGCTACATCATCCAGACCTCAGACTTCTACCACTTCTACCCGATCAACACCGCGTTCGGCGGCTACGTCTTCGGGCGCGATGCCGAGGGCAACTACAATCCGCAGGATGTCGGGCTGGACAGCCCCGGGACCATCGCCGCGGGCGACTGGCTGTCGCAACTGGCCGGCGCTGACCTGCTCCCGGATGCCGTCGATTACGACGTCATGCACACGCTGTTTGAGACGGGCGACGCGGCGATGATCGTCACCGGCCCGTGGGCGCTCAGCCGCATCCGCGAGTCCGGCGTGCCCTATGCCATCAGCGATCTGCCGGCTGGCCCGGCAGGCCCCGGCCGCCCCTTCATCGGCGGGCAGGGCTTCATGATCAGCGCCTTCAGCGAAAACGCGCTGCTGGCCGAGTCGTTCCTGCTCGACTACATGGCGACGGACGACGCCATGACCGCGCTCTACACCGCCGATCCGCGCCGCCCGGCCTATCTGCCGGTGCTGGAAGCCCTCAACGATCCCGATCTGGCTGCCTTCCAGGCGGCTGGCCTTGTCGGTGATGCCATGCCCTCCATCCCCGAGATGGCCTCAGTGTGGAGCAGCGCCGCCGCCGCCCAGCAGCTCATCATCCAGGGCGATCAGACCTCGACTGAGGCCTTCACCACGGCTGCCGAGCAGGTGCGCACGCTGATCGCTGGCGGCGAAATCGAGACGGTGCGCCTCACCCCGGCGGGTGACGAACCGCCTGCCGATGGCCCGCAGTCCGTCGCCATCCCCGGCTCGCTCAATGCGGCCATCGGCTGCGGCGGCGACTGGGACCCGGCCTGCGAACAGGCGCAGCTCGCCTACGTCGCCAACAGCGATGTGTGGATGGGCACGTTTGATGTGCCCGCCGGTGACTACGAATACAAGGTCGCGCTCAACGGCACGTGGGACGAGAACTACGGCGGCATGGCCGATCGCGATGGCGCCAATGTCGCGCTGTCGCTGGCCGAGGATACGCTGGTGCAGTTCGTCTACGACAACAAGACCAACTGGGTGGCAGACAACGTCAACCACATCATCGCCAGCGTGCCCGGCAGCTACCAGGCCGCCATCGGCTGCTCCGGCGACTGGACGCCCGACTGCCTGCGCTCATGGCTGCAGGACCCGGATGGCGACGGCGTGTACAGCTTCAGCACCAGCGCCATTCCCGCTGGCGACTATGAAGCGAAGGTCGCCTACAACATGACGTGGGACGAGAACTACGGCGCTGATGGCGCGCGCGACGGGGCCAACCTCACCTTCAGCGTGCCCAGCGATGGGTCCACGGTGACGTTCACCTACACCCCGGACACGCACGTGCTGGAAATCACTGTCGGCAGCTAGTCCGCATCTCCGCACCTTCCGCAAGTGGGAGGGATGTGCCGCGTGCACATCCCTCCCACTCACCGACAGGACCATACCCCAATGGCAGCCGCCACCGCCGGGCATGCGCCTGGCCCGCAGTCATCCTTTTCCAGCCCGCGCTTCCTGGCCCGACTGGCGCTGATCGCGCTGGTCAACGCCTTCGCGGTGCTGCTGGGCAGCGCCCTCGTCAACGATGGCAATGCCTTCCTCGGCCTGACCATCATCGTCACCGCAATCCTGCTGAGCGTGGTCAACGCCATGCCGCGTTTCTGGCCGCTGCGCTGGATGACCCCGGCGCTGGCGCTGGTTGCACTGCTGGTCATCTATCCGATGCTGTATACGCTCTACATCGCCTTCACCAACTACAGCGACGGCCACCGCTTCACACGCGATGAAGCCGTCACCATGCTCTCGCGCGAAACCTACCTGCCGGAAGGCGAAGCCAGCTTCTCGTGGGAAGTCTTTCGCAGCGCAGAGGGGACCTACGCCCTGTGGCTGACGGATGAGACCGGCAGCAGCTTCTTCGCCACACAGAACGCTCCACTTGAGTCCGTCCCCGGCGGTGAAGTGCCGGATACCTACGCCGGCTACACGCACCTCACCGGCGGAGAGCGCTTCCAGGCCCTGCGCGAAATCCAGACGCTGCGCTTTGGACCGGAAGACTCCCCGGTCGGCATCGCCTCGCGCAATCAGGCCGGGCGCTTCCAGCCGGTGTGGGATTACGACGCCGAGGCAGGCGTGCTCACCAACGCGCAGACCGGCGTGGTCTACCGCGCCGACAACACCATCGGCGAATTCGTCGCCCCGGATGGCAGCACGGCGCCGCTGGGCTACTGGGTCCCCGTTGGCCTGCAGAACTTCAGCCGCATCTTCACCAGCCCGGTCATTCGCGGGCCGCTGGCGAGCGTCTTCCTGTGGACGATCACCTTCGCCGTCGTCACGGTGATCAGCAGCTTCTCCATCGGGCTGCTGGTGGCGCTGGCGCTCAACAAGAGTTTCCCCGGCATTCGCGCGGTGCGTTCGCTGATGATCATCCCGTACGCTATCCCCGGCGTTATCAGCGTGCTGATCTGGCGCGGCATGCTCAACCCGAATCTGGGCATCATCGGGCGCATCAGCGAGCAACTTTTCGGCTTCACGCCGCCATTCTTCAGCGATGCCGACTGGGCGCGCTTCGCCGTGCTGCTGGTCAACCTGTGGCTGACGTATCCCTACTTCATGCTGGTGTGCAGCGGCGCACTGCAATCCATCCCCGCCAGCATCTACGAAGCCGCCGAGATCGACGGCGCCAACACCTGGCAGCGCTTCCGCAAACTCACCCTGCCGCTGCTGCTGGTGGCGACCGGACCGCTGCTGGTGGCCTCCTTCACCTTTAATTTCAACAATTTCATGCTCATCGAAGGCCTGTTTCAGGGCGGGCCGCCCATGCCCGGCACGTCTGCGCCGCCGGTGGGCTTTACCGACAACCTGATCACCTACACCTATCGCTTTGCCTTTTCTTCTGGCGGCACGCGCGACTACGGCTTCGCTTCGGCCATCGCCATCGTGATCTTCATCGTCGTCGGCCTGATCACGCTGTTCCAGTTCCGCTTCACCAAACGGCTTGAGGAGATCGGCGAAAATGTCTGAACAAGCCCTGTCGCAGGCGCGCAGCACCCCGCACCGGCCCGGCAGCTTCCGCACCCCGCGCTGGTGGCTGGACTGGACGCTGCGCGGTATCGTCATCGTCATCGCACTGCTCTTTTCGCTCTTTCCGGTGGTCTGGATCATCTCCGCCGCCTTCAACCCGTCCGGCTCGATGGTCGGCCAAAGCCTGATCCCGCAGGGCGTGGACTCGCTGGACAAGCTGTTCGTCAACTTCCACCGGCTGTTCAACGATCCACAGGTGCCGTTCTGGCGCTGGCTGGGCAACACGCTGCTGGTGTGCGGCGTCAGCACGGCGCTCACGCTGGTGTTCTCGGTGCTGAGTGCCTACGCCTTCTCGCGCTTCCGCTTTCGCGGGCGGCGGCAGCTGCTGGTGGGCACGCTGCTGGTGCAGGTGTTCCCCAACCTGCTGGCGATGGTGGCGCTCTACCTGCTGCTGCTGCAGATCGGCCGCTACATCCCGATGTTCTCGCTCAACACCCACACCGGCCTGATCCTTGTCTACCTGGGCGGGGCGATGGGCGTCAACGTCTGGCTGATGAAGGGCTTCCTCGACACCATCCCCCGCGAGATCGATGAGTCGGCGCTGGTGGATGGCGCGGCGTACTGGCAGAGCTTCTGGTACCTCATCCTGCCGCTGATGCGCCCGATCCTGGCGGTGGTGGCGCTGCTGATCTTCATCGGTACGCTCAACGAATTTCTGCTGGCCCGCATCATCCTCTCCGATCGTGAGAACTGGACGCTGATGGTCGGGCTGTTCAACTTCGTCTCAGCCGAGTTCTCGGATGACTGGGGCGTATTCGCAGCGGGCTCGCTGATCGCCGCCACCCCGGTTGTCGTGCTGTATATCGCGCTGCAGAAATACATCATCGGCGGCCTGACGACAGGCTCGGTCAAGGGATAGGCACAGGGGTCGCATGAGCAACTTCATTTTTGGCACGCTCTCGGAAGAAAAGCTGCGCCTGATGCACTTTCAGGCACAGCGGCGGGGGATTCAGCATGGCCGCATGCTGAACCCGCTGGACCCGGCGCCGGGCGATCCGGTCGCCGTCGAGGCGCTCACGGATGAGAGCATCGACGCCACCCACTGCGCGGTCTACTACACCACAGATGGCAGCACGCCAGAAGGCGACCGCCTGCA
>CAZZJW010000114.1:0-5954 GCA_964654755.1 uncultured Pleurocapsa sp. | reverse complement strand
TCAGAGTGCGCGGATGATGTTGGAGAAGATATTGCCTATTGCTGGGCCGAGCAGCGCGAGAATTACGATCACCACGACGGCAACAAGAACAAGGATCAGGGCGTATTCCACCAGTCCTTGCCCCTCTTCACGGGGCTGATAAAGCATGACAATCCCCTTTCGATGAAATATTACACAGGCTATAGCATGCCGCTGAAGCGCTAGTCAATTGAGCGTAAAGGATTTTTCATGACTTTTTGGCGAACAGTGGTGGTTACGGAAGAACCGCGTTTTGCGCTGCACGCGGTACAGATTTTCGGATACGGTACGGGGGAAGTGCCGGTGCTGAAGGGGAGTGGCACGCCTGACAGACAAACCTGGGGAGTGACGCACTGGCCCGCGCGTCGCTCCCCGGCTGAGGCCCTGCGGATTAGAGCGCGACGATGATGTTCGAGAAAATGTTGCCGATGGCCGGGCCGAGCAGTGCCAGGATGACGATCACGACGACCGCCACCAGCACGAGAATGAGCGCATACTCGACGAGACCCTGGCCCTCTTCACGAGGCATGTACAGCATGAGATCCCTCCCTGAACTCTAAATTACGGATGCTAGGGTAACACGTAAGCATTGATATTGTCAATCATCGTCGTCGCAATGAAATGGAAGCATGAGGCAACTCTGTCTTGATGATCTGGATGAAGAGACCACTGCCCATTTTTGACAATGCCATAGCGCAGGCTTAGAATTTGCCTGAGAACTGGGAAAGTGCGACGGTAGACTCGGCACGCTCCCCGTATCCATCCATAGACTGAATTCTTGCGCGAGGTCATTGGAGCGCCCACCAGACCGGGCGCCACTATAAGCGAAGGGCTTCTTCACTATGAGAGAGTATACGACCGACAAACTCCGCAATGTCGCCATTGTCGGGCATCAGGGATCGGGAAAGACCACTCTCGTTGAAGCGCTGCTGTTCAACACCGGCGCGATCACCCGCCAGGGACGGATCGAAGACAAGAACACCGTCTCCGACTGGGATGATGAAGAAAAGGAACGCGGCCTGTCGCTGTCCACCTCGCTCGTCCCCGTCGAATTTGAAGATCACAAGATCAACGTGCTGGATACGCCGGGCTATACCGACTTCCAGGGTGAGGTCAAGAACGCCATTCGCGTCGCCGACTCGGTGATCGTGGTGGTGGACGCGGTCTCCGGCGTGGAAGTGGGCACTGAGCTGGCCTGGCGTCATGCCGAGGCATATCAGCAGCCCATCATCGTGGCCATCAACAAGCTGGACCGCGAGAATGCCAACTACGAACGCACGCTGCAGAGCCTGAAGGACAGCTTCCCGGAGTATAAGTTCATCCCCGTGATGCTGCCGATCGGCGTTGAGCAGAACTTCAGCGGCGTGATCAACCTGCTGACGATGAAGGCCTACTATGGTCCCGGCAAGGACCGCAGCGATCTGCCTGAAGCGCTGCAGGGCACGGCGCAGGCCGCGCGTACAGTTCTGGTGGAAGCCGCTGCGGAAGCGGATGACCAGCTCATCGAGAAGTACTTCGCCGAGGGCGAACTGACCAACGAAGAAATCCGCGACGGCATGCGCAAGGCCGCCCGCGATGCCTATCTCAAGACCGTGCCGGTGTTCGTCATGTCTGGCGCGAAGAACATCGGCACGGTGCCGCTGCTGGAGGCGTTGGTGGTGTATGTCGCCCCGCCCAGCATGCGCCGTGTGCAGGTGATCACGCCGAAGGATGAAACGACTTTCCTGTATGCCCCGCAGAGCGATGAGGGGCCGCTGGCCGCCTATGTCTTCAAGACCAGCAACGACAAGTTCGTCGGCACGCTCAACTACTTCCGCATCTTCAGCGGCAGCATTCACGTCAACGGCACGTACGCCAACGCTGCTCGCGGCCAGGACGAGCGTTTCGCCACGCTGATGACGCTGCGCGGCAAGGAGCAGCTCGCGGTGCAGACGCTGCACGCGGGCGATATGGGTGTGGTCGCCAAGCTCAATCACACCCGTACCGGAGACTCCTTCAGCACGAAGGACAATGCGCTGCAGATCACCCGGCCCACATATCCTGACCCGCTCTATATGGTGTCGGTCGAGCCGAAGACGCAGCAGGACAGCGCCAAGATGGGCGCGATGCTCACCAGCCTGGCCGAGGCGGACCCGACTCTGCGCTGGCGGCAGGACGCCGAGATCAAGCAGACGGTGCTGGAGGGCATGGGCGAGATGCATGTGGCTGTGGCCATCAGCCGGGCAGCCAAGCTGGGCGTGAACCTGGTGACCGCCATGCCGAAAGTGCCGTATCGGGAGGCGGTGACGCGGCGCGGCTCGGCCACCTATCGCCACAAGAAGCAGACGGGCGGGGCGGGGCAGTTCGCCGAGGTGTCGCTGCATGTGGAACCGAACGCCGATGCGCCGTACACCTTTGAGTGGGATGTGTTCGGCGGCGCGGTCTCGTCGTCGTTCCAGCCGTCGATCGACAAGGGCGTACAGTCGGTACTGGCCAGCGGCGTGATCGCCGGCTACCCGGTCGTCAACGTCAAGGTGATCGTATATGACGGCAAGGAGCATCCGGTGGACTCGAAGGATATCGCCTTCCAGATCGCCGGGCGCGAGGCATTCAAGGAAGCCTTCCACGCGGGCTCGCCGGTGCTGATGGAGCCGATCATGGATGTGCAGGTGACCGTGCCGGAAGCGATGATGGGCGACATCATGAGCGATCTCAACACCCGCCGCGCGCGCGTGCAGGGCATCGATACCGAAGGCCCACGCAGCATCGTCAACGCGCAGGCGCCGCTGGCTGAGATGATGCGCTACGGAAACGATCTGCGGTCGATGACCGGCGGGCGGGGCATCTACAGCATGAAATTCAGCCACTACGATACCGTGCCGGCGCAGATCGCGCAGCCGGTGATCGCCGCGTACAAGCCGCACAGCGCCGAGTAGCGCCCGCCCGATCCGGCGGACCCTTCGGCAGCAGACAGGGCGCAGAAATGCGTCCTGTTTTGTTTGGTTATGGCCAGCACGTTCTCCAGTTGGGACTATAATGGATCATGAGGTGAACGACGCGCTCGCCGTTCACCTTCATTTGGGGAGGCTGCCATGCCTGAACATGTTTTGGACTCCCAGTCACAGCGGAGTCGTGCGCCGGGATATCGCGCCGCCGAGCGCGATGCGGCCGGAGTCGCCACAGCGCTGAGCGGCCCCGGCGCGGGCATCCTCAGCCTGCAGCGCGTGATCGGCAACCGCGCCACCGCGCATCTGCTGGCGCCGGCCACCGTGCAGCGCGAAGGCGACGATGAGCGCCAGGCAGAGGCCGGCACCACTGAGGCGGTGCTCCCACCGGGCGGGGCAGCCGGCCAGAATGCAGCGGCAGAAAACGCGGCGGCCAGCACAAGCGGCGCTCCGGGCGGTGGTTCAGATGCGGCGGCGCAGAATGAGGCAGAGCCTGCTGCCGGGCCAGAAGCCCCGGTTCAGCGCTACACCGATGCTGACCGCGTGGTGCTGGAAGCGGCGGTAGCTGATGACGGGGTGATCGGCTCGTATCAGATGGGGCTGGTGCCGCGCGCGCTCAACCATCTGACGCAGCCCGCCTACGAGACCTTCCGCTCGATCATCGACAATGCGGGTTCAGATCTCGAACGCGCCTATCTGTTTAAGGCGCTGGCTGCCGGGCGTAACCTGGCGGATATCACCAACTTCTCCGGGCGCATTCGTGGCCGCTCGGAGCGCTGGCTGCGCCGCAACCTGACGCTGGTCAACACGGCGGGCGGCGGGGGCGGCGTGACGCAGCAGTATTCCGACAGCTGCGCGCCGACCACGCAGCAGGCGCTGCACGGGCAGTTTGACCCGATCTATGCGCTGGAACTGCGCTCTTCTGGCAACATCGCGCAGCAGACGCCGAATGCCCTGACGGACCCCACCACCCTGGCCAACCAGCGCGAGGCACGTGAGCAGCGCAACCTGCTGACCAGCGGCGGCGGCAGCCTGGCAGACCGCGCGACCGGCGGCGGTGCGGGCGTGAGCGACACCAACTATCGCCAGCTCGTCAACCGGCTGGCCAGCACGACCGGCGTCAGCTACGTCGCACGCTATATCCCGGGCGATCTGAGCTGGGATCAGGCGTTTCGCCGTATGAACAGAGCGCTCGATCAGGGCATCGCCATGCCCGCCGGCGTGACCAGCCCGCCGCCCTCCTCCGGCGGCCATGCCGTGCTGCTGACGCGCCATGAAGGCAACCGCTATCAGATCCACGATCCGTGGACGGGCCAGACGGTGTGGAAGACGCGGAGTGAATTCCGCAACAACACCCTCAATCTGCCCAGCGGCTGGAATCAGATGGATATGATCATGGTCCCGGTGGCGCTGGATCTCAGGCGCCTGCGTCCGGATGAGTCTGCGCCTGCTGCAGCGACAGGATGATGCGCCATGACCCTCGACAACAATCGGGATTACACGCGTGCTGAACAGGCTGCGCTCGACCTGCGCGAACTGTTTGCGCACGGGCTGCGCGCCGAAGACGGGCGGATGCGCCCGGAGGTGCAGGGCATCGGGCTGACGGCAGCGGCGATTCAGGCGCTGGACGAAGGCGTACGGCTGGAGTACGTCGGGCTGATGCTGACCAATGCGCGCGAGAACGACCTGGTGACCACGCGCGCGCATCCTGAGGACCTGACGGAAGAGTTGGACGAGCACTGCCCTCGGCTGGCGGCGCTCATCCGCTCGGCGATCGCCTCCGTGCGCGACGACGCTGAGTACCGCATGCTGGTGCAGTGGATCGCCAATCTGTACAGCGCACTCCTGCTGCATCAGCAGTCGCACAGCGACGGGCGCTGAGGCCGACACAGCACGAAGCCCCGGCTGTCCGGGGCTTCGGTTGGTACGCGGGAAGTGCAGCGCTCAGGCGTTCTCGAAGATGTCGGTGGGCAGCCGGCTTTCCTTTTCCTCGATCCCGACGATCTCCAGCACGCGCTTGCGGCCGACGATCTCGTTGTTCAGCAGCTCCTGTGTCAACATCTCCAGCTTCTCGCTGTTCTGGCTGACCAGCGACTTGGTGCGCTCGTACATCTCTTCGACGATGCGCCGCACCTCGGTATCGATCTCCGAGGCCGTCTCCTCACTGTAGCTGCGCCCCTGTGAAAGCGAGTAACCCAGGAAGGGCTGGCGCTCGTCTTCGCCGAAGTTCAGCGGGCCGATGGCATCGCTCATGCCGAACTGCGCCACCATGCGGCGGGCCATGCTCGTCACGCGGCGCAGGTCGTCTGACGCGCCGGTGGTGATATCACCGATCACGACTTCCTCGGCTGCGCGGCCACCGAGCAGCACCTGCATCTGCGCGATCAGATACGAACGCGGATAGTTGCGGCGCTCATCTTCTGGCAGCATGGCCGTGACGCCGAGGGCCTGTCCGCGCGGGACGATCGTCACCTTGAGCACCGGATCGGCACCGGGGGTGAGGGCCGCCACCAACGCGTGCCCCGCCTCGTGATAGGCGACGACGCGGCGTTCCTGCGCGTTGGACAGCGGCGGGCTTTGGTTGCCCAGCACGATGCGGTCGAAGGCGTCGAGGAAGTCGTTCATGGTGATCTTTTTGCGGTTGCGCCGCGCCGCTGTCAGCGCCGCCTCGTTGGCGAGGTTGGCCAGGTCTGCGCCGCTGAAGCCGATGGTGGCTTTGGACAGCTCGTTGAGCGAGATATCCTCCGCCAGCGGCTTACCACGCGTGTGCACCTGCAGCGTGGCCTCGCGGCCAGCGCGGTCCGGCAGCGCGACGGTCACCTGGCGGTCGAAGCGGCCGGGGCGCAGCAGCGCCGGGTCGAGCACGTCGGGGCGGTTGGTCGCCGCCATGACGATCACGCTTTCGTTCTGGTCGAAGCCGTCCATCTCGGAGAGCATCTGGTTGAGCGTTTGCTCGCGCTCATCGTTGCCGCCGCCCAGGCCTGCGCCTCGCTGGCGGCCCACGGCATCGAT
>CAZZJW010000113.1:0-6064 GCA_964654755.1 uncultured Pleurocapsa sp. | reverse complement strand
GGAAGCCGGTGGAGGCTACTCCGCCAGGCCCGCCTCGAAACGCATGTAATCCTCGAAAACACGCTCGTTGTTGCGCTTCTCCACGCCGGGCACATTCGGCGAGACGAAGACTCGCGCGGGCAGCTTGCCCAGCGTCGCCAGCACCGCCGTGGTCTCGGCCAGAAGCGCCATCGTCACCACGACCGACGTCACCGTCGAACTGGCGGAGACATTGCCCACCAGCCCTTCGACCGGCACCAGCGCATCCTCCGGCGGGGAGCAGTTGTCGACGATCAGATCGGCGATATCGTGCAGGGCCTTGCCCGACGAGTGCGTGGGGGTATTCAGCTTGCGGTTGGCTGCGCAGGTGACCGCGATCACCTTCAGGCCGCGCTCCTTGCCCGCCAGCGCCATCTCGATCGGGGCCGCATTCATGCCGCCGTGGGAGTACACGATCAGCGTGTCGCGCGGGTCCAGATGATGCGACAGCAGAATGTTGCGCACATAGCCTTCCTGGCGCTCGATCCACAGCAGCTCACGCGCGCCGCCCGGCCCGACCACGTTGGTCCACATCAGGCGGGGATCCATGATCGGGTGAAAGCCGGGATACGCACCGTAACGGGGGAAGAAGTCCATCACCGGGATGACCGAATGCCCGGAGCCAAAGACATGCACGGCACGGCCAGCGGCGATCGACGCGGCCATGAGCTGGCCTGCCTGGGCGATCGCGCCCGCCTGCGTGGTCTGCAGGGTGTGCAGAATGCGATTGATTTCACTGAAGTAGACTGCTGCTGACATGAGACGTTGTTTTCCTTTCAGGATATGCATATGCGCCGAGAGGCGCAGACTTCGCTTCAACCCTTCACGGCGCCTGCCGTGAGGCCTTGCACGATATAGCGCTGCAGCAGAAACGCCAGGATGAGCGGCGGAATGCTGCCGATCACGCCGCCGGTCGCCATCAGCCCGTAGTCGATCCCGAACTGCGTCGTGAATTCGGTGATCGTCACGGTGATGGTCTTGGTCTGCGACGCGGTGAAGATCAGCGCCATGAAGAATTCATTCCACGCGCTCAGGAACGCGAACGCAGAGACCGCCATCAGGCCGGGACCAGACAGCGGGACGATCACGCGCACCAGCGCGCCCAGCCGCGACGAACCATCGATCATCGCGGCCTCTTCCAGCTCGCGCGGGATGGTTCGCAGATAGCTGTGCATGATCCAGATCACCGTGGGCAGCAGAAAGCCGATGTAGAGCAGGATCAGCCCATGAATGGTATCAATCAACGCCAGAGTCTGCATCAGCAGATACAGCGGGATCGTCAGTGTGATGAGCGGGATCATCTGCGCGCTGAGGATGCCGAGCATGAAGAAGCGCTCTCCGGGCAGCGGGATGCGGGCAAAGGCGTAGGCCGCCATCGTTCCGAACACCACACAGGCCGCGGTGGTAATCGCGCTGACGACGAAGCTGGTGCCGATGGCGCCAATGAAGCGCTCGGCGGCGATGGGTACCGTCGCGCTGGTCGTTCCGGGGAAGAACAGCGCCTGGTAGCGCTGCAGCGTGAAGTTCTCCGGGATCCAGTGCGGCGGCCGCTGCGTCAGCTCCACCTGTGGCGAAACGCTCGAGATCACCATCCACACAAACGGCGCGAGGATGGCAAAGACAAATGCGGCCACGAACGCGTAGAACACCCCGGTTTCGATCAGTCGCCCGCCATGGCGGCGCAGCGTTTCAGCGCGCGGCTGGCGCCGTGCAGTCAGCGTGTTCATGCGGCATCCACATTCCGGTAGAGGAAGTACTGATAGACGAGGACGAGCGCCAGCACGACAGCCGTCATCAGATAGGCGACGGCGGCGCCCTGCCCCAGATCGAGCGAGATGAACGAGCGCAGATAGCTGAAGTAGCCCAGCACCTGCGTGGAGCCGGATGGGCCGCCCGCGGTGAGCGTGTAGATCAGATCAAAGCTCTTGAGCGCCCAGATCGTGCGCAGCGCCAGCGCCACAAACAGCGTCGGGCGCAGCATCGGCAGTGTGATGCGCGTGAGCATGTCCCAGCGGTTGGCGCCATCCACCCGCGCAGCTTCGTACAGATCGCCGGGGATGGTCTGCAGCGCGGCCAGAAACAGCAGCATGATGAACGGCGTCTCTTTCCAGACATCCGCCAGCACCACCATCACCAGCGCCAGCACCGGATCGCCCAGCCAGATGATGTAATCACGCCCACGGTCGATCACGCCAAGCTGCAGCAGCAGGCCATTGAGCGCACCATAGCTGGGATTGAGGATCCACTTCCACATGATGCCGTTGACGATCGGCGGAACGGCCCACGGCAGCAGCGCCAGCATGCGCACCCAGCGCCTGCCGACGAACTGCCGGTTGAGCATCAGCGCGCAGGCCAGCCCCAGGGTGATCTCCAGCGCCACCGCCAGCACGACGAAAAACAGCGTGATCTGGACACTGCTCCAGAAGCTGGGATCTGCCAGCACGGCCTGATAGTTGGCGAGGCCGATGAACGGATGCGAGTCCTGCGGGCGCGAGAGATCGTAGTCCTGCAGGCTGATGACGAAAGAGCGCAGAATGGGGTAGAGCAGCACGGTCCCCATGATGATGGCCGTTGGGGCCAGCAGCGCCGCCGCCAGAAGGATCTCACCACGGCGCTGTGGCCGCCGGTACCAGGGCAAATGGGTCATGGGAAGTATCCGCCGGGGCGCTGCCAGCCGGGGTTTCCCAGCCGGCAGCGCCATGAATGGAGAAGAGTTGCGCTTACTCGGCGCTGAGGCGCGCCGCTTCCGACAGCATGAAGTCGATCGCTTCCTGCGGCGTGCTGCGGCCAGAGATCACATCCTGCGTCGCGCCGTCGGCTGCGATGCGCCACTCTTCCAGCCAGGTGAGCGCGGGCGGGAAGAAGCCGTAGGTAAGCTGCTCGGCCAGCTGGGCGAAGCCCGGCCAGGCGGCGGCGATGTCTGCATCCTCATACAGCGCGAGGCGGGTGGGCAGGTTCGCGCCATCGATCGCATGCTGCTTCTGCGCTTCTTCGCTGGTCAGAAGCTGCAGGAACTGCACTGCTTCTGCCGGGTGCTCCGAGGAGCGCAGCACGCCCAGGCCGCCAGCATACAGATAGCCGCCGCTGCGTGGGCCGCCTTCCCAGCCGGGGATGAGCATGATCTGTGTGCCGCCGGTGATGGTCGAGAGGTCGGTGTTGCGCGCCGCCTGCGTGACCGACCAGGTGGAGTTAATCATGAACGCGGTCGAGCCCGTGCCGAACTCAATCAGCGTCTCATAGTCGTCGAGCGCCGCGCCGGCCGGGTTGACGTAGCCAGCATCGACGCCATCCTTCAGCCACTGCAGCGCCGCCAGCCCGCTGTCCTGGAAGCCGGGGGTGCCGTCATCGGCGATGATCGGTGCGCCGCTGGCCGCTGCCATCGTGCCCCAGTTGTAGTAGAAATTGGCGGGATACTTGGCGCTGGGCGTGAAGCACCAGTCCGCCGAGCCCGCATCGATGATCGCCTGGCAGGCGGCCGCGACATCCTGCCACGTCTCGATGCTGGCCGGATCGATCCCCGCGCCTTCCAGCGCCGCCAGATTGGCGGTGAAGTGGGCGCCGCCGGCGTACCACGGCATCGCGATCAGATCGCCATCGCGGGTATACAGGTTGAGGACCGAGGGCAGCCACTGATCACGCTCGTCTTCCGGAATGGCCTCGTTGATCGGCAGGAAGTAGTCGGGCGCGGTGAATTCGGCCACGTTGGCGGACGGGATGAAGACGATGTCATAGCCGCCGCCGCCAGCTGCCAGCGTGGTCACGGTGGTGTTGTAGATCTCGCTCCAGCCGACGAAGTCGACCTGCACGTCAATGCCGGTCTCTTCCTTGAAGCGCTCCACGGCGAGGGCGACATTGCCGCCTTCGTCCGGGCGGATGAGCGCGCGGAGGGTGATGGAGTCCTGTGCGGTCACAGCCGCACCAACGGAAAGAATGGAGCCGGTGAGAAGGAGAGCTGCTGCAGCCTTGCGAAGCATTCTTGAATCCTTTGTTCGGTGACGCGGAACAGTGTGCAGAACCAACTGCGGGATATGCGCTACAGGTAATCGCCCGATCGCTGCCTCCTTCTATACATTCTGTGTGAGACGGCTGAAGGCCGCGTAAGCGGCGCCCAAAAGGCCCGCATCTCCGCCGAGCCGGGAAGAGTCGATGTGTACTGTGGCACCAGACGCGGGCTGCGCCCATCGCGCTGCCACCTCACGCACGCGGGGGAGCAGCACGTCCCCCTGGCAGCCGATGCTGCCGCCAAGCACGATGCGGTCCGGGTTGAGCAGGCTGACGATGCTGCTCACACCCAGCCCGATCAGATCGGCGGTCTCCTCAACGATGCGCTGCGCGCAACGGTCCCCCGCGCGCGCGGCCTCGAAGATGTCGCGCGCGCTGAGCGTCTCGCCTATGCGCGCCAGCGTCGATCCGGGATAGTCGTTCAGCAGCGCGCGCGCCCGCCGGGCGATCCCCGGCCCTGCCGCCAGCGACTCCCAGTGGCCGATGCCCTGCGCGCGCTCCAGGCTGCCGGATGGGTCGGTCGTGAGCGCGAACCAGCCGGAGGCCCCGGCCAGTCGATTGCGCCCGCGCAGCAGCCGGCCTTCGGCGATGATGCCGCCGCCGATGCCCGTGCCGATGATCACGCTCACCAGCGTCTCGCGCTCGCGCTCAGGGGAGGGCAGCACCCACCACTCGCCCAGCGCGGCAGTGTGTCCGTCGTACTCGATGCAGGCGGGCAGCCCGAACGCGGCTTCCAGCGCGGGGCGCAGCGCGACACCACGCCAGCCGTGGATGTTCGGCGCCCAGAGGATGTGGTCGGTCTCCGGGGCCAGCACCGCCGGGATGCCGACGCCGATGCCCGCGACGTCCGCTCGCGCGGCTGCAGCGCGGCACAGGCGGATGATCTGCGCGATTCCGCCCGCCGGCCCGCTCTGATCCATCGGCTCGGTCATGCGGGCGTGCACCTCGCGCTCTGGCGTCACCACAGCCACGGCGACCTTCGTCCCGCCGATGTCGACGGCGATCACGGGCGCGCGCGTCATGGCGTGCCTGTCGAAAAGCGCTGGCGACCGATGTAGAGGGCCAGTCGCTGGCCGGGGTAGAGCGTTTCGACGCTTTCCACCACCTGAAAGGACTCGCTGAAGGTGAGACCGCGCACGACCAGGATCGGGCTGTCCGGCTCTACTTCCAGATGTCCAGCGATCTCGGTAGAGGCTGCCCGTGATTCGACTTCGGCCTCCGTCCATGCGGGATAGATGCCGTACTCCGTGCGCATGGTCTCAAACAGCGAGCGATTGGCCAGATCGGCCTGCTCCAGACCGGGCATCAGCCCCAGCGGCAGGTAGGAGATCTGCACAGCGACCGGCTTCCCATCAGCCAGGCGCAGGCGCACCAGGCGCAGCACGCGATCTTCAGGTGCAATGCGCAACCGCGCTGCCAGCTCAGCATCGGCCGTCAGCACGTGCTGTTCGAGGATGCGCGAACCGGGCTGCATGCCCCGCGACCGCATGTCCTGGGTGAAGCTGGCGAAGCCCATCAGGTTGCGCAGTCGCGGCTGGGCGACGAACGTGCCGCGGCCATGCTCACGGTAGACGAGTCCGGAGACCACCATCTCGTCGACAGCCAGGCGGGCCGTGGTGCGGCTGATGCGCGCCTCATCGGCCAACTCGCGCTCTGACGGAATGCGATCGCCGGGCTTGAGGCGGCCTTCGCGAATAGCGCGCGCCATGTGCAGCGCAAGCTGGCGGTAGAGCGGGGTGTCGCTGACTTTGTCGACCGTGAACTTGTCCATGGCTTCGCTGACTGGTTGTGTGGTTACTACCACTTTGCGCAGACGATAACGCACTCTGGCGAGGCTGTCAAGCGGCTCGTCGGCCCCGATTTCGGCGGTGCCAGAATTGCTCAAGCTGCTGCTCATCAAGGGCTGCATCGTCACAGTCGATGCCCTCAACTACCAGAAAGATATCTCCCGAACCCTGGTCGAGCGGCAGGCAGATTAAGTTGCTTGAGAGTGATTTGCACCACGATCCCACAAGCTTGGATTTGGCGAGATGTATATCATCCC
>CAZZJW010000112.1:0-6232 GCA_964654755.1 uncultured Pleurocapsa sp. | reverse complement strand
ACTACCCCGGCGCCATCCGCGATTTCACGCTCGGCATCGCGCTCGCGCCCGACACATTCGCGCTCTATGCCAATCGCAGCGCGATCTTCCTGCTCATCAACCCGGCCTTTCTGGGCCGCGCCTTCTCCGATGTGATCGAACTGGCGCTGGATGACGCTCATCAGGCGCTGGCGCTGCACCCCAACGACGCCAACCTGCTGGTGCACCGCGCCCGCCTGTTCCGCGCGCTGGAGGAGATCGACCTGGCGCAGGCCGATGTCGATGCGGCGCTGGCGCTGCAGCCAGAGCTGACCGAGGGGCTGTACGTGCGTGGCGTGCTGCGCAACAGCCGCCGCGACTTCGCCGGCGCGATCGCCGACTACACCGCCGCGCTCGACCGCGCCCCCGCCCGCAGCGACATCCTGCCGGCGCGCGCGCTGGCCTATGCCGCCGCGGGCAGCCTGCAGCCCGCCATCGCCGACTTCGAGCGCTACATCGCCGCCGGCTGCCGGGGCGAGATGAACGCGCAGCAGGCGCAGGCCGTGCTGCAGGCGCTTCGCAAGCAGGCGGGCACCGTCTGACCGGCGCGGGCGGAAACAAAAGAAGCCGCGCTCAGCGGGCGGCTTCCTGACGGACGACGAGCGGGGCGGTCAGCCGCCGCTGGTCCCTTCGCCGGCCTGGCGGCGCGCGGTCTCGCGCAGATGCTGAATCTGCTCGGTGGGGGCGCTGCCGTTGAGCGGCGCGCCGTGCAGCGACTGCTCCAGCCGGAACAGATCGGTGCGCGAGGTCAGATCGAGGCTGATCGGTGTGACCGAGACCACCTTGTCGTGCAGCACCGCATACACATCCGAGTCCGGCTCGGCCTGCCCGGGGTCGCTGTCGAAGTGATAGCCGATCCGGCCGATGTCGTTGAGCGCGACGCGCTCCGGGCGCGTGGGCCAGTACACGCGGCGGCGCGACAGCCGGGTGACGCGCCAGGGCGTGTGCAGCGTGGCGCTGATCGGCACGTCGATCTTGAGCACGTCGACATCATCCGGACGGCGGTTCTGCATCACCCACAGCCCGAACTGGCGGGCCAGCGCCGCCGACACGCTGAAGTCGACCGTGGTGCTGTACGTCAGGTGCAGATCATGCGGCGTGACCTGCGACATCGCCAGCGCCGGGATGCCCAGGCTGGCGGCTTCCAGCGCCGCGCCCACCGTCCCGGAGATCGTGACGCCGTTGCCGCAGTTTTCGCCGTAGTTGATGCCAGAGACCACCAGCGAAGGCACGCGCTCGGCCAGCTCGATCACGCCGTGCTGCACGGCCTGCGCCGGCGTGCCATCCACGCTGTAGGTGGTGATGCTGCGGCCGTTGATCTCGCGCGTTTCGGGATACAGGCGTCCCTCGCTGGTGACCGGCATGCTGCGGCCAGTGCCGGACTGCTGCTCGCGCGGGGCGACGACCAGCACGTCGGCGAAATCGGCGAAGGCATGGACCGCGGCCCACAGGCCGGGCGAGGCGATTCCATCGTCGTTGGTGAAGACGACCAGGGGACGATGACCGTTATCGAGCGTGGGGGGGTGATAGGGAAATGTTGTCATGCTCACAATCATAGCCCGAATTGTTAAACGCTCAAGCCCGCGCTCACAAACCTTAAAGCAGGTGCGGCAAAGGTTAATCGCGCAGGGAGGCGCGGCGTGCGATGGCGATCACGACGCAGCCGGCCAGCGCGCACACGAACACCAGCCACAGCACTGGTGCGTAGCTCCCTGCGCGATCGTACAGCAGGCTGGCCAGCAGCGGCGCGCCAGTGCTGATGAGCGTGAGGAACAGCGCCATGATGCTGGAGATGCGCCCGTAGTTGGACACGCCGTACTGCTCCGCGAGGATGGACGGCCGGCTGAGCGTGATCACGCCCTGCGCGGCGCCGAAGCCGAGAATGAACAGCGCGATCACCGGCGCGGGCTGGCCGAGCAGCAGCACCCCCATCACCGCCGCCTGCAGCGTGAACATGCCCAGCGCGATGCTGTGCGCCGAAAAGCGCCGGTCGAGCGGCGCGAACAGCACGCGCCCGATGACCTGCGTCACGCCGATCACCCCGGTGGCGGCAGCTGCGGTGCTGGGGTCGAGGCCGGTGTCGATCAGCAGCGGGATGAAATGGATGCGAATCGCGGCTCCTGACAGCCCGATCAGCCCGAACGCCAGCGTGAGCAGCCAGAACGCGCGCCCGCGCAGCGCGGCACGGTAGGGCACATCCGCGCGCGCGACGGCGCCGGCGGGCAGCGGCGGCAGCCCGTCCGGTGTTTGCCCGAGGTCGGCGGGGCGGCGGCGCAGCAGCCCGGCATGCAGCGGAATGGTGACGGCACCCATGCCCAGCGCCAGCGCCAGCACCGCGCCGCGCCAGCCCAGCGCGTGCAGCAGCGCGTCGGTCAGCGGCAGGAAGATCGTGCTGGACAGCCCGGCGGCGAAGGTGACGATGGCCAGCGCGGTCCCACGGCGGCGCATGAACCACTGCGCGAGGATGGCGAAGGCCGGCTCATAGAGCACGGCGGCGGCGCACACCCCCAGCCCGGCCCAGACGGCGTAGAAGGCGGGCAGCGTCTCCACGCGGGACCAGGCGATCACCAGCAGCATCGCCCCGACGGAGCCGATGGTCATCAGCGCGCGCCCCCCGTGCTTGTCCACCCATGCGCCCACCGGGAAGGCCATCACGCCGGCGACCAGCCACATCAGCGAGAATGCGCCGGTCAGCTCGGCGCGCTTCCAGCCGAGATCCGCTTCCATCGGGGTGAGAAAGACCGAGATGCTGTAGTACAGCACGCCCCAGGAAATCGTCTGGGTGATGGCGAGCGTGACCGCGATCGTCCAGCCGTAGAAGCGACGCGGCGGGTATGCATTCGGTTCGGCGTTCAAGCGGGTGACTCGTGCATGCGGGCGGCGCTGAAGATGAAAGCATAACAGGGGATGATGAAGAAATCTTCAAGCCGGGACAAAGCTTGTGCGGTGCGCCGTTCCCGTGCGCGGCCTACGCCGGCACGTTCTCGCTCAGCGCCACCTCGGCCAGCGGCGCGAGCGCCGGGGGCAGCGAGCCGCTGTGGGACAGGACCAGGCGGTATCGCGCGCGCGTCATGGCCGTGAAGATCTTGCGGCGGATGCCCGCCACCGTCTCGGGATCGTGCGCGTCATCGAAGGCGCTGTGCAGGTGCGGCACGAACACGTTGAGGAACTCCAGCCCCTTCATGCGTTCGAAGAACTGCACGTACACGCCGCGCTGCTGCAGCGCCTTCCATGCGAACATGTCCTCGTAGCGGTGGCACAGGATGGCGATCTGCCGGGCGGGCGCGCCATCCGCCAGCAGTGCCAGCACCTGCGCGCTGACGAAGCGCTGCTCGTCGGCGGGGGTGGGCGCGCTCACCAGCGCCGGCAGCGGGCCGCGCCCCAGCTCGTACGTCATCAGGTCCAGCTCGGACTTCTCCTCGGCGCTGCGCAGGATGTCGTCCGCTTCGATCAGCGCGTGGGCGGCGGCGCTGATCTCCATCGTCGAGCGGAAGGGCACGCGCAGCTGCACCGAGCGCCCAACCACGCTCACGCCCTTCTGCGCCCACGTGTAGCTGTGGAAGATGGCCTGTGAGGGATCATCGCAGATGAACAGCGAGCCGCCCGGGCGCAGCATGCGCCGCACCACGCGCATCCACGACGGGGTGAAGTCCTGCCCCTCGTCGATCAGGATCGAGGCGTACGCGCCGGCGTACGGGTGGCCGGCTGCCGACAGCGCCTCCTCGGCCAGGAAGGCGACGTCATCCCAGGTGTACCACGGCCGCCCGGCGGCATGCCGCGCCTGCTGCTGCGCTGCCAGCCGCGCCCATACCGCGCACACCAGCGCGCGCTTGTCCTGCCCCAGCTGATAGCCGCGCCCGCGCCGGTCCGCCGCCAGATAGGCCGCATCGTCCAGCAGGCCGCGCTCGCGCCGCCACGCCAGCTCATCGGCCAGGGCTGCGGGGGACAGACCGAGCGCGGCCAGCTCCGGCGAGGCGTGATCACGCAGCCAGCGCCGCAGGTTGAACGGACGCATCCACATCAGGCCGAGCAGGCGGCGGCACAGGCGGTGGAAGTTGGTCACCTCCAGCCCCGGCGCCGGCGGCGCGATCGGCCCGGCGGGCCCGCTGTCGTCGTCCTCGTCATCGTCCGGGCGCAGGATGGCCGGCGCATCGTCGCGCAGGCCGAGGCGTTCGCGGATGTCGCGCGCCAGCTCGCGGTTGAACGTCAGCGCGAGAAAACGCTGATCGGCATGGGCTGAGGCCAGGCGGTGCGCGCGCCGCGCCAGCACCAGCGTCTTGCCGCTGCCGGCCACGCCGCGCACCAGCCGCACCTCGGGGTTGTCCAGCAGCGCTTCGTGGCCGGGCGGCAGCGGCTCACTCATCTCCGGAAGCAGCGACTGCTGGCGCGGCTGCAGCACGGCCACCGGCTCAGTGACCAGCGCCTCCTGCGCCCGCGTGAGCGTGCCGATCGGGCTGCCGCTGGCGTCATCCACGCGCAGCGATGGATCGATAATCTCGCGGATCATGTCGAGCAGGTCGAGGCTGAGCGGCTTCTCCAGCGCGAATTTCCACGGCAGCGCATGGATGGCGCGGTCGAGGGCTGCCGCGTCTTTGAGCGCTTCTGCGCCGAGGACCACGCCTGCCGGCCAGATGCCGACCTGCTCGAAGCGCGCGATCTCCGCCTGCGGCAGATAGGGCAGCGCCACCATCACCTGCCAGGGGAAGCGCAGCGCCTGCACGCCGCGCCGCTGCTGCCACAGCTCTGCGCGCTGGCGGAAACGCGCGTTCAGGTCATAGGCGTAGCGCTCGGCCTGGCGCAGCGGGTTGGGCAGCGCGACCGTCTTGCCGGTGGCCGCGATGACATGCATCACCTCCTGCGTGCCTCCGGCCAGCCGGCGCCAGTCCTTGACCTCGATGACCAGCACGCCCAGCCGTGCGCTCACCACGACGAAATCGGGCTTGCTGGACCCGCCGCTGGCGATGATCTGCGGCTCGTAGCGAAAGAAGTATTCCCTGCGCGAGAGCGCGTTCAGCAGGCTGTAGATGCGTTTTTCGCCGGGCGTCGGCTGGTGGCCAGGGCCGATCATGACAGGCAGTCTTCGTTAGGAAATCGTTTGTGCACCCATCGTACACCACATTCGGGCGATGGGGCCAGCGGTCATGCGGGGTGGGCAGCGCCGCCCCCGGCGCGCAGCACAAACAGCGCGATCTCCGGCCTGCTGCGAAAGCGGAGCGGCGCGCTGGTCGTGCCGATACCGCGATGCGCGTACACCAGCATGCCGCCGGCGTTGTGCATGCCGCTCACATAGCGCACGCCGTAGCGCGGCAGCCCAAAGCGCGTGAGGAAGGGGATACGCACCTGCCCGCCGTGTGCATGACCGGAGAGCTGCAGCGCGAACCGCCGCGCCGCCGCCGCCACATCGGCGAAGTCCGGCTCGTGCGCCAGCAGAATGGCCGGGCCCTCGGCAGGCAGCGCACTCAGCACCAGATCGAGCCGCGCGTGCCGGCGGTAGAGGCTGTCCACGCCGGCGATGTGCAGCACATCCGCGCCGCGCCGCAGCGTGACCACGCGGTTGTCCAGCTCCGTCAGGCCGCCTTCGCGCAGCGCGCGCCGCACCGCCTGCACATGCGGGCGCCGGTCGTGGTTGCCCAGCACACCATAGCAGCCGTGCGCCGCCTGCAGACTGCGCAGCACGCCGGCCAGCGCCGCGCCGTCGAATGGCCTCTCTGCGGTGACGAAATCCCCGGTGATGACCACGGCGTCGGGACGCAGCGCCTGCGCCAGCGCAGCCACTTCGCGCAGGCGTTCGGGCGTCATCACGCCGGTCAAGTGCAGATCGCTGAGCTGGACGATGCGGAAGCCGTCGAAGGCCGGGCCCAGCCCGCGAATGCCGATCTCATGCGTGCTGACCTGCCAGCGGAACAACTCGATGAAACGGGCGTACGCCAGCAGCGCCGCGCCGGCACCCGCCGCTGCCACCCCTGCGGCCAGCGCGAGCGCGCGCGGGAGGCCGCGCTGCTCAGCGGACCGCATTCGCCAGGATGCCGGAGATGGCCGGGCCGGTCAGCACGCTGAGCACAATGCCGACGATCACCACTGCGATGCTGCCCAGAAGGAGCGCCATCAGTCCGCCGCCCACGCTGAAATCGTAAGCCTGGGCGATGAGCTTCGCCATCGTGTTGATGGCATACAGCACGAGGCCGATCGCCAGCGGCAGCGGGCACAGCACCAG
>CAZZJW010000111.1:0-6398 GCA_964654755.1 uncultured Pleurocapsa sp. | reverse complement strand
GGGCCGCGCCGTCATCCACCGCCTCCATCCTGGCGGAAGTGCCGTTCGGCACGACAGTCACCGCCACTGCGCGCAACGCCGCCGGCTACTATCAGGTGAGCTATAGCGGGCAGATGGGCTACCTGTCGTCGGCGTGGGTAACCGAAGTGGGGACGTGCAGCTAAGGGGGCCTCACCCCACCGCCAGCCTCACCCTGAGTCCCGCGCGCACTCGCCATCCCTGCCCCCCTTCTCCCCTCGGAGAAGGGGCCGGGGGATGAGGTTGCCCTTGCGCCGGGGGATGAGGCCGCTGCACTGTGCCATTCGCCTGCCCGGACTGCGCCCGTCTCGGGTATACTGAGCGCGTTCACCTGCAATCTGCCGAGGTCGAACCGCCGATGGCCTTTCTGAGCGACACCCAGCGCGACACCCTCACGCGCATCTGCGAGACGCTGGCCCCGCGCTTCCCGCAGCCCGGCGTGGCGCTGTATGCCACTGGCGCACACGATGTGGGCATGCCCGCGCTGCTGGAGCTGGCGCTGGAGCGCGCCGCTGGCCCCGCCGATCGCGTCGCCATCCGCCTCTTCCTGAGCGCCATCGAGCATGCGCCGGCCAACCGCGCGCTGTGCGGCATCCGTAAGCCGTTCGCCGCGATGACGCACGCCGAGCGCGAACGCCTGCTGCAGACCTGCGCGCTCAGCCCGCAGGCGCCCGCGCGCCAGCTCTTTCAGGCCTTCAAGCGGCTGGGCCTGTTCGTGTTCTACAGCGCGATGCCGGGCGGCCAGCCCAACCCCACCTGGCAGACGTTCGGCTACCGCCCGCCCCCCGTGTTCCCGCCTGCCGACACGCGTATTCAGCCGCTGGCGCTGGCGGGCGACACCCTGCTCACCTGCGACGCGCTGGTGATCGGCAGCGGCGCGGGCGGCGGCGTGGCGGCTGGCGAGCTGGCGGCAGCGGGCTTCGACGTGCTGGTGGTCGAAAAGGGCCCGCAGCACGCTTCACCGGCGGTCATCGGGCAGGAGCTGGCGGTGACCGAAGCGCTGTTCGAGAAGCACGGCACGCTCAGCACGCGCGATCAGGCGATCGTGGTGCTGGCCGGCAGCACGCTGGGCGGTGGCACCGCCGTGAACTGGGCCGGCGCCCAGCGCACGCCGCCGGAGGTGCTGGATGAGTGGGCGCGTGTCGGCTTCCCGGATGCCGTCACGCCCGCCTATGCCGCCAGCATCGATGCCGTGTGCGCCCGCCTGCAGGTGGACCCCGCGCCGGCGGCCAGCGCGCAAAACCGCATGCTGGAGGCGGGCTGCGCTGCGCTCGACTACGACTGCGCCCCGCTGCCCCAGAACCGCCTGCGCTGCCCCGAAGATGATCTGTGCGGCTTCTGCAGCTTCGGCTGCGCCACCGGGGCCAAGCAGAGCACCACGCGTACGTTTCTGGAGGATGCTGCAGGCGGCGGCGCCCGCTTTCTGGTGAACGCCCGCGTCGAACGCATTCTCATCGAGGCGGGCCGGGCGGTTGGCGCACAGATCAGCGCGTGCAGCACCGATGGCCGGCTCTGCCGCGTGACCGTGCGCGCCCGGCTGGTCATTGCCGCCGGCGGGGCGCTGCACACCCCGGCCCTGCTGCTGCGCTCCGGCATGGTCAACGCCCAGATCGGCGCCAACCTGCGCCTGCACCCCACCACGGTGGTCTACGGCTTCGGCCCGCAGCGCATCGAAGGCTGGCACGGCGCGCCGATGACGCGCATCTCGCGCCAGTTCGCCGACCTGGACGGACGCGGCCACGGGGTGCGGCTGGAGTGCGCCCCGCTGCACCCCGGCATCGCCGCGCTCACCATCCCCTGGGAGAGCGCGCGCCAGCACCGCGACGTCATGGCGAACCTGGCGCATCTGTCCAACATCATCATCATCACACGCGACCGCGACAGCGGACGGGTGTCCGTCGACCGCCGCGGAGAGCCGGTGCTGCACTACCGCCTCAGCCGGGCGGATGGCCGCCACCTGCGCCGCGGCATCGTCGAGGGTCTGCGCGTGCTGCACGCCGCCGGCGCCGATGTGCTGAGCAGTCCGCACCACCCGGCGCTGGTCTGGCGCAGCGAGAGCGGCGCAGATTTCGACGCCTATCTGGAGGATGTGCTGTCCGCGCCCGCCGGTCCCAATCAGATGGCGCTCTTCAGCGCGCATCAGATGGGCACGTGCCGCATCGGCCCCAGCAGTGACCAGGGCGCATTGCTGCCCACCGGCGAAAGCTACGAGGTGCGCGGGCTGTACGTGCTGGATGGCAGCGCCATGCCCACGTGCAGCGGCGTCAATCCGATGATCTCCATCATGGCCCTCAGCCACTATCTGGCGCAGGGCATCAGGGCGCGCGGCCTGCCGCGGCACTAAAGGACTGGCATGTCGTCTTCCCGCAACAACTGGGTGCTGCTGGCCGCGCTGGCCTCCACCGTGCTGGCTGCTGACCAGATCAGCAAGAACATCATCATCCGCGTGCTGCAGGTGGGCGAAAGCGTGCCGGTGCTGCCGCCGGTGTTCGCCATCACCCGCAGCGAGAACACCGGCTCGGCCTTCGGTTTTCTGCCGAACGCAGGCGATCTGTTCCTGATCCTGGCGATCGTCATCGTCGCCGGGCTGCTGCTGTTCTACCGCCGCATCCCGCCGCGCGCCCGGCTGACGCGCATCGGCGTGGCGCTGGTGTGCGGCGGAGCGCTGGGCAACGCCACCGATCGCGTCTTTCACGGCGCGGTGATCGATTTCATCCACTACACCCTGCCCGGCGTGATCTCCAACATCTCCAATCTGGCCGATCATGCCATCGTGCTGGGCGTGATCCTGCTCGTCATCGAAAGCTGGCGCAGCGACGCGCCCGCGGCCAGTTCCGGCGCGCCCCCTGAGGAGGACCGATGAACGCGAACATTCCCCGCATCATGCCGGGCGCGCAGCCGTTCTTCGCCCGGGGCAGCGCCGAGGTGGGCGTGCTTTGCCTGCACGGATTCGCCGCGTCGCCCGCCGAGGTGCGCTGGCTGGCGCAGCATCTGGCGCGGGACGGGCACACCGTCTTCGCCCCGCGGCTGGCCGCGCACGGCAGCGATGATCATGATCTGGCGCGCGCGCGCTGGCGTGACTGGGTGCTGAGCGCGTGGGACGCCTACCTTGTGCTGGCCGCGCAGTGCCGGCGCGTGGTGATCGCCGGGCACTCGATGGGCGGGATGATCGCGGTGATGCTGGCCGCCGCGCTGGCGCAGCAGCCGGAGGCGCGGCTGGCCGGGCTGGTGCTGCTGGCGACCCCGCTCAGCTTCCCACCCGCCACCCGCCGCCGTTCGCGCTGGCTGCGCCGCGTGATGCCCTACACCGACCAAACCGATCGCAGCGCGCTGCCGGAATACATCCGCGGCGTGCAGCGCACGCTCGGCGAGTCTCCCATCGGGCGTGTGCGCTATGATCGCTGGTCGACATCCGCCGTGCACGAGCTGATGCAGCTGGCCAGCGAGGCCGACCGCGCCCTGCCGGCGCTGCGCGGGCCAGCGCTGCTGATCTATGCTGCGGACGATGATCTTGCCGCGCCCGCCGAGGGAGAGCGCATCCGCGCGCGCGCTGCAACTTCGCAGGCGGAACTGCGTATACTCCAAAGAGGCGGGCACATCGTCACGCAGGACGAGGATCGCGAGCAGGCATTCGCGTGGACGTCCGCATTCGTCCGCCGGGTGACCGATCAAAACGAGGGGGAAAGACCAACCTCATGAACCATGCTGTCGAAGCGGTGATGGAGCAGTTCGTTCTGACGTGGAAACTGCTGCTGGACCGGCGCGTGCCGCTGCACGCCAAGCTGATCTTCGCCGTCCCGCTGCTGTACCTGATTTCGCCGATCGACTTCATCCCCGATGTCATCATCGGGCTGGGCCAGCTGGACGACATCGGGCTGATCATCGCCGGCATCAAGGCGTTGGAGCTGCTCTCGCCGCCGGATGTGGTCGCCGGGCACCGCGCAGATATCCGCCAGCGCCGGCAGGACGCGCCCGATGTGGTCGAAGCGCCGGGGTTCCGCCCGGTGGACCGCGCAGAGAAGCGCAAGAACCACTAGTCGGGCGCTGCGCTCAGGCCGGCTCCAGGCTGAAATCTGCGATCGTGAGCGCGCAGTCCGCCGCCACTGCCGTCACGCCCCAGCCGAAGTGCCCCTGCGGCGTGACGATCGCGTACTGATTGTCGACCCACATCACCAGGCCCAGCGGCCCCCCCGGCGCGCAGCCAGTCTCAAACACGATCGCGTCGTCGATGGCGAAACGTACGCTGCCGGGCAGCCAGCGCAGGCAGTATCGGTGCGTCTCACCCAGCAGCGCCATCGGCAGCGCATGCTCCTCGATTCGCAGCGCGCGCTGAATCGCCGGATACCAGCGCCGGTAAAGCGCCGGGGCGCGCATCGCCAGCATGGCGGGCAGGGCCAGTGGAGCCAGCGCCAGCGCGCGCGGGTTGAGCGCATCGATCACCGCGCACTTCCAGCCGTGGCCGGGCACGCCCTGCGCCAGCGCCAGGTCGCCCGGCGGGGCCGCGCAGAAGAACCACGCCGCACGGGGCAGCCGTGGCAGCCGCGCTGCGCCGGGCGCGAACGGATGGTTCCACAGGCCGAAGCCGGCGGTGCCGGGCAGCGCGCCATCCAGCCGCGCCGTCAGCGTCAGCGTCAGCGGCGGGCGCAGGCGCAGAGAAATGTGCCGCCCGTCTGCGCTGAAAGTGTCGCACAACTGCGCGTTGTGATATCCGGTGCTGGCCGCGGCCAGCCGCAGCGCCGCGTGCTGTGCGCTGTGCGCCACCTGTCCGCTTCCGGCGGTGACGGGGGTAAGCGAAGTCATGTCCATAGAAATTCTGTTCTGTGTAGTCTGTGACGGCGGCGTGATGTCGGGTATAATAGCTGGGAACCGTATGCCACCTGTGTACAGCGCAGGCGGCACGAGTTAAGGACGACCGTTTTGGAAATCACCTGGCACGGACACAGTTGTTTTCGGATCGTCGAGCGCGGCAGGATTACCGTGGTCACCGATCCGTACGGGGATGGCAGCATCGGGCTGAACCCGCTGCGCGTCAAGGCGGATGTCGTCACCATCAGCCATGATGCGCCGGGGCACTCCGGGCTGGACGCGATCAAGGGCGAGCCGTACGTGCTGCGCGGCGCAGGCGAATATGAAATTGGTGGTGTGTTCATCACCGGCCTCCCGATGCATAATGTGGCGCAGCAGCCGCCGCAGCGCAACATCGGCTACACCTTCGCCTATGACAATCTGTCGGTGCTGCATCTGGGCGATCTGTCGTTCGTGCCAGAGCAGTCGCTGGTGGAGAACATGGGCGAGGTGAACGTGCTGCTGATCCCCGTGGGTGGGGGTGGCGGCATGAAGGCGGCGCAGGCTGCGGAAGTGGTCGCGCTGATCGAGCCGCATTATATTGTGCCGATGCACTACGCCATCCCGGGCCTGGCGCTGGACCTGGAAGAAGTTGAGCGCTTTCTGAAGGCAATGGGCGTGACGCGCGCGCAGGAAGCGGATACACTGCGCGTGACGGCCAGCGAGCTGCCCGAGCAGCCGCAGGTGGTGGTGCTTCGCCCGCAGGCTGTCACATGACACGAGGACACGCATGAGTGTGAAGTTGCTGATGCACTGGGATATCAGGCCGGGGCGTGACCAGGAGTATTTCGAGTTCGTCGTCCGCGAGTGGGTCCCCGGCATCCAGAAGCTTGGCCTGCAGCCGACGGGCGCGTGGTATACCGTCTACAGCAGGAACAAGGATGCGCCGCAGATCATGACCGAGGGCATCGCCGGTGATCTGGAGGCGATGCGCGACATCCTCTCCAGCGCGGACTGGCAGGGTCTGTATGCGCGCCTGCAGGAATTCGTGGAGAATTATCAGCAGAAGATCGTGCATGTCACCGGCGGCTTCCAGCTCTGACATCATGCTGCCGCGGACAGGCGCGTTTTGGCGCATATGCCAGCCAAAAGGATGCGGGCAGTGACTGACCACCTCCTTGAGCAGCTCCAAAGTCCCGATGCAAAAATCCGGCGGCAGGCGGTTGTTGCGCTTGCCCGCAGCGGTACGCTGGTGCATATCGCGGCGTTGGAAGATCTGGTTGAAGCGGACCCGGACGACTCGCTGCGCGAGCTGGCGCGGCGCGCTGCTCTGGCGATTCGCCAGCGGACGGGCGGGACGCGCCTGCTGAGCGACCCACCTGCTGATGCACCCGCACACGCCGCCAACGCTGAGCCCGCCCAACCGCCGCCTGCTGCTCAGCCGCCGCCTGCCGCCAGCGCTGCTCCAGCACGTCCCGCCGCATCGCCGCCTGCTGCTCAACCGCCGCCTGCCGCCAGCGCTGCGCCAGCACCGCCGCCTGCTGCTCAGCCGCCGCCTGCCGCCAAAGCGTCGCCTGCCGCCAGCGCTGCTCCAG
>CAZZJW010000110.1:0-6484 GCA_964654755.1 uncultured Pleurocapsa sp. | reverse complement strand
GGCTGGGCGCGTTGCTCCGGGCATAATTCTTAACGCATAAGGTCACTATCTTTAAAAATCTGTTGTTACGTTCACCACTGCTCGCGTTTAAATGAGGGTGGTCATGATCAGACATCTGGCAGGCTTGCTGGTGGTGGCGTTCGTGCTCTCGGTGGGCGCTGCGCAGGCACAGGATGCGCGTGGCACGCTGCGCCTCAATCATGCGATGGAGTTCGGCGGTCTGGAGTCGCTCGATCCCATCTCCCAGTACCGGTTCTTCGACGTCAACGCCCGCCTGTACAACCGGCTGGTGCGCGCCGACTCGCGCGGGCTGCCCGTTCCCGAACTGGCGACGACATGGTCTCCCAATGACAATGCCACCGAATGGACCTTCACCCTGCGCGATGGCGTGAAGTTCCACGACGGGAAGATGCTGACCGCGGCAGATGTCGCCTACACCTTTAACCGCGTGATCGACCCGGCGGTGGATACCCCGGTGCGCGCGGTACTGGGGATCATCAGCCGTGTGGAGGCGCTCGACGATCTCACCGTGCGCTTTGTGCTGAGTGCGCCACATGCCGATTTCCCGCTGCTGCTGACGGATTATCGGGCGCTGGTCCTGGCGGAGGGCAGCGCAGAGACGATTGAGCAGACCGGCAACGGTACCGGCCCCTTCCGCCTGGAGATGCTCGACCTCGAAGGCGTCACGCGCATGGTCGCGTTCGACGATTATTGGGAGGGCGTGCCGAAGCATGGCGCGGTTGAGATCTATCCGATCCCGGATGCCACCGCCACGCTGCAGGCCTTTCTCGCCGGGCAGATCGACATCTACAGTGCGACGGTTGCGGAAGTGCCGCTCTTTGATCCGGCGCAGTTCCACGTGCAGTATCTCGTGTCTGGCGGCTGGGAGGGTATGGTGATGCGCACCGACACGCCACCCTTCGATGATGTGCGCGTGCGCCGCGCGCTGCGCCTGGTCGCCGACCGCCAGCAGATGCTCGATCTCGCGCTCGGCCAAAATGGCGGCTCCATCGCTTGTGACAGCCCGGTCTGGCCTGGCGATCCGTACTATCAGCAGATGAGCTGCCCGCAGGACATCGAACTCGCGCGCGAGCTGCTGGCGCAGGCCGGCTATGCGGATGGCATCACGGTCGATCTGTATCTCTCCGATCTGTCGCAGACCTGGGTGACACTTGCCGAGGTCTATCAGCAGCAGGCGGCACAGGCCGGAATCACCGTCAATCTGAACCTCACGTCGTCCGACGGCTACTGGTCGGATGTGTGGATGATTGAACCGTTCACCTTCACCTCCTGGGGTCAGCGCCCGGCTGACCAGATCCTGAACGAGGGCTGGCGCGGCGGTGCGGACTGGAACGAGACTTACTGGAACCGCCCTGACTTCGACTCGCTGCTCGATCGCGCACGATCCGCGCTCGATTTTGCCGGACGCAAGCAGCTCTACGCGGAAGCGCAGGAGATGCTGTGGATGGAGGGCGGCGCGCTCATCCCGTACTTCACCAACACCGTGCGCGCGGTCAACAACGCGGTCACGCTCCCGGAGCTGGACTACGATATGATCCCGTGGTGGGAAGTGACGGTCAGCCGCTAGTGTGTTCGGCACAGAGGGGCGCCCGCTGAGGCGTCCACTCAGACAGGTCGCATTCGGAGCATGGCAAGGCTGGCGCTGCAGCGCCTTCTCCTGGCAATCCTGACGCTGGCGGCGGTTGCCGTAGTGGTGTTCACGATCACCGAGCTGCTGCCGGGTGATGTCTGCACAGCGTTCCTCGGCAGGGACGCGCGCAACGAGCAGCGCATGGAGCGCTGTCGTCAGGATCGCGGGCTGGACCGGCCTGCAGTGCAGCGCTTTGGTGAGTGGGCAGGCGGGCTGCTGCAGGGCGATCTTGGCCGGTCCGTCATCCGTGAGCGCCCGATTGCAGACGTCATCGGCAGCCGCCTGCGCAACACATTCGTGCTGGGGATCGCCGCGGCTGCGGTGGGTATACCGAGCGCCATCGGTCTGGGCGTGCTGATCGCCGTCCGGCGGGACTCCGCCATCGATGTCGCCGTCTCCTCGACAGCGCTGCTCGCCATGACGCTGCCCGATTTTGTCACCGCGTCGGTGCTGGTCTTCATCTTCAGCTTCGTGCTGGGCTGGTTTCCGGCGGTGACGCTGATCCAGGTGAATGCGCCGATCGCCGAGCTTCTGCCCAACATCGTGCTGCCGATCATCGTGCTCACCCTGGTCATGGTCGCGCACATCATGCGGCTGGTGCGCACGAGCACGATCGAGGTGCTGGCCAGTGACTACGTGCAGATGGCGCGGCTCAAGGGCGTGCCATCCCGCCAGATTCTGTGGCGACATGTGCTGCCAAACGCCATGCTGCCCGCCATCAACATCATCGCGATCACGCTGGGCTGGCTGCTCGGCGGGACGACGGTGATCGAGAGCATCTTCAACTATCCCGGCATCGGCACGCTGCTGCTGAATGCCATCTCAGATCGCGATCTGCCGCTGGTGCAGAGCCTGGCACTGCTGCTGGCGCTCATCTACATCGGCCTGAACCTGATCGCGGATATGCTCACGCTCGTGCTGAACCCGCGCCTGCGCACGATGCGCGCCTGACCAGGAGAGCGCATGAACGCCACCCGCGATGTCACACAGGCTGTCGCAAGACGCCTTCAGCCGTCCGCCGGCGGCATCCTGCATGCGCTGATGCGCTCGCGCAGCGGGCTGATCGGCATGCTGATTGTCGCGCTGCACCTGTGCCTGGCGCTCGCTGCTCCGCTGATTGTGCCCTACAACCCTGCGGCGCAGAATGCGCAGCTTGTGCTGGCGGCCCCTTCGGCTGAGCATCCCTTCGGCACCGATCATCTGGGGCGCGATATCTTCACGCGCACACTGCTGGGCGGCCAGACGGCCCTGGTGGTCACGCTCATCAGCGCCGTGCTCGCCATCGCATGGGGCGGGCTGTCCGGTATCGCGCTCGGGTTTGTCGGCGGCCGGACCGACGAGGTGGTGATGCGCCTGGTGGATGCGCTGCTGGCCATCCCCTGGCTGCTCTTTCTGCTGCTGATCGTCAGCGTGATGGGGCGCGACACGTGGGTGCTGATCGTCGTGCTGACGTTCTTCTACGGCCTGCCCGCCATCCGGATCGTGCGCGCAGCGACGCTGGACTTCGTCGCGCGGGACTTCATCACGGCGGCCAGGGCGCGCGGCGAGACCGCGCTCACCATCGTGCGGCGTGAACTGCTGCCCAACGTGCTGGATGTGCTGCTGGTCGAGGGCGCGATGCAGTGGTCGTGGATGCTGCTCGGCTTCAGCTCACTCTCCTTTCTCGGCTTCGGCGTCGCGCCGCCCACGCCCGACTGGGGCCTGATGATCAGCGACAATACCCGAACCTTCTCCCTTTACGCCTGGGCGACGTTCTTTCCGCTCATCGCGCTCAGCTCTCTCATCATCGGCATCAATCTGGCCTCTGATGCGCTGGCGAAAGCGCTTGGAATCGACCGTGCGCAGGGTGCGCCGGTATGACTCCCCCGGCCATCGCCGTCGAGCACCTCAGCATCGGATATCGCAATGCCCGAGGTGAGATGCTGCATGTGCTGCGGGATGTCTCGATGACGATCGCCGCTGGCGAGAGTATCGGCATCGTCGGCGAAAGCGGCTGTGGCAAAAGCACGCTGGCGCTTGCGTTCATGGGTTATCTGCGCCGTGGCAGCGAACGGCTTGGCGGAATGGTGCGGTTTCGTGGCGAGGATCTGTTCAGCCTGGGCGAAAAGCGGCTGTCGCAGATCCGGGGAGGACAGATCGCCGTCATCCCGCAGAACGCCGGGCAGGCGCTGACGCCCACTCTGCGCGTCGGAGCGCAGATCGCCGAAGCGCTGCGGCTGCACACGGCGATGGAGGGGGCGGCGCTCGTCCAGCGCGTTTCGGAACTGCTGGAGCACGTTCGCCTGCCATCGCCTGCAGTCCTCGCCCGCCGCTATCCGCATGAGCTGTCGGGCGGCCAGCAGCAGCGTATCGCCATCGCGATGGCGATTGCGTGCGAGCCGGATGTGCTGCTGCTCGATGAGCCCACGACCGGGCTCGATACGACCACGCAGTCGGCGATCCTGGACCTGCTCGCCGGCCTTCGGCGTGATCTGAAGGTGGCGATGATCTGCGTCAGTCACGACCTGGGCGTGATTGCACGGCTGAGCGAGCGGGTCGCGGTGATGTATGCCGGCCAGATCGCTGAGGCAGGAGCGACGGACGGGCTGCTGCGCAGGCCGCTGCACCCGTACACGCGCGGTCTGCTGGCCGCGATCCCAACCATCCGCACTGCGGAGATCCCGCACGGCATCCCCGGTCGTCCGCCAGAAGCGGGCGCTGGCGCCGGCGGATGCGCTTTCGCCGAGCGGTGCGCCCATGCGGATGCACTGTGCCAGCGGGAGAACCCGCTTCTGATCGCGCTCGCCGATGATGGCCAGCGGCAGGTTCGATGCCACCATTTCGTCCGCATCATGGGCAGTACGCCGGCGGCAGCGCTTTTCCGAGAGCGCGGCGCTGCGCCCGGCGCACGCGATGTACTGCTATCGCTGGAGCGCCTGTCGGTGAGCTACCACAGCGAAGGCGCGCTCGCCCCTGTGCTGCGCGCGTTCCGGCCAGGCGCAGCAGCACGCCCGCGCGCGGTGCACGATGTGCAGTTTGAGATCTATCGCGGCGAGACGCTGGCCCTGGTCGGCCAGAGCGGCAGTGGCAAGTCGACGATCGTGCGTGCGATCGCCGGGCTGCTGCGCCCGCTGACGGGCACGATCGCCTACGACGGCGTGCCGCTGCATGCGCACATCGACGCTCGCCCGCGCGAGGTGCGCCGCGCCATCCAGATCATCTTCCAGAACCCGGATGCTTCGCTCAACCCACGCCACACCGTCGCGGAGATTCTGGCACAGCCGCTGCGCCTGTACTTTCGACTGGGCGAGCGTGAGTGCCGCCAGCGGGCCGCCGCGCTGCTGGAGCGCATGCGCCTGAACGCCGCCTATCTGACGCGCTATCCCGCGCAGCTCTCCGGCGGAGAGAAGCAGCGCGTCGCCATCGCCCGCGCATTTGCCGCGCAGCCCGATGTCGTGCTGTGCGATGAAATCACCTCTGCCCTGGATGTATCCGTACAGGCGGCGGTCCTTGAGCTGCTGGTGGATCTTCAGCGCGAGCGCGGCACAACCTACGTGCTCATCGCGCATGATCTGGCAGTCGTGCGCGCGCTGGCCGATCGCGTGGCCGTGATGGAAGGCGGGCGCATCTGCGAGATTGGCGCGGTTGCCGACATCTATGCGCCGCCGCATCACCCGTACACCGAGAAACTGCTGCGCGCTGCGCTGGATGTCGATGTGCTGGCAGCCGCCATGCCGCAGTGAACCATCGTCGTGTTTTCTGTAAACCACAAGGAGCTTTGAATGACCCCCACTGTCACTTCTGCCCTGCCCATCATCGGCGCTTCGATGGAGACCGCCAGCCTGCCGCAGTATGTCGACTGGCTTGCCGACAAGCAGCGCCCGCTGGAGATTCAGGATCCGTGCGATCACGAGATCCTTGACGGCGACTGGATGCCAGCGGCGCGGGAAGCGCGTGCGCTGCTCAACCGTCATGGCTACAGCGGGCGTATGGGCATTCACGCCGCCTATAGCGGGCTGGACTTCTCCAGCACCGATCCGCTCATCAACGAGGTGATCGCCAGGCGCCATCGCCAGAGCCTGGAGTATGGGGCCGAACTGGGCGCGACACACATGGTGCTGCACAGCCCGTTCATCTGGTTCGGCAACGCGCACACCAATTACATGCCGCGCAGTGAACGGCAGTGGATGATCGACATCGCGCACAGTGTGCTGACGCCGCTCATGCCGATGGCGGAACGGATGGGATGTGCTTTCGTCTTCGAGGTGTGCAGCGATCTGCATGTCGTGCCCCTGCTCGATCTGGTGCGCTCGTTCGACTCGCCGCTGGTGCGGCTGAGCATCGATACCGGGCATGCCTACGTGATGCAGCAGTCGGGCGGGCCCACGCCGGAACAGTGGGTGTATGAAGGCAGCGAGCTGCTGGAACACGTGCACGTGCAGGATGTCGATGGGCAGGCGGACCGCCACTGGACGATCGGCAAGGGGAACATCAACTGGTATGCCTTCTTCAAGGCGCTGCGGGAGACGGGCAGCAACCCTCGTCTGATCCTGGAGATCGACGAGATTCACCCGTCTGCGGAGTGGCTGACGGCGCAGGGCCTGGTGCAGTAGGCGCTTTGCTGCGGCGTGCTGAGCGGCTGCCGGGGGCATGGCGCTCCGAGGTGGCCGCTCAGCCGGTTGCAGCACATCACAGCGCCCCGTTGGCTCACAATCGACGGCGATCGGCTGTGCCTGCCGCTACCCGAACTTCAGGACTGGGAGCTTCGCCTGACCGGGCAGAAAGACATCGCGGTGCTCAAACGGGAGCATGCGGTGAAATCTTCTTTGCACGCCCAGGCTACGATCGCAGGTA
>CAZZJW010000109.1:0-6692 GCA_964654755.1 uncultured Pleurocapsa sp. | reverse complement strand
GTGCAGTTCCAGGGGCTGCCGGCGCGCATCTGCTGGCTGGGCTACGGCGAACGCGCCCGCGCTGGCCTGCGCCTGAACGAGATGGTGGCGCGTGGCGAGGTCTCCGCGCCGATCGTCATCGGGCGCGATCACCTCGACAGCGGCTCGGTCGCCAGCCCCAACCGCGAGACCGAGGCCATGCGCGATGGCTCTGATGCGATCGCAGACTGGCCGCTGCTCAACGCGCTGGTCAATGCCGTGGGCGGGGCGACGTGGGTGAGCATCCATCATGGTGGCGGCGTCGGCATCGGCTACAGTGTGCACGCCGGGCAGGTGATCGTGGCGGATGGCACCGAGGCGGCGGCGCGGCGGCTGGAGCGCGTGCTGACGACCGACCCTGGCATGGGCGTGGTGCGCCATGCCGACGCCGGCTATCCCGAGGCGATCGCCTTCGCGCGCGCCAACGGCGTGAACATCCCGATGCTCGGGCCGTCGTGATGCGCACCGTCAGCCTGATCGTACACGGGGCCCGCCAGCTCGTCACCTGCGCCAGCCCCGGCGGGCCGAAGCGCGGCGCGGCGCTGCGCGATGTCGGCATCATCCCCGATGGCGCGCTGGCGATTGACGGCGAGACGATCGTGGCGGTCGGCCCCGGCGCCGAGCTGCTGCGTCAGTACCGCGCCAGCGCGATGCTGGATGCGGCGGGCGGCGTGGTGTGCCCCGGCTTCGTCGATGCGCACACGCATATCGTGTACGGCGGAGACCGGCTGGACGAGTTCGAACAGCGCATTCAGGGCGCGCACTACCTCGACATCCTGGCGGCGGGCGGCGGAATCGCCAGCACCATGCGCGCCACCCGCGCCGCGCCGCTGGAAGTGCTCACCCGCGCTGCCGAAGCGCGCCTGGCCGAGATGCTGCGCCTGGGCACGACCACCGTCGAGATCAAGACCGGCTACGGGCTGGACACCGACAGCGAACTGAAGATGCTGGCCGTGATCGAGCTGCTGCAGCGTCGTTCTCCCGTCGGGATCGTGCCAACCTTCCTGGGCGCGCATGCCGTGCCCCCGGAGTACAGCGGCCAGCCGGATGCCTATCTGGCGCGGGTGATCGACGAGATGCTGCCGGCCGCCGAGGCGTGGTATCGCGGCTCGGTCTTCGCTGGCACGGGCCGTCCGCTGCACGCCGATATCTTCTGCGAGCGCAACGCCTTTACCGTCGAACACACGCGGCGGATGCTGGCGGCGGCGCGCGCACGCGGTATGGCCGTCAAGGCGCATGTGGACGAGTTCAACGCGCTGGGCGGGCTGTCGGCAGCGTTGGAGTACGGCGCGCTCTCCGTCGATCACCTCGATGTCACCAGCGGGGCCGAGGCCGCCGCGCTGGCCGCCTCTGACGCCGTGGGCGTGGTGCTGCCCGCGGTCAACTTCAACCTTGGCAGCCTGCATTATGCCGATGCGCGCGGGCTGATTGCCGCTGGCGTGGCGCTGGCGCTGGCGACCGATGACAACCCCGGCTCTGCACCCTGCCCATCCATGCCGCTGGTGATGGCGATCGCCTGCCGCTATCAGAAGCTGCTCCCCGCCGAGGCGCTGAACGCCGGCACGATCAACGCCGCGTATGCGCTTGGGCTGGGCGCGCAGCTCGGCTCGCTGGAGGCGGGCAAGCAGGCCGACGTGCTGGTGCTCGATGCGGCGGACTACCGGCAGCTGGCCGGCCAGTTCGGCGGCAACCCGGTGCAGTATGTGATCACGCGAGGCCGTGTGCTGATGTGAAACGAGGAATGATGCAGTCTGTGATTCTGGATGGCCAGAGCCTGACTCTGGAAACCGTCATGGCGGTGGCGTACGGCGCGCCCGGCGCACCGCACGTCGCGCTCAGCCCGCAGGCGGCCGCCGCCGTGACGCGCTGCGCCGGGGCGGTGCAGCAGCTCGTCGAACGCGGCGCGATCGCCTACGGCATCACCACCGGCTTTGGCGCGTTCAAGGACCGCGTGATCGCGCCGGAGGATGTGCAGACGCTGCAGCGCAACATCGTCATCAGCCATGCGGTGGGCGTGGGCGATGCCTTCGATGTGCCCACCGTGCGTGCCATCATGCTCATCCGCGCCAACACCCTGGCGCGCGGGCACTCCGGCATCCGGCTGGAAACGCTGGAGCTGCTGCTGGCGCTGCTCAATCACGGCATTCACCCGGTCATCCCGGAGAAAGGCTCGCTGGGCGCAAGTGGCGATCTGGCTCCGCTGGCGCACATGAGCCTGCCGCTGATCGGGCTGGGCGAGGCCGACATGCACGGCCAGCGGCTGTCCGGCGCACAGGCGCTGGCCCGCGCCGGCCTGCAGCCGGTCACGCTGGCGGCGAAAGAGGGGCTGGCGCTGACCAACGGCACCTCGGTGATGTGCGCGCTGGGCGTGCTGGAGACTGTGCGCGCCGAGATGCTGATGCGCGCGGGCGATATCGCCGGCTGCCTGAGCCTGGAGGCGCTGCACGGCACCACGCTGGCCTACGACGAGCGCATCCATCGCCTGCGTCCGTTTCCGCGCCAGGCGGAATGCGCCGCCTACCTGCGCGCGCTGCTGGCGGGCAGCGGCTTCACCCGTGGTGATGACCCGACGAATGTGCAGGATGCCTACACCCTGCGCTGCATCCCGCAGGTGCACGGCGCCGTGCGCGATGCCGTCGCCTACTGCCGCTGGGCGATGGAGATCGAGCTGAACGCCGTCACCGACAACCCGCTGATCTTCGTCGGCGAGGACGCGGACGACATCCAGGTGCTCAGCGGCGGCAACTTCCACGGCGAACCGCTGGCGATCGCCATGGACTATCTGGGGCTGGCGATGAGCGAGCTGGGCAATATCTCCGAGCGGCGCATCGCCCGGCTGACGGACGAGGCCTCGAACGCGCATATCCTGCCGGCGTTCCTCACGCGGCATGGCGGGCTGAACTCCGGCTTCATGATCATGCAGTACACCGCCGCCGCGCTGGCCACCGAGAGCAAGGTGCTTTCGCATCCGGCCAGCGTGGACACCATCCCGACCTCGGCCAATGTCGAGGATCACGTCAGCATGGGCTGCACCGCGGCGCTCAAGGCGCGGCGCATCAGCGCCAACGTCGAGCGCATCCTCGGCATCGAGCTGATGGCAGCGGCGCAGGGCATCGACTTTCGCCGGGCGGCGCTGGGCGCGCACACGCCGATGGGCCGGGGCACGGGCGCGGCCTGCGCGCTCATCCGCCAGCACGTCCCGTTCATCGAGGAAGACACGCTGCTGTACCCCTACATGGAGGCCGTGCGCGCGCTGGTCGCCAGCGGCGCTCTCGTGCAGGCCGCACAGGCCGCGCTGGCGGGTGCATGAGGGCGGCGTATTCGCGCTTGCCGGTGGCGACGCGGTCGACCCCGCGCTCCCCGTGCTGCGCCATCCGTGTGCCGCACAACGCCGAGGTTGTCTCTACACACAATTCACACTATAGTACTATCGCGGACGGACAACGCGGACAAACTCTTGATGAACAACCGGCTTGCAGACGATTACGCCGGGCGCACGCTCGGCCAGTTTGAGATTGTGGAGGAGATTGGGCGCGGAGGCATGGCGACGGTCTACCGCGCGCGCCAGAAGTCCATCAACCGCATGGTCGCCATCAAAGTTCTGCCGCGCGCCCTGCTGCACGATTCGTCGTTCTACGAGCGCTTCACCCGCGAAGTCGATGTCATCGCACAGCTGGAGCATCCGCACATCCTGCCGATCTACGACTTCGGCGAGGTGAACGGCATGCCCTACATCGCCATGCGCTATCTGGCCGGGGGCAGCCTGGCGGCGCGCATCCGCCGCGGCCCGCTCACGCCAGCGCAGATCGTGCGCCCGCTCAGCCAGGTGGCCCAGGCGTTGGATTACGCACATCAGCAGGGCATCATCCATCGCGACATCAAGCCCGGCAACATCCTGCTCGATGAACAGGGCAACGCCTATCTCGCCGATTTCGGCATCGCGCGCGTGCTCAACAGCACCCTGACCGCCAGCAGCATCATCGGCACGCCCTCGTTCATGTCTCCCGAGCAGGGCATGGGCCAGCCGCTGGATGGGCGCTCTGACCTGTATTCGCTGGGAATCGTGCTGTTTGAACTGCTCACCGGCAGCGAGCCTTTCTCCGCCGACACCCCGGTGGGGCTGCTGCTCAAGCACATCAACGATCCGCTGCCCTCGCTGCGCGCGCGCCGGCCAGAGCTGAGCCCCGGCATCGAGGCGGTGGTGCAGAAGGCCGCCGCCAAGCAGCCTGGCGATCGCTACGCCACCGCCAGCGACATGGCGAACGCGCTGGCAGCGACGCTTTCCGCGACTCCGCTGAGGCCCCCGTCGATCAAGAGGCTGAGCCGCAAAGCGCCCCCGCTGCTGCCCGCGCCGTTCGAATGGAAGGAAGTCCCCGGCGGACGCGGGATGATGGCCACGGATGAAAGCAATGTCGCGCTGAGCATCCCTGCCCAGACGTACTGGATGGCGAAGTATCCGGTCACCAATGCGCAGTATGCCGTGTTCATCGAAGCGGGCGGCTACATCACGCGGCGCTGGTGGACTGCGCACGGCTGGCAAACGCGCCTGACGGAGGCGTGGACGCAGCCGCGCTACTGGACGGACGCGACCTGGAATGGCGCAGATCAGCCGGTCGTCGGCGTGTCGTGGTTCGAGGCAGTGGCGTTCTGCCAGTGGCTGAGCGAACGGACCAGCGAGAAGATCATCCTGCCGACGGAGGCGCAGTGGCAGTACGCCGCGCAGGGTGATGATGGCAGGGCCTATCCCTGGGGCAATGCCTGGGATGCTGGACGCTGCAATAACGCCGTCGATGGCACGGGCATCGGCAGGACCACGCCCGTGCGGCAGTACGAGGGCAAGGGGGACAGCCGATTCGGCGTTGCGGATATGGCGGGGAATGTGTGGGAGTGGTGCCTGACGGCATATGAGACGGGCAGGAACGATCTGGATGGACTGGATGCTCGCGTGCTGCGGGGCGGATCGTGGGTCAGCACCTATGCGGACAATTTCCGCTGCGACTGCCGGGTCAGGAACCTCCCTGCCAGCGGGTACAACCTCAGGGGGTTTCGCCTTGCCCTCACTCCGTAGCGTTGTGACATGCTGATCTGGTCCTGACGCGAACGCAGTCCGTGGGGTTTCCCGCCGGCGAAGGCGGGTCGAGAGCCCCGTTTGGGAGCGTCTGCGCTGGCGGGTGAGGGCACTTAACAGATCATCTGACTTCGTATTATACTCGATACACTTGTCGGCTCACCCGGTTGTCTTGCCCCATGAAAAGCAGAAGCCTGTTCATCGGCTACCGCAGCAGCGATGCCGCCAAAGTAGCCAGGATAGCGCGCGATCTGACGCTGCTCAGGCACGAGGACGGCACGCCGCGCTTTGCAGCAAACCACGCGGCGTAGGGGAGGCGCTTATGACACCCAGGATCTTCATCTCCTACCGTCGTCTTGACACTCAGGACTTCACTGACCGCCTGTTTGATGCAATGGCCCGCTATTTCGGTCACGAGAATGTGTTTCAGGATGTGGCCGACAGCACCAAGATTCCGCCAGGTGTTGATTTCGTGGAACATCTGGCAGCTCAGGTGCGCCGCTGTGATGTGGTACTGGTGGTGATTGGCGAAGACTGGACGCGCATTATGCGCGAACGAGCGGATCGCGACGATGATTATCTGCGAATTGAGGTAGAGAGTGCGCTCAGCCAGGGCAAGATCGTCATCCCTGTGTTGAAGTCCAGGACGCAGATGCCCAAAAAGGACGATCTGCCTGAGAGCATTCGGAGACTAGCGCGGTTGCAGGCTTCACGCGTACGCACTAACCCCGACTTCAACCGTGATTGTGAAGACTTGGTCAAGGGCATTCAGCTCGCGCTTGACAGGCAAACAACAGAAGCGTCTTCCTCTATTCTCTCAGCACCGCCCCCGCCGCCTGCGAGGCTGAGCAGCAGCATGGTGCCTGCCCTGCTGCCCGCGCCGTTCGCGTGGGTGGAGATCCCCGGCGGACGCGGGACGATGGCCACGGATGAAAGCAATGTCACGCTGAGCATCCCGTCGCAGACGTACTGGATGGCCAAGTATCCGGTCACCAACGCCCAGTATGCGAAGTTCATCGAAGCGGGCGGCTACACACGGGATCGGTGGTGGACACGAGACGGACAGGAAGCGCGGCGGCAAGGTATTCGATTCGATTGGACAGGCTCTGAATGGAAAAGAGTGGCCACAGGCAAGCCATGGGTCGAACCACGCTACTGGACGGACGCGCAGTGGAAAGGGCCAGAGCAGCCGGTCGTCGGCGTGTCGTGGTACGAAGCGGTGGCCTTCTGCCGGTGGCTGAGTGAGATGACGGGCGAAAAGATCATGCTGCCGACGGAGGCGCAGTGGCAGTATGCCGCGCAGGGCGATGATGGCAGGGCCTATCCCTGGGGCAATCCATGGGACGCGGGACGCTGCAATAACAACGTCGATGGCAAGGGCCTAGGCAGGACCACTCCCGTGCGGCAGTACGAAGGCAAAGGGGACAGCCGCCTCGGCGTCGTCGACATGGCGGGGAACGTTTGGGAGTGGTGCCTGACGGCGCACGAGACTGGCAGGAACGATCTGGATGGAACAGATTATCGCGTGCTGCGGGGCGGTTCGTGGGACCGCACCCTTACAGATATTTTCCGCTGCACCTTCCGTTACAGGTTCACCCCTACTCAC
>CAZZJW010000108.1:0-6711 GCA_964654755.1 uncultured Pleurocapsa sp. | reverse complement strand
TGCTGGCGGCGGTCGTGCTGGCGGTGGCCTTCGCCGGCGTGATGATGTGGGGCGGTGGTCGTCTGTACACGAGAAGGGTGAGGAGCGAGTGATCGAAGTCAGCAAGCTGTCGATGCAGTATCCCGGCGGGCACACGGCGCTGCGCGCCATCTCCTTTTCGTTGTCTGCCGGCACGATCGGCCTGGTTGGGCCGAACGGCGCGGGCAAGACCACCCTGCTGCGCATTCTGGCGACGATGCTTCAGCCGACCGGGGGCAGCGCCCACGTGTTTGGCATGGACGTGACGGCGCCGCGCCAGCAGCAGAGCATCCGCGATCTGCTCGGCTATCTGCCACAGGAGACCGCATGTCACGCCAGGCTGAGCGTGGAGCAAAATCTCGATTACTTTGCGCTGGCGAAGGGGCTGCGCGAGAAGCGGGAGCGTATGCAGGCGATTGACCGCGTCCTGGACCATACCGGGCTGACGGCGAACCGCAGGCAGCGCGCAGATACGCTGTCCGGTGGCATGCGGCGCCGGCTGGGGATCGCCATCATGCTGCTGAACAGCCCCCGCCTGATCATCGTGGATGAGCCCACGGCAGGGCTCGATCCGGCAGAACGCGTGCGCTTCCGTAATGTGCTTGCCGATCTCTCGGGCGACCGGATTGTGCTGCTCTCGACACATATCGTGCAGGATATCGAGGCCATCGCAGCGGAGGTGATCCTGCTGAATACCGGGACGATCGCCTTTCACGGTCCGGTGGGCAGTTTCATCGAGGCGGCCAGGGGGAAGACGTGGCTCGTGCCGTACCGGGGTGCCGCGAGCCGCCCTGAGGCCGATGCGCTGCTGCTGGGCCTGCAGATGGTGGATGGCTGCCTGATGCAGCGGATCGCAGCGGAAGAAGCGCCGGCTGATGGGCAGCCCGCCTCGCCCACGCTGGAGGATGCCTACCTGTACATGACGCAGATCGCCCGGCAGTAGCGCCACCCCGTGCGCGAAACGTGCGCATCTGCAACTCCCGCTTGCCGCCAGACGCGGCTACAATGCTGTGCGTCCGTACAGCCGCGCGCACTCGCCCGCGGGGGAGCACAACATGTTTCGTGGTTTGCGCGCTGGCCGCCGCGCTGCGGCGCCGGCTGATGATCTGCAGCAGCTCACGCCGGCTGGCCCGGCAGACTGGCGGCGGCTGCTGGGCTACCTGAAGCCGTATCGCGGGCGCATGGCGATTGCCTTCGTCGCGCTCATCGGCAGTTCGCTGCTCAGCCTGGTTTTTCCCGCCGTCATTCAGTTCGTGGTCGATGCGGTGCTGCTGCAGGGCAGCCTGGAGCTGCTCGACCGCGTGACCGCGGCGCTGCTGCTGGTGTTTGTGGTGCGCTCGCTCACCAGCTTCGTCGAAACCTACACCCTCAACAGCGTAGGGGAGCGCGTGGTGGTGGACCTGCGCATGCAGCTTTACGAGCACCTGATGGCGCTGCCGCTGGGCTTCTTCGTGCGCCGGCGCGTGGGCGAGCTGGTCAGCCGGCTCTCCAGTGACGTGACGGTGCTGCGCGGTGCGCTCACCAGCAACGTCAACACGTTCTTTCAGCAAACGCTGATTATGATCGGCGCGATCGCAATCATGCTGGTCATCAACGCCTCGCTCACGCTGTTCATCGTCATCCTGGTGCCGGTGATCGTCGCGGCAGGTGCGGGCTTCGGGATGGCCTTCCGCCGGACGAGCACGCAGATCCAGGACGAGCTGGCGCTGGCGACGACGGTCGTGGACGAGACGCTGCAGAATGTGCGCGAGGTCAAGAGCTTCGTGCGCGAGGGCCATGAGATCGGTCGCTATCGCGGCGCGATCACGCGGGCCTTTCGCGCGGCGTTGCGGCAGGTGCGTTTCCGCGCGGTGTTCGGCTCACTGATGGCGTTTCTGGGTTTCGCCGGGCTGGCGCTGGTGCTGTGGTTCGGCGGACGTGAGGTGATCGCTGGCCGGCTGACCGGGGGTGAGCTGATCGCCTTCCTGATCTACGGGCTGACGGTCGCGGGCAGCCTGGCATCGCTGGTCGGGCTGTACACCTCGCTGCAGGAGGCGATCGGCGCGAGCAAGCGCGTGTTCCAGATCCTCGACACGCAGCCGGAAGTGCAGGACCGGCCTGGCGCGCGCACGCTGACGGGCGCGCAGGGGCGCATCAGCTTCGAAAACGTGTCCTTCAGCTATGAGGCGCGGCAGGAAGTGCTGCGCGACATCACGCTGGAGATCGCGCCCGGGGAGATCATCGCGCTGGTGGGCCCCAGCGGCGCGGGCAAATCGACTTTCTTCAACCTCATCCCGCGCTTTTACGATCCGACGGCGGGCGCGCTGAAGCTGGACGGGATTGATCTGCGCGATCTGACGCAGGCCAGCCTGCGCGAGCAGATCGGCATCGTGCCGCAGGAGACGCTGCTGTTCGGCGGCAGCATCCGCGACAACATTCTGTATGGCCGGCTGGAGGCGGACGGTGCGGCGCTGGAAGCGGCGGCGCGCGCGGCCAACGCGCACGATTTCATCGTCAGCCTGCCCGATGGCTACGACACGATCGTCGGCGATCGCGGTATACGGCTGAGCGGCGGTCAGCGCCAGCGCATCGCCATCGCGCGTGCCATCCTCAAGGATCCGCGCATCCTGCTGCTGGACGAGGCGACGAGCAGCCTCGACAGCGAGAGCGAACATGAGGTGCAGGAGGCGCTGGGCCGGCTGATGCAGGGCCGCACCACGGTTATCATCGCGCACCGGCTGAGCACCGTGCGGGTGGCGCATCGCATCATCGTGCTGGATGGTGGTCGCATCGCCGAGATGGGCACGCATGAGGCGCTGCTGGCGCGCGACGGCATGTACGCCCGTCTGCACGCCATGCAGTTTCGCACCGATCTGCTGGGCGAGGCGCTGTGAGCCGGCTGCAGGGGAAGCGCGTCTTTGTCACCGGGGGTACCGGCTTTCTGGGCACGGCGCTGCTGCCCCGGCTGCACGCCGAAGGCGCTGCCGTGGTCGCGCTGGCGCGTTCGGCGCACAAGGCTGATCGGCTGCGCGAGGCTGGCTTCGCAGTGGCAGAGGGCGATCTGACCGAACTCGACCGGCTGCGCCACGGCATGCGTGACTGCGATCTGGTGATCCACTCGGCGGCGGCGCTGGATGGCAGCTACGCGCAGATGTTCCCCGCCACGGTGACCGGCACGCGCAACATCATGACGGCGGCGGCGGACATGGGCGTGCGCCGCGTGGTGCATGTCAGCTCGGTCGCGGTGTACGGCCTGGCCGGGCGGCGTGCTGAGTACGCGGAAGATGCGCCGCTGGCCCCGAGCGCGTATCCCTACATCACCACCAAGCAGATGGCCGAGGCGGCGGTGCGGGCGGCGGGTGCGGGTGGCGCGGTCGAGTGGACGATCATGCGCCCCGGCCTGATCTACGGTCCGCGCGCGGGGTTGTGGACGCGTGATTTCTTCCGGCTCGCCCGGCGGCGGCCAGCGGTGTTCGTCGGGCAGGGCGCCGGAACTGCGCCGGCGATCTTCGTGGACGATGTGACCGAGATGATCGTGCGCCTGGCGGCAGCCCCGGCGGCGGCTGGCGAGATCTTCAACTGCGTGATGGATGCTGCGCCGTCCTTCCGCGAGTTCATCGGCGCGTATCAGCACCTGGCGGGGGCTGACGGCTGGCTGGGCATCCCGGAGCCGCTGGCGTTTGCGCTGGCGGGCGTGACTGCGCTGCTGGCACCACGCCAGACGTTCGCGCGCGATCTGCCGGATGCGCTGGACTGGATGCGCTCGCGCCGCCGCTACCCGATGGACAAGGCGCGGAGGCTGCTGGGCTGGGAACCGCAGGTGACGCTCGCGGATGGCGTCGCGCGGTGCGCGCCGTGGCTGCGCGAGGAAGGGCTGCTGGTGCCGCGGGCATGAGCGACTGGCTGAGCGTATTTGCGCTGGCGGCGCTCGCGCTCGGATTGGTGGCGCTGGGCTGGTGGCTGCTGATCGAAACGGAGGGCGTGTATCTCGGCCAGCGCGCGGTGACGTGGCTGTATGACCGCTACGCCCGGCGCTACGAGGAGATCAAACGCTATCAGCCGCATCTGGAACTGCAGCATGTGGCTGGGCCGCTGGTGATGGAAATCGGCGCTGATCGACCGGTACGCGTGCTGGATGTGGCCACGGGGACCGGCCGGCTGCCGCTGGCGCTGCTGCGACATGCGCGCTTCGCTGGCGGCGTGGTCGGCGTGGATCTGAGCGCGGGGATGCTGGCGGTGGCCGCTGAGCGGCTGGACACGCCGCGCGTGCAGCTGGCGCGTGCCGCCGCCGAGCGCCTGCCGTTTGCGGACGCGAGCTTCGACGTGGTCACCTGCCTGGAGGCGCTGGAGTTTGTGGCACAGCGCGAGGTGGTGCTGCGCGAGATGGCGCGCGTGTGCCGCCCGGGCGGCGTGCTGCTGGCGACCAACCGGCTGACCGTGCGCTGGATGCCCGGGCGGGGGCGTTCCCCCGGCCAGTGTATGGAAGACCTGGAGGCGGCGGGCTTCAGCGAGGTGCAGTTCGAGCGCTGGCAGATCGACTACGACAAGGTATGGGCGCGGCGGGCGGATTAGGCGACCTGAGCGACTGGCGCCCGCGTTTGCGACTTGCGCCCCCTGCCGGCAGTCCCTAGAATCGCTCGCTGTTCACGCCGCCGCGTTGGGTGCTGGCAGGGCGTGCCCACTGCAAGGAGACGACTGTGGAATTGGTGACCCGGGAAATCGGCCGGCTGGCTGGCGAAGCGCTGCGCGCTGCCCAGGCTGCTGGCAGCGCCCCGCCATTTGACCTGCCGCCGCTGGAGGCGAAAGCCAGCAAACGCATCGAGCAGGGCGACTACAGCATCGCGCTCATGCCGCTGGCGAAGCTGGCCCGCAGCGCCCCCCTTGCGCTGGCGCAGGCGGCGGCAGCCCACTTCCCGGCCAGCGCGATGATCGCGCGGGTGGAGGCAGCGGCCCCCGGCTACCTCAATGTGTGGCTGAGCGACGCCTGGCTGAACGCGCTGGTCGATCAGATCGATGCGGAGGGTGAGGCGCTGTTCCGGCTGGATCTGGGCGCCGGTCGGCGCGCGCAGGTGGAGTTCGTCAGCGCCAACCCGACAGCTCCGCTGCACATCGGCCGCAGCCGCGGCGCGATCGTGGGCGATACCATGGCGCGGCTGCTGGAGGCGGCGGGATATGCCGTCCAGCGCGAGTACTACTTCAACAACGCCGGCGCGCAGATGCGGGCGCTGGGCAACAGCCTGCGCATTCGCTATCTGGAGGCGCTCGGCATGCCGGTTGAACTGACCGAGGCCGATCGCGCCACGTTCTATCAGGGCGACTATCTGAAGACCTTCGCCGAGCAGCTTGCAGCGGAGGTGGGCAGCGCATGGACGGATTACGACTATCAGCCGTTCAAGCAGTATGCCGAAAAGCAGATGTTCGAAATGATCCGGGCCACGCTGGCGCGGGTGGATATTCATCATGACGTGTTCTTCAACGAGAACTCTCTGTACGACAGCGGCGCGATCTGGACCGTGCTGAAGCGGCTGGAGGATGCCGGCTATGTCTATCGCAGCGCCCGGCCACAGGTGGCGGACGAGGGGGGCGCGGACGAGGACGCCGACGGCAAGGGTGAGGCGACGTGGTTTCGCAGCTCGGCCTTCGGCGACAGCAAGGACCGCGTGATGGTCAAGAGCTCCGGTGAGCCGACGTATACGCTGCCGGACATCGCCTATCATGTCGACAAGCTGGAGCGCGGCTTCGATATCGCGGTCAATGTGCTGGGCGCGGACCACTACACGCAGTATCAGGTGGTGCAGCACGGCCTGAAGGCGCTGGGCTACGACGCCGGTCGTGTGCACGTCATCCTCGTGCAGCTGGTGGCGCTGCTGCGCGGCGGCGAGATCGTGCGCATGAGCTCGCGCAAGGGCAACTTCGAGACGCTGGACGACCTGATCGATCAGACCAGCCCGGATGCGGTGCGCTACAACCTGCTGGCGCGTTCATCCGATACGCATCTGAACTTCGATCTCGACCTGGCGGTCAAGCAGTCGAATGAAAACCCGGTGTACTACATCCAGTACGCGCATGTGCGCTGCGCGGGCATCCTGCGCGAGGCCGCCGCGCGGGGTGTGACGGCGGCGGGCGCTGACCTCAGCCTGCTGGGTGAGGCTGAGCGCCGCTTCCTGCGCCGGGTGCTGGAGCTGGGCGATGTGATCGAGACCAGCGTCACGCTGTACGAGCCGCATCGGATCGCGTTCTATGCGCTGGAGCTGGCCAACGTCTTTCACCCGATTTTCGACACGGTGCGCGTGCTGAGCGTGGATGTGCCGGACGATCTCGCCCGGGCGCGGCTGCGCTTCTTCGGCGCGGCGCAGGTGGTGTTCCGGCGCGTGCTGCGCCTGATGGGCATGACCGCGCCGGATGTGATGTAGCCTGAGTGCTGGGGAGGAGAACCGCGATGGGCCTGAAACCTGATCACTGGATTCGCCGGATGGCGCGTGAACACGGCATGATCGAGCCGTTCGTCGAGGGGCAGGTGCGCGAGGGCGTGATCAGCTACGGGCTGTCGTCGTACGGCTACGACATGCGTGTGGCGGACGAGTACAAGGTGTTCACCAATGTGTATTCGGCGGTGGTGGACCCCAAGAACTTCTCACCGCAGTCGTTTGTCGATCTGCAGACGGATGTGTGCGTCATCCCACCCAACTCGTTCGTGCTGGCGCGATCGGTGGA
>CAZZJW010000107.1:0-6918 GCA_964654755.1 uncultured Pleurocapsa sp. | reverse complement strand
CCCGTGCCGACGGCGCAACCCGTCAGCAGCTCGGCGCTGGTGGCCACGATCACCGCCCCCGACCAGCGCCGGTTGGAAAGTGCGCGCGTTCCTCCGTATAATCTGCACTCTGGAAATCGCGTCGGGTAAAGGACGTTGGCTCATGACGATTGATCGCAGCGGGCGCATCGTGGTGGCATCAGGGCTGTTCGTGGTGGCGATGCTGCTGGTCAGCAACTATGCCGTCAACGGCGCAGCATTGGCGGATTACGTGCTGCCGCTTCTGCTGGCAGCGCTTGGCGTGGTCTTCATCTTCTTCGATCGTCCTGTCGCCCGCCGCGCTGCTGCGCCCGCAGCACCTGCCGCGCAGGAGCCTGCGCCTGCCGCCAAAGCCGTGCGCGAGTTCCTGCCCGCTGGCAGCCCTGCTGCCGGGGCCGTCTCTGAAGCGGCCACGCACGCCACGGCCACGCCGCATGACGATCTGACGGTGCTCGACGGCATTGGCCCGCGCATCGCCGCTGCGCTGCAGGATGCGGGCATCCATACCTACGATCAGCTCGCCGACCAGACGCCGGAAGCGCTGCACAACATCCTCAGCGGCGCCAGGGTCCGCATCGTTGGCACGGTCGAGCGCTCGCTGCCCACCTGGCCGCGTCAGGCGCAGTATGCTGCCGCCGGCGATTTCGACGGTCTGGCCCGCTACATCGCCACGCACAAGCAGGCCAGCGCCGGCTGATACGCGCTCCATCCTGCATGTGCGGATTCCCCGTGCCGATTCCGGGTCGAAGCCCGGCGTCGTCCTGTGCTAGAATCGCAGACCGCCCGGCCGATCACCCTGCGCTCGGATGCCGGGCGCTCCATGCTGCGCAGAATTTGAGATTCGCGAGTCTTCCGGGGCCGTCATGCCAAACGCATCCTTCGCCGAACGCCTTCGCCAGCCCGCGCCGATCCTCGCTGATGGCGCGATGGGCACGCTGCTGCACTCGCGAGGCATGTCGCTCGAGATCGTCTTCGATCAGCTCAACCTGACAGCGCCGGACACGGTGCGCGATATTCACCGCGATTACCTGCAGGCGGGCGCCGAACTGATCGAGACCAACACCTTCGGCGCCAATCGCTACAAGCTTGCGGAGGCTGGGCTGGAAGACCAGGTAGACGCCATCAACCGGGCGGGCGCGCGCCTGGCCCGCGAGGCGGTCGCCGCCAGCGGACGCGCAGCCTACGTCGCCGGCAGCGTCGGCCCGCTGGGCGTGGGGCTGCAGCCCTACGGGCGCGTGCGCCTGGAGGATGCAGCGGATGCTTTCCGCGAGCAGCTCGCCGCGCTGGTGCAGGGCGGCGTCGACCTCATCATCCTGGAGACGTTCACCGACCTCAGCGAGCTGCGGCTGGCACTCGATACCGCCCACCAGGCCGCGCCCGGCCTGCCTGTGCTGTGCGAGATGACCTTCGGCACCGACGATCGTACGCTCACCGGCGAAATGCCCGGTCGCGTTGCCCGCGAGCTGACGGGCGCCGGCGCGGATGTCATCGGCGTGAACTGTTCCGGCGGACCGCAGCAGATCACCCGCGTGCTGGAAGCGATGCGCGCCGCCGCTCCGGATGCCCGCCTGTCCGCCATGCCCAACGCCGGCTATCCGCAAAGCGTGGGCGGGCGCACGATGTACCCGGCCACCAGCAGCTACATCGCCGACTACGCCATCACCTTCCGCGAGCTGGGGGCTGCCGTCATCGGCGGGTGCTGCGGCACCACGCCGGAGCACATCGCCGCCATGCGCGCTGCGCTCGATGACCCCGCCCGCACCGGCGTGCGCATCTCGCTGTCGCTGGACGACGACGACAGCGCGGAAGCTGCGCCGGGCGACGCGCACCCGTCAGAATTGGCGCGGCGTATGGCGGCGGGCGAATTCGTCATCAGTGTGGAAATGACGCCCCCGCGCGGCCACAACTTCGAGCGCCTGCTCGCTTCGGCGCGCATGCTGGTCGATGCCGGCGCGACCGTGCTCAACATCGCCGACAGCCCGGCGGCGCGCATGCGCGTTTCGCCGTGGGCCGCCTGCCACGCCATCGAGCGCGGCGTGGGCGTGGAGACCATCCTGCACTTCCCCACCCGTGGGCGCAACATGCTGCGCATCCAGAGCGATCTGCTCGGCGCGCACGCGCTCGGCCTGCGCAACATCTTCATCTGCATGGGCGATCCCACGCGCATCGGCGATTATCCCGACGCGATGGACAACTACGACATCGTGCCGTCCGGCCTGATCCGCCTCACCAAGCAGCGCCTGAACGCCGGCGTGGACCAGGCGGGCAACAGCATCGGCCAGCCGACCAGCTTCACCGTCGGCTGCGCGCTCAACCTGTGCGCCGATGATCTGGACAAGGAGATCGACGTGCTGCGCAAGAAGCTCGACAGCGGCGCCGATTTCGCGCTGGCGCAGCCGGTGTTCGAGCCGCAGCGGGCGCTGCGCTTCTTCGAGCGCGCCGCGGTGCTGCTGGAAGGGGCGCGCCTGCTGCCGATCCTGATCGGCGTGATGCCGTTGTACAGCCTGCGCCACGCGCAGTTCCTCAACAACGAAGTGCCCGGCATCTCCATCCCGCCAGAGATCTTCGCGCGCATCGAGGCGGCAGGCGAAGACGCCGCGCAGGAAGGCGTCGTCATCGCCCGCGAGCTGCTGGCGGCGCTGCGCCCGGTGGCGCAGGGGGCGTACATCATCCCCAGCTTTGGCCGCTACGAACTGGCGGCGCAGGTGGTGCAGGCGGCGCGCGGCGCGGCGGCTCAGGGGGCCCGGCCGGCGTAGCCGTGCGGGTTCGCCCGGTGCCAGCGCCAGGCGGTCTCGATGATCGGCTCCAGCGCGTTGTACTGCGGCATCCAGCCGAGCTCTTCCATGATGCGCGTGTTGTCTGCCACCAGCGCGGCGGCATCCCCGGCGCGGCGCGGCCCCACCTGCACCGGGATGGCGTGTCCGGTCACGCGGCGCGCCGCCTCGACCACCTCCTTCACCGTGTAGCCCCGGCCAATGCCCAGGTTGTACACACGGCTGGGCCCGCTCTCCAGCGCTTCCAGCGCGCGGATGTGGGCATCCGCCAGATCGATCACGTGGATGTAGTCGCGGATAGGCGTGCCGTCATGCGTCGGGTAGTCGTCGCCAAACATCGTCACATGCTCGCGCTGGCCAAGCGCCACCTGCAGCACCAGCGGGATCAGGTGCGTCTCCGGGTGATGGTCCTCGCCGATGCTGCCATCCGGGTGCGCGCCGCTGGCGTTGAAGTAGCGCAGCGCGCAGTAGCGCAGGCCGTAGATGCGATCCATCCAGTACAGGATGCGCTCCGCAATCGCCTTCGTCTCGCCATACACGCTGCCGGGGATGATCGGCTGCTCCTCGTCGATGGGGATGCGCGTCGGCTGGTCGAACAGGTTGGCGGTGGAGCTGAGGATGAAGCGCTTCACCGCATGTTCGCAGGCCGCCTCGATCACGTTCTGCGCAGTCTGCACATTCTCGCGCAGGTACAGAAACGGCTTCTGCATGCTCTCGCCCACCTGAATGCGCGAGGCGAAGTGCAGGATACCGCTGAAGCGGTGGCCGTCGAACAGCGCGCGCACCTGCGCCGTGTCCAGCAGATCACCCTGCACGAACTCGGCCTTCGGGTGCACCGCGGCGCGGTGGCCGGCGCTCAGGTTGTCGAACACCACCACGCGGTAGCCGCGCTCAATCAGGCGGTAGACGACGTGGCTGCCGATGTAGCCTGCGCCGCCGGTGACCAGTACTGGGTCCACAATTTCACTCCTGCAATCTGTGTGCTTGCCTGTCAGGTTTCCGCCTGCCCCGGCGCCGGGCTACACGCCGTCGTCCGGGCGCGGCGGCGCGATCACGGCTGCGCGCGGGTCCTCATCCGGGACTGACCCGGGCGCACCGCGCCAGTCCGCCACGTACAGCGTATTGGTCGAGCTGGTGATCTGCAGCCCGTGCTGCCGGAAGATCGCCAGCACATCGAAGAGCACGCTCTCCTGCAGCCGCAGGAACTCGCTGAAATCCGGCGTCAGGATGTAGAAGCGCACCATGATCTCCAGCGACTGCGCGCCGATGTGGCGCAGCACCGCGTTCACCGTGTGCTGTTCGATCCGGGCGTCGTTCTGCAGGCGCTGGCGCACATCCTCCAGCGCGCTCTGAATGGACTCGACGGCGGTGGTGTAGGGCACGCCCACCACCAGATCGACCACGCGCTTGGAAAGCTGCGTGGTGTTGATGATGGCAGCATTCGCCAGGCGCGTGTTGGGCACGGTCACGAACGACTGATCGAGCTGGCGCACGCGCGTCGAGCGCAGCCCGACGTGCTCCACCGTGCCTTCGACATCAGGCGTGCGGATGTAATCGCCCACCACAAACGGCCGGTCGCCGACGATCGCGACGAAGCCGAACAGGTTGCTCAGCGTGTCCTGCGCCGCCAGCGAGATGGCGAGGCTGCCCACGCCCAGCGCGGCGATCAGCGAGGTGATCTCGAAGCCCCACATCTGCAGGCCCACCAGCAGCGCCAGGCTGCCGATGATCAGGTGCAGCGCGGTGCGCGCGAATGGCAGCAGCGTGGGGGCCAGCGTGAGGTTCGTCGCCTTGCGCAGGCGCGCCGGGCTGGCGAAGGCGAATGTCACCAGCCGGTAGATCGCCAGCGCCGCCGCCAGCAGCAGCGTGGTCTGCGCCAGGCGCAGCAGCAGCACGAACACATCGCGCAGGTCCGAGAGCACCGCCGCGACGAACACCATGAAGGCGGCCAGCGCGACCATGTTGGCGGAGGTGGTGAGCACCTCGAAGACGGTGTTCTCCGCTTCCGGGCTGTGCAGCCGGGAGAGCGCGCGCCGCACCACCGAGCGCGTCAGCTTGCGCACCAGCCGCTGCATCAGGCGGAGCAGCAGGTAGCCCAGCAGGACGAGCAGGATGCGTACGAGGAAGGTCAGGATCGGTTCGGGCAGAATGTTGACCATTGCACGCCCTCGCTTCGGCGGTCAGGTGGCGAGCGGGTCAGTCGTCATGACAGCCGTGTTCGTCGATGTACACCGTGGTCGGCTGCCCGTTCATGTCGTAGGCCAGCGCGCGCCGCCCGTACATCGCCGTCAGCGTGTCGCGGGTGAAGACCTGCTGCGGGCTGCCGCACGCGATGACATGATTGCGCAGCGCCAGCACGGTGTGGAAGTGCTCGCGCGCCTGCTCCAGATCGTGCGTGCACAGCAGCAGCGTGATGCCCTCGTCATTCAGGCGCAGCAGCACCTCGAGCAGCTCCTGCTCCGCCCCGACATCCACGCCGCTGAACGGCTCGTCGAGCAGCAGACAATCGGCCTGCTGCGCCAGCGCCCGGGCGATGAACACCCGCCGCCGCTGGCCGCCGCTCAGCTCGCCCACCTGGCGGCCGGCGACTTCCTGCAGCCCCACCCGCGCCAGCGCCTGCAGCGCGCGGCTGCGCTGAGGCCGGCCCGGCATGCGCAGCCAGCCCATCTCGCGCCACATCCCCATCAGCACGGTATCGAGCACCGACACCGGGAAGCTCCAGTCGACCTCGTTGTGCTGCGCGACATAGCCCAGGCGCTGCCGCCCGCCTTCCACATGGATCGTGCCGCGCTGATACTGGATCAGGCCCATGATCGCCTTGAGCAGCGTGGACTTGCCGGCGCCGTTCGGGCCGATGATGGCGAGGCGTTCACCCGCGCGCACCGTCAGGCTGACGCTGTCCAACGCCGGCTCGTGGCGGTAGACCACGGTGACATCGCGTACGGTGATGAGCGGTGCTTCGGTGTGCATCACATCGCTTCTGCGGCGCGCCACGAGATCAGCAGATCATCGATCCCCTGGCGGAAGGAGGCGAAGCGCGGCTGCCAGTGCAGGCCCTCGCCCGCGCTGGCCGGCGCCGCGTGCAGATGCGTGATGGCGGCATGCACGGCGCTGAACGGGCTGCGCGGCATGAACAGCGGCGGGCGGGCCGGCGCGGCCAGGCCCTGCGCTTCGGCGAAGTACTGCAGAAACTGCACCGGCGAAGCCAGCGCGCCATCGGTCACGCTGATGGTCTTGCCGGCGGGCCGCTCGATCAGCGCCGCTTCGATCGCGGCGGCGGCATCAGCGGCATAGACCCACGCCCGCGCCTCATGCGAGCCCGGGTGGATCATGCGCCCGGCGCGCAGCGCCTTCGCCAGCGCCTGCAGCGCCGCCGACTCCGCGCCGTAGACCGTGCCCAGGCGCAGCACGCTCGCGGGCACGGGGCCTGCCAGCGCCGCGCGTTCGGCGGCGCGCACCGCCTTGAGCACGGGCCGGGCGGCGGCGCTGTGCTCGTCCGCCTGCGCATCGGCGAAGGCATAGCTGGTGTGCACGAGGTACTCCGCGCCGGCCTGCGCCGCCGCCTGCGCCAGCGCTCCAGCCGCTTCGCCCAGGCGCGCGTCCCAGTCGGCGTTGACCTGCGGGACATCGTTGGCGGCTTGCGGGGCGAGGTTGACGATGCACTTCGCCTGCGTGCCCTGAATGGCGCTGCGCAGTTCACCCGCGCGGTAGAGATCGGGATAGGCGGGGGTGGCGCCCAGCGCGCGCAGATAGTTGCCCTCGCTGGCGCTGGCGGCCACGCCGTACACATGGTGGCCGGCGGAGGCCAGCCTGCGAATGAGCGCCTGGCCGACCGTGGTCATGGCGCCGGTGATAAAGACAGTCATCGTCTGAACAGGTGTGATTTCGGCGGTCATGATTTCGATTGGGCGCTTTCGCTGATGGGCATTCTCTCACGCCCCCGATTATGCCATTCGCGCGCCTGCGCTTCAAGTTGGCGGCGCGGCGGGGTGAAAGTGGGTGCAGCGGCCACACCCTGAGTCCTGCTTCAGCCTCACCCCAAGCCCTCCATCGGAGAGGGGCTGAAGAAACACCGCGCCATCTTGCTCCCCTTCTCCCCTCGGAGAAGGGGCCGGGGGATGAGGCT
>CAZZJW010000106.1:0-7148 GCA_964654755.1 uncultured Pleurocapsa sp. | reverse complement strand
GAGCGCGTTTATGCCGGCGTGCTGGGGAAGCTCGTCGGCGTATACCTGGGTCGGCCGTTCGAGGGGTGGTCGCATCAGTCCATCCTGGAGCACCTGGGGGAGATCAATTACTACGTCCATGAGAAACTCAACGTTCCGCTGATCGTCACCGACGACGATGTTTCTGGCACCTTCACCTTCATCCGTGCGCTGGAGGACTACGGCTGCCGGCACGACCTGACACCGGCGCAGATCGGCCACGCATGGCTCAACTACATCATCGAGGAACAGACGATCCTGTGGTGGGGCGGTATGGGGAATTCCACCGAGCATACGGCCTATCTGCGCCTGAAAGCCGGCATTCCTGCGCCGCAGAGCGGCTCGATCGCGCTCAATGGCAAGGTCGTGGCGGAGCAGATCGGCTCGCAGATCTTCATCGACGGCTGGGGCATGATCGCCCCTGGCGATCCGGCGCTGGCCGCCGATTTCGCCCGCCGCGCATCCAGTGTCAGCCATGACGGTGAGGCGATCTATGGCGCACAGGTGATCGCCGCCATGGAAGCGCAGGCGTTCGTCGAACCCGACCTCAACACCCTGCTCGATACCGCGCTCACGTTCATCCCCACCGACTCGGTGATCGCGCGCATGATCGCCGATATCCGCGGCTGGCACGCGCGCGAACCGGACTGGTACGCTGCGCGCAGACTGCTGGCGGAACACTACGGCTATGACCAGTACGGCGGCAACTGCCACATGGTGCCCAACCACGGCGTGATCATCCTCTCGCTGCTGTACGGCGCGGACGATTTCCAGCGCTCGCTGATGATCGCCAACACCGCCGGCTGGGACACCGACTGCAACGCCGGCAACGTCGGCTGCCTGCTTGGCATCAAGAATGGACTGGCCGCACTCGATCACGGCCCGGATTGGCGGGGTCCGGTAGCTGACCGGTTGTATCTGCCGACGGCCGATGGCGGCCGCGCGATCACAGATGCCGTGCGCGAGAGCTACACGCTGGTGAATATGGCGCGCAGACTGCATGGCGAAGCGCCGCTGCAGCCCAAGCATGGCGCGCGCTTTCACTTCGAGCTGCCCGGCGCGGTGCAGGGCTTCGTCAGCGAAGACTCCATCTCCGCACGCGGCGTGACGACGATTGAGAATGTCACCGGACACAGTGCTGCTGGCACACGCAGTCTGGCCATCCGCTATCAGGGGCTGGCGCCGGGGCGGGCCGGGCGTGTGGAGACGCCGACCTTCATCCCCTCACGCGAGGTGGCACGCTATTTCGAGCGCCGCGGCTATCGACTGCTGTCTTCGCCCAGCCTGTATCCGGGCCAGACACTGAGCGCACGCCTTTCTGCCGGGGCAGAGAATGACGCCCCGGTCGAGGCAGCGCTCTACATCAAGCATTACGATGCTTCAGACGAGCTCACGCTGGTGCACAGCGCGCCGGTTGCGCTCAGCCCTGGGCAGGATGCTGAGATCACCTGGCGCGTGCCCGATACGCACGGCTATCCCGTCGCATTTGTCGGGGTGCAGGTGCAGGGGGAAGGCGGCGCGCAGGGTGCGCTCTATCTGGACTGGCTGACGTGGGACGGCGCGCCGAGCGTCGTGCTCAACCGCCCGGCAGAACGCGAGCACAACCGCCAGGCCGCGATCAGCGGGCCATCCCTGTGGAAGATGGCCTGGGTGGATGGGCTGGATAGTCGCGAACGGCTGGCGGACCTCGACTACTGGCCGGAACCGTATCGGCTGATCCAGAATCACGGTCGCGGCCTGCTGATGCAGGGCACACGCGAATGGACGGACTATACGGTCTCCGTGCGCATGACGCCGCACATGTGCGAAGCCGGGGGCGTCGCGGTGCGCGTGCAGGGCATGACGCGCTACTATGCGCTGCTGCTGGACGGCGCGAAGGTCCGGCTTGTGAAAGCCTTCGAGGGCCGCGACATCGTGCTGGCGGAAGCAGACGGCGGCTGGCAGTTGGGGCAGGCCTGCACGCTCACCCTGTCAATCGAGGGGAACCGGCTCACCGCGTCCGTCAATGCCGACATCACGCTCGTCGCAGAAGATCCCGATCACACCTACACCGGCGGCGGGATCGGACTGATCTCGCAGGTCGGTCGCATCGGCTGCGATCACGTCGAGGTCCGCCCCCTCGCGTAGGCATGTTCGCGATTGCCACCACGTCATCCGCAGCCGGGTGGCGTGGTGGCGGGCGCGCCGGCTCGTCAGCTCTCAAAGCCGTGACTGCGGAACTTGAGCGTTCGGCTATTTTCGCTGACGGTCCGTATAGTTGCTTCGTCGAAACCTGCTTCTCGCTCTGCGCTGATCTCCAGGGTGATCGTCACGTTGGTGCCCGGCAGGCTTGTGAGCCGCTGGACGATTTCATCGATGATGGTCGCCATTTCCTTGTTTCCGCGCTGTGGATCAACGCCTACGGTGCCGAAAAAGCGCGTCGTCTTCTTCGGGTCGGGTGGTGGCGGCGTTGGCGTTCCATCATCGGGTTTGCTGCCCGCCGCGCGTCCTGCGCCCGGTTGCCCTGACGGGATGGAGCCAGCGGGATCGCGCTTTTCGGCCCCCCGCTGCGCTTCAGCCGCTTCCGGGTGCACGACCACGGCGTTGTCATCAAGGTACAGCGTGGTTGCAGCCTGCTGGTAGACGAGCCCCTTGTACTGACCGTCCAAACCAACAGCCGTCGCATAGGCGAATGGGGCATCCGGTCGTGAAACACCCGCCTTGACGGAGTCAACGAGCACATCCTCGCTGTAGAGGCGCGGCAGATAGCAGTAACGTGCGAAGTATTCCCAAAGCTGCTTCAGTCCTACATGCGGCTGATCGCGCCACAGGTAGCGATCTAACTCCATGCGCAGATTATCGGGTGACCAACGGGGAATAAGCATTTCGCTCTGGCGCAGCTTGCGCCCTGCCCGATCATAGAAGCTGTCTTGCCCGGCAATGCGATGCGCCTGGTACTCAATAGCGCCGGTGGGATCAGGCTGCACCGGGACGATCAACCAACTATACGTTTCTTGCAGGCGGCTAAGCAGCGTTTCATCAGTGCGCTTGAGGTTAGTCTCGACCTGCTTCCGCTGCTGCGCGTCCAGATTGAGCGGCTCGGCTTCGTCCTTGATCGACTTCCACGCCAGATATTCGCGCAGCGCCTTTTCCCACGCCTCAGCATTTTCGACATCGGCGGCGATGAACACCAGCATGTTGCGGTACAGACGCGGCGAACTTCCGCGACTTTCTAGGATTTCCTGCGCCGTGCGCTGCGCCTGAGAAATGCCATTGCCGCGCTTGTGCGCGTACTCTGGCGCGAGAACGACAACCCGCGTGCGCCATTCATCGGCGACATCGCCCGAAGTCTGCGGCGCGACGTGGGTTCCAGCGAAGTCTTCGCGGCGTGGCTTGCCAACGCGCAGTCGAGCAATCGCTTCTTTGTACACCTCGTCAGCGTGGATGTTCTGCGCGCGATCCTGCGCCATGCGGTTGACCGTCGGGCGCGTGTCGTACCAGTAGCGGCTGCTGTCGCTGTACAGATAGGTGAGATGATTGCCCATTCGGCGCAGGGCATCATTGAAGACCGCCAGCTGCTCCCCCGGCTGCACCGTCGCCAGGCGGATGCGCACTTCCTCCACGCCACGCACAGCCTGCCCGGCGACGGACGGCGCGCTGCCAACAAACACCGAGCGCGCCACGCGGCGGCTTGCGGTGTACTGGCCCAGCGTGGGGATGCTCTTGTCGAGCTGAAATGGCTTCGAGTTCTCGCCGTCAATGTCGGCATCGACGATGGCAGACCAGCCGTCGGGCAGGTAGCGCAGCAGTTCGTTACGCACCGTTGGGGCGAACAACGGAATCGACCCCGGCATGATCATCAGCGATTGATCATTGTCGTTCCACAGCCGATGGATCACCGTCGCCATCAGGCGCAGTACGCCACGTGTGCGCTGGAACCGGTCGAGCGTCGACCAGTCCTCGTATAGCCGGGCGAACAGCTCCGGGTGAATGGGATACGCCTCCTTCATGCGGCTGACGTAGTCACCTTCCGCCACGCCGGAGGGAAACTCCGTGCTGTTGCTGGCATACAGCTCGCGAAAGGCACTGACCACCGCATCGCGAGCGGCGTAATCCATCTCGGTTGTGAACAGCCGCCGGCGCACGATCTCAAAACTCTCCGTCGCGGTGACCGGCTTCCACACCGACTCGACGCGGCCGATGGTCTTGGCGAGGATTTCCAGCGCAGCCTTGCCGCCTTCACCGCCGATTTCGTTGTCGCTTTCCGGGATCGACACCAGCAGCATCGCATCGCTGGCTCGCTTGACCGCTTCGGTCAGCGACTGCACGAATGTCATGACGGCATCAAACGTGCCAGCGGGCAGCCGATCCCCGGCCTGATACAGATTGCGCGCAAAGGCGACCAGCTCGTCGATGATGATCAGCGCCGGGCCGTACCGCTCCAGCAGCGCGACCAGCGTGTCTGAGCCGGGGCTGACGCCCGCCAGATCTGCGGTTTCCACCATCTGATAGGCGACCAGCGCTTCCGCGTCTCCGCCCTGCGACCGGCCGAGCTGATAGGCGATCTCGCCCCACAGCGTGTGCGTGGTGGCGTTCGCATACCGCCTGGGCTCCGTCGCGCTGAAGGCGGTGCCAACGATGACCGCGCGATTGGCGCTGATCACGTTGTCGATTTTGTCGCCTACCCGGCTGACGATGTGCTCACCGCCGGGAATATCGCTGAAGCCGATCCTGCCGCCGAACAGGTGATAGAGCGCGAGCATGCTGTGCGTCTTGCCGCCGCCGAAGCTCGTCTGAAGCTGCACGACCGGGTCGCCACCCAGGCCCGTCAGCCGGCGCACGCCGGTGGCCAGCAGTTCGAGCAGGCCTTCGGTCAGGTATGTGCGGCGGAAGAACTCTTTCGGATCGCCATACTCCGGGTCGGCCTTGCCCTGCACGACCTGCGCCAGATCGGCAGCGAACTCCGCCTGAATGTACCGGCCGCTGGCGACATCCGGATGCGGCTTGACGACCAGCCGCCAGGGCTTCAGCCCCGATGTGGTGGTCGTCGGTGCGGCCATCATATCGATTGGGCCCGTCTTCTTCGTCGACTGCTTCTGCTCCGCCTCGTAACGCAGGCGCAGCAGCTCCTGCGCGATCGTGCCGCAAACTTCCGCCTGTGCGGGCGCGCCGATCGCCTCGAGCAGCCGACGGGCATTGTCTGCCGCCTCATACGCCCCATCGTTGCTGAAGGCCTCCTGATGCGCCCACCGGTTGCGCACCTCGTAGAGGATGTTGGCATAGCCGCGATCTGCCTTGCTCAGCCTCTGCTTGAACACCGAGTCCCAGCGGCGCTGAATCAGATTCAGGCACGCCTGCACATCCAGCTCGCGCACGGCGCCTTCAGCAGTGGTGCTGGCGAGCCCGCCGTACACCCCGGTCGTGAGCGCATCGTTGATCTCAGCGATCACTTTGATGCCGTACACACGCGCGTATTCGCGCACGACGAACGGTGCCAGGCCTGCCTTCAGCGCGTCCATCACATCGCTGACGCGTTCACGGTTACTTTTTGCCATCAGATGTATCACTTTCTTCGAGGATAACTTCAAGCTGTGCTTTCAGTCGTGGAACTTCGACCTCAACAATATTCCAAATACGATCCAGATTGAGCCGGAAATATTCGTGCGCGATCGCGTTACGCAGCCCAACGACATTGCGCCAGTCGATCTCAGGATGCGCTTGCTGCACTCCATCAGGGACGCTATTCGCCGCTACACCGATGATGATCAAGTTCATGTTGACCGCATCGAGGATCAAGTCGCTTTGCTTGAATCGCTCGAGGTCGAATCCTGCAACATAGCGCTCGATTTTGGCGATAGCGTCAAGGATGTCTTGCAGATAGAGCCTAGAATCCCTCGACATATCGCACTTCTCCCAGAATATAGGGCCGTGCAATTTCCTTCAGCAGATGCTCCTCGCCTATATCGACTTTTCGCCCCAGATTGTCCTCAAGGAAATTCCAGACATTCATGAAATCTCGGTATGAAGGCGAATTCATTTCCAGCAGCACGTCGATGTCGCTATCCGCTTGCTGATCACCGCGCACATACGACCCGAATAGGCCAATCTTGATAACACCCATCGCGCGAAGCACTTCACGGTGCTGGTACAGAAAGTCGAGAATAGTGTCCGCCGTCCATTGTGTGATGACTTGATCGGTCATGGCACAGGGTCCCTACTCAAAACAAATCCAACTGATTCGTCGCGTCACCGCGCACTTTCTCTTCGCGGATGCGCGCTGCCTCCTCGCCGATGCCCGACCAGCTCGCCACCAGCGCGTTGTAGTCGCGGGCGTGTTCTGCCCAGCCCTTGCGCTCGCAGATGCTGTACAGCCGGTAGGCCAGCGCGCGCGCTTCTGCCGCCGTATCCGAGGGCAGCCTGGTCATGAGCATCGCCGATCCCGTCTCGCCGTGAATGTTGAGTTCCTGAATCAGGTGATGCGTTGCTTCCCACACCGTCGGGCGTTTGTCCGCCGCCGGATCATAGGCGCGCTCAACCAGATAGTCTTTCCAGTGCAGCAGCCGCACCTTGCCGCGCCCCGCCGTGACCAACCCCGACTCGCTCACGCCCGCCACGCTGGTGTTCTTCGCCCGGGCCAGCGTGTCGGCCACGCCAAACTCGCCTTCGCTGAAGCCGTACTGCTCGAACCACGCCACCGCAAAGCGCGTGTCGGCGTCGATGTCGCCGTCCTGCTCCGCGAGATAGGCATCGAGTTCCTGATTGATCAGCCCCAGCGCGGCGCGGACGCTCATCGCTGAGCCGTCGGCTTCCAGCACCTTGCTGTAGCGGCTGTAGATCGCCATGCCCGGCCCGATGCTGGCCTGCGCCAGGTCCACCGGGGCGATGCTGCCGGATTGCAGGTTGGTGAGCGCAGCGGGCAGCTCGCGCCGCAGCAGATCGACGAACTGGCGGCGGCTGATGGTGAGCGCATCCGCTGGCCGCGGCCGGCACACCAGCACGATCGACGAGGCCAGGGCGTTGAAGTTCCTTTTGAGATTGCCGGTCAGTTCCGTGCGCATCGGCCAGGTGCCGCCGATCGAGAAGCCGGCCTGAATGAGGCCGGCCAGGAAGGTTTCCCAGCCGGTGGAGGCGCGGGCGGCCCCCATCCCCGG
>CAZZJW010000105.1:0-7232 GCA_964654755.1 uncultured Pleurocapsa sp. | reverse complement strand
GTGGTTCGGCCTGCGCGCAAGTCGCCTCAATCGAGTGTGCCCGCAGGCGCGCGCGTGCTGGATGTCGGCGCAGGACAGGCGCGTTACCGCAGTCTGTTCGGGCATTGCGAGTACAAGATGAACGGATGGCGTGATGCGCCCTGACTTTGTTACCCTGCTGCACTGCCCGCAAACACGCGCCCCGCTGCACCTGGAAAGCAGCGAAGTGCACTCCAATGGCGAGGTGATCACAGGGGCGCTGCGCACGCAGGACGGCCGGAGTTACCCGATCGTGCGCGGTATCCCTCGATTCGTCCCGCATGAACACTATGCTGCCAGCTTCGGCTACGAATGGAATCGCTTTCCCCGCGTGCAGTTCGAATCTGAGAATGTCGGCCGCCCGATGGCCGGGCACACCACGCGGATGTGGGAGATCATCACCGGCCAGCGCGATCTCACAGGTCAGCATGTCGTCGAATTCGGCTGCGGCGCGGGCCGCTTTCTTGACGTGGTGCGCAGCAGGGGCGGCCAACCTGTCGGGCTCGATATGAGCACAGCCGTCGATGTTGCACGGCGCAATCTCGACGACGATCCGAACGTGCTGATCGTTCAGGGAGATGTGCTTCAGCCTCCTTTCGCGGACGGCGTATTTGATGGCGGGTACACCATTGGTGTGCTGCACCATACGCCTGATCCAGCGCGTGGAGTGCGTGCGCTGACGGCGGCGGTACGCCCCGGCGGATGGATCGCCTGCTGTGTGTACCCGCGCGAGGGCTTGTATGCCTATCCCTCCGTGGCACGCTGGCGTCGGTTGTTCAACCGCATGCACAGGCTGGGATATCGACCGGCCGTTTGGTATTCGCTGGCGGCCACCTATGCCATCCATCCCGCTTACCGTGTGCTCAACCGGCTGCCCGGTGGCCGGCGGATGACCGGCTGGCTGGATCGTGAGCTGCTGCCGGTGGTTCACCTGCCTGATGCCCGGTGGCGTTTCCTCGACACCTTCGATGCTGTCAGCCCATCGATCGCCAGCACACATGTGTATGACGAAGTGCACGCATGGATGCAGCAGGCTGGCTGCGATGAGATTACGGTGACCGACTGGTGCGAGACAGCGCTGAATGGGGTGCGCCGTAATGGCACGAGCTGAGGCGCGTTTCGTCCTCTGCAGTCAGCGCGCATTCTATGCAATGCACTGGCAGGCGTATACGAACATCCTCGAGCGCTATGCCGTGCGCGGAACCGTGCTGACGAGCGCGCCCCCGCCCGCTCCCCCCGGTCACGATCAGCTTGGCGATGCCGACCCGCGCGCCCTGCAGTCGCAGTACGACATTCGCTTCTTCCCCGCAGGTGGCCGCCGCGAACGCCGCCGCTGGCTGCGCGCCCAGCTTGCCGAACTGCAGCCGGACGCCATCTGGGTTCAGGAAGAGCCCGTCAATCCCGACCTGCTGGACATCCTGCGCATCCTGCGCTTCAACCGCCACACCCGCATCGCCACCGCGGTGTGCGAGAACATCTTCCCAGCCACGATTTTCCTGCGGCGCTGGCGCAACACCCTGCTCTGGTCGCGCCTGAATGCGCTGCTGTCCGTCGCCAGCCCGTCCGCCCGGGCGATCCAGCAGGCAGGACTGCCGCGCTCGGTCCCCGTCATCAACCTGGCGGCAGGTGCGCTGGTTCCGCCAGACAACGTCACGCCGCTGCCACTGCCGTTTGAACGCACGGAACACACCTTCGTCATCGGTTTCGTCGGCCGCATCGTCGAGGAAAAGGGGTGGAAGTTCCTGCTGCGCGCACTCGAACAGCTCCCGGCCAACTTCAGGCTGGTCATGGTCGGCGATGGCGATCAGCGCGAGGAGCTGCACCAGTGGCTGCAGCGCGACTCGCTGCGCGGGCGGGCGTTCGCACTCGGCCTGTTCCCAAAACACGAGCTCTGGCGCGTGTACCGTGCCATCGACTGCCTCGTGCTGCCTTCCATCACCGTGCCTTTCTGGACGGAGCAGTTCGGCGGCGTGCTGGCCGACGCGATGGCCATGCGCCTGCCCGTGATCGGCTCGCGCACGGGGGGTATCCCGGAGGTCATCGGCGATGCGGGGCTGATCGTCCCGGAAGGCGATGCAGATGCGCTGGCCGCAGCGCTGCGCCGCCTGCAATCAGACCCGGCGCTGTGCCAGCAGTTCGGCGAACGCGGCGAAAAGCGCTTCCATGCGGAATTCGCCATTCCAGCCTACGCGCGCAAGATCGCCACCGCGCTGAGCCTGCCGCTCAGAGACGCCTGAATGCACATCTTCTACGCCTCGCCAGACACCGCCCATCAGAATGCGCTGCCGCAGTCGCGCGTGTGGCACTATAACCTGTACATGCCGCTGGTCGATCTTGGGCACGCGCTGACGACGTTTGCGTTCGACTACGCAGACTTCAACTTCAATCTGGACCCCACCATCCCGGAACAGCGCGCCTTCATCGATGCCAATCGCCCGCGCCTGAGCGAACAGCTGCTGGACCAGGTGCGCGCAGCACATCGCAGGCGGCCGATCGAGCTGTTCTTCAGCTACTTCTATTCGTCATATGTGCTGCCCGAAGCCATTCGCGAGATCGGCCGCATGGGTATCCCGACGGTGAACTGGTACTGCAACGCCTCGTACCAGTTTGATCTGATCGAGGAGATTGCCCCTGCCTACCACTACTGCCTCGTGCCAGAGAAATTCCGGCTGGACGACTACCGGCGCATCGGCGCCAACCCGATCTACTGTCAGGAAGCCGCCAACCCGAACATCTATCGGCCATACGATGTGCCGCGCGAATTCGATGTGACGTTCGTCGGCCAGCGCTATGGCACGCGCCCGGTGTTTCTGCGCAGCCTGTTTGACGCCGGGATCGATGTGCGCGCATGGGGGCCGCACTGGCAAACACCACCGGCAGAGCCCCCCCTTTGGCGGCGCGCGGGGTCTGCGGTCAAGGCAGCGCTGCAGGGCAGGCAGATTCAGCGGTCAGACTTTCCGCTGGAGCGCTGCGGCCCGCCGCTGGAAGACGACGATCTGATCCGCATGTACAGCCGCAGCCGCATCAGCCTCGGCTTCTCCACCGTGGCGCTGCTGCCGCGGCCGGGCGAAGCCGCGATCAAGCAGGTGCGCCTGCGCGACTTCGAAGCGACGATGAGCGGCGCATTCTACCTCGTCGAGCAGTTCGACGAGCTGAGCGACTTCTTCACGCCAGATCGCGAGATCGTATTCTTCAGCGATGCGCGTGAACTGGTGGACAAGGCGCGCTACTATCTGCAGCATGATGACGAGCGCGAGCGCATCCGTCAGGCGGGTCTCAGGCGCGCACAAACGGAACACACCTGGCATCAGCGCTTCCAGATGGTGTTTCGACAGATGGGGCTGGGCTGATGTGCGGCATCGCAGGAATCGTGTGGAGCAGCCCGCAGGCAGATGCGACGCGCATGATCGAGCGCATGACGCAGGCACTGCAGCATCGCGGTCCAGATGGCAGCGGGGCATGGACGGGCGAGGGCTGTGTGCTCGGACACCGTCGGCTGAGCGTCATCGATCTGGCCGGCGGCAGCCAGCCGATGCAGACCGAACGCTATGTCATCTCGTTCAACGGCGAGATCTTCAACTATCGCGAACTGCGTGCTGCGCTCGAAGCACGAGGCGCCGCATTTCACACCCAGTCCGACACCGAAGTGCTGCTGCGTGCATTCGAGGCATGGGGCGCCGATGGTCTGCGCCGACTGCGCGGCCAGTATGCTTTCATCATCTGGGACCAGCAGGAACGCCGCCTGTTCGCCGCCCGCGATCCCGTTGGCGAGAAGCCGCTGTACTACGCTGAGACTAGCCAGGGCGCGCTGCTGCTCGCGTCAGAGCTCAAGGCCATCCTCGCCGCTGGCATGATCCGACCGCAGCTTGACCCTGTCGCTGTCGATGCCTATCTGTCGCTGCTATACGTCCCGCCGGACCGCACCATTTATCGCAACATCTCGGTGCTGCCACCCGGCCACTTTCTCGAATGGCAGGACGGCAAGACGCATCTCCGTCGCTACTGGGCCCCAGCTTACAGTACGGGCACCGTCACCGATCTCGCGGAGGTGCGTGCAGAGCTGCGCAGATTGCTCGAACAGGCTGTGCGCCGCCAGATGATCGCTGACGTGCCGCTGGGCGCATTTCTGAGCGGCGGCATGGACTCCAGCACCGTGGTCGGCCTGATGAGCCAGATGAGCGCCCGCCCGGTCAAAACGTTCAGCGTTGGCTTCGGCAAGCTGATCGACGAATTACCCTTTGCACGCGAAGTCTCGCACCGCTGTGCGACGGAGCATCACGAGCTGCAGACCGAGATCCCGCTCGGCGAAGTGGTGCAGCAAATGGCGCAGGTGTATGACGAGCCGTTTGCAGACTCGTCCAATGTGCCCACTTACCTGATCGCGCAGTTCGCCCGCCAGCATGTCACGGTCGCACTCTCCGGGGACGGCGGCGATGAACTGTTTGGCGGCTATGGCTGGTATCCCGATCTGCTGGTAGATGAAGCACTGCCCGGCGGCACATTCCTGCGCGGGCTGGCAGGCCTGCGCGCCGGCCTCGACAAACTGACTGGCGGGCGGCTGGACCACGGGGCACGCGCGCGCTATCGCCGCATGGCGCGCAGGCACCGCTTCCCCGATCTGTGGGACCGGCATCTGCAGCGTTCGCACTACATGCTGCACGAGCGTCGCACGCTGTGGGGAAACCCGGATGTCGACGCAGACACAAGCCTCTACGCGACATTTCGCCCGGGCCATCAGGTAACAGGCATCGACCGCATCGTCGATCTCGACCTGCGCATGTATCTGCCCGGCGATATCCTCGTCAAGACCGATCGCGCGACGCTTGCGCACGGGCTTGAGGGACGCGCGCCTTTCCTCGATCTCGATCTCGTTGAATTCGTCCTCAGCCTGCCGGCAGAACTGCGCACACGCCCCGGCAAGGCACTACTGAGCGAGTCCTGTGCTGATATCCTGCCGGATAGTGTGCGGAAACGGCCAAAACAGGGCTTCGGCGCGCCTGTTCAGCACTGGATCACCACCCCAGCCATTCAGAGCATGCTGCACCGCGTGTCTGCCCACAGCAGTCCGCTGGCGCATGTACTGCCAGGTACGCCGAGTGCGCTGCCCCAACTCAATCCTCAGCAAAAGTGGACGCTGCTCTGCCTCGGCCTGTGGCTGGAGCAGCATCCGGACAGTCTGTAACGTGACGCCGGTCGTGAGTGTGCTGCTGCCCGTTCACAATGGCGAGCGCTATCTCGGCGAAGCCGTAGAAAGCGTGCTTGACCAGACATTCCGTGATTTTGAGCTGCTCATCCTCGACGACGGTTCGACTGACGACAGCCTGCGCATCGCCGAGTCCTGCGCTGCGCGTGATCGGCGGGTGCACGTGCACACACATGCAGCATCCGGGCTGGCGGCGACGCTCAACAGCGGGCTGGAACTGGCGCAGGGCCGTTACATCGCACGCATGGATGCAGATGATGTGTGTCTGCCGCAACGCCTCGCGATACAGACCGCCTTTCTGGACGCGCACCCCGCCATCGGCCTGTGCGGATCGTACATGCTGGCATTCAGCGATGCTGGCGAGCAGCGCTGGTCATATCCCGCCAGCGACGCCGCGCTGCGCTGCGCGATGCTCTTCAGCAATCCGTTTGCGCACCCCACCGTCATGCTGCGAAAAGCGGTGCTCGATCAGCATGCGCTGCGCTACGACACGCGCTTTGTACGCGCACAGGATTATGCGCTCTGGGCAGCGCTTGCGGAGCACTGCCAGCTCGCCAACCTGCCTCAGCCGCTGGTTCGCTACCGGATGCATGCGGCACAGGTCACGCGCAGCGACGCAGAAACGCAGATGCTCGGGGCGCGCACCGTGCGCGAGATGCAGCTCACCCAGCTTGGCGCGGCACCCACGGAGGATGAGTTGCGTCTGCATCATCAGATCAGCGAGGTGCGGCCCAGCCCGGACGCCGGCTGGCTGCAGCAGGCCGAGGACTGGATGCAGACGCTGCAGCGCATCAATCGCACCAGCGGCCGGCTCGATCCGGATGCGCTGTCAAACACGATCGCCTATTTCTGGCTGCAGGCATGCTACGCATCAGTGCGGTACGGACTGCCCGTGTGGAAGCGCTACATGCGCTCTCCGCTCAGCCGCCGTGGTCTGCGCGGTTGGCTCCGTCAGGCACACCTGCTTCAGAAATGCATCCGAGAGGCAGCGCATGCGCATTCTGCAGGTTAGCACATCAGATTTCGGCGGCGGCGCCGAGAAGGTCGCAAACAATCTCTTCCACGCATATCGTGCGCTGGGCCACGACTCGCGCATGGCGGTCGGATTGAAGTACGGCAGCGATCCGGATGTGAGCGATCTGCGCAGCACATGGTTTCGCATATGGTGGTCGCGCCGCGCCGCATGGATTGGCTCACGGCCCCTTCGCATCGCTGCAACGCAGATGGCGCTGCTGCCCAGCCGCCCCAGCCGAGTCATGCAGGTCTACCTGGGCATGGAGACGGTCTTCTCTCGCCATTCGTGGACGCTGCTCGATGCGGCCCCCCCGGACATCCTGCATCTGCACAATCTGCACGGCGGCTACTTTGACCTGCGCGCACTGCCCTTTCTCTCGCAGCGCGTTCCGACGTTCGTCACGCTGCACGACGCATGGCTGCTTGCCGGGCACTGCGCGCACTCCTTCGACTGCATGCGCTGGCAGACCGGCTGCGGACACTGCCCGTATCTCGACACGTATCCAGCGACAAAGCGCGATGCAACTGCTGGCAACTGGCAGCGCAAGCGCCGAATCTATGCGCACAGCCGCCTATACGTGAACACCCCCTCGCGATGGTTGATGGACAAAGTCGATCAGTCGATGCTGGCGCCGGGAATCGTGCAGCGCCGCGTCATCCCAAACAGCGTGGATACCGAGCTGTACAACCCGGGTGACCCGCGCAGTGCGCGTGCTGCGCTCGGCCTGCCTCAGGATGCCACGATTGTGCTCTTCGCTGCCAATGGCATCCGAAAAAACCCGTTCAAGGACTATGCCACCCTGCGAAGCGCGATCGAGCAGCTCGGACATTCGCAAACCAGGTTGCTGCTGATTGCACTGGGCGAGGATGCGCCAGCAGAACATTTGGGGAGCGCGGAGATCCGCTTTGTGCCTTTTCAGAGCGATCCTCGCCGTGTCGCTGAGTATGTTCGCGCGGCGGATCTCTATCTGCCCCGCGCGCGCGCCGACACTTCTCC
>CAZZJW010000104.1:0-7466 GCA_964654755.1 uncultured Pleurocapsa sp. | reverse complement strand
GCTGCTGCGTCGCGCTCGGCGGGGGACAGCATCCCCCAGAGCGTATCGAGCGTGACGATGCGCCCGGCGCCTGCGTCTGCATAGCGCCGCAGCCAGGCGAAAAACGCCTCGGTCCCCAGCTGATCGCGCAGCGTCTGCAGCATGCGCGCGCCATTCAGATAGACGGCATTGATGTAGCTGCGCACGTTCTCGAAGTGATACACGTCTGCGCCTGCCGGGCCGGGCGTGGCATCGGGCGGGACGAACGTGCTCACCCGGAAGTCCCACCACCACTGGCGCAGCTCCGGGTGACGTTCCTCAAGATAGATCAGCTCGCTGTACGTCGCCAGCGCCTCATCGAGAAACGGCGTCAGCGCCTGGTCGCTGCCCACACGACCGTACCACCACTGATGCGCGACTTCGTGCACAGTGATGAGGACGAGATAGGACTGCGGCGTGCCCCGGTAGCTGCGGAACCAGTCACCGCTGACGAATACCAGTCCCGTGTGCTCCATGCCGTCCGGGAAGTCACCCTCGATCACCACCAGACGGGGAAAGGGGTACGGTCCGAACAGATCGCTGAAGATATCGAGCGCATCGGCGGCGGCCTGCAGCGCATCCTGTGGACCACTGGGGCTCTGCCGGGCGTCGTCGGCATAGCTCACCATCTCGATCTGCACGCCGGAGGGCGTGGTGACCGAGGTGCGAGCAGCGCCGTCGTTCAGGCTGAAGCTGAACTCCCGGGCCGCAGCCAGCGTGAACCGGCGCGCGCCGCCTGGCAGCTCAGCGACGGCGCCGGGACCATCGATCTGCACGGAGCCGGGAGCTTGCTGCAGCGCGATGGTCACATCCCAGTCAGCAGGATCGCCGATGAACTGCTCTCCCAGCGCGGCAGACGGATGCGAAATCCATTCGCCATCCAGCCTGCCTGCGAAGAAGGGCAGCGCATTGCCGAAGTTGGTTTGGCGCGTACTGTAGCCGAAGTAGCCAGCGGCGGCGGGCACATCCTGGCCGATGCGGGGCGGCAGCAGCGTGTACTCCAGGCGCAGCACGGCGGTGCACCCCGGCGCGAGTGGTTGCGGCAGTGTAACCAGCAGGCGGCGGCCCTCGAGTTCGTAAGCGGGCGGCGTGGCGCCATCGACAGTGAGCGTATGCAGGGTGAATGCACCCGGCAGACGGTTGGCCTCGATGTTGAGCACCAGCCCATCCAGCGGCTGATTGCTGCGATTGTGATACTGCGCGATCTGGCTGGCATCAGCGGCGCGGCGCGCGTAATCGAGGCGGATGCTAATCTGATGACTCGCCACCGGCGAGACGGCACCGGGCGGGCAGGGCGGCTGCGCAACCGCCGCGGTGGCGGGCGGAATACTGGCGGATGTCGTGGGCGCAGCGACGGGTTGCAGTGTGCGTTCGGTCTGGGCGGGAGAGGCGGGCTGGACGACGCGCAGCGCCGTCGCGGTCGGCGGCATGGCGGGGGCAGCGCCTGCGCCGCAGCCCGGCAGCAGCAGCCACAGCAGCGCCAGCGCGGCAATCCGCTGGGCGAATGACAGGGTCGGAGTTCGTCGTAACATCATCGCGGGCTGTGTGTTATGCTTATCGCACGCTCATTCTAGTCCAGGAGTCGGAATTGTCCCAAACCTCGTTTCGTGAGCAGATCACGGGGCTGATCCAGCTGACGCGCTGGACGGAGCACGTCCCGTTTGTCATTCCGCTGACGCTGCTGGGGGCGCTGCTGGCTGATGCGGCCAGTGGTGCGCCGCTGGACTGGCGCATCATTCCAGTGACGCTGGCGAACATCCTGACCGTGGCCTACGCCTTCATGATCAATGATATCGAAGATGCGCCGGACGACGCACGGGATCCCGCGCGCGCGGCCCGCAATCCGATCTGCACGGGTAGGATTCCGGCATCTTTCGGTTATGCCGCTTGCCGGTTGATCGCGCTGGTCACGCTGGCGCTGTATCTGCTGGGCGGCACATGGGTGTTCATCATCGGCGTGGCGACGTTGCTGCTGTCACATCTGTATTCGTGGCGCCCGGTGCGGTTGAAGGCATGGCCCGTGACCGACATCCTTTCGCACTCGCTCATGCTGAGCGGGCTGCTGCTGCTGGCCGGCTACTTCCTGTACGATGCCGCGCCCGGCGTGGTGTGGTTCGTCGCGCTGGGTGCGACGCTCGTCTCGGTTTACGGTCAGCTGTACAACCAGCTGCGCGACTTTGACATGGACAAAGCCGCCGGCCTGCACAACACCGCCATCCTGCTGGGCGAACGGAACACCCGCCTGGCGATGTACCTCGCGATCGCACTGGCTGCTGTCTGCATCCTGGTGGCAATTCTGCAGGGCCTGTTCCCCGTGTGGCTGGCAGTGGTGTTTGCGCTGGCAGTCGTGGTCTCGCTGTTCTTTCGCCAGAAGACCGACATGCGTGGCGGGACGGCGGTGGATCGCAGCGGACTGATGCAGCTTCAGGCGCTGATCGCGCTCAATCTGACGATGGCGGCATGGCTGGCGGTGACGCTGGTGCAACAGTGGACCGCGGTGTAGTCCAGCGCGTATGAATGGCCTGAACGCTATCCACAGCGTGCTTTTCAACGCTGGCATCCTGTACTCGGTCGCACTGGGCATCTGGGCGTCCGTGATGGCCGCGCGCGGACAGTCGATCTCCGGCGGCTTCTGGGGCTCAGTGGCGACGTTTGCGCTGCTTGCGCTGGTGACGGCCGTGGTGGGCATCGTGATGACGCTCTCTGGCATGCAGCCGCCGCGGCTGGGAACGTATTTCCTGTACATGGCGTGGCTGGTGGTCATCATGCCCGGGCTGTTCACCATCCTGCGCGGGCGCGACGACCGCAGCGCGGCGATCGCTTTTGCGATCCTGTGTTTCTTCAACGCAGCAACCGCCTTCAGCATGACGCAGCGCGCGCTGGTCGGCCCGTGGGCGGTCGTCGGCAGCTAGCCGCCGGCCTGGCCGCTGCGCTGCTGCTGGCGGCCTGCGGACCGGAACGAACGCCGCTGCCTGTTGTCCCGGTGGCGACGGAGACCCCGCCACCCAGCACGGTGGCGGTCCGCCTGCGCTATGCGCTGGATGAGACGGCTGCTGCCGCGCTGGGACCGTTGGTCGATGGGCTGCGCGCGGTGGGCGAGGTCAGCATTGTCTCGACGGTGGATGCCCAGGCTGCGGAGGTGCTGCTGAGCGCTGTGCCGATTGCGGATGGGTCTGCGCTGGAGCGTCCGTTCCCGGCGTGGATTGCGCTGGATGAGACTCAGCCGCCGCTGAATCAGCCCGGCATCGCCAGTGAGGTGCGCGCGGCGCTGGACGCCGTCGCGTCCGGTGCGCAAGGCAGCGAATCGGCGCGCGCCGTGCGAACTGCGCTCGCCAATGCAGGCTTTCCTGACGGCGTGACCCTGCGCATAAACGGTGCGCTGGCGCAGACGACGGCGCTGAGCGCGTTCGGCATTCGCCTGCGCGACAGCGCGGATGCGCCGCACCTCAGCGTGCGTTATGGGGCGGATGTGGAGCAGGGCGGCGTTGCTGGGTTCGCCGTCACGCTGTACGTATGGGCTGCGCCGGGGCAGGCGCTGCGCCTGAACGAGGACGGGCTGCCGGTGCCCGCGGGCTAGCGCAGCGGGGCAGGGCACGTATAATCGGCATTCAGGGCGGTGCCACGCCCCGATGGCCGGTGAATGGATGCTCTTGCCCGTGGAAATCATCCTCAGCCACGAAAATGCGGATTTTGACGCCCTGGCCTCGATGCTCGGCGCGCATCGGCTGTTTCCGTCTGCTCTGCCGGTGCTTGCGCGGCGTGTCAATCGCAACGTGACCGGATTTCTCACCCTGTATCGCTCCGCGCTGCCCTTCATCACGCGCGAGGAGCTGCCCGCACGCCGCATCAGCCGCGTGATCCTGACGGACGCACACCAGCTTCCACCGATCCGGGGTGTCACCCCGCGCACAGAGATTCTCGTGATCGATCACCATCCGCCGGCGGATACGCCTGATCCGCGCATGCGCTACGAAAGCGAGATCATCGGCGCGACCTCGACGCTGATCGTCGAGCGCGTGCGCGCAGTCGGACTCACGCTGCCGAGCCTGGAGGCCACGCTGCTGGCGCTGGGGATCTACGAGGACACGGGCTCGCTGAGTTACAGCAGCACCACCCCGCGCGATCTGCAGGCGGCGGCGTGGCTGGTGGAAGAGGGTGCGGTGCTGGAGACGGTGCGCCGCTTCCTCGATCCGCCGCTCAGCCCGGAGCAGCAGGCGCTGTACGAGGTGTTCGTGCGCAGCCTGCGTCCGCAGACGATCGAGGGCTACACCGTGATGGTGGGCGGCCAGCGCGTCGCGCAGGTCCCGAGCGAGATCCGCTCGGTGGCACACCGGCTGATGGACACTTTCGACCCGACCGCGCTGTTTCTGGTGATCCAGTCTCCGGAGATGACGAACGTGGTGGCACGCTCGCGGGATGATGCGGTCGATGTGGGCGCGATTGCGCGCACGCTGGGCGGTGGCGGCCATGTGCGCGCGGCGGCGGCGGTGCTGCACGATGGCCGGCCGCTGGAAGCGATCGTCGAGCAGTTGCTGCAGCAGGCGGCGGCGCATATCCGCGCATCGGACCGGATCGAGCGTGTGCGCGATTTGATGTCGCACGGAGCGCAGGCGTTTCAGGCCGAACAGCGTCTGGTGGAGATTGCGCCGCTGACGCATCGGCTGGGACATGAGGGCTACCCGGTGCTTGACGGTGCGCGCGTGGTGGGCGTGCTCAACCGCCGCGAGGTGGACCGCGCACTGGAACACGCGCTGACCGAACTGCGCGTGCGCGATGTGATGGTCAGCGGGGATGTGGCGCTGCGCCCGGAAGCCACGCTGACTGAGCTCGAGAAGAAGATGGTGCAGGCGGATATCGGGCAGGTTCCGGTCATCGACGGCGAAGGACGCCTGCTGGGCATCGTCACGCGGACCGATCTCATTCGCCATTGGGTTCGGCAGCATCCTGATGAGGATCTGCATCTGCCGCTGATCTCGCGCGCGGAGATGGCCAGCGTGCTGGGCGAAGCGACCGCCGACCTGATCGCGTGGGTGGGCGCGCAGATCACCCAGCACGAGCTGCGTGGCTACCTTGTAGGCGGCGTGGTGCGCGATCTGCTGCTGGAACGGCGCAATCTCGATCTGGACTTTGTGCTGGATGGCGATGCAATCGCGTTTGCTGCTCACCTGCAGGCAGCGCACGGCGGTCGGCTGCAGACGCACGCGGCCTTCGGCACGGCCAAGTGGACGCCGGACGATGCCTTCGCTGCGGCGCACGGATGGCCGCGTGAGTCGCTGCCGCCGGCTGTCGACTTCGTCAGTGCGCGCAACGAGTACTACACCGCGCCGTCTGCGCTGCCGACGGTCTATCAGGGGTCGATCAAGCTGGACCTGCGCCGGCGCGATTTTACGATCAACACGCTGGCGCTCAGCGTCACTCCGGGGGCGGGCTTCGGCGAGATCGTCGACTACTTCGGCGGGCTGGCGGATCTGCGGGCGGGGACGCTGCGCGTGCTGCACAGCCTGAGCTTCGTCGACGATCCCACGCGCATCCTGCGGGCGGTGCGCTTCGAACACCGGCTGAACTTCACGATTGATGCTCGCACTGCTGCCCTCAGCCTGTCAGCGGCGCCGATGCTGCGGCGCGTGTCCGGTGAGCGCATCGCGCACGAATTTGATCTGCTGCTGGAAGAAGAGACGCCTGAGCGCGCGCTGCTGGCGCTGGCGGAGCGCGGCATCCTGGCGGCGGTGCATCCGCAGCTCACCTTCACGACGCAGGCGGCGGAGGCTTTCGAGCGCGCGCGCGGGCAGGGGGCGCCGTCGGCGGGGCTGCCGGAACTCTACCTGCACCTGTGGTTCGCGCTGCAGTCCTCCAGCGTGGTGGACGCGCTGGCTGGGCGTCTGGTGTACAGCCGTGCGCGTGCCCGGTCGCTGCAGGATGCGCAGGTGGTCGCGGCGCTGCTGCCGCGCCTGGCCACGCATGAGATGCGCCCGAGCGAGGTGGCGTGGCTGCTGGATGGCTGCGCCGATGTGGCGCTGCAGGCGGCGCTGGTGCTGGCGCAGGATGGGCTGGCACAGGAGCGGCTGACGCGCTACCGCGAGGTATGGCGGGGGCAGCATCCGGTCTCCGGCGGGGCGGCGCTGGCGGCGCTGGGCCTGAAACCCGGCCCGTGTTACGGTGAGCTGCTGCGGCGTCTGCGCGCTGCCATTCTGGATGGTGAACTGCCGGCTGGCGCAGAATCTGAGCGGGCGGCGCTGGCGCGCTGGATCCGCGAGGGAGCATGTGATGACGCCGGATGAGCGCGTGCGCCTGAATCTCGACATGCAGGTGACGCTGCGCCCGGCGGAGCGCGCGGACCTGCCGCTGCTGGAGTGGTTCGGCGAATACCGCCATTTCCGCGTGGTTTTTCAGCGGGCGTTCGCCGAGCAGGTGAAGGGCAACCGCCTGATGCTGCTGGCGGACTGCGCGGGCTTCCCGGTCGGCCAGGTGTTTCTGCACTATCGCACCGGAGAGCGGCCGTCGCTGGGGCCGCGCGTGTACATGTACTCCCTGCGTGTGCTGGAGATGTTTCGCGGGCATGGCATCGGCACGGCACTCATCCATCAGGCGGAGCGCTGCGGCCTGGACACCGGCCACGCCTGGGCCAGCATCGCTGTTGCGCGAGATAACCCCGGCGCACTGCGATTGTACGAGCGACTGGGCTATCAGATCTACGCGGAAGACGCCGGCCGATGGACCTACATCGACCATCGCGGGCGACTCCGTAGGGTAAACGAACCCTGCTGGCTTCTGGAAAAGCGCATTCAGATAGGCTAGACTACCTGTTGAGTGATCGCTGAATGCTGTTGTGGGGTTTCATGCACATGGCAATTGAGCAGCAGACGGTGCGGGTGATCCGCTGGACAGGCGGGCAGCACCCGACGATTTCCGTCATCTCCCGAATGATGCAGAAAGAGGGCCTGCGCCCGTACGTATGGGAGAACACACCCAACTACCGCTACGCACCACGCACCCATGGATACAACAAGGTGCTGTACGTTGTGGACGGCGTGCTGGAAGTGAGCTTTCCGGACAACAACCAGCGGGTGAAACTGCGCGCTGGAGACCGGCTGGAGATCCCCTCCGGCGTGCGCCACAGCGCCATTGTGGGCACAAGCGGAGCGCGCTGCGTCGAAGCCGCGCTTCGGGCTTAGCATTCACCGGCATATGCCGTCCCGGAAACCAACTGTGATGCAGACTGCTGATGTGCAGGCCGTGCGCTGAAGGCGCGCGCCGTGCGCTCGCGCCTGCGCATTGGTCATTCGCGCTGATCGGCGCAGGCTGCCGCCCCCAGATCCTCTCTGCACGCGATCTGGCGGCGCTGCCACGGGCGCATGCAGCGGCTGGCATGTATTGTGCCGCAGCCCCGCATGACGCCCGGCAGCAGCGCGCAGGCATGTGGCGGGGTGTCGGAATCGCTGCGCTGCTGC
>CAZZJW010000103.1:0-7540 GCA_964654755.1 uncultured Pleurocapsa sp. | reverse complement strand
GAACGCCACCACGCTCATGCGCAGAAACAGCCGCGCCAGATCGCTGTACCGGATATCTGGCCGAGAGTCCACCATCGTTCCCCTTTCACGCATGCTGGCGCGAGGGTAACGAAGGCGGGTGCTGGCCGCAAGCGCGCGCGTGTTAAGCTTTGACGGGGGCGCTGCCGGGGGAACGCTGTGCCATCGTCGGAATGCGGATGCGCACCATCGTGCCCTTGTCCACCTCGCTGCTCAGATCGACCGTGCCGCCGTGCGCCTGTGCGATCTTGCGCGCAATCGTCAGGCCGACGCCGACGCCCCCGGTGCTGGCGCTTCGCGCCTGATCCGCGCGATAGAAGCGCTCGAACACCAGCGGCTGATCAGCCGGGGCGATGCCCATGCCGGTATCCGACACCATGATTTCCACCTGACCATCGCTGTTACGCGTGGTCACGGTGATGGCGCCGCCCTCCGGCGTGTAGGCGATGGCGTTGTGCAGCAGATGCTTGAGCATGCGTTTGAACTCATCGCGGTCGTAGCCGATCGGACGCAGGTCCTCCGCCAGATCGGCGTGCAGGCTGTGCCGCTTCTGCAGCGCGAGCGTGCGCATCTCCTCGACCGCCTCGCTCACCGCCGCGTTGCACGAACCGATGATGAAGCGATACCTGGCAGTATCCGCCTTGTCCAGCCGCGAAAGATCGAGCAGGTCCTCGATCATCTGCTGCAGGCGCGTGGTCTCGTGTTCGATGGCATCAGCAACCTTCTGCCGCTTCTCGATGTCGTCGATGCGCGGCAGCAGATAGGCGTTGGTGCGAATGACGGACAGCGGCGTGCGCAGATCGTGCGAAACATCGCCGATGAAGCGCTGCAGCACATTGACCTTCTCGCGCTCGACGGCCAGCGCCAGCAGCTGCTCCTCGGCGGTGCGGCGCTCGGTGATATCGGTGACCAGCGCCGCGATCATGCTCTGTCCCCGGTACGTCACCCGCTTGAGCTGCACCTGCGCCCAGTAGCGCGTGCCATCCTTGCGGATTCCGCGCGCTTCGTAGGGCTGCTTCGGCAGCACATCCCCCAGCGGCTCACGATAGTGGTCACGCTCTTCCGGGGCGTACAGCAGCAGCCGGTCCATCCCACGGAGTTCATCCAGCGCGTAGCCGGAGATCGCTTCAAAAGCCGGGTTGGCATCCACGACCACCCCCTTGTCCATGAGCACGATGCCTTCAGAAGAGGTCTCGAACAGCACACGGTAGCGTTCATCGCTTTCGACCAGCGCGCTCGACTGCGCCGACAGCCGGGCACGCTCCAGGCTGCGCACAAATGCGCTGAGCACGATCAACGCCGCTGTCGCCATGATGAAGAACAGCACATAGGCGATGCTGTCTGGCGTGATGGATGGATGAACGATCGGCAGCAGCAGCACCGGCAGCACGCTGAGCCCGGCGGTGATCGCCGCGCCGGCCAGCGGGAACAACAGGTAGCCGCCAATGATGCTGATGACCGACCAGATCAGCGCCATCGTCACCTGTTCCGGCGAATGCACGCCCCACGACAGCAGCAGCGCGTACGGGCTGACCGCGAGGAAGCCCGTACTGATCGTGGCAGCGATCAGATAGCGGCCACGCCGGTTGAGCACGTAGGCCAGCGCCAGCAACGGAATACTCAGCAGGCCGAACTCGCGATACGTCTCTCCGAACAGCGGCAGCAGGAGCAGCAGCGCATACGGCAGCGGGAAGATCAGCAGCAGGAACGACAGCAGGCGCGAACGCGAAACATGCTGCGGCGGCGTGCTGGCCACAGGCTCCACCAGCGCGCGCCAGCAAACATCACAGGTGGCTTTCAGGCGCTCCAACGCAGGCGGCAGGGGCTTCTGAGGCAAGGCAGGCTTGAGCAATCTGACCTCATCCGGAATGTAATATCGTTCGATTATAGAGCAGCACTGCGAGAATTTCGCTTAACGAAAACATCGTGAAGCCGCCGGCAGGCATATGCTATACTCGTTCGCGAATGTCCGCATGGACACGCCTGAATTGCATGACACAGAGGAGTTTCTCATGGCGACCGTCATTGTCGACTCGCCAGCCGGCAGCCTCGATCAGATCGCTGCACTGCTGGGCAAGGACGCCGACTCGCTGCTCAATCACGTCTCGACCACCATCCCGCGCCAGCACCTGCACCTGCCCTCCCCCGACTTCATCGACACTGTGTACGCCCAGTCCGATCGTTCGCCGCAGGTGCTGCGCAGCCTGGCCGCGCTGTTCGGCAGCGGGCGGCTGGCGCACACCGGCTATCTGTCGATCCTGCCGGTGGACCAGGGCATTGAGCATTCAGCCGGCGCCTCGTTCGCCCGCAACCCCGCCTACTTCGACCCGGAGAACATCGTCCGGCTGGCGATGGAAGGCGGCTGCAGCGCCGTCGCCTCCACCTTCGGCGTGCTCAGCGCCGTCGCGCGCCGCTACGCGCACCGCATCCCCTTCATCGTCAAGATCAACCACAACGAGCTGCTCACCTACCCCAACAAGGCCGAGCAGGTGATGTTCGGCACGGTGGAGGATGCGTGGAACATGGGCGCGGTGGCCGTCGGCGCGACGGTCTACTTCGGCTCTGCCGATGCCACGCGCGAGCTGGTCGAAGTGGCCGAGGCCTTCGCCCTGGCTCACGAGCTGGGCATGGCCACCATCCTGTGGTGCTACATGCGCAACAACGGCTTCAAGGTCAACGGCGTGAACTACGAAACGGCCGCCGACCTGTCCGCACAGGCCAATCATCTGGGCGTGACGATCAAGGCCGACATCGTCAAGCAGAAGCTGCCCACCGTCAACGGCGGCTTCAAGGCGCTCAACTCCGGCAGTTCGGCCTATGGCAAGCTGGACGAGCGCATCTACACGCAGCTGACCAGCGATCACGCCATCGACCTGACGCGCTACCAGGTGGCGAACGGCTACATGGGCCGGATCGGGCTGATTTCCAGCGGCGGCGCCAGCGAAGGCGAGTCTGATCTGGCAGAGGCGGTCAAGACGGCGGTCATCAACAAGCGGGCCGGCGGCACCGGCCTGATCAGCGGACGCAAGGCCTTCCAGCGGCCGATGGCGGAAGGCGCGGCCCTGCTGCGCGCCATTCAGGATGTCTACCTCAATCCGGAAGTCACCATCGCCTGAAGGCACCCGCACCTGTTGCCCTGCGCTGCTCCCCCCGGCCCGTGCTTCACACGAGGTGTGGGCCGGGGGGCACGGCAGCGCCCACCCCTACGGCACCACCCGGCTGCTGAGCATGTCGCTCACCGCGCGCGCCAGCCGCCGCAGCTCCGCCTGCTGATCCTCGCTCAGATCGTCGAGGATGGCGGCATCGAGGAACAGATCGCGCGCTTCACGCAGATGGTCCTCCCCACGACGCAGCCGCGCCAGCCCGGCCCGCACCTGCGCGCGCGCCTCACGGCTGGCGGGGCTGGTGTACGCGCCGGGAAAGTCCCAGCCGTGCACGATCGCCACCTCGCGCAGACCGTCCGCGAGTTCATCCGCGGTATGAAGCTGCATCGCGGCGCCCCGCTGCAGCACCTCCTGCAGGGCGCGGCTGAGCGTGGGCTCCGAGCCAAAGTCGAGCGTGGTGATCTCCTGATAGCGCGAGTCGACTTCGCTCTGCGAGCCGGGCTGCGGCTTGAGCGCGGTCTTCTGCGGCGAAAGCCCGGTGAAGATCGAGTAGAGGATGCCCACGCACAGGTTGTGCATATCCTGCCGGAAATGCGGCTCATTCTCCTTCTCGCTGCCGGCGAGCTGGCGCGAGCTGTTCAGATCGATGATGCGCAGGGTAGCGCCATCCCAATACACATGCTCCAGCTTGTGATCGAGGTAGACCACCTGCTGGCGGTGGGCGGTGCGCAGCGTATCCGCGAACTGCAGCGCCAGCGCCAGGCCTTCCTCGGTTGGCAGTCGCAGCCGCTGTCCGGGCTTGTCCGGGCGCATCAGGTAGAACAGGCTGCGCGTGCGCGGCAGATACTCCAGCACCAGAAACGGACGCCAGCCCCGCTCGGCGCAGGCGCGCATCTCCCGGCTGAAGCCCGCCACATCGCGCCCGAAGGCGATCATCTCTCCGCTGGCCGGCGCTTCCGCCTTCGACTCCAGATAGCCACAGTCGAGCAGGTTGACGATGTGCGCGCAGTCCGCCAGCTTCATCAGCAGCTCGGCCTCGTTGACGAAGGCGCGGTACTCCCAGCGCGCCTCGCCATCCGCGGAAAGGTGTTCCGGGCGCAGTACCTTCAGCGCCACCACAGCGCCGCTCTTCTTGTCGTGCGCGCTCAGCACGCGCGCGTAATGGCCGAGGGCGAAGGTATCGATATAGTTCTCGACGCGATAGCTGTCGGTCAGTCGGGTCATGATATCCTTCACACGGCCATATGCCAGCGAGAACCCGAGCCTGTCATGTGTGGCAGGCCGCTGCAGCAGCGGCCAGTGTACGGCGGATCGCGCGCGCTGTCGACACACGCTTTGTGCGCGGCTGGCCGCCGGAAACGATACGGGCGGCGCCACGGCGCAATCGCACGTTTGCGCCACGATCACTGTCCTGTAGAATAACAATATGCGTGCAGAGTGCCAGCGCAGTCCGCGGAGCCGGATCGAATGGGTGGATCACAGCGAGTGCGCCTGGTCAGCAGCGCGCTCACCAGCGTGGGGCAGTTGCGCGCCAACAACGAAGACAGCATCCACCTGTGGGGCGCGGCGGAGTTTGCGCTGGCGGTCGTCGCGGATGGCATGGGCGGCGCAGCGGGTGGCGAACAAGCCAGCCAGATCACCGTCGAAGCCGTGGAGCAGGCACTGGTCCTCTCGGAGTACGCCAACCGCGAAAGCATGGAGTCGCTGAGCGAAAGCTTCATCGCCGATCGCCTGCAGGACGCCATCCGCCGCGCCAATCAGCAGATTACCCAGCGCGTATCCGAACACCCGGAGCTGCGCGGCATGGGCACGACGGTCACGCTGGCCTTTCTGCGCGGGCCGCAGGGGATCGTCGCGCATGTCGGCGACAGCCGGGCCTATCTCGTCGAGCAGCGCGCGCGGCGCATCACCCAGATCACAGCGGATCACAGCTTCGTCGAGGCGCTGGTGGCCGCGGGCCACCTCACCCGCGAACAGGCCGAGCAGCACCCGATGAAGAACGTGCTCTATCGCGCTCTCGGCCAGTCCGACGACATCGATGTCGACGTGTATGAAGTTCGCCTTGCCGTCAACGACAGGCTGGTGCTGTGCAGCGATGGCCTCACCCGCCATGTGCAGGCGCCGGAGATCGGCGATATCGTGCTGCAGGCCAGCAGTCCGCACGACGCCTGCGCTACGCTGGTGGACCTGGCCAATCTGCGCGGCGGCGAAGACAACGTCAGCGTGATCGTCATCAAGCTGGAACGGGACGACGACGACGCGATTGATCTGGCGACGGTCGAAGTGCGCTCGGCATCCTCCCCCGATGAAGATACCCGGCCAAACCCGCCGCAGCCGCCCGAGTCTCCGATCAGGGCCGGCTCGGCAGAAGAGACGCTGCCGCCGCGCCAGGCGCCGCCCGGCTGAGGCGGGCCGCGGCATGCCGTGTCCGGCACTGCAACATGCGCGCCCTGTCCATTCGTGCAGGTGACAGGCGCGCAGCGCCCGGCTATGCTGCTCCCGTCCGTCCCAGGCTCGCGTCATCCTTATGAGAAACTTATCGCGGGGGCACTTGCCGGGCAGACGGGTGTGCTATAATGCATTTGGGCCAGTCCCAGGCCCTTTCGGGTCCGTCAGTCGAGGTAGACAGCCGGCGCGGTGACCACTCGAAGTTCCCTACCGGCGGAGGGAAAACCAGCGTGGCGAACAAAATGGAGCGCTTCACTCAGCGGGCGCGCCGGGTACTCAGCCTGGCGCAGGAAGAAGCTGAGCGCCTTCAGCACAATTACATCGGCACTGAGCACCTGCTGCTCGGACTGATTCGCGAGGAGGGCGGAGTCGCAGGCCGCGTACTGCGCGAACTGGGGCTCGATCAGCGGCGTGTCGAAGAACTGGTGGAGCGTATGACCCGCGCCACCACCCGCAGCACCGGCACACAGCCGGAGCTTTCGCCCGGCACCAAGCGCGTGCTGGAGCTGGCGGTAGACGAAGCACGGCGCATGGGTCATCACTACATCGGCACAGAGCATCTGCTGCTTGGGCTGGTGCGCCTGAACGAGGGCGTCGCCATCGATATCCTCAAGCGCACCGGCATCAGCCCGGAAGAGGTGCGCCGTCAGACGCGCCGGGTGCTGCAGGAAAGCCCGGTGCAGTCCAAGGAGCCGCCGCAGACCGAAGAACCGCGTCCGCGCCCTGCTCGCCCGTCCCGTGGCAGCACTGAAGGCGGCAAGACGCCGCTGGTCGATCAGCTTGCCACCGACCTGACCTCGCTGGCGCAGGAGGGCAAGCTCGACCCCGTGGTGGGCCGCGAGACCGAGATCGAGCGCGTCATCCAGGTGCTCAGCCGCCGGCGCAAGAACAACCCGGCCCTGATCGGCGAGCCCGGCGTGGGCAAGACGGCGATCGTCGAGGGCCTGGCGCAGCGCATCGTCAATGGCGAAGTGCCGCGCCCGCTGATGAACAAGCGCGTGCTGCAGCTCGACGTCGGCTCGCTGGTGGCCGGCACGATGTATCGCGGTCAGTTTGAGGAACGCCTCAAGCGCGTGATCGAGGAGCTCAAGACCTCAGACAGCATCCTGTTCATCGACGAAGTGCACATGCTGGTCGGCGCAGGCTCGGCGGGCAGCAGCGTCGATGCCGCCAACATCCTCAAGCCGGCGCTCTCGCGCGGCGAACTGCAGTGCATCGGCGCGACCACGCTGGATGAGTACCGCAAGCATATCGAGAGCGATGCCGCGCTGGAGCGCCGCTTCCAGCCTATTCTGGTCTCCGAACCGACCATCGAGGAGACCATCGAAATTCTGCAGGGGATCAAGGTCCCCTATCAGGAGCACCACAATGTCGAAATCACCGACGAGGCGATCGAGGCGGCGGCCAACCTGAGCGCGCGCTACGTGCCAGACCGCTTCCTGCCGGACAAGGCGATCGACCTGATCGACGAGGCCTCGGCGCGCCTGCGCATGTACAAGAGCCCGGAAGCTGCGGTCGTGCGCCGCGCTGAGGACGAACTGCGCCAGATCGACGACGACATGCGTATGCTGGAGGAAGACGGCGAGACGGGTGACGAAGTCGACCGCCTGCGCCGCCAGCGCGTGACGGTGGAAGAAACGCTGTCCTCGCTCAAGCAGAACTGGAACCTTGACAAGAACCAGCCGCGCCTGCAGTCGGAAGACATCGCAGAAGTGGTCGGCATGTGGACCGGCATCCCCACCATGCGCATCGCGGGCGAGGAAAGCGAACGCCTGATGCAAATGGAAGGCGTGCTGCACAAGCGCATCATCGGCCAGGACGAGGCGATCGTCGCCATCAGCCGCGCCGTGCGCCGCGCCCGCGCCGGGATGAAGGACCCCCGCCGCCCGATCGGCTCGTTCATGTTCCTCGGCCCGACCGGCGTCGGCAAGACCGAGCTGGCCAAGGCGCTGGCCGAGTTCCTGTTCGGA
>CAZZJW010000102.1:0-7547 GCA_964654755.1 uncultured Pleurocapsa sp. | reverse complement strand
CGGCACACACGCGCTGGCGCACACGAACGCTGCACTGCAGGCGGGCGGCGGCACAAACGCGCTGGCGCACACGAACGCTGCACTGCAGGCGGGCGGCGGCACACACGCGCAGGCGCACACGAGTGCTGCACTGCAGGCGGGCGGCGGCACACACGCGCAGGCGCACACGAGTGCTGCACTGCAGGCGGGCAGCGGCGGCGGGGCGAAGGCTGCAATGCTAGTCGGGACGAACCAGCGCGAGCGCACAGATGATCGACACTTCGTCCTCGAGAGCCTGGTGCTCGCGCGACCAGGTTGCCCTGGCTCGTTCAATCCACGAGTCAAACTGCGCATCATCCGGCGAATTCAGCGCAACTGGCTCGCCGGGATCGCAGCGTATCAGCTGCATGATCTTGTCTGGCAGTTCTGAACCCATTTTGATCGTCGCATCCTGCCTGAAAACGACCGGGAAGATCCGCTTTCGGTGGCGCAGAAGCAGAAACAGCATTGGCTGCCCGTTATGGCGCTTCGTGCTCCGGTATCCTGGCAGCAGTGACGAGATCCGGTCCCGCTCCGATGCCCGAATCTGGAGCAGATCGGTCAGGAAGCTGCTGGTGTGAATATCCTCGGCGCGCTCGATGAACGTGAGGACTTCATCAAGATTCATGATCGGCTGCGACTGCTGCGACAGGTTCTGCGCGAGTGCGGCCATCTCGTATGCCTCGTCCTTATTCGAGTCGGGCGCTTGCATCACCGGGATGTCCGCGAGGGCGCGATGCTGCGAATTGCGGTGCTGCAATCGGCTATACCAGTCCATGGCGATCTGCACCCTTTGGTCGAACATCACTTCCGGAATGAAGTTGTAGATCGTGATCTCGCGCGGCTCGATCCACGGGCGAAGCACCCGCCCCATGCGCTGCGCAAGCATCAGGACTGTCCAGGGCAGATCGTAGTTGACCAGAACGGATGCGTCCTGCAGGTTGAAACCTTCAGCGAGAGCATTGGTGACCACCAGCACCTTTGGCGACGGGTCTTCTGTCGTCTCCTCCACAGCCTCGTTGGCAATAGGGGCAAACCTGCGAAGCAGTGAGTCGAGCTGATCACCCTTCCTGTTCAGCGCCAGCGCACTTGCAATGCCCGCCTCCCGAAGGCGCTCATCGACGTAGCGGGCTGTAGCCCGATAGTGGCAGAACACGACCACCTTGGATTCCGTCGTCTGAATGATGTCGATCAGGCGTTCCAGTTTCGCATCGGACTGAGCAGCCTGATCCATGACCTGTTGGTTCAGGCCGATAAACTGAGCGAGCCCGTGCTTGTCAGCGAATTCGGCCTTGTCGAGCTTTCCCTGCTGCAGCTTACGGAGCGTGTCTTGCACCTGTGCGGGTGACGAGCAGAACTGCTTCACCAGTTCCGCCCTGATCAGGCCAGACTTCTTGCCAGCGGGCGTCATCTCATATTCTTCACCCAGGGCCAACTGCATCTGCCCCGTCGTCTCGTCTGTTTCCCGCACCAGATTGAGAAGCGGGCCGGAGAGCAGTTCAGCGAGAATGGTATCCGTCGGGCTGCTGAACTGCTCTGCGTGCAGGTGAATGCGGTGCGGGAAGTAGCGCCGGCCACCCTGAACGAATTCCACATAGCGATGCCCATATTCATCCTGCTGGCTGAAGCTGTTGACGACCGTGGGCGTCGTGAGCGTCGGACAGGGCGGGAGGTTCGCGAACTCCGATGCGTCTCTGATCTTCCACGCCATGGGGTGTTCATACAGCGCACCTCTGGCCGCCCACGTGGTCATCGGCAGCAGCCCCAGCTGCGCGTTGACATCGCCAATATGACGACTGAACGGCGTTGCGGTAAGCAGCAAGGCCGTGGCGTCGCGCTCATGGATCGCGTGGCGCACCCGTCGATAGCGTTCCTTGAGCGCCTTGCCCTTGCCCTTGAAGTTGCGCAGATGGTGGCTTTCGTCAATCAGCACCAGCGTCTTGCGATCGATGTGCTTCAGCTCGTATTCCAGCTGGCGCAGCGAAATGCGGCGTGCCGGATCCGTGAGGGAGAAGGTCGAATAGGAGAACTCGACGCTTGAGATACGCGCCATGCGCATATGTCGTCGCCAGTTCTCGCGCAGGCCCGCCGGACAGATGACCATCACCCGGTCGATCTCATCGTTCATGCGCAGGTAGGCCGCGATATGCGCCGCCATGACCGTCTTGCCCAGGCCGGTGGAGGCGATCATCATAGCGCCGCGATAACTGCGTATCGCCTCCAGCGTGCGCGAGACAACCGGGCGCTGATAATCGGACAGCGCCGGAAGCTGCTCCGGCACAGCGTCTTCCGGCAGGTCGTAGAGCTCCAGCAGCGCGCGCGCATACACGTCGTACGGCGGATGAAGCGCGAGCAACTGCTGCAGGCGTTCGATCAGCGGCTGGGTGATCGAGATGGCACGATCGAAGTAGTGATCGAAACGCTCCACGAGATGCTGCACATCTGCCGGCTCGATCACGCGGATCCCGGCTTCGATGCTCCGCTTCAGCCCGTGATGCGAGAAGTTGGCTGACGTGACGACAGCCGCGCGCGCATCGGCGATGTAGAGTTTGGCATGCTGATACAGATAGCGCGCATCCAGCAGGGCCTCGCCGGTCCAGGCGGACCCGATCGAGACTCGCAGCAGCCCGTCTTCGAGCGATCTCAGCATCTGCTTCATCGCCTCTGTACGGCGTTCGAGCGGGCGCGACAGAAAACGGTCGACGAACTCATCCAGCACCGCTTCCAGCCGGTCGCGCCCGCCGTCTTCCCTGCCGATCAGCAGATGCACGCGCCGGCCTGCCAGCACATCCTGCAGCACCTGATAGCCTGACGCCTCGAAGTAGGCGGTGGCAATGCGGATCAGCCCCGCGTCTGCGAGCGTCTCTCCGGTCAGCGTTGCCGCGCTCCCGCTCTCGAAGAACGGGGCGGTGGTTTCGATCATCATTTCCGGTCTGTACTCCCCTGAATGCAGCATATCAGGGTATCATGAAACACCGCATGTGTTAATATCTTCGCCACGCGCAAGTCCTGAGGGGTAAGAATGGCTGGCCAGTCGCTCAACATCGACCATCTCAACACGCTGTACACGGCCAGTGACGTTCACGAGCTGTTCCGCCGGCTGGGCTACGATGTGCCAGAGCCCAGCCCCTTTGAAGCAGACGCGCTCGACGAGCTGGAGCTGGATGAGGCCGACCGCGCCAATGTCGTGCGCGCCTACATCATCGCCCGGCGTGACGGGCACACCGTGTATCTGTACGAAGTGCGCGATCCGGGCGCGGCCCGCCTGCGCTCGCTGGCATGGCATGCGCTTCAGCGCGGCTCTGCGCTGCTCGTACTGACGCGTGACTATCACGACATGCTGTTCGTCGATCCGCGCTTCGCTGGCCGCGCGATCAAGAGCCATGTGCGCGTGAGCAAACTGCGCGTGACATGTGCGGAAGCCACCCGCCACGATCTCGACACGCTCAATGCCATCCATGCGCACCGGCGCAGCGGCACGCAAATTGACCAGGCGCAGCGCGACGCCTTCAACGTCACCGTGGTGACGAAGCGCTTCTACGATGACTATCGCGGCCACTACGAGCGCGCCCGCGCCGCCATCAAGCGCGCTAACCCCGGCGTACGCGATTTCTACGACCCCGACAAGCTGCATGCCTTCACGCAGCGCCTGCTGGGCCGGCTGATGTTCCTGTACTTTCTGCAGCGCAAGGGCTGGCTGGGTGGCCGCGCACGCTTCCTGAGCGAGCGCTTCGTCGCCATTCAGCGGCAGAACGCAGGCGCCACGGGCGCGGCCAGCGGGGAAACCTACCACTACTATCAGGACGTGCTCGATCCGCTGTTCTTCGACACGCTCAACACCCCGCGCCCCGGCGGAATCACCCGCTGGGAGGGCGTGCGCATCCCCTATCTCAACGGCGGGCTGTTCGACCGCGATCGCGATCCCGATGGCCCGATCGTGCTGCCCGACTCGCTGTTTGACCCCAACCAGGCCGATGGGCTGCTGCACTTCTTCAACCGCTACAACTTCACCATCACCAACGACACCCCGCTGGAACAGGACGTGGCCGTCGACCCGGAGATGCTGGGCAAGGTGTTCGAGAACCTGCTGGAGGAGCGCGACCGCGGCCAGAGCGGCAGCTTCTACACCCCCCGCCCGATCGTGGCCTACATGTGCCAGGAGGCGCTGGCCGGCTATGCCGAGGAGAGCGCCGGTGTCCCGCGCGAGACACTGCGCCGCCTGTTCGATCCGGATGCCACAGCGGCACTGGCGCCAGAGCAGGCCGCCCGGCTGGATGCTGCGCTCGACACGCTGACGGTGCTCGACCCGGCGGTGGGCAGTGGCTCGTTCCTGATCGGCATGCTGAACGAACTGCTGCGCCTGCGCGCCGCCTGCCGGGCGGCCCTGCATCCTGCTGCGTCCCCGCCGGACGCCGCGACCGTCTCTGGCTGGAAGGAAGCGATCATCCGCGACACGCTGTATGGCGTGGACATCAAGCCGGAGGCGATCGAGATCGCGCAGCTGCGGCTGTGGCTGGCGCTGGTGGTCGATCAGACGCTGGAGCAGGCGCGGCCGCTGCCCAACCTGGACTACAAGCTGATGGCGGGCAACAGCCTGATCGAGACGATCGATGGTGAACCGGTACTGACCGGTGAAGCGGCGGCGCTGGTCGGCGCGGATGTCCGGCCAGCGCAGCCCGGGCTGGGCCTGTTCGAGACCGACCGCGCGCGGCACCGGCTGGACGAGCTGCGCCGGCGGTACTTCGACGCTCCGCCGGAAGCGCGCAGGCGTCTGAAGCCGGAGATCCTGGCGCAGGAGCGGCTGATTGTGGCGACGGCGCTGCGTGAAAAGGCGGCGGCGGCGCAGGATGTGATCGACCGGATGGGCAAGCGCGCGGCGCAGACGCGGGGCCAGTTGAAGGCGGCTGAGGAGCGCCAGCTGAAGGGGGCGGTGGCGCGGCTGGAACGGCTGAGCGGGATGGAAGCGGCGCTGAACCGCCCGGACTACACCCCGCCGTTTTTCCTGTACCGGCTGCACTTCAGCGAGGTGTTCGAGAAGAAGGGCGGCTTCGACATCGTGGTGGCGAATCCGCCGTATGTGCGCGGGGAACTGCTGGGGGCGCAGAAGGACGAGTTCCGGATCACGCCGATCTACGCCGACGTGTACGCGGGGACGGCCGATCTGTATGTGTACTTCTATGCGCGGGGCTACGACGTGCTGAAGCCGGGCGGGCAGATGGCATTCATCACGTCGAACAAGTACCTGCGCGCCAATTATGGCAAAGGCTTACGCAAATTCTTGAGCGCCAACCTTCGCATGAATGCGATCATCGACTTTGGCGATCTGCCCGTGTTCGATGCGACGGCATACCCATGCATCTTAATTGCAGAGAAGCACAATGAACGCGCCGATACAAAAGCTATTCATATCACAGACTTGGAATACTTAGATAATCTTGGTCGCTCTATTGCACAATCTGCACTCGGCATACAGCAAGATACATTTTCAGAAAAAGAATGGAGTATATCAAGTAGTGCAATTGCTTCTCTAATGTCGCGAATTGGAACAAATCAGCGTCTACAAACCTATTGTAATGATCGCTTCTTTGTCGGTCTAAAAACTGGCTTCAATTCCGCATTTGTTATAGATGAAACAACCTACGATTCAATCGTTTCTGAGGACCCAAGAACCAAAGCGATTATCCATCGATGGTTACGCGGAAAGGACATTGATCCTTGGCTGGTTACGCTGCCTACGCTTTGGGTAATCTACGTGCCCTGGGCTTTCGATATTGATGATTACCCCATAATCAAAAGACACCTATCTAAATTCAGGGAAGAACTTGAGGCTCGTCCTGAAGTACGTGATGGTCGTCATCCTTGGTATAGCTTCAGTCGATATGCTCCAAGTTATGCCAGCGCGTTTTCATCTCGCAAGATTGTGTACCCCGATATTGCGTCAAGACCAGCTTTTGCAATAGATGATGCGGGTGCTTACCCAGATATGACTGCGTTTGTTATACCGGAATCCGATCACTTCTTGTTAGGAATTTTGAATTCGACTGTATCCGGGTTCTTCATTAAGCAAATCAGTTCCACCATTCGAGGTGGCTATATCCGCCTAAAAAATCAATACGTTTCCCAACTCCCCATCCCCGACCCGCCCGCGCCACTGCGCGCACGGATCGCAGCGGCAGCACAGGCGTGCCAGGAGGCCGCCACCACCCACCCAGAACGCTTGCCCGCGCTGGAGGCGCAGCTCAACGCGCTCGTGTACCAGGCGTACGGGCTGGACGCGGACGACGTGCGCGTGATCGAGGCGGCGGTGGGGAAGACCGGTGTAGAATCACGGTCAGACGATCCGCCGGAAACGGACTAATCATGCCCGATGATGTGCTGCACACACTGGTTTCAGTTCATGGGCACACCATCCGGGTGACCGCCCGCCAATGGGCGCATGTCACCGAAGCCCACGATTACATGTCCGGCAATCTGGATAAAGTGCTGGAAACGCTTGCCGAGCCGGATCGCATCGTGGCGGGCGAACACGGCGAATCGCTGGCGCTGCGAGCGTACGAAAGAACGAATATCACACGCAAAACCGCCGTCGTCGTGTATCGGGATCAACCGGATGGGTTTGTGATGACCGCGTTTTTCACGTCCAGGCCGCAAAAGGTGGAGCAGAAGGGACTGGTGATATGGTCACCATCTCAAGAGAGTTAATCGGGCAGGTATTGGCACTTCCTGCCCGCCAGATGTGGACCGATTACGATGCTGAGGCGGATGTGCTGTACATCAGCTTTCGCAAACCCCAGCAGGCCAATGACAGCATCATGGAAGCGGATGGGAATATCTATCACTATCATGATGATGAATGGGTGGGGATCACGATCCTGAACGCGTCGCAGAAGCAGGCAGCGGCTGTGCGGGGGTCGTGAAGGACCTGGAACCGGGGTCAACGCGCTCGTCTGCCAGGCGTACGGGCTGGACGCGGACGGTGTGCGCGTGATCGAGGCGGCGGTGGGGAAGACCAGTGTAGAATCGGGTTTCAGCCACGAAGCGCAGGATAAGGAATGAGATTTCGCATTTCTGACCACGCCAAAGCTGAATGCGAGCGCCGTCAGATCCCGCTCGACGTGCTGCAAAGCGTCCTGGAACAGCCCGGGCAGATCGTCCCTGCTGATCACCGGCGAAGTGCATATCAGTCAAAAGTGCAGATTGGCGACAAGATCTGCCTGGTTCGGGTGATTGTGGACGAGCACGAAGACCCCGCCGCTGTCATCACCGCCTATCGCACGAGCAAGATCGAAAAGTACTGGAGCGAGTCATGAAGATCATCTACGATCCCGATACAGATGTGCTGAGCATCACTTTCAGTGACGTTCCAGTCGAAGAGAGTGACGAGGACAAGCCGGGGATCATCCTGGATTACGATGCCAAAGGGAACATCGTTGGCATCGAAGTCCTGGATGCATCCACGCGCCTGGGCGATCCAATGTCCGTAGAGTACGCCGTAACACGGGCATATGCGCGCTGAGTGTGAGGATGTG
>CAZZJW010000101.1:0-7737 GCA_964654755.1 uncultured Pleurocapsa sp. | reverse complement strand
CTCAGGCGGAGCGCAAGTGCGTCGCGATCCGGCGCGGTGATGCCCGCCAGATGTGCCGCCAGCAGCGCGTTGTGCTGAACGGCGTGCGCGGACGGTAGCGGCAGACAGTCCGTCAGCCACGGGCGCATGCCCGGCAGATCAAAACCGATGCGCCGGGGGATGCCCGCCCAGCGCGCCAGCATCGCTCCCCACCAGTGATCGGGTCGCAGGATGAGCGCGGCGCTGTATCCGATGCGCCTCAGTCGGCGCGCATCGGTGATGGCCTGGCGGTACGGGCTGGACACATGCCCTGCATGGGTACGGCGAAATCCGGGAAACGACAACGTCAGCACCTGATCGAGATCGGGATTGCCCTCGAGGATGTCGCTGGACCACGGGCCGACGAGCGCGTGCAGTTCCACGCCGGGGAGGGCTTCGCGCAGAAGGCGAAAAGCGGGTGTGGCGAGCAGCACGTCTCCGAGGTGATCCGGACGGATGAGCAGGACGCGCTCGCGCTGTGCTGGCCGGGCTGGCAGCGGAATGGCGGCGGCGGCGCGCAGCAGTTGGTCGCGCAGGGCGTACTTCAGCGGGCGCTGATGATAGGCCTCGGTGAGGGCGCGGTTGCGCTGTGCGAGCGTGTCCTTATCCATTCGCATCTTGCTCCAGCACGCGCGTTAGCCTGGGGATGATGGCGGACCAGTCGTAGTGCTCACGCGCCGCCGCTTCGGCTTGTACTCCCAGCTGCGCGCGCGCGTCTGCATCACGCAGCAGCGTGACGACAGCGCTGGCGAAGCGATCGGCACCATCCGCCAGGCGCATGGCCGCCTGCAGGTCCGGATGCAGCCCCTCGGCACCGAGTGGAGTCGAGACGATAGCGCAGCCTGCAGCCGCGGCTTCCAGCAGCTTCAGGCGGGTGCCACTGCCCACCCGCAGCGGGGTGACGTACACGGCGGCCTGGTGCAGAAAAGGCGCGACGGAGGGGACCCAGCCGGTGATCTGCACATGCGCGCTGCCAAGCGCAGCAATGCTCGGATGAGGTTTCTGGCCGACGATGTACAGGCGTACGTCCGGGATGGGTTCCGAGATGCGTGGCAAAACGTCTGCACAGAACCACTGCATGGCATCGATGTTGGGACGGTAGTCCATTTTGCCTGTGAACACCAGCGCGTGTGGCTCCAGGTCGAGCGAGTCTTCGGCGTGGGCGTAATCCTCGACGAAGATGCCGTTCGGCACCACGGTGATCTGCCGGTCGGGGCGGAAACCAGCAAGCTGACGCGCATCCTCGTCGGAGACGGCCGTCACGATGTCCGCGCTCTTGCACAGCGCGGACTCGGCGCGGCGGATGCGCCCGACCTGCAGCGCAGAGTACAGCGCGGCGGGCAGGCGCTTCGGCGCCCGGCGATCGACCATGCCGATGCGCTGCTGAAGCACATGCTCGACATTGGCGGCGTCGTAGATCTGGCGGGCGTCCGGCTGAAGCTGACGCGCCAGAGGCATATAGATGGCGGTCTCCAGCCCGACATAGAGTATGTAGTCGTAGCGCTGTGCGGCCAGCATTTCGTGCAACTGCACGCGCATCGCCGCGCATGCGAGACGCTCTGCCATATCGGCGCGTCCTGAGAACAGCAGCGTCCTGATGCGCGCCTGTTTGCTGCGGGCAGGAGTGGCTACCGTCCTGATCTGCCCGCACAACTGCGCCAGCGGTCTGGCGTCTGGCGTGTTCCCGGGCTCGGCAAAGGCGAGCAGATCGACGCGCACGCTCGGGTCAGCTTCGCGCAGGCCGCGGATGAGGCCATACGCGCGCAGGCCGCTGCCGCTCTGGGGGGGGAACGGGAAATTGGGCGTGACGAACAGAACCTTCATGCGAGCACTGCCTTGTAGACATCGCGCACGATGCGCGCGGTATTTTCCCAGGTGAATTGCGCTGCGCGGGTGCGCCCGGCGCGGACCTGTGCAGCATGCCAGTCCGGATCGTCCAGCGGGCGGAGCATGGCTTGCGCCAGCGCGTCGGTGTCTTCCGGGGTGATCTGAAGCCCGACTTCGCCGACGACTTCCGGCAGGGAGGAGCGATTGCTGACGATTGGCACGGTCCCACAGGCCATGCCTTCCAGCGCGGGGAGCCCGAAGCCCTCGTAGAACGACGGAGTCACGATGGCGAGCGCACCCGCATAGAGCGCGGGGAGGGCCTCGCGGGGTGCGCCTTCGATGCGATGGACGTGCGCCTCCAGCCCCAGCGCGCCGATTCGCGCCGTGCCGTCATCCTGCAGCCAGCCGCGCGTGCCGGCGAGGACCAGCGCGGGTGCGTTTGGCCGCAGGCTGCGGATGCGCGCATAGCTTTCCAGCAGCCCGCGGATGTTCTTGCGCGGCTCAAACGTGCCGACGAACAGCCAGTACTGCGCGGGCAGGCCGAGCGCGTCGCGCCAGTGCGCCAGCACGGCTGCATCCGGCGGGCGAAACAGCGGGTCGACGCCGAGCATGTGCACGGTGATGCGCTCAGCGGCGACGCCAAGCATGGTGATCATGTCGCGGCGGCTGCTTTCGCTGTCCGTCAGGATGTGATCGGCATGGGCCACGGCGGTGGCGATCTGGTCGTTGTAGTAGCGCCGGCTCTCGGCGGTGAGATGCTGCGGATAGTGCAGGAATGTCAGGTCATGCACGGTGATGACGTGCCGTTTCGCGCCACGCAGCGGCGGGATGAAGTCCGGGGAGTGCAGCAGATCGAGGCGAAAACGTGCCAGCTCTGCGCTCAGCGCCAGGCGCTCGAGGCGGTGGTGGCACGGCGTCCACAGGACGGCGGCGCAGGCAGGCGGCTGGGCCTGCGGATTGGCTTGGCGGCGGTGGAAGAACAGGGTGTAGTCGTTTTCGGGGTCCAGCGCGGGCAGCACACGCGCAAGTTCCGTGACGTACGTGCTGATGCCGCCCGTACGATAGGCGGTCAGGCGGTGATCGAGGCCGATGCGCATCATGCCGCCAGTATAGCTGGCCGGGCAGGCGGCGTCCAGACGGCGGACGCGAAGCCGCTCGCGATGATGGCGTCAATCTGCCCGTTATCGCGCATCTGCGCCAGCGCGCGATCGATGGCGTCTGCCAGCGTGGGACGGCCAATGCGGATGGCTGCGGCGTACGGCAGAACAGTGATATCAGCGCTGTGCACCTCCCAACCGGGATGCGTCCGTCCGTACAGCCGTGCGCTGGTGCTGTCGACGAGCGCCGCATCCGCGTCCCCCAGCCGCACGGCGTCCAGCGCGATGGATGGCGATTCGTATGGTCGCGGCTCAAACGGCGCGATCCGGCGCAGCCACCGCTGCGCTTCGCTGTCGGCATCGGTCCCATAGGCGTAAGCCAGGTGCAGCCCGCTCAGTGAGGGCATGTCTGGCAACGCATGCTCCTGTGGGGAGACCAGCACCAGTCCTGCGTTGTAGTAGGAGATGCTGTAGCGCACATGCGACATCCGCGCGCTGACGGGCATCAGCCCTGAGATCAGCACATCGGCCTGATCGGTTTCGAGCGCATCGTACAGCCCATCGTAGCCGAGCGGGATGAACTGTACGGGCACGCCGAGCGCGGTGCTGAGCGCGCGGGCCAGTTCGGCTTCGATGCCGTGCACGCGCCCTGCGCTGTCCATCCACGCGAATGGCGGCATGGTTGGGTCGATGCCGACGCGCAGCACGCCGAGGGGCAGCATCGGCTCTGGCGGGCGCAGCCAGTGGCGCAGCGCGCGCGCGCCGAACAGCACGCCGCCGGCCAGTGCAAGCAGCAGCGCCAACGTCATCAGCGGGCGGCGGGCGCGGGCAGCCATGGCCGTGCCTCCTGAGCGGCGCCGAGCGCGTGGGCCTGCAGCGCCAGATAGAGCGGCTGCGGCTGGAACTCGGTATCGACCAGCGTGAAACCATCCGGGTAGCTGAAGGTGGGCGCCGGGAAGCGAAACACCCAGATGCACGCGCTGCGCAGCCACGGCCAACGATCGGCCAGCACCAGCGCATCCAGCGTGTACGCGGCGCGCTGTGCTGGCGTGACCGCATACACCCAGCGTTCGCTGCTGTTCCACCCCATCTCGGTGATGTAGACCGGCTTGTGCGCGTCCCCATGCTCGACCATGATGGCGCGCTGCAGTTCGGCGCGGCGGAAGTTCAGCCGGTCGGATGATGGCGGCTGCATGGCCGGCTGTGTGAAGCCGTACGGATGCATGGCCAGCGCATCGAAGTAGGGCGCGGCGCCGGCGGCATACAGCGCGCGCAGGTAGTCGAGGTCGTTCATCGCGGCGGGGCTGCCCGCTGGCTCGAGCGTGGGCGCCAGCGGCGCGGCCAGCACCTGTGCCTGCGGGTTGGCGGCATGGATGCGCGGATAAACGGCCTGCAGCAGCCGGGCGTAGGCCGCGGGCGAGACCTCGCGGTATCCCCATTCGAACGCGAGGTTGGGCTCGTTCCAGATGATGATCTGATCGATCACGCCGGCATAGCGCTGCGCGAAGGCGGCTGCAAAGCGGGCGAATTCCGCATAGCGTGTCTCGGGCAGGGTGTTGAGCGTCATACGCCCGTCTGCGCCTTGCTGCGCCCAGCCCGGGACCAGCCCGAGCCGTGCGATGATGCGCACGCCCTGATTGCGCGCATGGCGCACGATGCGATCTGCCTGGCCCCAGTCGTAGCGCCCCTCGGTCGACTCGATGTAGGCCCACGGAAAGAACTCAACGATGTTCGGCGCTCCCATCTCGCGCACCATCTGCAGCGAACGCTGAATCTTCCATTCATCAACTTCGTCGATCAGGCGTGTGTGCACGCACATCTGCGGATGCTGTGTTTCGACGATCTGGTCCGGGCCAGGCGTGGCGCGCGGTGGCGCTGGCGCGGGCAGGCTGGTCAGCAGCACCACAGCGGCGATTCGCATGCACCACGGCAGCAGTCTGGCAAGGGTGGGGCGAACGGAGACCAGCGGGAGAGCGCTCATGCCGCTTATCGTAGCGGGCCGGCGCGGGCTGTCCAGTGGCGTTTGGAAAGCGCAGGGAGAACGCATACAATAGCAGAACAGATTTTCGCTTTGCGGTGCTCGGAACAGGAGAGCTGATGAGCAAGACGCTTCCACGACTCACGCTGCAGATGGTACGGCGGTTGGCGGTGACGCGACAGCGGCTGGCCGGTCCGCCTGTGCCGCCGACACCCGAAGGCCTGCTGGACGTGGCGCGTTCGCTGCGCTGCCTGCAGCTCGATCCGATCAGTGCGGTGGCGCGCAGCCACCTGCTGGTGCTATGGAGCCGGGTGGGGCCGTATCCGCTGGAGGCGCTCGATCATCTGTTGTGGACGGACCGTTCGCTGTTTGAATACTGGGCACATGCCGCGTCCATCGTGCTGTCGGAGGACTATGCGCTGCACCTGCCGATGATGCGGGCGCATGCGCGTGGCGAGGACCCGTACTCAGCGCGTGTTCGCACCTGGCTCGATCGCAATGACGCGCTGCGTGCGCATGTGCTGGCGGAGATCACCCGCCGTGGGCCGCTGCTCTCGCGTGAGCTGGAAGCGGACGGCATCCATCCGGAACAGTGGGTGTCCACCGGCTGGACCTCCGGCCGCAACGTCAGCCGCATGCTCGATCATTTGTGGATTGGTGGCGTGATCGGCGTGGCAGGCCGACGCGGCGGGCAGAAGCTGTGGGATCTGACCGAGCGGCTGCATCCACACTGGTCGGGCGCTGAGATCGCTGATGCGGACCATGTGACGGAGCAGTCGGCAGCGCTGGCGCTGCGCGCACTGGGTGTGGCGCGGCCCGCGCACATCCGCGCGCACTTCACCCGTGGGCGCTATCCGCGGTTGACTCATGCGCTGGAACGGCTGACAGCCGCCGGCAGCGTCGTGGCGGTGCAGCTGGCCGATGACGAGGGTCAGGCGCTGCCCGGCCCGTGGGTCGTGCATGCAGAGGATCTTGCACTGATGCAGACGTTGGCAGGGGAAGACTGGCAGCCGCGCACGACTCTGCTGTCACCCTTCGACAACCTGATCTGCGACCGCGCGCGAACGCGCCTGTTGTTCGATTTCGACTACACGATCGAGATCTATGTGCCGAAGGACAAGCGCAAATTCGGCTACTACGTGCTGCCGATCCTGCGGGGCGACCGGCTGATCGGGCGCGTGGATGCGCGGTACGAGCGCGGCGCACGACGGCTGCAGGTTGACCAGGTGTTCGCTGAGGCACATGCCCCGATGGACTCCGCAGCAGGCAATGATACCCGGGTGGCTTTCGAGCGGCTGGGGCAGTTTCTCGGCGCGCGGGAGATCGCGTTCAGCAGCCGGGTCCCGCAGGGCTGGGCGCGCGCGCTGCGCTAGAGCCGGGCGGCGAGCGCATCCAGCGCGGCCTGCAGCGCCTCCACTGAGGCCGGTGCGCTGCCCTGCGCCAGCGACGGCTGGCCGCCGCCGCGCCCGCCCAGCGCTGCCAGCGTCTCGCGCAGAAAAGCGGCCATGTCGTGCGGCTGGTCGGCGGAGCGCGCGAACAGCACATCCGCCCGGTCGCCGTTGACCGTGCCCAGCAGCGCGACGCGGCCAGGCCGCCCTACCAGCGCCCCCGCCAGTGTGCGCAGGTCAGCGGCGGGACGCCCGGTGGCAGCCAGCACGATGCGCTGCACGCCGTCGCGCACAGGAACAGTGGTGGCCAGCGCCTGCGCTTCGGCTTCCAGTACGCGGCGCTGCAGGGTTTCTGCTTCGCGCTGAGCGCTGCGCAGCGACTCACGCAGGCGGTCGATGGCATCGGGGACTTCCGCCAGCCCGACGGTGAGCGCAGCGGTCAGCCTGCTCGCAATCGCGTTCTTCTCGCTGTAGTCGGCGAGCGCACGCCCACCGCAGCGAAATTCCACGCGCAGGCGATCGCCGCGCTTCTCCGCCCGGAGGATCTTGATCATGCCGATCTCGCCGGTGGCAGCGACATGTGTACCTCCGCACGCGGTCTGGTCGAAGTCGGCAATGTCGATCACGCGCAGGCCATCGGTGTGAATCTGGCCGGGCAGGCGGCGGATGCGCACACCCTCGGTTTGCTCTGGGTCGATCAGGCGGGCACGCACCGGGCGATTTTCCCACACCACCTGGTTGGCGAGCGCCTCAGCGCGGTCGAGCTCAGCGGCGCTCAGGCTGGCGTTGTCCAGGTCGATGGTGAGCGAGGTCGGACTGAGGTGGAATCCAACGGTATGCGCGCTGCTGGTCTGGACGAACGCCTGCGTGAGAATGTGCTGGCCGGTGTGCTGCTGCATGTGATCGAAGCGGCGCTGCCAGTGGATCTCACCGCTGACGGGGCCGGAGGCGATGGGTTGCTCCAGCACGTGCAGCACCTCGCCATCCTCCCGCGCGACGACATCGAGGACTGGGATGCCGTTGAGCGATCCGGTGTCATTCGGCTGGCCGCCGCCTGTCGGATAGAACAATGTGCGATCGAGCAGCAATGCAGGCCGACCGTCGAACTCACTCGCCTGCGCCTGGGCCGTGAAGGTGCGTGCGTGACTGTCCGTGTAATACAGGCGCTGGGTAGACATCACTGCCCCTTCCGGGATGTTCGGATTGCGGGATCTGTATCAGGGATAGCGTACGCCGGCAGCACTGCGCCGCTGGCGCGCGCGGAGTCCGATGCGGGTGTGCGCGGTTTCGGGCGTGGATACCCGCTGCGCCACCTGTGTGACAGTTGGGGAAGCTGGGGCATCCGGGATGGCGCTAAGCAGTGCTTCTGGTCGCTGCACGCCGAACACCTCCCAGATGCTGCGCCCTTCTGCAGCAGCGGCTGCCGGGG
>CAZZJW010000100.1:0-7764 GCA_964654755.1 uncultured Pleurocapsa sp. | reverse complement strand
GGGATGAGGCTGCCCTGCGCCGGGGGATGAGGCCACTGCGCCGGGGGATGAGGCCGCCGGGTCACTCTGCCAGCAGATACGCCGCGATCAGATGCGCCGTCGCGCGCAGACCGTCGCGGTGGCCGCGCTCGTACCCATGCGACGAGTCCACGCCCGGCCCGATCAGCGCCACGCGGGCCGCGCCGCCAGAACGCCAGTAGGCCGAGCCGTCTGAGCCGTAGTACGGGTAGATGTCGGTCGTGAGCGCGATCTCGTGTTCGGCGGCCAGCCGGCGCAGCTTCTCGTTGAGGGCGAAGCTGTACGGCCCGCTGCTGTCCTTGACGCACAGCGTCACGCTGAATTCGTCCGAGGTCTGCCCGTCGCCCATCGCCGCCATGTCGACGCACAGATACTCATCGAGCGCCGCCGGCCAACCATCGCCGCCGCCGTGCCCCACCTCCTCGTAATTGCTGAACAGGATATGCGTGGTCTGCGGCAGCGGCCCGGCCAGCCCGGCATTGCGCAGCGCGTGCAGCGCCGCCAGCACCGCCGCCGCGCACAACTTGTCGTCGAGATGCCGCGAACGGATGAAGCCCGCCTCGCTCAGTTCCACGCGCGGATCGAAGAACACGAAATCACCCGGGGCGATGCCCAGCGCGCGCGTGTCGGCGGCGCTGCGGGTGAGCGCATCCAGCCGCACCTCGAGCGTGTTCTCGTTGCGCGGCATGGTGGCGGCATCGCGGTTGACATGCGTGCTGCCGTTGACCGGCACGATGCTGCCGCGCACCAGGCTGCCATCGCTGGCGCGCACGGTCACGCCTTCGTACTCGACCGCGGTCCAGGGCGAGCCGCCGATCATCGTCAGCTTCAGCCGGCCGCTGGGGCGGATCTCCTTGACCATCGCGCCCAGCGTATCGATGTGCGCGGTGATGCCGCGCGGGGCGTCCTCCGCCGCGCCGGGCAGCGTGAGCAGAAGCGCGCCCTTGCGCGTGATGCTGGCGTGCAGCCCCGGCCAGCCCAGCGCCTCGCTGGCCTCGCGACACAGCGCGATAGCATCGTCCGTGTAGCCGGTCGGGCTGGGCGTGTTGAGCAGCGCCACCAGAAACGGCGCCACCGTATCGACGGCGGCATCCACAGCGGCAGAAGGCAGGCGTGCGGACATCAGCGGCTCCTGTTCCAGAATAGACAGCGGTACAGCGACAGAGTATAGTTGCGAAATGCCGATTGCGAAGGGGATGCCCTACACGCCGTGATCGTTCGCCCAGCCGCCCGCACAGGGCTGCGCAGCCGCTGCGCCTCCACCCGCCCGTCCTCACGCCCATGATCCGCCTGCGCCGCCTGATCGTGCGCTGCCGCCACGCGCTGCTGGCCGCTGCGCTGCTGTTTGCGCTGCCGCTGATCGCCTTCTGGCCGCAGACCGTCGGCGGGCGCACCCTGCTGCCTGCCGAGAATCTGTATCAGTACGAGCCGTATGCCAGCTATCGCGGCGCGACCGGGGCAGACAGCCCGCCGCCAGAGATCCCGCACAACCATCTGGTGAGCGATCTGGTGCTGCAGAATATGCAGTGGAAGGCGTTCATCCTGGAGTCGTTCGGGCAGGGCGAGTTCCCACTGTGGAACCCGCATCAGCTCGGCGGTGTGCCGTTTCTGGCCGCCGGCCAGCAAAGCACGCTCTACCCCTTCAGCCTGATCACCTACACGCTGCCGCTGGCCAGCGCCTACGGCTGGTTCAGCGTGGTGCAGCTCTGGCTGGGCGGGCTGGCGATGTGGGCGCTGCTGCGCGGGCTGGGCGCGGGCCGGGCTGGGGCGCTGCTGGCCGGCGTGACATATCAGCTCAGCGCGTTCTTCATCATCAGCGCGGTCTTCCCGATGATCATCGCCGGGGCGGCGTGGCTGCCGCTGCTGCTGCTGATGATCGAGAACATCGTGCAGCGCCGCCCGCTGCTGCGTGGCCGCCCGGCAGCCGCGCCGTGGGCCGCCATCGGGGCGCTGGCGCTGGGGCTGTGCATCCTGGCCGGCCACGTCGAGATCGTGTACTACACCCTGCTCATCAGCGCCTACTACGCCGCCTGCCGGCTGGGCTGGGCACTGTGGACGAGCCGGCACAACCGCCAGCAGTGGGCCGGGCTGGCGGGGGCCGCCGGCTGGATGCTGCTGATGATCGCGCTGGGGCTGGGGCTGGGCGCCGTGCAGTTTCTGCCGCTGTTCGAACTCGCCAGCCTCAACTTCCGCAGCAGCAGCAGCACGCTGGCCGAGGTGCTGAGCTGGGCGCACCCACCGCGCGACCTGATCCAGTTCGCGCTGCCCAACTTCTACGGCAGCCCGGCGCAGCACGCGTACCTTGACGTGTTCACCGGGCAGACGGTGTCGCTGGCCGAGCAGGTGATCCGCAACAGCGCCGGCGCGCGCATCGTGCACACCGAGTGGGGCATCAAAAATTACGTCGAGGCGGCGCTCTACCTGGGCATCCTGCCGCTGGTGCTGGCCGCCTTCGCGCTGATCGCGCCGCGCAGCCGCCCGGGCGGGCCGCCGTACCGCGTCATCTTCGCCGTGCTGGCGGGGCTGTCGCTCAGCTTCATGTTCGGCCTGCCCACGTATGCGCTGCTGTACTACGGCCTGCCCGGCATCAACCAGCTGCACTCGCCCTTCCGCTGGATCTTCGCGCTCACGCTGTGCGCCGCGGTGCTGGCTGGCTTCGGGCTGGATGCACTCGTGCGCCTCGCCACCGATCGCGACGCACCGGGCCGGCGCCGGGCGCGCATCGCTGGCGGCGCGCTGATCGCGCTGGGCGCGGGCACGCTGGCGGCGCTGGCGCTGGGGCGCGTGTTCTTCAGTGCGCTCGCCCCGCTCATCACCCGGCTGCTCAACGGCATGGTCACGGCCAGCGGCGCGCCGGCCAGCAGCGTCTTCCCCACGCCGGAGATGTTCTTCAGCGTGCAGGCGCCAAACGTGCTGGTGCTGGGCGTGATGCTGCTGCTCAGCGGCGGCGTGTTCCTCGGCCTGAGCGTACGCCGCCCGCGTTTCCCGCTGCAGTGGCAGGCCTTCGCCGCGCTGGCGCTTGCCGCCGCCGCCGCCGACCTGCTGATTGCCTCAGGCGGCTTCCACGCGGCCAGCGACCCACGCTGGCTGGACTATCGCCCACCAGCCATCGAGTGGCTGCGCCAGCAGCAGGGACAGTGGCGCTACATCACCCTCGACGATCCGGCGCAGCGCCCGCTCTTCCAGGCCAACATGACGCTGCGCGACGGGCTGGACGATGTGCGCGGCTACGAGAGCATCATCCCGCGCCAGATCGTCGAGACCCTGCAGGGCCTCGCGCCGCAGGTGCAGCTCGATTACAACCGCATCGCGCCGCTCTACACCGCCTATGACCCGGCGCTGGGCTTCGATGTGCGCAGCGCGCTCGAATCGCAGCGGCTGGATGCGCTCAACATCCGCTTCGTCATCACGCACCGCAGCACAGACATCGGCGCCGTGCCCGGCTTCCGCCTGGCGTATGAGGACGACGCCGTGCGCATCTGGGAGAATGGCGATGCCTACCCGCGCGCGATGCTGGTCCCCGGAACGCCAGACGCCATCTCCGCCCCCGGCACGGCAGTGGCGCGGCTGAGCGGCACCTCCCGCGAGGGGGTGTACGCGGTGACGGCGGACGGCGCCTCGACGCTGGTCGTCAGCGAGAACGACCTGCCGGGTTGGCGGGCCTATGTGCGGCCACCGGGCGGGAGCGAGCAGGACGAGACCGAGGTCAGCATCGCGCGCATCGACGGCAGCTTCATCGGCGTGCGCGTGCCGCCCGGCGAATGGACGGTGCGCGTGGTGTACAGCCCGGCGTCGTTCCAGCTCGGCCTGTTCGCCAGCTTCCTGAGCGCGCTCGCGCTGCTGCTGCTGGCCGGCGCGTACGCCTGGCGGGCGCTGCTGGCGGCCCCCGCCGGCGCCGGCGATGACAGTCTGCACCGCCTGGCGCGCAACAGCGCCGCGCCCATCCTCCTCAACCTGTTCAACCGCGGCATCGACTTCGCCTTCGCCTTCGTCATGCTGCGCCTGCTGGGCCCGGCAGAAGCCGGCGCGTACTTCTTCGCCGGCGTGGTGTTCGTGTGGTTCGACATCTTCACCAACTTCGGCCTCAACCTGTTCCTCACCCGCGAGGTCTCGCGCGACCGGGACAAGGCGCGGCGCTACTTCTTCAACACCAGCGCCATGCGCATCGGGCTGGCGCTGCTGGGCGTGCCGCTGCTGGCCGGCTTCCTCGGCATCCGCCAGAGCACGGCCACGCCGCCGCTGGAGCCGCATGTGCTGCTGGCGATCGGAATCCTGTACATCGGCCTGCTGCCCAACAGCCTGAGCACCGGCCTGACCGCGCTGTTCTACGCCTTTGAGCGCGCCGAGACGCCGGCGTTCGTCACCACGCTGGCGACACTGTGCAAGACGGTGGGCGGGCTGATCGTGCTGCTGCTCGGCTTCGGCATCGTCGGGCTGGCGGCGGTCAGCATCGTCACCAACGTCATCACACTGGCGGTGCTGGCGTGGAACGGACGCGCCATGCTGGGCGGGGGCCGGCTGCCGCGGCCCGAGCGCGCGCTCATGCGGCGCATGGCCGGCGAGAGCTGGCCGCTCATGCTCAACCACTTTCTGGCGACGATCTTCTTCCAGATCGACGTGGTGCTGATCGAGGCGATTCACGGCGGGTGGATGGTCGGCCAGTACCAGATCGCCTACAAGTGGGTGACGGCGCTCAACATCATCCCGGCGTTCTTCACGCAGGCGATGCTGCCGCGCCTCAGCCGGCAGGCGCAGGACGATCCGGCGGCGCTGCGGCGCACATACATCCTGGCGATCAAGCTGCTGTTCAGCATGGCGCTGCCCTTCGCGGTGATCTTCTTCGCGCTGGCGACGCCGCTGACGGCGCTGCTGGGCGGCCCGGCGTATCTGCCGGACGGGGCGATCGCCACACAGATCATGATCTGGAGCATCCCCATCGGCTGGATGAACTCGTTCGGCCAGTACATGCTGGTGGCGCTGGACCTGCAGAAGCGGATCGTGCGCGCCTTCATCCTTGCGGTGGGCTTCAACCTGATCAGCAATGCCATCCTCATCCCGCGCTACGGCTATCAGGCGGCGGCCTTCACCACCATTCTGAGCGAAGCGGTGCTGTTCGTGCCGTTCTACTGGCTGCTGCGCGCAAAGCTTGGCCCGGTGCCGTGGCTGGCGCTGCTGTGGCGGCCGCTGGCGGCGGCGGGCGCGATGCTGGCCGTGCTGCTGGCGCTGGTCAGCATCGGTTTCGGGGTGCTGCTGGCGACTGTGCTGGCGGGCGGAGCGTATGCCGGGCTGTGGCTGGCGCTGCGCGCGCTGGATGCCGACGAGTGGGCGCGGCTGGCCCCGCTGCTGCCCCGCCGCGTGCGCGCACGGCTGGCAGGGTGAGGCGGCCCGCACGCGCTGCCGGCTGGGGGCATTTCAGGAGATCGGACGATGACAGACGACCGTGAACCGCTGACGACCTATGTCGTGCTGTTGCGCGGCATAAATGTGGGTGGCAAAAACAAGATCGCGATGGCAGAACTGAAGCGCTTTCTGGAAGGCCTCGGTTTCAGGAATGTCCTCACCTATATTCAGAGCGGCAACGTCATTCTGCAATCGGCAGAGGACGCGCAGACAATCGCGCAGCGCATCGAGCTGCGCTTGCCCGACAGCTTTGCGCTGGACAGCGTGCGGGTCCGCGTGTTGGTGCTGACGTATGCGCAGCTTGCCCGGGTTATCGATCAGAAGCCCGCCGGATTCGGAGAGCAGCACGAGAAGTACCACAGCGATGCTATTTTTCTCATCGGCATTGAAGCGGACCAGGCGATGACCGTGTTTGCACCTTGCGCTGGCGTCGATTCGATCTGGGCAGGCGACGGCGTGATCTACTCGCAGCGCCTCAGTGAACGGATCGCCAGCAGCCGCCTGAACAGGATCATTGGCACTCCGGCCTACCAGGCGATGACCATTCGGAACTGGAATACCACCACAAAGCTGCTGGAACTCATGCGACCGCTGGAAAACCAGCGCGGCAGGGCCTAGCGCCCATCGCCGCTGCCGAGCGGTCTGCCGCCGCTACAGCGGGATGTTGAAGTTGATGAAGATGCCGATCAGCAGGATGAGCAGCAGCGGCAGCAGGATGAGATAAGCCACCACGCGCGGGCGGTAGACGCCTGCGAACATCAGCGTGCTCTTGATGTCCACCATCGGGCCAAAGCTGAGGAACGCCAGGATCGCCCCCGGCGTGAAGGTGTTGACGAACGCCAGCGCCAGAAACGCATCCACCGTCGAGCACACCGAGACGACGAACGCGATCAGCATCAGCACCACCACCGACAGCACCGGGCCGCCTCCCAGCGCGGTCAGCGCCTGCTGCGGGATGAAGGTCTGCATGGTGGCCGCCAGCAGCGAGCCGATGACCAGATAGCGCCCCATGTCGAAGAAGTCGTTGGTGGCCGTGCCCAGCGCCACGCGCAGCCCGCCAAGCACACTGCGCCGCGCGGCCACGGGCAGCACATCGCCCGGCTGCGCGTCGGGCGAGCCTCCGCTCACCCATGCGCGCGTCGCCAGCGCCGACGACGACGGGCGCAGCACATCGCGCGGGCGAGCGGCCACCGCGAACACCAGCCCGATCAGCACCGAGACCAGCAGCGTGATGGCGAAGCGACCGATCAGGATCGGGCCGACGCCGAACGCGACAGCCGTGCTGACCAGCACCACGGGGTTGATGACCGGCGCCGCCAGCAGGAACGTCACGCCGACCGGGATGGGCAGGCCTTTGGTGTACAGGCGGCGCACCACCGGCACCACACCGCATTCACATACCGGGAAGATGAAGCCGAGCAGCGAACCCACGACGGCAGCGGGGATGGGCCGGCGCGGGATCAGCCGGGCGATGTCATCGGGGCGCACAAACGCGTCGATCAGGCCGCTGGCGAACGCGCCAAGCAGCAGGAACGGCGCTGCCTCGATGAAGATTCCCAGGAAGCGGGTGGTGAAGACCGCCAGCAGCGCCCCTGGATCGCGGTCAGAGGTCAGCACCGCCAGCAGCGCCGCCAGCGCGACCGCGACGAGCAGCACAGGCAGCGCGAACGTACGCAGCACCGCGCGGGTGGACAGGGTTCTCACCGGCATTCGCCTCCGCTAACAGGCGCGCAGGCCGGGGGCCAGCGCTGCGCCTATTGTAGCGGAACCTCCAGCGCTGCAGACAGGCCCGTGTCGTGCAATCGAATGCGGGTGATGCCTGACGGGTCAGAACGACACCAGGCGTGCCGACTGCGGCTGCTGCGCCTGCAGCCAGCGCATCCCCATCTCGTAATCAGCGCGGCTGATGTGCAGGTCGAGGCAGGCCTCGACAGGGTCGAGATGCACCGGCCCGGTGGACTGTCCGGCGCGGGCGCGCAGGATGAGCGCGCGTGCCACCATGTAGTCGCGCAGCAGATTGCCGGCCCAGCGGCCGATCTCCTCTGCAAGCTGGGCGGGGGAAGCGGAAGCGTCGTTCTGGCTCATCGACGGTTTCTCCAAGCGTGTGGTGAAATCGGCACTGCGGGCACAAATGGTTGATCAGAACACTTGTTCTTATAACACGGTTTTCAAAGCAACGCAAGCATTTCGTTCTGCCATTTCAGCAGCAATCCAGATCATGGCATATACAGTACTATGATACTATTGCGTGCGCAAGTTTTTTCAAATCATCCGGGTGCGACATGTTCACAGTCGCATGTGCCAGCGCTGTGATGCGCCCCTCCGGCCCCGGCTCGATAACTGACC
>CAZZJW010000099.1:0-7885 GCA_964654755.1 uncultured Pleurocapsa sp. | reverse complement strand
TGCCGCTGGACGCCGGATGACGGTCGCCGCGGTTGCGCAGCTCGAACGTGAACGGCCCCTCGCCCGTCAGCGGCAGGCTCACCGTGCGCTCGCCGGCGGCTGCCGCATAGCCGTCGAAGCTCTGCCACAGCGACCCGCCGATGTACACATCGAAACGCCCGTGGTCCGGGCCGGTGCCGAAGGTGAACTGCGGTGCGCTGCCCGCCGCGCTGTTCACCGCGAACGCGGTCTGCAGCGCCGCCGCGACCGCCGTCGTGGTGCGGAAGGGCGCGGCATCGCTCCACGCCCCGCGCAGGCGCAGCGAAGCGTCGTTCCACGCGATGGTGGTGCTGGCGCTGGTCGCCGGCCGCGCCAGATACTCGACCGCCTGCGTGCGGTTGCCGCGCCGGTCGACGGTGTAGCGGAAGTCGGCCAGCGTGCGCGCCGCCGTGGCATGGCGCAGGCCCAGCAGCCGCCCGGCCCGGTCGTAGACATAGCGGCTGGTCAGCCCGGTGCTGCGCTCGGCCGTCACCAGCCGGCCCGCGCCGTCGTAGGTGAAGCCGGTGGCCTGGCTGTTCCAGTCGGTCAGGCTGCTCATCTGCCCGCGCGCGTCAAAGCCGCAGGTGACGTTCAGCCCGCCCGGCAGCGTCAGGCGCGTGCGCCGCCCGCCCGCGTCATAGGCATAGCTCACGGTCTGGTCGGTCGTGCCGTTGCCGTCGTTGTCGAAGGCCGCGCTCAGCATCCGGCCGGCCTTGTCGTAGGTGAAGCGCGTCTCGCGCACGCGCGTGGTGAAGTTCGCGCCGGTGAACTCGGCGATGCCGGTGCGGCTGCCGCGGATGTCGTACGAGAAGCGCACATCCGGCGTGCGCTTTGGCGACTCGTTGAGATAGGCGATGCTGCGCAGCCGCCCGAAGCGGTCGAAGGCGCGCTGCACCTGCTGGCTGGCGCCGTTGGGAGGGGTGACGGTGGTGCGCGTCTCGCCGGTCACCAGGTCCTCAAAGGCCGTCGCCCAGGTGCGGCTGAGCGCGTTGGTCAGCGTGCGCCGGCGGTCCAGCCCGTCATAGCTGTAGCTGGTCAGGCTGCCGCGCGGATCGCGCAGCGAGAGCATGCGCCCGCCCTTGTCGTAGCTGACCTGCACGATGATGTTGCGGTCGCTGCTGCCGTGCGCGATGGCCGCCCCGCCGGACTGCTCCCAGCGCCCGTCGGTGGCGTCCCACACCCAGCTGGCGGGGTCCTGGCTGTTGGCGAGGAAGGCCTGCACCACCAGCACGCGCCGCCCCAGCCGGTCGTAGCGATACTCGCTCGGGATGCCGTCCGGGTCGGTGGTGCCGGTCATGCGGCCGGCCTTGTCGTAGCGCGTGAGCTGCGTATTGCCCAACGGATCGGCGCTGCTGACCACACGCCCGGCGCGGTCGAGCGTGAAGCGCGTGATGCGGTTCTCGTCGTCCAGTGTGCCGCCGCTGACCGGATCGAAGCGCCAGGCGCCGGTGGTGTCGCGCGCATCGGCAGAGGGATCGCCCGGCCGGGGCAGGTAGTGCTCGATCACGCGCAGCACCCGCCCGCCCTTGTCGAAAGCGGTGAAGCGCGTCACCGCCAGCGGTGTGCCGGCGGCGCTGGTCATGCTGCGCTGGCGGCCCATGGCATCGTATTCGGTGCTGGTGCGCACGCCGCGCGCGTCGGTGCTCTCCACCACCTGGCCCAGCTTGTTGTAGCTCGTGCTGCTGATCAGGTCGACATCCGGCGTGCTGGCGCTGAACACGCCATCGACGTAGTTGACGATCGTGCGCGTGCGCCGCCCCAGCCCGTCGTACTCGTGGCGCGTCTCCTGCCCGCCCGGCTCACGCTGACCCACCACCCGGCCCGCCAGATCGTAGCGCATCGTGCTGATCTGATTCTGGTCGTTGTCCGCGCCCAGGCTGATGGCCGTGCCGGTGCTGGTCTCCCAGCGGCCGTCGGTGGCATCCCACACCCACCCGGCCGGATCGCTCGTGCCCTGCGCCACGTAGCCGCGGATGGTCATCACCACCCGGCCCAGCACGTCGTACACCGTGCGCGTCAGGGTGTTGCGATGATCGCCCGTCACCGAGACCCGCCCCTGGCTGTCGTACTGCGTCGTGCTGATGATGTTCTGGTCGCTGCTGGCGCCGTGGCTGATGGCCGCGCCGGTGCTGCGCTTCCAGCCGTTGTTCCACACCCACAGGCGCGGATCCTCTCCCTGATCGATGAAGCCGGTGATCGTGCGCGTCTGCCTGCCGAGGGCGTCGTACACCAGGCGCGTGATCCGCCAGAGCGGATCCTGCGTCGACTGCACGCGCCCGTCGCTGTCGTACACCGTCGCGCTGATCAGATCGCGGTCCGGCAGCGTGCTGGGCGCGTACGAGAAGCTGCGCGGGTCATTCGCGCCGCCGTCCGTGGCCGTGCCCACCGCGCTGGCGATGGTGCGCTCCTGCCGGCCCAACCCATCGTAGCGGAACCACGTGCGCATGCCCAGCGGGTCTTCGCTGTACATCACCCGCCCGGCGCTGTCGTACACCGTCTGCGTAACGATATCCCGGTCGGGATCGCTGCTGGCGACGTACAGGCTCAGGCCCGGGTCACTGCTGACGTTGTAGGCCGGCTGGCTGGCCATGCGGATGGTCTTCACCACGCGTCCCAGCCGGTCGTAACCCGTCAGGGTGGTCTCCCACTGCGCGGCGGGGCGGTTCTCCAGCAGGCGCTGGGTGCGGAACACGCGGCCCATCGCATCGTACTCGGTCAGCTCGATGGCGTCGCGGTCAGGATCATCGGAGGGGACATAGCTGGCGGAGCGCGGGTCGTTGGCAGCGCTGTAGCCGCTGTCTCCCGGATTGAGATCGATGGTGGCGCTGGTTTTGGCGCTGCGCACGGTGCGCACCGGCCGGTTGAGCGCATCGACCGCGGTGAAGCTCGCGCGGCCGAGCGGATCGATGCTCTGCACCAGGTTGCCGGCGGCGTCGTAGCGGCTGCGCGTGATGATGTCGAGGTCTGGCGCGCTGCTGGCCACATAGACTGCCAGCGAGGGGTCCGCGCCGCTGCCGCTGTAGTCGTTGTTGTAGTCGGGCTGGCTGGCATTCTGCACCGTCCGCACCAGCCGGTCGGCGTCGTCATAACCCATCAGCGTCACGCTGCCGGAGACATCGCGCTGCAGCCGCACCAGCCCGCGCGCGTTGTAGGCTGTGTCGGTCACCAGGTTCTGCGTGTTGTCCGCGCCGTGCGGGAAGGCCGAATGCGGGGCGGTGTTGGGGTTGGGCACGCCGGGGCTGGCGACGTAGTTGGTGATGGTGCGGATCACGCGGTCCAGCGCGTCATAGGCCGTCAGCGTGGTCTGCGCGAAGCTGGCGCCGGCGTTGGTCACCGTGCGCACGCGCCGGCCCAGCGTGTCGTACTCGTGCGTGGTCACACGGTTCTGGTCCGGCTGGGCGGGGTTGTACAGCGCGACCGCCTGCGCGACGGTGGTGGGGATCGCGCCGCTGTTGGTGTAGTTGCAGATCGACGCGACGACATTTCCCGCCGCATCGTACACGCTGCACGAGATGTTGCAGCTTCCGAACAGGCTGCTGTGCTGCGTCCGCACCACGCGGCCGACGCTGTCGTAGGTGTAGGTGGTCGAGCTGTTGTTGGCCGGATTGAGCACGTCCACCTGTGTCACGCTCTCCAGCAGGCCATTGCCGTTGCCGCTGCTGGCGTAGGTGCGCGTGGTGCGCTGCTGCACGGTCGTGCCGTTGGCCGGGTCGAGTGTGCGTTCATCCAGCGTGCGCCCGCGGGAGTCGTAACTGAACTGCTGCCAGCGCAGCACGGTGGTCCCGTTGGGGGCGATCACCCGGATGCGCGTGGGCAGGCGCGGGTTTGCGGTGTCTGCGTAGGTGTATTCCGTCCGGCGTCCCTCGGCATCGGTGCTGGTGCTGAGTGTGTCGTTGCTGTTGTAGCTGAACTGCGTCTGCTGGCCCAGCGCATCCCTGACGCTGTTGAGCAGCTTGCCATCCGCGCTCCAGGCCAGTTCGGTCTCATTGCCGTTGGGATCGGTGCTGAACCGCGGCCGGTAGCTGCGCTCGATCGTCTGCTGATTGCGCTGGCCGGCTGGATTCGCCGTACCGACGTACACGCCATTGGTGAAATAGTGTGTGGTGACCTTTCCAGCGAGGCTCTCCGTGGTGGTCGCGCCAAGAAACGCATACTGCGTCGTCAGCGCGGCGCTTGCCGGATTACTCGGCGTGCTCAGTCCGCGCCGCTGCACAATCCCCGTCACGGTCCCCTGATTGAGGGTGTAGCTGAGCGTTTCCATGGCGATCTGTGTGCCGTTGAGGATGGCGCCATTCCCATCGCGCTGGTTGGGCGAGAGTCGCTGTGTCAGTCCGCGCAGGTTGCCAATGGCGGCATCGTAGGCGTACTGCCAGTCATTCCCGCGCACATCGCGGAAGGTCGACAGCAGCCCCTTGTTGTCAGTGGTCGCGCTGTAGTCCAGCTGCACGAAGCGCCCGGTGTGATCCTGCACGCGATAGAGCAGGTTCGAGCGATGCTGCGTGTTGGCCGCGTAGTACGAGAAACTCAGGCTGCGCCCCTCACCATCGGTTACGGATATCAGCCGGTGCAGTGCGGGATCATAGCTGTAGGTCCACACCTGCTGGGTCGGCCAGGTGATGCTGCTCAGCCGGTGATCGGTGGCGCCCGGGGCGGGGTTGGGCGCGAAGGTGAAGACGCGCTTGTCCGGCAGCGTGAGCAGGAAGTTCTGGCTGCTGGCCTGCAGCTGCGCCGCTGAACCGGGCTTCGGGTCAAAGAAGCCGCTCTGCGCCGGGCGTTCGCTGAACTTGAGCGTCCCGCCATCATCCAACGCGACCACCGCGGTGCGGTTCGGCGCGCTTCCTGTCAGGCGCAGCCGCATCACGTGATTGTGCGTCCAGCCCAGGCCCATGTACTGGAAGTCGCTGTGCTGCTGCCTGCTTTGCATGTAGCTGCGGCGGAACTGCAGCGGGCCGGCGGAGCTGTTCAGCTCGAGATCGACGGATGACAGCAGCTTGTCCCCGGTCCGCAGTCGCACAGGATTCTGGCTGAGCGGATCGGTGGCGTTGCTATGCGCGGCGCAGGTCCCGCCGGCTCCAGCCTCGTTCTCGGATGGCCCCGATGGCTCGAGGACGTCTGCCTGATCCAGATCGATGTACGCCACCTGATTGTTGACCACCGGCGGGTTGATCAAGAAGTAGCGCGTCAGGTCGTCCGTGTCGAAGTACGCTGCAAAGCCCTGATGGGCCGCAAACCCGCCGCTGTAAGTCGCCCACAGGATCGCTACCGTGCTGTTCCACGAGCTGTAGCCAAACACGCTGGCAAAAGCCCCGCCGAACGAAAACTGAGCCGATTTTGTCCATGTGCCTACGTCGCCGTTGACCACAGTCCCACGGACTAGAATGGTAGTCGGCTCAAAACCGTTATTCCATGTTGTAATCGTCAGCTTGGATCCGTCACCAGTTGCAGTAATAATTGGATTGTATTGCTGTATTGGTTTTACTACTGTTGGCCATGCAGGCGCGTTCATCGCCGTGCGGCTCACCAGCGTTGTGTTGCTCACCAACGTTCGGTACAGGCTGCTGTAATACTGGTCGCCTTCGTATACGGTTGAGAACACTTCTGTGTTGGTTGTGCCCGTGCCTGCTCTGTTCGGCGTGCCATCGCTGCGCGTGTAGGGAACGTGAAAGCGCGTGTGACTGGCAGTAGTAATCGTAGACCACGATGCTCCGTAATTGCTGCTGATCGCCAAGCCACCACCGCCACCCCAAAGCATCACGCCGGGGTTGCGTTCGGCCATTTGGATCTGGGCGCGCCCGGTATTCCACGCGCTGGCATGTCCGCCGCCAATTGCTGGAGCGGCTGTTGCCCATGTTGCGCCGTAGTCAAACGAATACCCAACAGTGCCCGCGCTCAGCAGCCCGATAAACCCGCGCCGGTTCACACTCATCACAATCTGTTGTGACACGCGGCCCGGATCGCCCCAGATCGTGTTGTTCGTTGCCACCTGTGTCCACGTCGGCGTGCCCGCCACCCACAGGTCATCGGTCTTCCACAGACCTGTTTCAGTGATGACAAACTTGCGCCGGTAGTTGAATGGGTCGCTGCATCCTCCCGTGCCCAGTCCCGTCACCTGATCGCCGTCGCACGTCTCCCATGAGATCGTCTGCGCCACCGGGTCAAACGCCGTCGTGCGCGTAATCACCGTGTATCCGCCAGACAGCGACAGCCCCACCGCCCATAATTTCATTGGATTGTCTCCATCGTGAGGCACGGCGTCGGTGACGCGGATGCTGCACTTGGTGTCTGCTGGAAGTCGTACCGGCCCAGAGTCCACAGGCGATGATCCCCTGTGGTGAATGATGCGAACTGCGGAAAGAGCGCGGGGACGCCGGGTGGTGTGATACTGGCATCGGACAGATTGAACTTGACCTCTCCGCCGCTGCGGTAGGTCATGTCCCACATCAGACCGACGAGCAGGTCCCTTCCAGGATGGGGAATGAGCATGCCCCCGGCAAACCAACCGGTGTGCGGCCACCCCATGCTCGTTGTCGCCCAGACCGCATTGCCCGGAATTGGGCTGCCCAGATCGTATCGGCTCACTGTCACATCACCCGTAAGCGCTCACCAGCCACGCTGGAGCATCCACCCACTTCTGCCTGCTTCAGACGTCAGCATCCTGGCTGGAGGAAAGCCGGCGCTTGATCACCTCGCGCAGGTGCTGCAGCTCGTCCGAAGACTCACTGCGGCCTTCGACGACGCGCTCCCACAGCGCCACGATCATCTCGTCTGTGGTGATCCCCTGCTGCAGATAGGCCGCGCGGCGCCGGCTGCCTACCGTGTCGGGGACATGGGCGGCCAGGATCTGCTGCGCCTTCTTCCGGTCAGCATCTGTCGCTTCCTTGCGGAAGTCGATCCGCAGCGGCTCCGACGCAGATACGCCTTCCACGGGAATGCCGGCATTCACCAGCTCCCAGTACAGTTTGCGAACATCCATCTTCATTTCCCGCCCTCCCTAGAGCAGTACCATGCCGTTGATGCCAGACTGCCAGCCATCCGGCCAGGCTGTGCCGAACGAAGTGGATGCCTGGCCCCGCCCATTCTCGACCCACTGATAGTAGTGGTAGCCGATGTCGGGACTGTGCACGAGGTGTGCCGAGACATCGCCATTGTTGGTGCACGACATGTACAGGTCGCCGCTATGCGAATTGATGCTGTCATAGCTGATGCTGTGCGTCGAACCCGCCCCCGTCCCTTCCATGCGCACTGCCAGGTTGAGGTCGACGACTGCGCCCGATGTGCCGATCACCACCTCGACGCGATTGGCAGTATTGTTGTTGGCCGGGCGCCAGGCACTCGTGCTGTACACCCATGAATACGTCAGTTCCTGGGCAAGCAGCTTGCGCGGGATCGGATGCGTCTCGTTAAAGACGAAGCGCCGGCGCACGCTGTCTTCGGTCTGCCCGGCGGCGGTGGTCCGGATCGTGCCGAGATAGCGGCGGCCGGTCGCTCCACTGCGCACCAGAACACCATCCTGCAGCGCCAGCGCCACCGCGCGCGCTGTATCGCTGGTCCACTGAACGGCCTCCAGCGTGAGCGTAGACCCGCTCAGAAACAGGAAGATGTCGCAGTTGCGGCCAGCCGGCAGGCCCGCCAGGCTCAGGCTGCGCTCGGTAAAGCTGTTCACCACCCAGGTGGTGCCGTTGAACAGCGCCACCTGATTGCCCTTGTAAGGGGTGAAGAACACCGTCGCTGCGCCAGCGATGTCCGTGGTCGTGATCGGTGTGCCGCTCGTCAACGTAAGCCGTCCGTTGCACAGGCTGGGGATGGCAGGCACGCCGCCGCCGCCCACCGCGGTCAGGTCGTACTCGACGCCCGCCCAGTTTCTGAC
>CAZZJW010000098.1:0-8019 GCA_964654755.1 uncultured Pleurocapsa sp. | reverse complement strand
GGCCAATCCTTGACCCTTGAGAACGCGCCGGGCCGCCTCTATAATGCCGAATTCTGCAGACAGTCCGCGACAGCGCAACGCACACGCCCATCCACCGGGGCGATATTCGTATAGAGGGCAGGTCGTCATGAAGGTCATTCTCCTTTCCGATGTTTACAAGCACGGCGTCGCTGGCGAAGTGGTCGAAGTCGCAGATGGCTTTGCCCGCAACTGGCTGATCCCGCAGCGCCTGGGGGTGAAGGCCAGCGCCGAAGCCCTGAAGAAGCACGAGCGGATGCGCGCCGAAGCCACCGCCCGTAAGGCCGCGCTTGAAGGCCGCCTGAATGATCTGGCGCGCCAGATCGACGGCGTCGAGCTGCTCTTCGGCCGCCGCGCCTCTCCCACCGGCAAGCTGTTCGGCTCGGTGACCACCAGCGAAATCGCTGAGGCGCTGCGCGAAAAGACCGGCATCGATATCAACCGCCGCCGCATCAGCCAGACGCAGCTTCGCGAAGTGGGCCTGCACGACGTGCCGGTGCGCCTGGGCTCGGAGAGCTCGCCGGTGCTGAAGGTGCGGATCGTGCGCGAGGAAGAGCTGGCTTCGGTGCTGGCGCAGGCCGCCGCCGCTGCTGCCGCTCCCGCGGAAGCCGCCGCTGAGGAGCCCGCCCAGCCAGAACCCGCCGCTGAGTAACGCGCGCCCCGGGCTGCGCGGGTGTGGGCGACTGCCGCCTGCGCCACGCAGCCCGTGCGCCTGACCCCTGCTGCGCCCCCCGATGGATGCTCAGGCGCTTGGGCGCTTTCTGCGCCAGACCCGCGAATCCCGAGAACTTACGCTTGATGAGGCAGAGCGCGCGCTGAAGATCCGCCGCGCGGTGCTGGAGTCGTTTGAGCTGGGCGAATTCACCCTGCCCAACGCGCCTGCCGTGCAGATCCGCGGCTTCATCCGCAACTACGCCAGCTATCTCAGGTTGGACGAGGAGCGCGTGCTGCAGCAGTACGACGAGGCGCTGCTGAGCGAGCGCGGCGCCCGTGGCTCGTCCGCGTTCGGCGTGATGCGCAAGCGCGCCCCGCGCCGTGATGCGGCCCCCGCTGCCGACTCCAGCGCGCGCCTGCCGCTGCCCGCGCCCACCCCGCCGCCGCCTTCCGCCGGGCCGGCCTCGCACGCGCAGGCCCCGCGCACCTCGACGCTCACGCTGCTGCTGCGGCTGGTGGTCGCGCTGGCGGCGGTGGCGGTGATCGCCTTCGTCGTGCTCCAGCTGCTGCCGCTGGGCGAGCTCACCAACGCCGATCTCAACGCCACGCAGGTGGCCAGCGACATCCTGGCCGCGCTGCCGCCGACCGTTCCGCCCGATCTGCAGCCTACGCCCACCCTGCTGGTGATCGCTACGGAGGTCGCTACCGTGCCGGCCAGCGCTTACACCGGCCAGGGCCTGCTGCTGGAGATCGACATGACGCAGCGCGCCTGGATGCGCATCAGCGCGGATGGCATCGAACAGTTCGTCGGCCTGGCCCGGCCCGGCCAGCGCTTCGAGATCCGCGCCGTCGACAACATCACCCTGCTCAGCAGCAATGCCGAGGCGCTCGATGCGCTGTTCAACGGCCAGCCGCAGCCGCTGTATGGCGGGCGCGGCCAGCGCGTGGACATCACCTACCGTGCCGACGGTGTGCAGATCGTGACCGGGCCCGGCTTCGCGCCGACGCCGATCGTCAGCAGCACCCCGCTGCCCACGCCGACCGACTCCGCCGGCACGCTAACCGCGCTGCTCACCCCCAGCGACACGCCCGGGCCCAGCCCGACACCGTCCAGCACCTTCACCGCGTCCAGCACGCCGACGCAGACCCTCACGCCGTCCAGCACCTTCACGCCGTCCAGCACGCCCACCATCACGCTGACGCCCAGCGCGACCTTCACGGCTTCCAGCACGCCGTCAGCCACGCCCGTGCCCAGCGATACGCCCATCCCCACCAGCACGTTCACCCCGTCGGCCACGCCGACCCCCTCGCCCACGGTTCCGCTGCCGCCGCGTGTGACACCCTTCGGCGCGACGCCCGGCAAGACCGGCGGCTGAGCGCCCAATCCAGCACGAGGAGAACCATGCCCGGTTTCTACGCCACCATCGCCCGCTACTACGACAGCGAACATGCCGACAAGGAAGAGGACATCCCCTTTTACAGCGAGATCGCGGCCAGCGTGGACGGCCCGGTGCTGATCATCGGCAGCGGCACGGGCCGGCTGGCACTGGCGCTGGCGCAGCAGGGGCGCACCGTGCACGGCATCGAGATTGAGCCGGCCATGCTCGAACGCGCCCGGCGCAAGCTGGCCGCCCGCCCGGAGTTGAGCGAGCGCCTGACGTTTCAGGCGGGCGATGCGCTGACTGCACGGCTGGAGGCGCGCTTCGCCCTGGTGATCGTGCCCTACAACACCTTCATGCACTTCCTCACCCAGGAAGCGCAGCTTGCGCTGCTGGGGCGGCTGCGCGGCTGGCTGCGGCCCGATGGCCTGATCGTGCTCGACCTGCCCAACGCGGGCGAAGCTTTCGCCTCGCAGGACCTCGACGCGGTCATCCTGGAGCGCACCTTCCTTGAGCAGGAGACCGGCCACCTGGTGATGCAGCAGTCGGTCAGCCAGCTCGACCGCGTGGAGCAGGAGATGACCATCACCTGGATCTACGACGAGATCAACGAGGATGGCATGGTGCAGCGCACCGTCGTGCCCACCACCGTGCACTACTTCTTCCGCAGCGAGATCACGCTGCTGCTGCAGGCAGCCGGGCTGAAGGTGGAGGATGTGCTGGGCGATTTCGACGGCAGTCCATTCGGCGATGGCGCGCCGCGCATGATCGTGGTGGCGGGCTGATGATGATGCGCCGGGCGCTGCTGGCCGGGCTGCTGCTGCTGGCCGCCTGCGAGGCGGAACCCCAGCCGACCAGCGCGCCGACCTACCAGCTTTCAGCGCCCACGCTGGCGGCCAGCCCGGTCTTCTTTCCGGTCGCGCCCACCAGCGAGCCGGCGGATGCGCAGCTGGCGGGCCAGAACGACCCGACGGCGGCGGCGGTCGCCAGCGGGGGAGACCTGCCGCCGTTGGCGCTGGGCACGGAGGCCGTCGGCCAGGTGCGCAGCGATGTGCAGATCACCGCGGGCGATGGCACGCAGCTTGGCGCGGCGCTGTATCTGCCGGCGGGGGCCGAGCCGGCCTTCCCGGTGCTGCTGCTTTCCGCGCAGGGCGAGGGCTGGGGCGATTTCCCGCTGGCGCTGGTCGGGCGCGGGCTGGCCGTGCTCGATGTCAGCCTGCGACCCGGCGCGCCGGTTGGCGATGTGCTGTCGGCGTTCGACTCGCTGGCGTTCATCGGTCGCGTCGATGTGGGCAGCGTCGCGATCGCGGGTGGCGGCGCAGGTGCAGATCTGGCGCTGGCGGCGTGCGGCGGCGCTGTCCCGTGCGATGCCATGGCGCTGATCTCCCCGCGCAGCGCCAGCGAACAGGCGATATTCGCCTTCGGCACGCGCCCGCTGTTTCTCGCGGCGGGCATAGGCGACTCCGCCGGGCTGGCGGCTGCCAATGCCCTGCGCGCCGTCGCCCGCGGCCCGGTTGACCTGGGCGAAAGCGCCAGCGCAGCCAGCGGCGCTGCACTGCTGGCCGCCGATCCGGCGCTCGCACAGCAGCTCGCTGACTGGCTGCAGCGCACGCTGTATCAGGCCCGCTGATGGCGCTGGCGCTGGATTAACCCATCACCCATAGCGCTTAATCTCTGTTTAAAGATGAAGCCGCATGTCCGTTAAAGAAACCGCGGATCATCATTAAATGACTGTCGTTAGTATCCACGGCATCAGAAACGGTCGCAGAGCGACTTCGAGGAGACAAACAATGAATATCAAGCGTCTGGTGGGAATTGGCCTGGTGGCAGTGGCGGTCGCGCCGTTTGGCGTGATGGCGCAGGAAGCGACGCCGGCGGTGGAGCCGATCGAGCTTCCGGCGGTCGATCCGCTGTCGGTGATGGGCGATATCACCATCGCGGGCAGCTCGACGGTGTATCCGCTGACCGAGCGCATCGCGGAACTGTTCACCGATGAGGGCTACTCGGGCGTGATCACGATCGACAGCATCGGCACCGGCGGCGGCTTCGAGCGCTTCTGCGAAGCGGCGGAGACCGATATCGCCAATGCCAGCCGCGCGATCAAGGACGGCGAAGCGGAAGCCTGCGTGGCCAGCGGCCGCCCGGCGATTGAATTCCGCGTCGGCACGGACGCGCTGGCGGTTGTGGTGAGCAGCGAGAACGACTTCGTCGAAAGCCTGACGATCGAGCAGCTCGGCCGCATCTACGCCGGCGAGTACACCACCTGGGACCAGGTCGATGCCAGCTACCCCGCCGAGGCGATCCAGCTCTTCAGCCCCGGCAGCGACAGCGGCACCTTCACCTACTTCGCCGAGTCGGTCGTCGCCAAGCTGTTTGAGGGCGATGACAAGAACGATCAGGCCGAAGCCGCCATCCTCAACGCCGCTGGCATCCAGCTTTCGGAAGACGACAACGTGCTGGTGCAGGGCGTCGAAGGCAGCCCGTACGCCATCGGTTACTTCGGCTTTGCGTACTACAGCGAGAATGCTGAAGGCCTGCGCGCGGTGGCGATTGATGGTGGCGACGGCGCGGTGACCCCGGACTTCGAGACGGCTGAAGATGGCACGTACCCGCTGGCGCGCCCGCTGTTCATCTACAGCGCTGCCGAAGTGCTGGCCGAGAAGCCGCAGGTCGCAGACTTCATCGCCTTCTACCTGACCAACGTCGACAGCGTCATTCAGGATGTGGGCTACTTCCCCGCCAGCGTGGATGCGGAGAACGTCGCCAAGCAGAACTGGCTGGACGCGGTCGGGCAGTAGGCCGGCCTGTCAGCTTCATGCACAGCATGTGAGAAAGAACGGGGGAGAAGGTGTTTCCCCCGTTCTTTTCCTGCATAAAACCAACTACACTCACCCCAGCATAGGCCAGCCGCTGAATGAGGCCGGAGAACGCCATGGGAACCACCGTGAATACAGGCCGTGAAGGCAGCGCCCGGGACAGCGCGCTGCTGAGCGGGCCGCCGCCAGGCGAGCGCAGCGTGTTCAAGCGCCTGCGGCCGGTCGACGAAATCATGCGCGTGCTGCTGCTGATCTGCGGCATGCTCACGATCCTCACCACGATCGGCATCGTGCTGGTGCTTGGCAACGAGGCGCTGGCGTTTTTCCGCAACTCCGGCGCGACGCTGGGTGAATTCCTCACCGGCACGAAGTGGCAGCCGGTGGCCGGCGAGTTCGGCTTCCTGCCGCTGCTCAACGCCACGCTTGTCACCAGTTTCTGGGCGATGGTGGTGGCGCTGCCGCTCGGAATCGGCGCGGCGGTGTTCCTGAGCGAGTATGCCAGCGTGGGCGTGCGCGACCGGCTGAAGCCGGTGCTGGAGATCCTGGCCGGCATCCCCACCGTCACCTACGGCTTCTTTGCGCTCACCTTCATGACGCCGCTGCTGCGCGGCATCTTCGGCCAGGACCAGATCGAGATCTACAACATGCTGGCCGCCGGCCTGGTGATGGGCGTGATGATCCTGCCGACGATCGCCTCGATGAGCGAGGATGCGCTGCGCTCGGTGCCGATGAGCCTGCGCGAGGCGAGCTACGGCCTGGGTGCGACCAAGTTTGAGACGGTGGCGCGCGTGGTCATCCCGGCGGCGCTCTCCGGGCTGATCGCGGCATTCATCGTCGGCATCGCGCGCGCGGTGGGCGAGACGATGATCGTGGCGGTCGCGTCCGGCGCGGGCCCGCTGGGCGCGCTCACCTTCGATCCGACGGTGGCGGGCGAGACCATCACCGGCCACATTGCGCGCATCAGTGGTGGCGATCTGAGCTACGGCTCGATCGACTACGAAAGCCTGTTCGCGCTGGGGCTGGCGCTGTTCATCTTCACCGCCGTGCTCAACCTCATCAGCCAGTGGATCTCCCGCCGTTTCCGCGAGGTGTACCAGTGAGCGCCAATCCGCACGAACTGATGCACGACGAGGCCGCCTTCCGGCGCACGCTGGCGGCGCGGCAGCTGCGCGGCCAGCTGTGGAAGCGTTTCTTCCAGAGCGCGCTGCTGGTCGCCTTTCTGGCGCTGATTGCGCTGGTCTTCAACATTCTCAACTCCGCGCTGGGCTACGTCGTCGAGGACTACGAGGTCAACCCGACGACGCTGGCGGCCGATGGCAACCTGTCGGCGCTATCCGAAGCGGAACTGGTCGGCATCCTGGTGCAGTATCAGGAGCGCCGCCTGCCGGTCTACATCCGCGACTACCTGTACACGGGCGATCCGGCGGTCTTCACGCAGCTTCCGATGCGCGAGGTGCTGCCCGGCGTGGCGCTGCCGCCCGGCACGGAAGATCTGACTGTGCGCGATCTGAGCGCGGCGCAGCAGGCGGAAATCCTCGCTGCTGGCATGAACCAGGCGCAGCTCGCGCAGCTGGTCACTGAGCAGGTGGTCGTGCCCAGCATCCTGCAAACCTACTCGCTGAGCGAGTCGCTGTTCGAGCGCGGGCGCATCGAAGAGGAGTTCACAGCGGAGTTTGCCGCGCAGGGCGCGACGCTGTACTTCAAGAGCTGGCTGGATGCGTCGTTCCTGACCTCCCCAGCATCGAGCAACGCCGCCGAGGCTGGCATCGCCATCGCGCTGGCTGGCACGCTGCTGGTGGTGGTCACCACGATTGTGGTGGCCTTCCCGATCGGTGTGGGCGCGGCCATCTACCTTGAGGAGTACACCAACCTCGATCCTTCCACGACAGCCGGGCGCATCAGCCGCATCGTCGAGATCAACATCCGCAATCTGGCCGGCGTGCCATCGATCATCTACGGTCTGCTCGGTCTGGCGATCTTCGTACGCGCCCTCTCGGATATCACCGGTGGGCGCACCATCATCTCGGCGTCGCTGACGATGGCGCTGCTCATCCTGCCGGTGATCATCATCAACGCGCAGGAGGCGATCCGCGCGGTGCCGTCGTCGCTGCGCGATGCCAGCTTTGGTCTGGGCGCCTCCAAGTGGCAGACCATCTTCAACATCGTGCTGCCCTCAGCGCTGCCCGGCATCCTCACCGGCACCATCCTGGCCATGTCGCGCGCCATCGGTGAGACTGCGCCGCTGATCATCATCGGCGCATCGACCTTCATCCTGGTCCCGCCCAGCGGCCTGCGCTCGGAATTCACCGTGCTGCCGCTGATGATCTACGATTGGACCAAGCGCCCGCAGCAGGAATTTCGTGATGCGGCCGCCGCCGGTATCGTGGTGCTGCTGGTGCTGCTGCTGCTGCTGAATGCGACCGCCATCATCCTGCGCCAGCGTGCGCGAAGGAGACTCTCGGTATGAGCGAACACAACGCGCAGGCCGCCAGCGGCACACACGCCGTCGAGCTGCGCAGCGTCAGTGTGCATTACGGGCACAAGCTGGCCGTGGACAGTGTCAGCCTGCACATTCAGCGCAGGAAGATCACCGCTTTCATCGGTCCGTCGGGCTGCGGCAAGAGCACGGTACTGCGCTCGATCAACCGCATGAACGATCTGATCCTCGGCGCGCGCGTGACTGGCGAGGTGATCTACAACGGCCAGAACCTCTATCAGCACGATATCGACCCGGTGGAAGTGCGCCGGCGCATCGGCATGGTGTTTCAGAAGGCCAACCCCTTCCCCAAGAGCATCTACGACAACGTCGCCTACGGGCCGCGCCTGCTTGGCATTCGTGGCAAGCGCCAGATCGATGAGATCGTCGAGCGCAGCCTGAAGGGCGCGTTCCTGTGGGACGAAGTCCGCAACGATCTGAAGAAGAGCGGGCTGGCGCTGTCGGGCGGGCAGCAGCAGCGCCTGTGCATCGCGCGGGCGATCGCTGTCGAGCCGGACACCATCCTGATGGACGAACCGTGCTCGGCGCTGGACCCGATCGCCACACAGGCGATCGAGGAGCTGATGAAGGAGCTGGTCAAGCGCTACACCATCATCATCGTCACGCACAGCATGCAGCGGGCGCAGCGCGTGGTCGATATGACCGCCTTCTACAG
>CAZZJW010000097.1:0-8455 GCA_964654755.1 uncultured Pleurocapsa sp. | reverse complement strand
TGTCCCACCGGCGCATAGCCCTCCCCCGGGCCGCCGCGCACGAATATATCGGCGCTTCGCACGAAGTTCCCGGTGGGAGTGCGCGTGGGCACGACAGGGGGGGTCTGCGCACGCAGTTCCCCAGCCATCACCACGCACAACAGCAGCGCTGCACATATCAGCGCCAAACGCCTCATGCACTCATCCATTCACCGGAACCGTCGCGACATTACAACAGTGCGAGTCTACCATCATGGTGCCTCTCACACCAACCGGGGTTCACGAAGTCATCGTGAAGGGCGCAGGCGCGCCCGCCGGTTGGCCATTCACCAGAAACTGCACCGCCCACTCTCCCGGCGCAAAGCTGACATCCACCGGCTCGATGTAGAACCACAGACAGAAGTCCGGGTCATCCTGTGGCAGCGTGTATGCCGAATTCGTGTAGACCACCTGTCCGCTCACCAGCCAGCTCACGCTCACCTGCGTGCTGGCCAGTGCATTGCGCACACGCGCCGTGGCGTACAGTCGTGAAGATTGCGCAGAAACCTGCGAAAGCACCTGCTGCGCACAGCCATCGCTATCGCGCACGGCCAGCGCCATGCCCACATCCGTAATCAGATTGCTCGTGCCGTCTCCGGCAGCGCCTGCCCCAGGCGTCGGCGTGAACTGCCCCGGCAGCGGGGCATTCATGCCCGGCGTCACTGCACCCTGGCTGTTGACGATCTGCTGCGTCGGCGGCATCACCGCACGCATGGTCTCCGCCAGGCGTACGTTGATCCCGTCAACATTGGCCGCCTCGGTCCGCGCAAACACCGCCGTCTGCATGCCAGCGGTCCCCTGCGCGATCACCGCCTGCGCGATCGCAGTGCTCTCCTGCCCGAACGCCAGCGCCTCCGCCTGCGCCGTGCCCCGCGCATCCGTGCTGCCGAACGCCGTACACGCGCTCAGCGCACACACCGCCGCCAGGCCCAGCACAGCTATCCGAGTCGAAGGCCGCATCCGCATGCCCTCATCCTTCATCACTGACCAACTTTCCTGCACGGCACGATACCCCATCTGCGGGGCTTTCGCCAGCGCCACGCCGCCTGTGCGCAGGCAGCGCACCATGCGAAAGATTACCAGGCACTGCGTGATCTTCGCCGAGCCGCAATCCCGCACTCCCGCAGCGTGCCGTCGTTCGTTAATATTGTATCCATCGTGATGCCTCTGCAGCCGGGAGAACCAGGCGCTATGCGTATTGTCGTTGATGCAATGGGAACGGATGACTGCCCGATTGCAGATGTTGCGGGTTCCGTGGAAGCTGCGCGCCTGTACAACGAAACCATCGTGCTCGTCGGAGATCAGCAGCGGGTGCGTGCAGAGCTGGGCAAGCACAATACTGCCGGACTCAGTATCGAGATCGTGCATGCGCCAGAGGCCGTGCTCATGACCGACAAGCCGAGCGTGGTCACCAAAGCGCGCCCCAATTCTTCCATGCACATCGGCATGAACCTGGTGAAGGATGGCCAGGCGGATGCTTTCGTCAGCGCGGGCAACACCGGCGCCGCCCTCTCCATCGCCACCCTCGCCACCCTGCGGCGCATTCCCGGCGTCCGCCGGCCAGCGCTCAGCGCGATCATCCAGATCGGCACCCGGCGTATCACGCTCGTCGATGTCGGCGCCAACGCAGACTGCAAACCAGACTGGCTGGTGCAGTTCGCGGTCATGGGCAGCGCTTTCACATCGCGTGCGCTGGGAGTGCAGAATCCGCGTATCGGTATACTCTCGAATGGGGAGGAGGAGGGCAAAGGCAATCAGCTCATCCGCGACGCCTCAGCCCTGCTGCGCGAATCCGGGCTGGCGTTCATCGGCAACATCGAGCCCAAAGATCTGCTCAGCGGACACGCCGATGTCGTCGTTTGCGATGGTTTCGTCGGCAACATCCTCATCAAATCCATTGAAGGCTCCAGCAGCCTCGTCACCAGCCTGATCCGGGAGGAACTGATGCGCGACTTGCGCTCGCGGGTCGCTGGCCTGCTGGCGATGCCGGCGTTCCGGCGCGTACGCAAATCTGTTGACCCATTCGAGATCGGTGGCGCGCCACTTCTGGGCGTCAACGGGGTTGTTATCATTGCGCATGGCCGTTCAAATGCGCTGGGCATTCGCAATGCGATTCGCCAGGCGCGGCAGGCTGTGCAGGGCGGGCTGATTGAGGCCATTTGTGAAGGGATCGGCCGCACAGCCCCCCAATCATCTGCTGAATCGTAGTCATCACAACACCTGCAGCCGGTCAGCGCTGCCTGAGGGAGAAACATGGATCTGCTGCGCAATGGACGTCCTCGCGTCGTCATCACCGGCATGGGCGCGGTGAGCGCGCTCGGTGGCGTCAAGACACTCTGGGAAGACCTCAAGGCTGGCAAGTCCGGCATTCGCCACGTCGAAACCATCGATGTTGCGCACGTGCCGATCAAGTACGGCGGTGAGGTGCGCGGATTCGACTCGTCCGCCTACATCGAGCACAAGGAAGCGCGCCGCATGGGCCGCTCGACGCAGTTTGCCGTCGTCGCGGCGGCGCACGCCCTCGAAGATGCCGGGCTGAACGCCGAGATGATCGAAGCGGAAGGTGAGCGCTGCGGCACGGTGATCGGCACGGCGCTGGGCCCGCACGAAATGGCCGAGCAGGCGACCTTCAAATACAAAACCACCGGCTTCCGCCGGCCCAATCCGCTTGGGCTGATCCAGTCGCTGCCGAACATGCCGTCGCACCACGTCAGCCGCTTCTTCCGCACGCTCGGCCCGCTCAACTCGCCGGCCAATGCCTGCGCCTCTGGCACGCAGTCGGTGGGTGAAGCGACCGAGCTCATCCGCAACGGACGCGCCGATCTGGTGATTTCCGGCGGCGTCGAGGCGATCTTCCAGGATTACACGCTTGCCGGCTTTGAGGCGATGGACGCACTGGCTGCCGGCTACGAGGATGCGCCAGAGAAGGCCAGCCGCCCCTTCGACAAGACCCGTTCCGGCTTCGTGCTGGCAGAAGGTGGCGCGATCTTCATCCTCGAAAGCCTGCATCACGCGCTCAAGCGCGGTGCGCGCATCTACGCCGAAGTCCTCGGCCATGCCTCCTCCTCGGATGCCTATCACGTTGCGGCCCTCGATCCGGAAGGCCGTGGCGCGCACCGCTCGATGAAGTGGGCGGTCGAGGACGCGCACATCCCCGCGGAAGCGATCGGCTACATCAATGCGCACGGCTCCTCCACCCCGCAGAATGACGCCATGGAAACGCTGGCGATCAAGAAACTGCTCGGCGAGCACGCCTATAACGTGCCGATCAGCTCGACCAAGTCGATGGTCGGTCACGCGCTCGGCGGCTCCGGCGCGATTGAGCTGGTCGCCTGCGTGATGTCGCTGGTGGAACAGATCATCCACCCCACCATCAACTACGAGAACCCGGACCCGGACTGCGATCTGGATTACGTGCCGAATGTCGCACGGAAGGTGCGCGATCTGCGCTACGTGCTCTCCAACAGCTTCGGTCTGGGCGGACAGAACGCCACCATCGTCATTGGCGCCGTCTGACACTCACGGCCAGCAACGCAACACCGCTGCAGACGCCTGGCATCCCGCAGGCGTCTGCGCGTTTTTATCGGCTATAATGGGGACAGAGGCGGTTGGTAACGGCAGGTAGCATGCGCGCACTGCTCTCCGAACTTGATGGACTGATCAGCCGGCGCGATGTCAAACGCGCGGAGGTACTGATCGCCAGGGCGCTGCGCAGCGCTCAGGGCCCCGAACGTGGGCGAGCACTGCTGGCGCGCGCGCAGGTTCGGCTGATGGCGGGCCGTCCGGAAGATGCGCTCGAAGACCTGCGCGAGATCCGGGCGCTGTGGCCAGAGGGGGCTGCTGGTCCGCAGATGGCCGAACTGCTGGGCGACAGCCACTTCGCGCGGTTTGAGCTGGCAACGGTTGGATTCGCCGATCGTGCAGACACATCCGCCGCGCTGGAGTGTTATCAGCGCATCTGCCAGTCGTTCCCCGACTACGGCAATCTCGGTTGGGTGCTCTACCAGCAGGGACGCCTGCTCCTCACCGAGCAGCAGCCACACGAGGCCGTCGCGCTGTTTGAGCAGGCACTGCTCGCGCCCAGCGTGCTTCCTGCGCTCACTGCCTACTGTTACGAGCGTCTCGGTTTCGTGTATTTCTATGAGCTTCGCGACTCTGCCCGATCGCTGGCATTTCTCAACAAAGCGCTCGACACCTATCCCGAAAGCGAGCCCCGCCACTGGCTGGCGCAGGTGCATACCCTGCGCAGCCGCGTGCTGCGCGCCATGACCAATCTCCCCGCGGCGCTGGCTGCCGCGGAAGCAGCAGTCTCCACAGCCTCCGCCGGTGGAGCCGAAGCCCGCATTGGCCTGGCTGATGCTGCGCTGGCCGCTGCCGAGCTTGCCGCCCAGATGGGCGGGCAGGACCGCCAGGTCGTCGCGCACGTGCAGACCTTCCTGCAAAGCAGCCGTCGCCCGCCCGGAATCGATGTCACGTGGTCTCGCGCACATGAGCTGCTGGGCGATGCCCAGTATCGGCTCGGGCAGGCGTCCGCCGCACTCAGCGCCTATCAATCCGCCCTGCAGTATAATCCCTATCATCCGTGGGAGCTTTCGCTTTACTATCGCATTGCGCGCTGCTACTACAGCCTCGCCGAATACACCCGCGCCGCCGCCGCGCTCGAACGAATGCTGGAGGTGGCAGCGAAGGATGCGGAAACCATCAGCGACTTCCGCGTGTACCAGCTGCTGGCGAACACCTACTTTGCCTGCGAGCGCTTTGACCGCGCCGCTGAAGCCTATCAGACTGCGCTTTCCCTCGTGCCACGCGAGACCGACCAGATCGCAGAGCTGGTCCACTACATGCACCTTGCCCGCGAGCGTGGCGGCTGGACCCAGAGTCAGTAAGGACGCCTATTCGTGATCCCTTCCCGCAGTGTCACTGTCGTCGGTGGTGGGCTGGCCGGCAGCGAGGCCGCCTGGCAGCTTGCCGAGCGCGGCTTCGATGTCAAGCTGTACGAGATGCGCCCAGTGCGCAGCACCGGCGCACACGTCAGCGACCGACTGGGCGAGCTGGTTTGCAGCAACTCCTTCGGCTCGCGCCTGCCCGATCGCGCACCAGGCGTGCTCAAGGCGGAGCTGGACGCGCTGGGTTCGCTGCTGCTGCGGCTGGCGGAAGAAGCCTCGCTGCCCGCCGGCGGCGCGCTGGCTGTCGACCGCGCGCGCTTCGCTGAACTGGTGACGGCGGCCATCGCCGGCCACCCACGCATTACCCTCATCCGCGAGGAATTGCGCGAAGTGCCCGCTGGTCCGGCAGTCATCGCCACCGGCCCGCTCACGTCACCCGCGCTGTCTTCGGCGCTGGCCGCCCTGACGGGAGAACAGTACCTCTACTTCTACGATGCCATCGCGCCGATCGTCACTGCCGAAAGCATCGACATGGACATCGCCTTTCGCGCCAGCCGCTATCAGCGCGGTGAGGAAGAAGCAGGGGACTACATCAACTGCCCGATGACCCGTGAGGAATACGAAGCGTTCATTGATGCGCTGCTGGCCGCGCCAACGACCGCGCTGCGGGACTTTGAGCAGGAAGACCCACATTTCTTTGAAGGCTGCCTGCCCGTCGAGCAGCTTGCCGCGCGGGGCCGCGATTCGCTCGCCTTCGGGCCGATGCGCCCGGTCGGCCTGCGGGATCCACGCACAGGCCGGCGTCCTCACGCTGTCGTTCAGCTGCGCCGCGACAACCTCATCGGCACACTCTACAACCTGGTCGGCTTCCAGACCAATCTGCGCTGGGGTGAACAGGAGGCCGTGCTGCGCCTGATCCCGGGCCTGGCACATGCCGAGTTCATCCGCATGGGCCAGATGCACCGCAATACCTTCATCAACTCGCCCGTTCTGCTCGATCCCACCCTGCAGTTTCGCCAGCGCCCGGATCTGTACTTTGCCGGCCAGATCACGGGGGTCGAGGGCTACATGGGCAATGTCGCCACTGGCCTGCTGGCCGGGCTCAACCTCGCCCTCCATCTCGAAGGCCTGCAGCCCTGGGCCCCGCCGCGCGAAACCATGCTGGGCGCGCTGTGCCATTACGTCACCCATGCCGAGCCCGCCCACTTCCAGCCGATGAAAGCCAACTTCGGCATCCTGCCTGAGATCGAGCCGATCATCCGCGACAAACGCCTGCGTTATGCCGCCTATGCCACACGGGCCATGCAGGCGCTGCAAGCGTCACGCCCCTATGCAAAGGAAGACCCCCTTGCCATCCGTCGCTGAGCGTCTGCGGGCCCTGCCCGCTTATCCGTTTGCCCTCATTACCCAGCGCGTCGCTGAACTCAACGCGCAGGGCGCCGACATCATCAACCTGGACGTCGGCAGCCCAGACATGCCCCCGCCGAAGCTCGTCATCGACACGCTCAGCGACGCCGCGCACCGCTCAGACTCCCACGGCTACTCTGGCTATCGGGGGACGCCGGGCTTCCGCCAGGCTGTTGCGGACTACTATGCGCGGCGCTTCGGGATCACCCTCAATCCCAACACCCATGTGCTCCCGCTGATGGGCAGCAAAGAGGGCATCGTCAATCTCAGCCTCGCCTATCTCGACCGTGGCGATATCTCGCTGGTGCCGGAAGTCGGATATCCCGCATACAGCATGGGCGCGCGGCTGGCCGGCGCCAGCGTGCACTGGGTCCCCAACCCTGAGTCGCTGGGCTACCTCATCGACTTCGATGCGCTTGAGCACACTCTTCCCGCCAATGCGAAGCTGATCTGGCTGAACTATCCCCACAACCCCACCGGCGCTGTCGCAGACGACGCCTTCTACGCGCGCGCCGCCGATTTCTGCCGCCGGCACGATGTGCTGATGGCCTCCGACAACCCGTATGTCGACGTGACGTTCGATGGCTTTCGCGCAGGCAGCGCACTGAAGCCTGCAGGCGCGCTCGATATCGGCATCGAGTTCATCACGTTCTCCAAGACCTTCAACATGGCGGGATGGCGTCTCGGCGCCGCCGTCGGCTCGCCGGATGTGCTGCGCGCCCTGCTCACCGTCAAGAGCAACATGGACAGCGGGCACTTCCTGCCGGTGTACGAAGCGGGTGAAGCGGCGCTGGAAGAAGTGCCGGACGAGTGGATCGCTGCGCGAAATATGGTCTACCAACGCCGGCGTGACCGCATCCTCGGCGCCATGCCGCGCATCGGCCTCGCGCCCTTCCGCCCGCTCGGCGCGCTGTATGTGTGGGGCCGCGTACTCGATCCCTCACTGGATGGCGCGCGCTACGTGGAGGAAGCGCTGATGACGGCGCACGTTTCGATGGCGCCGGGCGCGATCTACGGACCGGGCGGCACACAATACGTCCGCATGAGCGTGTGCACCGTTGATGACCGGCTGGAACAGGCGCTCGACCGGCTCGAACGCTGGTATGCAGGGAGGTCGTAGCGCTTGCCCGCACAGAATGTATCCATCAGCAGCAGCCCGGAGCGCGCCTATCTGATCGGCGTGCGTGTCAAGGGCACTCGCCCCCTGCTCGCGCTCGAGGACTCGCTCGAAGAGCTGGCGCAGCTCGCGGACACCGCGGGCATGCAGGTCGCGGGCACGGCCACCCAGCAGCTCGCACAGATCGATGCCGCCACCTTCATCGGCGCGGGCAAGGTCGAGGAGGTGCGCGAGCAGCTCGTCGCAGGCGATGTGCACACCGTGATCTTCGACGATGAGCTGTCGCCACGCCATCAGCGCGAGCTGGAAAAGCGGCTGGGCGAGAACATCAAGGTCCTCGACCGCTCGGCGCTCATCCTCGACATCTTCGCCCAGCACGCTCACACGCACGAAGGCGCGCTCCAGGTCGAGCTCGCGCAGTATGAGTACCGCCTCCCCCGCCTGACGCGCCAGTGGACGCATCTCGCCCGCCAGGCTGGCGGCGGCGGCGCGCGCGGCGGCAGCGGTGGCGTCGGCCTGCGCGGCCCAGGCGAAACCCAGCTGGAAGTGGACCGGCGTGAGATCCGCCTGCGCATCAGCCGCCTGCGCCACGATCTCGAGCGCGTGCGCGAGCACCGCAGCCGCCATCGCGCCCAGCGCGAGCGTACCGGCGTCCCGCTCATCGCCCATCCCGCGTTGGGCGGCGCCTCGCGTATCGCGGCCCCCTTGCTGCTGGGCCGGCTGTTCCGCCTTTTCGGCGCGGATGCCACGATTTTCCCCAACTACGGCGGACGTTTCAGCTACAGCCCCGAAACCTGTCTGGCGCTCGCCGATGCGGCCCGCAAACCCTGGGGCCAGCTGCCTGCGATCGCACCGGTTCCGGCGGGCGGCATGAGCGTCGCTAGGGTGCCAGAGATGCTGGAAGTCTACGGTCAGGACACAATCCTGCTGATTGGTGGCGCGCTGCTGACCGCCGGGGCCGCGCTGTATGAGCGAAGCTGTGAATTTGTAAACGCGGTGGCGAATGCCGCGAACGGCGGGAGGCAAG
>CAZZJW010000096.1:4821-8508 GCA_964654755.1 uncultured Pleurocapsa sp. | reverse complement strand
GTTGAGATCCGGAACACGTATCAGCCCGCGCAACAGATACACTATCTGAAAATCGCCAAACGGATGTAACACTTCCGGTAATAACGAAGGTTGACCAACCCTTCCAATTACGGGGACAGATAACAAAGCGAGTCGATTGCGCTGACATCGGCGACACTCCACCGCTGTAAACAGAACTTGTCAGAGGAACCTGAACCAGAGTATTCTGACCCGGTGCGGACGGTGGATTATCCTGAGCTTTGACATTTCCTGTAATGCCAATCAATCCCACGATCATACAAATAGTGAACCTGGCAACGGTTGACATCATAACGCCAAGAACTAATGACGACAACGCTACTTCCCTATAGTTGTCTTGTCAAGCACGACGATTCAGAGGAGTGCTGAAGATCAAAGTAACACAAAAACCACGAACGGAATATGTGGATCAGGGATAGCAGGCGCGCTGGATCTGACGACGGTTGCAGGTAGAGGCTAACAGCTTGATACCTTAGCAAAAGTCACGCAATGGGCTTTAGGATTAACGGGAGCGTCTCAGCCGCGGTCAGCGGATCGGCCCAGGGTGAAGTGGCGTTCATCAACCAGAATAAACCCGGCCCGAACACCATGCGCATCTTCGGCAACGGGGTGCTGCAGGCTACCAGGGCCAGCGGCGGTGCGGTGTGCCAGGCGGCCTGACCTCCGGCCCCTCGCCTATATGCCCTCACCCCATAACTGTTGGGATTTGAACCCTGAGGGAGAGGGGCCGGGGGGAGGGCGGCAGGTTGAATCTGGCCTCAGTTGCGCAGCGGCTTGCCGGTCTGCTGCATGTGGCTGATGCGCGCCACGGTCTTCTCCTCACCCAGCAGGCTGAGCAGCGCCTCGCGTTCCAGATCGAGGATCGCCTGCTCAGCCACCCAGCCCGGCGTGCTGATCGCGCCGCCCGTCAGCACCGTCGCCAGCCTGCGCGCGATCAGCACATCGTGCTCGCTCGCCTGCCCGGCCTCGCGCTGGCGCTCCACAGCGGCCAGCAGCGCCTCCTGCGCCGCGCGGCCCGCGGCATACACCCTGCCCACATGCTGCGGGGCGTAGCCATGCGCCAGGTGCAGCGCCTCGCGCCGCGCCTCTCCGAAAAGCTGCGGCCTGCTCATCACGATGCGGTCGCACGGGGCCAGCAGACCGGCCTCGCACGCCTGCTTCGCGCTTTCGCTCACCTTCGCCAGCATGATGTGCTCAAATGCCCGGCGCACATGCGGCAGCGGGTCCGCGTCTGCGCTGGAGTGCATCACCGGGCCGACGATGCGGCGCAGCACTTCCTTGCAGCCGCCGCTGGCCGGGATCAGGCCGATGCCGACATCCACCAGCCCCAGATTCAGCTCGGCATGCGCGAGCACGCGCGCGCCCGCCATCACCAGCTCTGCGCCGCTGCCCAGCGCCATGCCGTGCGGAGCGATCACCACCGGCCGGCTGGCGGTGCGCAGCGCCTGCAGCCACGCCTGCGCGTCCGCCACAGCGCGCTCGATCACGTCGAACTGCCCGGCTTGCGCCGCCGTCGCCAGCATCAGCGGGCTGGCGCTCACGCAGAAGCGGTCGGCGTCGCTGCCCAGCACCAGCGCGTCGAAGTCGTGCTCCAGCCGTTCGAGCGCGCGCCAGCCCAGCGCGATCACGTCGGCGTCGAGCGCCTGGCCGGGCGAGTGGATCTCGAACAGCGCCGCGCCCTGGCCAATATCCCACAGGCTGGCGCTGTCGTTGCGCAGCACTTCCGCCGGGTGGGCGGCCCCGCCGCGCTGCACGGTGCGCCCGCGCAGCCCACGCACGTCGATCGCCAGCGGGTCGCGCGGCAGGTCGGCATAGGCCGCGGCCTGCGGGCTGTAGCACGCGACGGCGCTGCCGGCGGAGTCGCGCTGGTAGAAGTGCGTGTGTCCGGCGGCCAGCATCTCCTTCACCCAGCCGGCCACCGGATAGCCGGCGGCCTCGAAGGCCGGCGCCGTCTCAGCCACGCCCAGCGCATCCCAGATCTCGAACGGGCCCAGCTCATGGCTGAAGCCCCACTTCTGCGCATTGTCGATGCTGGCGAGGCTGTCGGTGATCTCCGGCACGCGGTGCGAGGCATACGCCAGGTAGAACGCGTGGTGATGCCACAGGAACTGCGCGGCGCGGTCGTCCTCCGCCAGCAGCCTGCGGATGCGCTCGCCGGTGTCCGCCACCGCGCGCTGCCGGCTGACGCTGTCGAAGCGCACCTTCTGCGGCGGCTGATATTCCAGCGTCGCCAGATCGAGCGTCCAGAACTCCTTTTCGCCGCTGGCCGCGCGCACCGTCCTGTAGAAGCCCTGGCCGGACTTGTTGCCCAGCCAGCCATTCTGCAGCAGGCGGTCGAACAGCGCCGTCGTGCCGGGGTGCTCCAGCACAGCGCGCGCCGGGTCCTCCGGGATGGCGGGATAGAGATTGCGCGCCACGCCCACCACCACGTCGATGCCGATCAGATCGTTCAGGCGGAAGCTGGCGGTGCGCGGGCGGCCGATCAGCGGGCCGGTGAGGGCGTCGACTTCCTCGACCGTGAAGCCGCCGTCGAGCGCGGCATTCACCGTCTGCATGCCGAGCATCGTCATGAAGCGGTTGCCGATGAAGTTGGGGCGGTCCTGGCACAGAACCACACCCTTGCCCAGCACATCCGCGCCGTAGCGCTGCATGAAGGCGACGATCTCCGGATCGGTGTTGGGGCCGGGGATGACTTCCAGCAGGCGCAGGTAGCGCGGCGGGTTGAAGAAGTGCGTGCCGAGGAAGCGGCGGGTGAAAGCTTCGGGCAGGCCGTCTGCGATCTCGCGGATCGGCAGGCCGGAGGTGTTGGTGCTGACGATGGTGTGCGGCCCGGCGATGGCGGCCAGCTTCGCCATCAGCGCGCGCTTGACGTCGATGCGCTCCACGACCACCTCGATCACCCAGTCGGCGACCGCGGCAGCGCCGAGGTCGTCCTCGATGCAGCCGGTGGTGATGCGCTCCAGATCGGCAGCGCTGAACAACTGCGCGGGCCGGCTGGCGGCGGCGCGGCGCAGGCCCTCTGCGGCGATGGCGCTGCGCTGCGCGGGCGGATCCCCCGGCTGCGTGCCGGGCGCGGCGATATCGAGCAGCGTGACATCGACGCCGGCGCCGGCCAGCAGCGTGGCGATCCCGCCGCCCATGGTGCCGCTGCCGATGACGACCGCCTTGCGGATGGAGATGCGCATGACCAACCCCCTTGCTGCGCTCAGCGAGCGCCGAACCTGCGAAACAGGCGCAGCAGCGGCTGCCACAGCGCCGCCGGCATCGCCCGATCCAGTGCCAGATTGTATTGCAGCGTGGGGCCAGCGCGCATCATGCCACAGCAGATCATGTGCGCACCGGCGAATGGCGCGCTCAGCCAGCGCTGCGGCTGAGGTCCCAGTCTCTCACGAACGGCGCGCGCGGCGGGCTGTTGCCATGCCGCAGGTCCACCGATGCTTCGATCACGCTGCCATCGGCCCGGCGGATGAGGTCATCGGAGAGGCGGGCGAACAGCACTTTCCAGCGGCGCAGCCACAGATCACCATCCGCTTCAGCGAATCGCAGGCTGAGATACAGGAACGGCTCATCGCGCCGCCCGTGCACAACCGGGCCGCGCAGCTCGCGCTGCACGCGATCATCGTTGAACAGCGTCGCCTGCAGTTCGCACGTGAACACCAGCCCGCCATC
>CAZZJW010000096.1:0-4721 GCA_964654755.1 uncultured Pleurocapsa sp. | reverse complement strand
GGCAGGTCTGCGCGCCACCGAACACCCCCGGACTTCGCAGTGGTCAGGTCATACGCCTGTGAGTATATGGAGCGGGGTGGGCCTGTCAACCGCGCCCGCATGCTGCTGGCACGACAACCGCTGCTGCCCCCGTTCTCATCATGATATTATCGCCAACCGCTGAAAACGGCGTATAATGGCGGCACTGTACTGATAGTGGTAGACGCCTTCAGATCGTGGTTTTCCTCTCTGATCGTGTTCCCGGAGCAACCTGAGCGTGAACAACAAACCTGACCCCTCCAACAAGGATGGGAACCCCGGCAACGGCAATTCGCCCTTTGCGAACCGCAACGCGCAGCGGCTGTGGATCATCGCCGGCATCGTGGTGCTGGTGCTGTTCGCCATCATCTTCAGCCAGCCCAACAACATCCCGCGCAGCAACCGCATCACGCTGGATCAGTTCGCCAGCCAGCTCGAGCAGAGCAACGTGAGCAGCGTCACCGTGCGCGGTGGCAGCGATGTGTTCATCGAGCTGCGCAACGGCACGACCGCCTACTACTACAAGGAGCGCGAGACCGATCTCTTCCGCGCCCTGCAGACGTATGGCGTCACCAGCGACGCATGGGCCAATGTGCAGTATTCCGAGCAGCAGGGCGACAACACCAGCGGCCTGATCCTGCAGCTGCTCATCGCCGTCGTGCCCACGCTCATCATCGTCTGGCTGTTGTGGCGCATGATGCGCTCGGTGCGCGGCAGCCAGGACCAGGCGCTCAGCTTTGGCCGCAGCCGTGCCCGCGTGGTGCGCGACATGGAGCGCCCGCAGGTGACCTTCGCCGATGTCGCCGGCGCCGAAGAGGCCAAGCAGGAACTGGCCGAAGTGGTCGAGTTCCTCAAGGAGCCGGACAAGTTCATCCGACTCGGTGCGCGCATCCCCAAGGGCGTGCTGATGGTGGGCCCGCCAGGGACCGGCAAGACGCTCATGGCCCGCGCGGTGGCAGGCGAGGCCGGTGTGCCGTTCTTCAGCATCTCCGGCTCGGAGTTCGTCGAGATGTTCGTCGGCGTCGGCGCCAGCCGCGTGCGTGACCTGTTCGAGCGCGCCAAGTCGGAAGCCCCGGCCATCGTCTTCGTCGATGAGATCGACGCTGTGGGCCGCCATCGCGGCGCTGGCCTGGGCGGTGGCCACGACGAGCGCGAGCAGACGCTCAATCAGATCCTCGTCGAGATGGACGGCTTCGAGCAGGGCACGAACGTCATCATCATCGCCGCCACCAACCGCCCCGACATCCTCGATCCGGCGCTGCTGCGCCCGGGTCGCTTCGACCGCAAGGTGGTGATGGACAATCCGGACGTCAAGGGGCGGCTGGATATCCTGCGCGTGCACACCAAGGGCAAGCCGATGGCCGCGGATGTCGAGCTGGAGACCATCGCCCGCATCACCCCCGGCTTCAGCGGCGCTGACCTGGAGAACCTGATCAACGAGGCGGCCATCCTGGCGGCCCGCCGCAACAAGAAGTCGATCACGATGAGCGAAGTGCAGGAGAGCATGGAGCGCGTGGTCATGGGGCCGGAGCGCAAGACGCGCGTGATGTCCGACGTGGAGAAGCGGAAGATCGCCTATCACGAAGCGGGCCACGCCGTGGTGCAGTTCTACCTGGAACACACCAATCCCGTGCACAAGATCACCATCATCCCGCGCGGGCGCGCCGGCGGCTACGTCATGTCGCTGCCAGAGGAAGATGTCTTCCTCAAGAGCCGCGAGCAGTTCGAAGATGAGCTGGCCGGGATCATGGGCGGGCGCGCCGCCGAAGAGCTGATCTTCAATCAGTTCACCACCGGCGCCAGCAGCGATCTGCAGCAGGCCACCAGCCGGGCGCGCATGATGGTCACGCAGTTCGGCATGAGCGAATCACTCGGGCCGCGCGCATTCGGCGGCGGCAGCGGCTCGCTCTTCCTCGGGCGTGATCTGTACGAGCAGCGCGACTACAGCGAGCAGGCTGCGGAGGACATCGACAACGAGGTCAAGCGCATCCTGCAGACCGCCTATCAGCGCGCCAAGGCCACGCTCACCTCGCATCGCGACCGGCTGGAAACGCTGGCCAGCGTGCTGATCGAGCAGGAGACGCTCGACCGCACGATGTTCGAGGAGCTGATGAACGGTGCGCCGGCGGCGGTGGAGCAGCCGGCCACCTGATACGCTGGGGGTCAACCAACTGATGCTGCTGCAACGGGGAGCGATGTGCTCCCCGTTTGCTTTCATGCGACTGCGGGCAACTTGTAAAGCCGGATTTTACACTTCGCAAATGCCCGGCTAACGTTTTGGGCGGATGATGTCGTCACGAATCCACAACCGTCCATCACGGCCATCGCGTTAGCGCATCCTGCCCGCACCAGGCCGCCGCGCTGTAAGGAACGAAAGGGAAGTTGTCATGAAACGTCAGTCTCAACGGATCGCCGCCGCCGGGCTGCTGCTGGGCGCCATGCTGCTGGCATTCGCCATGGGCACGGCGGTCGTCGCCTCGCACGCGCTGGCGCCGGCCCGCGCCCTGCCCGCGCCGGCCCAGCAGGCCACCGCTGCGCCCACCTTCACCACCGACAGCGAGCGCCTGCTCAATTCGCTCTACACCACCACCGCCCCGTCCGTCGTGCTCATCTCCGTCGAGGTGGTCAGCAATCAGGGCCAGGGCGAGTCGACCGGCTCCGGATTTGTGCTGGACCAGCAGGGGCACATCGTCACCAATCATCACGTCGTCGAGGGCGCGCGCAACATCGCCGTGAGCTTCTTTGACGGACGCATCGTGCGCGGCGAGGTGGTCGGCACCGACCCCGACTCGGATCTGGCGGTCATCCAGGTGAACGATGTGCCGGCGGAGGACCTGCGCCCGCTGCCGCTGGCCGACTCGAGCAGCATCTTCGTCGGCCAGGAAGTGCTGGCGATCGGCGCGCCTTTCGGCCAGGCATGGACGCTCACCACCGGCATCGTCAGCGCGATTGATCGCAGCATCCAGGGCCTGAGCGGCTTCTCCATCGGCCAGGCCATCCAGACCGACGCCGCCATCAACCCCGGCAACAGCGGCGGCCCGCTGCTCAATCTGCAGGGCGAGGTGATCGGCGTCAACAGCCAGATCATCAGCCGCAGCCGCAGCAGTTCGGGCGTGGGCTTCGCAATCCCGGCTGATCTGGTCGATCGCGTGGCGCAGGACCTGATCAAGCACGGTTCGGTCGAGTACAGCTATATGGGCATCAGCGGCGGCGAAATCACGCTCGGCATCATCGAGGAGCTGGGCCTGCCCAACACCACCCGCGGCGTAGTGGTCAGCCGCGTGGAGCCGCGCGGCCCGGCGGGGCTGGCTGGCCTGCGCGATCCGCAGGTGGCGGGCCAGCGGCTGCAGTCGGTGGACATCATCACCGCGATCGACGGCACGCCGCTGGAAGGGATGCCCGCGCTGATCGCCTATCTCGCCAACTACACCGTGCCCGGGCAGACCATCACGCTGACGGTGCTGCGCGACGGACAGACGGTGCAGCTTCCGGTGACGCTGTCCACGCGGCCCTGACGCACTGCGCACCCGTCTTCAGCCACAAAGCGCCTTCCCGCGGGAGGGCGCTTTTCGTGTGGCGGGGCAGATACGGTGCGCGCCTCAGTGAGGCGGCCTCATCCAGCCTCAACCCACCGAGACGAAGCCATAACGACGCATACAGGTACAGCTCTTGCGGAGCGACACAGGACTCTGCGGAAGTCGCTGCACAGCATCGCGCTCGCTAAGCGCATGGGCCCAGGATCATCATCAGGTCCGCATCCACATAGCCTGTCTGTCCGCCGTAGCTAACGCGATAGTAGCCAGCGGCGTTGCGCGCAGTCACAGTGACAAGCGTGTTGACCGGCACCTGCGCCAGGATTGCCCCGCTGGAGGAGGGTGCGGCGCGCAGATTGACTCGCCCGAGCGTCCCCCCATTGCAGGCATTGGCATACACGGTGTCATCAGCCTGCGCAGAGCTTTCACCGGGCGCGCTGACCTGCGGCGTCTGCCCGCCTGGTGCGCTCATCATCACCAGCAGACCGGCAGAAGGAACCATCACGCAGGCATAGCCATCGCGGTTCACGGCGGCCAGCCGCACTGGCGTGCGCGTCGCATCCGCCGCCGCCACAAACATCACCTCGCCCGTGCCGCGCAGGCAGATCTCGATCGGCGCGCTGAAGTCGTTGGCCGCGATGCCGTTTTCGATCATCCCGAACAGATTGACCGCGTGCTGGATGCCGAGACTGATCAGGCTGGGGATGCCGATTTCAGCGGCTGCGCTCGGGCTCAACTCTGACCCGTTCGTCATCATCACACGCGCATACACGTTGCCGACGGCGTCGCCAAGAACGACGCTGTTGGAGCCGCCGCTGCTGAGGATCGCGCCGCCCGTCTGCGCGCCCAGATTATCGGCCAGCGCGGTCGCAGCGCTGGTGGGCGCGATCGTCAGGGTTGGTGCCGGTGTTCCGCTGGGCACGATCGTCGGGGTCGGCGTCGACGGGATAGCCGTGTTCGTTGGCATGTCCGTCGGCGTCGGCATCGGCGTGTTCGTCGGTATCGGCGTGTTCGTCGGCATGTCCGTCGGCGTTGGCATCGGGGTGTTCGTCGGTATCGGCGTGTTCGTCGGCATCGGCGTGTTCGTCGGCATCGGCGTGTCCGTCGACATCGGCGTGTTCGTCGGTATCGGCGTGTTCGTCGGCATCGGCGTGTTCGTCGGCATCGGCG
>CAZZJW010000095.1:7240-8818 GCA_964654755.1 uncultured Pleurocapsa sp. | reverse complement strand
TCCCCCCAAGTTCTAGGGGGATTTGCCGCACAGCAGGCAGTATCATTTTCCCAGCGTCGTGGGCCGCCAGGCCAGTTGCATGATTCTGTCCCCCGCTTGACGACCTGAAATCAGGAGAAACGGCTTGGCGATCTCGCAACCCATGTCGAAGTCGGCGGTCATGCCGCGCGGGCTTTCACCTGCTGAAGTTGAGCGCAGCCGCCAGGCGAATGGCAGCAACGTCCTCACCCCGCCCCCGCGCGAACCGTGGTGGCGGCTGTACCTGGAGAAGTTCGAGGACCCGGTCATCCGCATCCTGATGATCGCGGCGGCCATCACCATCGTCGTCGGCGCGGTGGATGGCCACTTCGCCGAGGGCATCGGCATCATCCTCGCCATCCTGCTCTCCACCTCACTGGCTTTCGTCAACGAATATCGCGCGCGCCGCGAGTTTGACGTGCTCAATCGTGCCAGCGATGACCTGCCGGTCAACGTCATTCGCGACGGCGTGTACCGCGATGTGCCGCGCCGCGATCTGGTGGTGGGCGATCTGGTGCTGCTGGAAGAGGGGCAGGAGGCCCCGGCGGATGGCGTGCTGCTGCAGGCGTTCGCTCTGCAGATCAACGAGGCGCTGCTCACCGGCGAGTCACTGCCCGTCACCAAGCAGGCGGCGGCGGGTGAGCCGGAGCGCGACGAGCAGCGTGTGTTTCGCAGCACGCTGGTGGCGGCGGGCCGCGGCCTGCTGACGCTGACGGCTGTTGGCGATCGCACGCGCATCGGCGAGATCGCGCGATCCGCCACCGAGGAGACGGACGAGGTCACCCCGCTCAACGCGCAGCTCGAACGCCTGAGCAAGCTGATCGGCGTGGTGGGCTTCAGCGTGGCGGTGGCGACATATGCGGCGCTGGTGCTCCGCGGCGTGGTCGTGGGCGAGCTGGCGATTCTTGGCGACGACTGGCTGTTCGTGCTGCTGCTCACGGTGGGTGCGCTGACCGCGCTGTCGCGGGTGTGGCTGCCGATCGTTTACGACGCCTTCGAGCTGGCAGGGCGCCCGCGCCAGCCGATGCGCTGGCTGGAGAGCGGCGGCCTGCGCGGCTGGCTGCTGCCATTCGGCGCGGGCGCGGCGATGGTGGCCGGCGGGCTGGCGCTGTGCGTGGCGCTGGGGGTGCTGCCGTCGGATGCTTCGGGCTGGCTGGATGGCGCGACCGGGTTGCAGCTGCTGCGCTACTTCATGGTGGCCGTCACCATCATCGTCGTCGCCGTGCCGGAGGGCCTGCCGATGAGCGTGACGCTCAGCCTCGCCTACAGCATGCGGCGCATGACCGCCACCAACAACCTGGTGCGGCGTATGCCCGCCACCGAGACGGTCGGTGCGGCCACGGTGATCTGCTCGGACAAGACCGGCACGCTCACGCTCAACCAGATGCGCGTTGCCGAGACCAGCTTCCCGGTGATGGGCGAGCCCGGCGTGGGTGGCGCGGCGGAGACGCCGGCCATCATCCTGGAGTCGTTCGCCGCCAACACCACCGCCCATCTCAGCCGCCTGCCCGGCGAGGCCCCCCGCCCGCTGGGCGACAGCACCGAGGGCGCGCTGCTGCT
>CAZZJW010000095.1:0-7140 GCA_964654755.1 uncultured Pleurocapsa sp. | reverse complement strand
TATCAGCGGCGCGGCATGCGCACGTTGGGCTTCGCCTGTCGTCCGCTGCCCGGCGGCGCACAGGGCGAGCTGGCGGCGGAGGTGCGCGAGCTGGTGTGGCTGGGCTACGTCGCGATCTCCGATCCGGTGCGCCCGGAAGTGCCAGCGGCAGTGCGCGCCTGCCGCCAGGCCGGGATCCAGGTCAAGATCGTCACCGGCGACACGGCGGAGACCGCCCGCGAGATCGCCCGGCAGATCAACCTGTGGGAGAGCGCGGATGACGGCCGGCCCGGCGCGATCCTCAGCGGCGTGCAGTTCGCAGCGCTCGATGATGCCGCCGCCACCCAGGCGGCGCACACGCTCAAGGTGCTCGCGCGCGCCCGCCCGCAGGACAAGCTGCGCCTGGTGACGCTGCTGCAGCAGGCGGGTGAGGTGGTGGCGGTGACGGGCGACGGCACCAACGATGCCCCCGCGCTCAACTATGCCAACGTCGGCCTGGCGATGGGCTCTGGCACCGACATCGCCAAGGAGGCCAGCGACATCATCCTGCTGGACGACTCGTTCGGCAGCATCGTCAACGCGGTGATGTGGGGCCGCGCGCTCTATCAGAACATCCAGCGCTTCATCCTGTTCCAGCTCACGATCAACGTGACGGCGCTCGGGCTGGCGCTGCTCGGTCCGTTCATCGGCGTGCAGTTCCCGCTGACGGTGATCCAGATGCTGTGGGTCAACCTGATCATGGACACGTTCGCCTCGCTGGCGCTGGCGACGGAGCCGGCGCAGGCCGATGTGCTGCGGCGGCCGCCGCGCAAGCCCACGGATTTCATCATCAGCGCGGCGATGGCGCGGCGCATCCTCGGCCTGGGCGTGACGTTCATCGTGCTGCTGGCGGGATTCCTGCTCGCCATTCAGGTGGACGGCGTGGTCGCGCCGTATGAGCTGACGCTGTTCTACGCGGTGTTCATCCTGCTGCAGTTCTGGAACCTGTTCAATGCGCGCGCCTTCGGTCGCAATATCTCTGCGCTGGCGCATCTCGATCACAACCGGCTGTTCGTGGTGATCGCGCTGGCGATCCTGGCGGGCACCATCGCGATCGTGCAGTTCGGCGGCGAAATCTTCCGCACTGTGCCGCTGGCGGCGGGCGACTGGCTGCTGATCGTGCTCGTCACCGCGCCGGTGCTGGTGCTGGGCGAGGTGCTGCGCCTGCTGCGCGCCCGCCGCGATGCCGCGCCCGATGGCGAAGCGATGGCGGCCCGCTGAGACCGTGCGCTCATCCTGCGCTTATCGCGCCGGCCTAGAATGTCGCGCAGGCTGAGAGTGTATTGTAAACAGGGCAGGATGCCGGACGAATGACGACCCTTCAAGGCAGAGAGCGCGCCGCGTATGTGCAGACGATGTTCGATCGCATCGCCGGGCGCTACAACCTCATGAACCGCATGATGACCGCCGGGCAGGATGTGAAGTGGCGGCGCTTCGTCATACAGCAGGCGGCGCTGCGCCCCGGCGCCGTGCTGCTCGATCTGGCCACCGGCACGGGAGACATCGCCTTCGAGGCGCTGCGGCAGATGCCGGGCGTGCGCGCTGTAGGCGGCGACTTCTCGCTTGGCATGATGTTCGTCGGCCAGCGAGAGCCGCTGGGCGAGCGCGTGCTGTGGAATGGTGCCGACGCGCTCAACCTGCCGTACGGCGACCGCACGTTTGACGCTGTGACGGCGGGATACCTGATGCGCAACGTCATCGACATCCCGCGCGCCTTCGCTGAGCAGATGCGCGTGCTGCGGCCGGGCGGGCGACTGGTGATTCTCGATACCTCGCCGCCACCGGCCAATCTGCTGCGCCCGTTCATCATCGCCTATCTGCGCTACGGCATTCCGCTGCTGGGGCGGCTGATCAGCGGCGACTCCGATGCCTACAGCTACCTGCCGGAGTCCACACAGAAGTTCAAGACGCCACAGGAGCTGGCCGCGCTGATGCGCGGGGCGGGCTTCGTCAACGTCGCCTGGAAGTCGTTCATGTTCGGCACGATGGCTGTGCACTGGGGCGAGAGGCCGGCGGAGTAGCGCCGCCGCACCATGCCCTCCCGACTGGTCTTCCTGAGCGATCAACTGCGCACCAGCTACTGGTTCCTGCCGCTGGTGCTGATGCTGACTTTGGGCGGCGCGGCCTTCATCACCGTACGCATCGACTCGATGCTGTATCGCAGCGCGGCGTCTGCTTCGCTGAGCACCGAGATCTCGAACGGCAGCGTGATCACGCTGCTGGCGACGATGTCCGGGGCGATCGCCACGATCGCTGGCACGGTGTTCTCGCTCATGCTGGTTGTGCTCGTGCTCGCCAGCCAGCAGTACGGGCCGCTGATCGTCGCCAACTTCATCCGCGACCGCGCCACGCAGACGACGTTCGGCGTGTTCATCGGCACATTCATCTTCTGCATTCTGGTGCTGGAGGGCGTGAGCCTGAGCGGCTCGCGCGCGTTCATCCCGCGCCTTTCAGTGGCGATCGCGATCGGGCTGGCCATCACCTGCGCGCTGATGATGATCTACTTCATCAATCATATCGCCAGCGGCATCCGCCCGACCTCGATCATCGGGCGCATCACGCTGGCGATCAATGATGCGATCGAGGCGCAGTATCCCGCGCGCAGCGGTTCCTTGCCGCCGCAGCGACTGCTGACGAAGGAGGAGAGCGAGCTGCTGCGCCGGCTGGAGACGCAGTCGGGCGCAGTGACGGCGCAGGCGTCTGGCTATCTCGGCTATGTGGACTATCGGGCGCTGCTGGACCTGGTGGAGGCGCATGATGTGCTGCTGCGGCTGGAAGTGCGGCCAGGCAGCTTCATCGTGAAGGGCAGTGTGATCGGCTATGCGGCGCCGAAGGCGCGCTGCGATGCGCCGCTTGCGGACGCGATCAATCACCTGCTGGTGATCTCGCCGCACCGCGCGCCGCTGCAGGATATCGAGCTGCTGTATACGCAGCTCGTCGCGATCGCCGTGCGCGCGCTCTCCGCCGCGATCAACGATCCGTTCACGGCGATGACCTGCATCGATCATCTGGGCGAGGCCATCGCCAAGATGTCGCTGCGGCAGGCTCCTCAACGGCATGTGTTTGGCTCTGAAGGACAGCTGCGCCTGGTGCTGCGGGTGGTCGACTTTGAATACCTGCTGCATCTGTGCTTCGATCAGGTGCGGCATTACAGCCTGCAGGACATGCGCGTGCAGCTTCATTTGCTCGAGACCATCCGCGTGATGGCAGAGGTGATGCACGCGCCGCATGAGGAGCAGCTGCTGCAGCGCTACGCCGGGCTGGTGTGGGGCGAAGCACGCAGGAAGCACAGCAGTGAGTACGAGCAGGCACTGCTCGACGACGCCTACCACCGTGCGTGCGCCCGCATGCGCGATTAGCGCCGCAGCACCCACAGCACGACGCTGGCGCCCGCGGGGGTTTCGCCGGGGCGGGGGTATGCTGCCAGACGCTGCGCCTGCGCGCCCAGCGTCTGCGCCAGCGCAGGGATATCCACGCCGATCTGCGGGGCAGTGTCGGTCAGCACCCAGGCCGCGCCATCTGCCTCCAGCGCCTGCGTGATGAACGGGATGCCGGGCGCATCGGTGCACTGCAGGGCATAGCCTGGTGGCGCCTCGAAGTTGGCGCGGCGGCAACTGTCTGGGAACATGCTGGCGATCACGGATGGTCCGGGCGGCGCGCCCTGTGCAGGCAGATCGCGCACGGCTTCGCGCAGGCCGGTGCCCGCACTGTGCGTGGTGAGGTGCTCCATGCGCATTTCGTTGGGCAGCGGCAGGCTGGCCGGCTGTGTGTACGCAGCGGCGGCAAAGGGCGCGAAGGCCAGCGCCAGCGCGGCGGCCATTCCCGCAGTGAGGCCGGCACCGACCCGACCATGCTGCCTCAGCAGCGCACCCCAGCCCGCGCCAGCCAGCGCCAGCGCCAGCGGCAGCGAGGCGGCAAAATGCCGGGGCAGCACCTCGCGGCCCAGCACGACGGTGACGGCGAAGGGAAGCGCTACAGCGCACAGCAGCACGGCGCCAATCCTGCCGCGCACAGGCAGCAGCGCCAGCCCGACTGCTGCCAGCACCGCCCACAACGGAAATCCTGTCTGACTCAGCAGCACAGTGAAGCGGGCGAGGTTGCCGCTGAGGCCTGAACCTGCATCGCCGCCGCCTCCGATCCAGCCGAGGGCGATATCGAACAGCGGCTTGCCACGCAGCAGCAGATATATGGCAGGGGGGATCAGGGCGAGCGCCAGCACGCCGGCCATCAGCGCCAGAAGCAGCAGTCGGCGGCGCAGCGGGGCGCGGGACAGCGCAAGCACGATCACGGCCAGTGCGAGCGCGAATGGTGCGGCGGTGAACTTGAACAGCACTGCGGCGGCGAACAGCGCTCCGCTGAGCAGTGCATCGCGCAGGCGGCCGCTGTGGGCGGTGACCAGCGCGCCCAGGCAGGCGGCAGCGGCCAACGCACCAGCTTCGGCATCGCTGAAAGCGAGGCGGTCATAGAAGAACAGATAGGGCGAGAAGATCAGCAGCGCGCCCGCCAGGCACATGCCGGCAGTGCCGCCCAGCCGGCGGCCGAAAGCCAGGCCGGCGCTCAGCCCGATCAGGCTGATGAACACCGTGGCGACGCGACCGGCGAAGACCGGGGCGTTCTGCGGCATGAAGACGGCGATGGCCCAGTGATTGATGATCTTGCCATCGCCGATTTCCCAGAAGGGATGCGCATTCCAGACCTCGACGGCGCGCGTGAGATGCAGCCCTTCATCGTTGTGCAGCGGCAGCGCGGAAAGCGCGGGCAGGCGGGTTGCGAAAGCGAGCAGCACCCACAGCACGGGCAACGACCAGCGCAGCCTCTGTGCGTGGCTGGCGGCCCTGACTGGTGCTGCTGGCGGGACTTCAGCGAAGTTCTTCGCTCTCTTCGCCGTCACGGCGTCCATCGCGATAGCGATAGGTGATGCGGCCACGCGAGGGATCATACACGCTCATCTCCACGCGCACACGGTCGCCCAGCAGAATGCGGATGTAGTACTTGCGCATCTTGCCGGAAAGATAGGCCAGGATGCGATGCCCGTTCTCCAGTTCGACGAGAAACTGGGTGTTGGGCAGCGCTTCAACGACCACGCCATCTACTTCGAGCTTGTCATCTGTCTTCGCCATTGCTTACCTGTTATTCGGCCGATTAAACAAAACATCCGCTGCCCACCAGATGCGGGCAGCGGTTCCGGGATGACGGTGATTGCAGGCGCAGAAGGCCCACGGGTTCCCGCCAGCTTAACGCATGGTGGCGTTGCGCTGACGGCGACGCGCCCGGCGGATTGCCTTCTTCTTCTCAATACGCCGAAGCTCGCTCTTGGAAATGTACCAACGCTTGCGGCGAACTGTGCTGAGCACACCGCTGTTGGTCACGCGCTTCCGAAAGCGGCGAAGCAGCGATTCCTGCGATTCGTTGGGCTTCAAGGATACGTGCGCCATGAGCCGATCGTCACCCCCTTTCCTGGTTGAATTTTCTGCGTGCATATGCGCAGCGCAGACGGGCATTGTAATGGAGCCGCTGACAAAATGCCACGGGCAAGATTGACGCCTCCTGCCCGTGGCGAACGCAGTCGCTAGATCGACTCGGCGGCAGGCGCAGCCTCAGCGGCGGGCGCGGCTTCGGCGGCGGCCTCAGCAGCAGCGGCGGCGGCATCGGCCCGGGCGGCACGGAAGCGAGCGCGCTCGTCCTCGGTCACATCCTTCAGGCTGAGGCCCAGACGCTGCTTGTCGGCTTCGATGCTGATGACGCGCATCACCAGGCGCTGGCCTTCGTGCACCACCAGCGTCGGGTCTTCAGGCGGCGGTTCGGCGATCTGGCTGGTGTGCAGCAGCGCCTCGATGCCGGGATCCAGGCTGACGAACGCGCCGAACTGGGCCACGCGCGAGATCGTGCCCTCGACGACCTGGCCGATGTGATAGTGCTGCTCCACCGTCGACCACGGGTTTTCCTGCAGGCGCTTCAGGCTGAGGCCGATGCGCTTGCCTTCCGCGTCAAGACGCAGGATGTACACGTCGATCTCATCCCCCACCTTCAGCACTTCCTTGGGGTGATTGACGCGGTGCCAGGCCAGCTCGCTGATGTGGATCAGGCCGTCGGCGCCGCCCAGATCGACGAATGCGCCGAAGTCGCGCAGGCCGCTGACCACACCGCGGCGGGTCTCGCCTTCCTTGAGCTGGTCGAGCAGCCGTTCCTTGTTCTGATCGCGGCTGCCGCGGCTGGCATCGCGCTGGCTGAAGACCAGGCGGCGGCGCTTGCGGTTGACCTCGATCACCTTGAGGGCGATCGGCTGGCCGACCATACGCGACATGCGCAGCTTGCGCTCGTCTTCGCTCAGGCCACGCGGCAGGTCCAGCACGTGGCTGGCGGGCACGAAGCCGCGCAGATTGCCGAAGGGCACGATCAGGCCGCCGCGGTTGGCATCGGCGATCACGCCTTCCCACACACCGTCGTTGGTGAGCAGGTCTTCGGCATTCTTCCAGTCTTCGGTCTGCTGCGCCTGCGAGGCGGACAGCAGCAGGTTGCCATCTTCGTCTTCGACGCGCAGGATCATCACGTCGATCGCTGAGCCGACGGTGTAGCTGCTCGGCTCGGCGCTCATGCGCTCAAGGTCCTTGCGCAGGACCACGCCGTCACGCTTCATGCCATCGATGCTGACGATCAGGCCCTGTTCGTCAATCGCGACGATGTAGCCGCTGACGATATCGCCGCGCTCGATCTCTTCCGCCTGCGCGAAAGAGGCCTCAAGCAGCGCTGCAAAGTCCTCGCCCTGATACAGTGTTGCCATGTGTGCTGAAACTCCCTACCCCTGAACTGAACGGTGATCTGGCCGGAAAAAGACAGCAAAAAGCCCGGCCAACTGACCATGCAGGGTCAGAAGCCGAGCGACGCGCGCTTTTCCGAATGCAGGAACCAAATTGAGATTGTGCAGTCAGGCACTCGCGAACGAGTGGCCTGCTGCTCCCCCTTTTCTTGAATTTCGGGCCAAATTCTAGGAGGATGGATGGGGATTGTCAACGGTGATCCCGCTGGCGGGCACATTCGACAGCACCGGCGCGGGAAAACAAATGGAAACGGCGCACCAAAAGGTCACGCCGTTTCAAGAAGACGGAAGACAATATCAGAGTG
>CAZZJW010000094.1:0-8832 GCA_964654755.1 uncultured Pleurocapsa sp. | reverse complement strand
GTCCCGCCGCGCCTCGATCACCAGCCAGTCGCCCTGCTGGCGGCGGCGCGTCGGCGTCAGGCCGGTGCGGCGCAGCGCCCGCTCCACATCGTCCGCCTGCTCCTCGATGATGCCGCTGAAGATCGCCTGCCCGCCCGGGCGCACCGTCTCGCCCAGCCGCTGATCGCACATCGCGATGATGATGCGCGCCAGAATGTTGACCACGATCAGGTCGAAGCGGCGCCCGGCCTGCAGCACGCTCTCCAGGCTGCCCTCCTGGCAGGTGATCGCAGCGCTCACGCCGTTCTGCGCGATGTTCTCCTCAGCCGCCTTCACCGCCACCGGGTCGTTGTCGACCGCCAGCACCTCGGCAGCGCCCAGACGGGCCGCGCCGATCGCCAGAATGCCGGAGCCCGTGCCCAGATCGAGCACCTGCATCCCCGGCCTCGTCAGGTCCTCCAGCGCCTCCAGGCACAGCTGCGTGGTCGGGTGCGTGCCCGTGCCGAACGCCATGCCCGGATCGAGCGCAATCTCCAGATCGCCAGCCTGCAGCTCCAGCGCCACCCAGCGCGGACGAATGACCATGTGCCGGCCAATGCGCACCGGGTGATAGTGCACCTTCCACGCCTCGGCCCAGTCCTGTTCATCCACGCGCTGATAGGCCGGCTCCGGCATCGGGTACATCATGCGCATGTAGCGCAGGCCGTCCTCAAGCTGGCGCTGCAGCTCCGGCGCGCGCGCATCGTCCGGCAGATAGGCGCGCACCGTCAGCGTCGCTGGCGTGGGGATCTGGTCTTCGTCCAGCTTGTCCGGCTCGATCCCGTCATGCTCGATCGCCACACCCTGATAGCCATAGCGGTTGAGCAGTTCCGCAGCCGCTTCCGCCGCTTCGCCATCGACGCGCAGCGCCACTTCAATCCACGTACTCACCTGCACACCCCCGCATCCCGCTTCGCGCGCCGCATCGGCGCGGGCTACTGCTGATCGCCGCTGAAGAAGTCCACCATCTTGTCGAACAGGCCCTTGTTGGGCTTCTGCGGCGTCACCTGCCCGCCCAGCGTCTCGGCCAGGCGCTCGAACAGCGCGCGCTGGTCATCCGTCAGGCGCGTGGGCACTTCGACGGACACCGTCACCACCTGATCGCCGCGTCCGCTGTTGGTGCCGTCCGTGCGCAGCCGGGGCACACCGCGCCCGCGCAGGCGGAATGCCTTGCCGCTCTGCGTGCCGGGCGGGATGACCAGCTCGACATCGCCATCCACCGTGGGCACGACGATGCGGTCGCCCAGCGCCGCCTGCGCCACGTTGATGTTGATCTCCAGCAGAATGTCGTTGTCGCGGCGCTTGAAGTACTCGTGCTCCTGCACATGCACCACCACGTACAGGTTGCCGCTGCCAGCATTCGACTCGCCGGCATCGCCTTGGCCGCGCAGCTGGATCTGCAGGCCCTCGCGCACGCCCGCCGGAACCTGCACTTCCAGCTCGGTCATCGTGCGCATGCGGCCAGAACCACGGCAGGTGCCGCATGGCGTGGCGACCGTCTCACCGCGCCCGTTGCAGCGCGGGCATGTGCTGACCTGCACCATCGGCCCGAGGAAGGTCTGCTGTACCTGGCGCACTTCGCCGGCGCCACCGCACTGCGCGCAGCGCACCGGCTGCGTGCCGGGGGCCGCGCCTGTGCCAGTGCATGCCTCGCAGATCTGCAGACGCTCGTAGCTCACCGTCTTGGTCGTGCCAAACACCGACTCGGTGAAGCTGACGGTCACATCGACGCGCCGGTCTGCGCCGGGGCGTGGGCCACGCCGGCGGGCAGCGCCACCGCGCATGCCACCCACCGTGTTGAAGAAATCCTCGAAGATCTCCTCGAAGCCGCCAAAACCGGCGCCGCTGGTGTAGCCGCCCGCCGGCCCGCCCACGCCCGCCTGCCCGAAGCGGTCGTAGCGCGCGCGCTTCTCGTCGTCGGACAGCACTTCGTAGGCTTCGTTGATCTCCTTGAAGCGCGTCTCCGCGTCCGCCGCCTTGTTCACGTCGGGGTGATACTGGCGCGCAAGCTGGCGAAACGCGCGCTTGACCTCTTCCTTGCTCGCGCCGCGCTGAACGCCGAGGACTTCGTAATAGTCGTGTGCCATGGCCCCATGCCGTCTACATGAACAACGCTTCAACCGGTACTCAAACGCACTTTCCTGGTATAACGGGCACAGGCAGGGGCACATCCACCACGGGGAGCGCCTCTGCCTGGCTTCACATCTGTGCGCTCGGCACGCCCTGCGCGCCGGCGGCCGCCTTACGCCTCGGTGTAGTCGCCCTCGACCACATCCTCAGCCGACTTGTCCGCCTTCGGGCCGGGGCCTGCGCCGTCTGCGCTCTCGGCGGGCTGCTCGTACATCTTGCCGCCAGCCTGCTGCATGGCATCGGTCAGCGCGCGCGTGGCCGTGCGGATGAGCTCGATATCACCACCGCTTCGGGCGCTGTTGACGGCGTCGATCTTGCTCTGCAGGTCAGACTTTGTCTCGGCAGGCAGCTTGTCGCCGTAATCATGCAGGAACTTCTCAGCCGTGAACACCGCACTGTCGGCCTGGTTGACGGTCTCCGCCTGCTCGCGTCGCTTGGCATCGTCGGCGCGATGCGACTCGGCCTCCTTGACCATGCGCTGGATCTCGGCCTCGCTCAGGCCGCTGCTGGCGGTGATGGTGATCTTCTGCTCGCGACCCGTGGCCTTGTCACGCGCGCTCACATTGAGGATGCCGTTGGCGTCGATATCGAACGTCACCTCCACCTGCGGGATACCGCGCGGCGCCGGCGGAATACCATCGAGGATGAACTTGCCGAGTGACTTGTTGTCCCCCGCCATCGGGCGCTCGCCCTGCACGACGTGGATCTCCACCTGCGTCTGGTTGTCCGCCGCCGTCGAGTACACCTGCGACTTGCGCGTGGGGATGGTGGTGTTGCGCTCGATCATCGGCGTCGCCACGCCGCCCAGCGTCTCCACGCCCAGGCTGAGCGGGGTGACGTCGAGCAGCAGGATGTCCTTGACATCGCCGCGCAGCACGCCGCCCTGAATGGCCGCGCCCAGCGCCACCACTTCATCCGGGTTGACGCCCTTGCTCGGCTCCTTGCCGAAGAAGCCGCGCACCGCCTCGACCACGGCGGGCATGCGCGTCATGCCGCCCACCAGCACGATGTTGTTGATGTCCTTCACATCCAGCCCGGCATCGCGCAGAGCCGCCTTGCATGGCTCGATCGAGCGCTGGATGAGCGTGGCGACCATGCTCTCCAGCTTGGCGCGGCTGAGCGTGGTGTGCAGGTGCTTGGGGCCGCTGGCATCGGCGGTGATGAACGGCAGGTTGATATCGGCGTTCAGCACGCTGGACAGCTCGATCTTGGCCCGCTCCGCCGCTTCCTTCAGACGCTGCAGGGCCTGGCGGTCCTGGCGCAGATCAATGCCGTTTTCCTTCTTGAAGTCATCCGCCAGCCAGTTGATGATCACTTCGTCGAAGTTGTCGCCGCCGAGATAGGTGTCACCGTTGGTACTGCGCACCTCAAAGACGCCGTCGCCCACCTCCAGGATGGAGATGTCAAACGTACCGCCGCCCAGGTCGTACACCGCGATGATCTCGTTCTTCTTCTCGCCCAGCCCGTACGCCAGGCTGGAGGCCGTCGGCTCGTTGATGATGCGCAGCACTTCCAGGCCAGCGATGCGGCCAGCATCCTTGGTGGCGTTGCGCTGTGCATCGTTGAAGTAGGCCGGCACGGTGATGACCGCCTGATCGACCTTCTCGCCCAGATAGGCTTCCGCGTCGGTCTTGAGCTTGGCGAGGATCATCGCCGAGATTTCCGGCGGGCTGTATTCCTTGCCGCCCATGTGCACGCGCACATCGCCATTTGAGGCGGCTGAAACGCGATAGGGGACCAGCTTCATCGCGTGCTGTACTTCCGGGTCTTCGAACTTGCGCCCCATGAAGCGCTTCACCGAGAAGATGGTGTTTTCCGGGTTGATCACCGCCTGATTGCGCGCGACCTTGCCCACCACGCGTTCGCTGCTCTTGGGGTTCACCGCCACCACAGACGGGATGAGGTTGCCGCCCTCTGCGGAGGGGATGACCACCGGCTCGCCGCCTTCCATGACAGCCACCACCGAATTCGTCGTGCCCAGGTCAATACCGATAATTCGTCCCATTGCATCCTTCCTGGAAAGTATTGGGTCAGCGCCATGGGCTGAATGTCAGCGCCGGCGCGTGCATCGCCGAGTGTGAACTGCTGCGCGCTACTGCGCCACCTTCACGAGCGCTGGCCGCAACAGCCGGTCGCCCGTCTTGTATCCCTTCTGCATCACTTCCACGATCGTGCCGCTTTCGACATCATCGCGCGGCTCCATCATGACCGCCTCGTGCATCGTCGGATCGAACACCTCACCCTGTGGCGAGATGATGGTCACGCCGAAATCGTCGAGCACCTTCTGCAGCTTGCGCTGAATCATCGCCGTTCCGCTCACCCAGGGATTGCTCCCCAGATCTGCCGGGATGTTGGCCACAGCGCGGTCGAAATCGTCGATCACCGGGATGATCTTCTTCAGCACGTCCCCGGTGGCATTCTGATAACTGCTCACGCGCTCCTGTTCGGTGCGGCGGCGGTAATTGGCAAACTCAGCGCGTTCGCGCTGCCATCCCTCAAGATACTGCTGTGCCTGTGCCCTGACCTGCCCCAGTTCCTCCGCCCCTTCCTGAGCCTGCGCGCCATCCTGTGCGTGTTCCTCAGCCGTCACCTGTTCAGCGCCCGACTCGTTCGGGGTGTTTTCCTGCTCAGCCACCCTTCCCGACCTCCTTCCCCGTTCCCGACGCCAGCGGGCAAATTGCATCACTCGCCCCCTGAATACAAATCCCACAAAGAATACAGGCGGATTGCAAGAATCGCGTTAACGAAGCTTGAGAAATGCATCGGCGGCGCGGCGGGCTGCATACAGGCTTCAGAAAGGTTGTCATGCACGCAAACCGACTGTACAACCATAGCATGGGCAAATGGGGGAGTCATGGTAGAGAACAAGACACAGGCAATGGATCAGCAGCCTGAAGCATTTCTGGCGACCATCGAGGACGAGAATCGACGCGCAGACGCCTTCGAGCTGTTAGCGCTGATGTGCGAGGTGACGGGCGAAGCGGCCGTCATGTGGGGGCCAGCGATCATCGGCTTTGGGCGCTACCACTACCGCTACGCGAGCGGCCGCGAGGGAGACACGTTCCTGGTCGGGTTTTCGCCGCGCAAGGCCAGCCTGACGCTGTATCTGGCGGGTGGGCTGGAAGAGAACGCCGATATCCTGCGGCGGCTGGGCAAGCATAAGACGGGCAAAGGCTGCCTGTACATCACCCGGCTGTCCGATATCAGCCGCGATGCGCTCGCAGACCTGCTTCGCAGCACGATCGCGTGGGCAGCGCGGACATATCCATCCTGACGGCGCACCGTCTCACACTTTGTACTGTTTCAGCGCGCGCCTGCCGATCACGCCGGGCACGAGCGCATTGGCCCATACGATCAGCCGGTCGAACAGGCGCAGCACCGCCGTCTTCGGGCGCTGATCGGCAGCGCGCACAATCGCCTGCGCCACCTGCTGCGCGCTCATCACCGGCAGGCGCGGCGCACGCTGGGCATAGCCGGGCGCGCCTAGCCGCTTGGCATTGAACTCCGTCGCCGTGCGCCCCACAAGCATATCCGTCACGGTGATGCCCTCGTCCTCCAGCTCCAGCCGCAGCGACCGCGCGATGCTGCTGACGAACGCCTTGCTGGCGCTGTAGCTGGCGGTGAAGGGCGCCGTCATGTTGGCGACGACCGATGAGATCAGGATGATGTGACCGCCGCCCGTGCGGCGCATCGCGGGAACAGCGGCGCGCACACTGTGCAGCACCCCGTCGATGTTGGTGCGCAGAAGCTGCTCGATATCCTCCCACGCGCTGTCGGTCAGGCTGCCGCGCTGGCCGATGCCCGCGTTCGCCACCAGCACATCCAGCCGGCCAAAGCGTGCGACCGCCGCGTCCACAGCCGCCTGCACGGCTGCGCGGTCCTGCACATCAGCCTGCAGCACCAGCACCTCGCCCGGCGGCTGCAGCGCGGCTGCCGCCTCGGTCAGCGCGTGCAGCCGGTCGATCTGGCGAGCGGTGGCCGCCACCCGCCAGCCACGCGCTGCAAAAGCCAGCGCCGCAGCATAGCCGATGCCGGACGACGCGCCGGTGATCAGCACCACACGATCTTCGCTCATGAAGCCCCATCCTTCCGCACCGCGCGGGACAGCCGCACTACCTTACCACAGCACTTGCGCGCAGGTTCAGCCCGCGCCCCCGGGCAGCGCGATCACGATGTAGCCGTCCGCCGCCGGCTGGCCGTCTGCGCCGGTCACGGGCACGCGCGCGCCATCCGCCTGCAGCCAGCCGATTCGCAGCGCGCGTGCTTGTCGCGCATCCGGCATGAGCAGCAGCAGCCGGTCGATGACGACCTCGCCCTGCTCCCAGCGCTCTACCGGCGCATAGCCGCCTTGTGGCGCGCGATCCTGCTGCGCCACGATCGCGCCGTCCGCATCGAGCGCATGCACGAACCACGAACGCGGCTGGGGCGGCGGACCCAGCGCGCGCCAGCGCAGCGTGACGGCCAGGCCTGTGCTGCGCGGCTCCGTCTCCACGCTGTCGAGTGTGATGCCGTCGAAGTCCCACGCCATCTGCAGCACTTCGCCCTGCGCGGACGGCGCGAACAGCAGCAGGCGGTGGCCGGCGGCAGTGGTCTCGCGGGCGAAGGCGAGGGTCTGCCAGGCCTGCTGCGCCGCCCAGTCCTGCGGATCCGCCGGGCCAAACCACGTCATCAGCCAGAACGGCTGCGCCTGTGCGTGCTGCCAGTCCCACAGCGGGCGCGCATCGCGGTCGTCCGGCGCGGTGGGGGCGTTGACCACGGTCACCGGGGCGCGCACCTCCACGTCAAGCAGCGCGGTACCCAACACCCCGGTCTGCGCGAACAGCGCGGCGGGCGGGTCCAGCGCTGCCTGCACAGCCTGCGCCTGCTGCGCGTCCGGCGCAGCCGATAGTCCGCCGGCCACCCCGTTGAGCGCCAGCAGCGCCGCCACTGCGCCCAGGCCCAGCACACGGCGGGCAAGCCCCCGCGCCGCCAGCAGCACCAGCCCGACGAACCCCAGCGCCAGCGGAGCCAGCCACAACACAGGCGAAGCCCACGACTGCGCCCAGCCGGCCATCATCGGCCAGCCACCCTGCGCCAGCGCCAGATGGCCCAGCAGAGGGCTGAGCATCGGGTCGGTCAGTGCCGCGCCCAGCCCAACTGCGCGCGAGTTGACGACATCACCGCCCCACACCGTGCGAATGAGATAGGTGACATGCGGAATTTCGCTGTACAATCCGCCCAGCAGCGCCGCGCCCGCCGACAGCAGCGCCAGCGCCGCCACCCCCGCGAACACGCTGCGCCGCCGGCCCGCCAGCGCCAGCACCGGCGCAATCAGCAGCATGGCCGCGGGCAGCGCCGGTACGAGGAAGCGCGGCCCCCACACGATGCCGCCGTCCCAGCTCCACCATGCCGCGAACAGCGCGCCCTGCAGCAGCACCAGCCCGGCCAGCCCCAGCGCCAGCCTGCGCCGGCCCCGCCGCGCCAGCAGCAGCGCGCCCGGCAGCGCCAGCATGAGCAGCGGGCTGTACCACACGATGCCGCGATATGGGCTGAGAAACTGACCGTACATGCCGGTCAGAAAGGGAAAGGTGAAGCCCTCCCCGTCAGCGAAGCGATAGCCCGTTGTGAACGGGCTGCCGAAGCGCAGCGCGTTGTAGACCAGCAGCAGCGCCCCCGCCAGCGCCAGCGGCGCGAGCAGCGCAGCCGCTGCACGCCAGTACCGCGCACGCAGCACGAGCGCCAGTCCGGCCAGCGCCAGCACACCCGCCATCACGACGTAGATGGTGTTGACGCCGACCAGCAGTCCGAGCGCCGCGCCCAGCAGCGCCGCCAGCCACCAGCCCGCGCCCTGCCCCAACGCGACCAGCGCCCACACCGCCAGCGCCAGCAGCAGGCCCGCCAGCGGCTCGCCATACAGCGTGCGCGCATAGGCCAGCGCCAGCGTCGCTGTGCCGAACAGCAGCCCGGTCCAGAAGGCCGTCCACGCGCCAAAGCCCAGCCGGCGCACCGTGGCATACAGCGCCAGCGCCGTCAGCATGTTGACCAGCGGGTTGAACAACGCCGCAGCCGCCCGCGTGCTCAGCCACGGCGCGACATCGGCAGCGGCCACCAGCGACAGGAGCAGCAGTGACGGGGTCAGGCCCTTCTTGCTGTACAGCGCGCCGTCCGCGCCCGGCGCCCCCATGCGCGCACTGTCCACGGGGAACAGCGCATCGGATAGCGCCACCGCGTTCACCGTCGGTTCGCCTGTACGCCACAGTGAGGCCGCCGCCGCCAGCAGCACATCACCATCGGCAGAACCGGGCTGGCCGGTGGTCATCAGCAGCGCAGCGGCCATCACCAGCAGCGCCAGCGCGGCCACCAGCGGCCGCTCGCGCGCGCTCATCGACGTCGACATGTCAGAAATGTCATCGCGAAGCTGATATCATTGGGCATATATTTTCCGGAAGAGAGAGTGCCGTATTCAGAGAGAGTGACCGATGCGCGCTGAAACACGAATTGTCGCGGCGGCAGCAGCCGTCGCCCTGATCGCGCTCGTTATCCGCCTGCTTGTGATCATCACAGCGCCCTCCGTCGCAGCACTCGATACGGGCGATTATGCGCTCTATGATATCGGCGCGCGGCATTTCCTGCAGCACGGCGATTTCAGCAACAGCCTGTTTCTGGTGCGCCCGCCCGTGTATCCGCTGCTGCTGGCGGCGCTGG
>CAZZJW010000093.1:0-9718 GCA_964654755.1 uncultured Pleurocapsa sp. | reverse complement strand
ATACCAACACACGACAGAACGGCGACGCAGGTCGCTGTTTTTGTTTCCCCTGCCCGCCCCCTGTACGGCCCGATCGCGGCGCCTAGCGGGCCGGGGCGCGCCGGAGATGCAGGTTGACGATCGCGATGCCCGCCAGGATCATCAGCGCGCCGAGCACCAGCCGGCTGTCGATCTGCTCATTCAGCACCAGTGCGCCGAGCGTGATGCCGATGGGCGGTGTGACATAGGTCACCATGCTGGAGCGCGCCGCACCCAGCTCCTGCACGACCCAGTAGTAGAGCAGGTACGCAACAAACGTGTTGATGGCCCCCAGCAGCAGCAGCGAGATCAGCGCGTCACCGTGGATCTGGTCGAAGGGCGTCAGCGCCTCGCCGCCGAACGCGGGCGCGAGCAGCATGAGCACGCCGGAGATCACAGCAGCTGTGGTCATCGCGCCCGTGGAGACCATCAGGGGGTCGCCCAGGCGCTTCAGTACGCCGCGCCCGTAGGTTCCACCGATGCCATAGAACGACGCAGCCAGCACGATCGCGCCCATCCCGAGCAGGCTGCTGTTGTGCGTGCCACCTTCATCCCATGAACGGCTGGCAAGCACCACTACGCCGAGAAACCCGGTGACAAGCCCGATCAGCTTGCGCCGGGTGATGCGCTCATCGGCGAAGCTGAAATGCGCGAAGACCAGCGTGAACAGCGCTGCGGTGGCATTCAGCACACTCGCCAGGCCGCTGTCCACGGACTGTTCTCCCCATGTGATGAGGCCAAACGGGATCACCGTGTTGAAGATGCCCAGCAGCAGCAGCGGATAGAAACCCCGCCAGTGCAGCGGCAGATGCCGGCCACGCAGCGCCAGCACAGTGTTCAGGCCGATGGCCGCCAGCGTGGTGCGGATGAAGACGAGCTGGAACGGGCTGGTCTGATCGTTGCCGATCCGAATAAACAGAAATGAGGATCCCCAGATCAGGCCGAGGAACCAGAAGGCGGCCCATTTCTTCAAAATGATGCTCCTGCCTGATGGTAGTGCACAAAAGGATAGGGGTGCGTCGTGAGCCCGTCAATTGACTGGACTTACCGGTTCCGGCAGCGCAATTCGCTCAACGATGACCGGGCCACGCCGGAAGCGCAGGTTGACGATGGCGATGCCGCCAAGGATCATCAGCGCGCCGAGGATCATGCGTACGTCAATCCGCTCGTTCAGAAACAGCACGCCAAGGCTAAGGCCGACCAGCGGCGCGAAGTAGCTCGCCATGCTTGTGCGCGCCGCGCCCAGCTCACGCAGCACCCAGTAGTACATCAGATGAGCGAGACCGGTGTTGACGATTCCCAGCAGCAGCAGCGATAACAGCGCCGTGCCGTGGATCTCGTTGAAGGGGGTCATCGCTTCGCCGCCGAAGACAGGCGCAGCCAGCATAAGTATGCCGGAGAGGATCGCGGCGCTCGTGAGCGCGCCGGCTGCGATGACCAGCGGATTCATGTTGCCGCGCACCACGCCGCGCCCGTAGGTCCCACCCATCGCGTAAAAGGCGGCGGCCAGCACGACTGCGCCCATGCCGACGAGATTGTCCGTCTGTATGCTGCTTCCCGTCCACGACCGGCTGGCGAGCATCACCACGCCGAAAAAGCCGGTCATCAGGCCGATCAGCCGGCGCCGGGTGATGCGCTCATCGTCAAAGGCGAAATGCGCGAATACGAGGGTGAACAACGCCGCGGTGGCCGTCAGCACGGCGGCGATGCCGCTCGGCACCGACTGCTGCCCCCAGGTGATGAGCGCGAACGGGACGACGTGGTTGAGGATCCCCAGCATGATCATCGGTTGAAGTTGCCGCCAGTTCAGCGGCACATGTTCGCCGCGCATCGCCAGCAAGACGTTCAGCAGGATGGCCGCGAGCACGGTGCGGGTGAATACGAGCTGAAATGCACTGGTCTGCTCATTGGCAACATGAATGTACAAATTTGAAGAGCCGCCGATCACACCGATCAGCCAGAACGCGATCCACTTTTTCAAAATCCAGCTCCGAGGGCGCACCACCGCAGAGAAGCATACGGGGATGCAGCGGGGGAGTCAACGCAATGGTGCACGAGTGGACTGCATGCTGACCTGCTGCGTGGCGCTGTGCTCAGCGGCGCTCGTCACGGATCAGGCCAAGCGTAGCGTCGATCGTGCCTTCGCTCACCACCTCGACCGCGTCCACGCGCACATGCGCCATCGCCTGCAGCGTGTTGATGACCCCCTGCTCGATGTGGGCGCGTCCGCCTTCCGGGCGCAGTTCGATGCGCATCAGCAGGTGATCCTGCCCGCCGGCCCGCGTGATGACGGCCTGCGCGCGCGCGACCTCCGGAAGCCGCGAAAGCGCCGCCTGAATCTGCCCGGGGTGCAGCAGCATGCCGCGAATGCGCACCGCCTTACCTGCACTGCCGAACAACCGCGAGATACGCTCCCCACCCTGTGCCGACATGAGCCCCCCATATCGCCCGCGCCGATACGAACCCGCGGACAGGCCCGCCGCAGCAGCATGACTGCGACGTCATCTTCAGTGTACTGCAGATCTGCGCGGCGGATGCAGGCCGCTGAGGTGGTTTTGCCACAAGGCGAATGACGTGAGTCATGCGAGTCTTCGCGGTACACGGCGGGAATGGAGCGTGTGCCTCGCTTGACAACTGCCAGAAGGCTACTACAATAAGTCTTAAAAGTGAATGATCGTAGTTTTCGTGGAGGTTCCAATGTCGCAAAGGCCACTCTCTCCGTTCGTACTGCTGCGGCTGGAAGGCGCGGCGCTCTTCCTGGGCGCGGCGGCAGCCTATGCCGCGCTGGGGCTGCCCGGACTGGGCTTCGCCCTGCTGCTCTTCGCTCCCGATCTGTCGATGGTGGGCTATCTTCGCGGCCCGGCGCTGGGCGCGGCCGCATACAATCTGGTCCACACGCTGCTGTGGCCTGTGCTGCTGATCGGGCTGGGCGCAGCGGCAAGCGCACCCGGCATGATCGGAGTCGGGCTGATCTGGTCGGCGCATCTGGGCATGGATCGTGCGCTGGGCTACGGACTGAAATACCCGACGGCGTTCAAAGACACGCATCTGAGCCGGGTGTAACGACGATGCCATTTCCGCGACAGGTGACCGCTGAAGGCATCCTCGTCCGGGCGCGAGAACAGCTTGAGCAGTCCGGCCCGGACGGCGCCTCGCTGGCGTCCATCGCCGCTGCCCTGCGTGTGCGTCCGCCATCGCTCTACCGCTACTACCCCAGCCGCACCGCGCTGATCCGAGCGATCAACACGCTGACTGTGCGTGAGCACATCGAGGCGATGGAGCGGGCTGCGGGACAGGTGGACGATGCCGAGACGCGGCTGCTGTACGCCGCGCGCGCCTTTCGCGACTATGCCCACGCCTGGCCGGCATCCGTGCTGCTGGCCTATGGCAGCAGCGATCCCGCGCTGCAGGCTGCCGCCGCCGAAGCCGAACAGCGTGTGCTGCCGCTGCAGGCGATCGTCGCCGAGGTGGCCGGCGCGCAGGACTCGCTCACGGGGCTGCGTGGGCTGTTCGCGATTTGCTTCGGCTTCGTCGCCCTGGAGCTGAACGGCGTGTTCCGGCGCGGCGGCGACCTGGCGCAGGCGTATGAGGATGCCGTGCGCATGTATATCTCCGGCTTGCGCAGGCGCGGCGGCTAGCGCGCGGCAACTGGCAGCGCAGGGCAGCCGTTGGCTGCTGCGCAGGCAGTCATCGTCCATCCGTATGAGAGGTGCTGCTGCTGTGGCTTTATAGTGCAGTAAGGGTTCGGCAGCACTTGTTAATAGGGGCGAATGATGAAACCGCAGCACGCGCACATGCTTGCAGTTGTGATGGTGATCAGCATATTCTTCGGCATGCTGGCCGCGCCGGCAGCTGCCCAGCAGCCCGCGGCGCCTTTTCGCGTATACATGACGTTTGAGGATGGGCCGACGGAGGCCTACACGCCGGGCATCCTGGACACCCTGGCGGCCTATGGCGCGCGCGCCTCGTTCCTGATCGGTGGGGCTTCTGTCGCCGGGCATGAGGCGCTCATCCAGCGGGAAGTGCGCGAGGGTCACGCCATCATCAACCATTTGTGGCAGGAGCCGGGCGCGTACGCTGGCGCAGAGGATGCTGTCGTGCTCGACTCCTATCTGCGCACGGAGGAGGCCATCCGCGCTGCACTGGCCCCGGAACCTGCGCTGCTGGCGATCTACGACTCGCAGGTGCGCATGTTCTGGCAGCCGGGGGGCGGCGCACGTCCGCTGCCGGTGGCAGAAGGCATGCCGCCGGTCATCACCTACAACTGGAATGTGAACAGTGACGACTGCGGCTGGGGCATGCCGTCGAGCGTCGACCTCAACACGCTGGACTTCGACGAGGCGGTGCTGGCGAACGTGCTTGGCGTGCCGGTGCAGGTGCCGCCGTTCCACAATCCCTACAACGCCTATGATTATGGCGACGGCGTGATCATCGCCTTCCACGACATCAATCGCGTCACCGGGCGCGTGCTGCCGCAGATTCTGGAGGCGCTGCAGGCGGCCGGCGCGGTATTTGAAGCGCTGCCACGCCCGTGGGACGCGCCAGGGAGCATGCCCGTGCTGCTGGCGGCGCCGCCGGATACCAGCGTGCCGGGTGTGGTGGGCTACGTGGCCGCGGCGACGGCGCGTGTGACCAGCCGCATCCGCGCCCTGCCTTCGCTGTCGGCAGAGGTGATCGGCAGCGCGACAGCGGGCACAGCCTGGACGGCAATCGGGCGTACAGACGGCTGGATTGAGGTGCAGATGGATGGTGGGAGCGGCTGGATCGCGCGGGAACTGCTGGATGTGTTCGGCGCTATCCCCAACCTGCCGCGCCTGCCAGCCTGAGCAGCACATTCCCGCGAGGGGGCGCTGGCGCATACGAAGGCTGTTCACGAGGGGTAGGCTGCTGTGCCAGCCCCTCGTGCCGCTTCAGCCGGGCAGCAGCCGCTGCGCCACTGCCTCCAGCAGACCTCGCGTGTAGGCTTCCGCCGGGCAGGCGTACTGCGAGTCGGCGACGTAATCGACGCCATCTGGCCGTTCGATGCGCAGCCCCACGCGCCCGAAGGCACAGAAGATCACCTGCACCTGCCATAACCCGCCCTCATGCTCAAATGGCTGGCGCTCCGGGGCGACGCGCGCGCTGTGCGCCAGCCATGTGTCGTATTCCTTTGCGAAGGGGGGCAAGGCCGCGCCAGTCAGATGCGCGCGCACGCAGGCATAGGCCCATGCCTGCAGCACATCGCTGAAGCTGCTGACGGCGAAGTCGATCTCGACGGGGCGCAGACCGAACGCGGGGTTATGCGTGTCAAATTGTTCGGCGAACACCCGCACCCAGTCGGGAATGGCGCTCAGCCAGGCTGTGACCGGCAGACCCGGCGGGACCGCCGCCACGACCGCCTCGCGCATCTCCGCCAGCGCCGCCCCTGCGCCTTCGACGCTGCCCATGCCCTCAAAGGACTTGGGGGAGAACCGGCGCATGCTGAAGTCAGGGGGCAGGCCCCGCTCCGCCATGAACTGGCGCAGCGGGGTGAGACTTCGGAGAGCGCCATCGATCAGCAGGCGCATTGCATCATCACATTCTCAATCACGACAGCGGGCGGCGCACAGACACGGCGCCGCCCGCTTCACAAACTAGAAGTTGATCATGTGTCCTTCAAGCCCATGCGCCGCTTCCTTGATCGCCTCACTCAGCGTGGGGTGCGCGTGCACATTGCGCGCGATCTCCTCCGGCGTGAGCTCGGCATAGCGCGCAAGCGTGAGCTCGGGCAGCAGCTCGGTCACATCTGGCCCGATCAGGTGTGCGCCCAGCAGCTCACCGTACTTCTTATCGCTGATGAGCTTGACGAAGCCGACGGCATCGCCCAGGCCGTGCGCCTTGCCATTGGCCTGGAAGGGGAACTTGGCCACGTTGATTTCGTACCCCTTATCGCGCGCCTGCTTCTCGGTGTAGCCGAACGAGGCGACCTGCGGCTGGCAGTACGTGGCGCGCGGCATCATCACGTAGTCCAGGGTGATGCTGTGCGCACCGGCGATGTTCTCCGCGGCGATCACGCCCATCGCTTCGGCCACATGCGCCAGCATCAGCCGGGCGGTGACATCGCCGATGGCGTAGATGTGCGGCACGCTGGTCTGCATGTGGTCATTGATCTCGACCGCGCCGCGCTCCGTCAGCTTGACGCCGGTGTTCTCCAGCCCGTAGCCCTTCGTGCGCGGTGCAAACCCGATCGCCTGCATCACGCGGTCCGCTTCCAGCACCTGCTGCGCGCCGTCCTTGCCGGTGACGGTGACGCGCACGCCCGTGCCCAGATCCTCGATCTTCTCGACTTTCGTGCGCGTGAGGATGCGCACGCCCAGCTTCTTGTACTGCTTCTCCAGCTCCGCCGAGACTTCCTCGTCTTCCAGCGGCAGGATGCGATCCAGGAACTCGACCAGCGTGACCTCGACGCCGTAGTTGCGATGCACGTAGGCGAACTCCACGCCGATCGCGCCGGCGCCGGCGATGATGATCGACTTCGGCAGGCTGTCGGTGAGGATCTGCTCCTCATACGTGACCACGTTCGGGCTGAGCTGCGTGCCGGGCAGCAGGCGCGTGGTGGCGCCGGGGGCGAGGATGGCGTGCTTGAAGGTGAGGGTTTCGGTCTTGCCATCGTTGAGCGCGACATCCAGGGTGTGGGCATCGCGGAAGGTGCCCCAGCCGTCGTACTCGTCGATCTTGTTCTTGCGCATCAGGAAGTGCACGCCCTTGACGCGCCCCTCCGCCACCTGCCGGCTGCGGTCATAGGCGGCCTTGAAGTCAAAGGTGATTTCGCCCTGCACACGGATGCCGAACTTGGCCGCATCGTTCTTGAGGATGTGCGCCAGCTCGGCGTTGCGCAGCAGCGCCTTGGACGGAATGCAGCCGACATTCAGGCACACACCGCCCCAGTACTTCTTCTCGATGATGGCGGTCTTCAGGCCAAGCTGACTGGCGCGAATGGCAGCCACATAACCGCCGGGCCCTGCGCCAAGGACCACCACATCATATGCTTGAGCCATGCGTCCCCATCTCCTCAATGCTGGCATGTTGACTGAACACATCGATTATAGCGCACCCGCTGCAGATGCGGGAGCATGACGAACGGCCCGCGCCCACGCTCAGTTGCCTGGCAGGTTCGGGTCGGGGAAGGCGTTGCCGAACGAGCCCGGCGGCACGGTCGGCGTGGGAAGCCCGGGCGCCTGGTAGTCCAGAGGCAGCGCATCGAGATAGGCCTGCGTCTGCAGCGCGAGGATGGCGACCCAGCCGGTGACCCCGCCTGCGTCGATCTTCATCCACGGGCTGTACGGGCTGCGCGCGATCAGCGTGACCGGCGCGCCCTCCTGCAGCGCGGCGATCGCCGGGAAGATCTGGTCTGGCCCGGTGCGCAGCGCCACGCCGGCGGCGATCACCCGCGCCTGCGTGCCCAGCACGCCCAGGCGCTGCGGCGGCAGCGGTGTCTGGTTGTAGATCGCGGTGATCGTGCCGAGATTGCGCGCCAGCAGCTCGGCGTACATCCAGCCTGTCTCGCCAGAGTCACGGCGCACATGCAGCCAGCTTTGCTCCGGGTTGCTGCCCAGCACGCTCAGGATTTCGCCCGCCGGCACCTGCAGCACCACGGCGGCGTCGGTGGAAGGCGCCGTGCGCATGTTGACCGCGCCCTGCGTCATCACGTAGCCCGGCTGCGGCGCGAGGATTGGCCGCTCAAACAGCGCGATCGGCACATCCGCCACCAGCGCCGGGTCGTACGGACGCGGGCTGCTGGGCAGGCCGACGGGCGTGGTGATGTCGTCCGGCGCATGGGCGACGTCCACCTGTTCGCCTACGTTGAACGGCGTCTCCTGCCCGCCCGCCAGCGCTGAAGCAGCGCCGCCCAGCAGCACGAAGCGCGTCGCGCCGGCATCGGTGCGAACGACGGCGGTGCCGTTCAGATACAGCGAGATCGCGTTGATGACGATGCGCACGCCATAGCCGACTGGCGTCTGAAAGACCACCAGCGGCGCCGGCGCGGAGGGGCAGGCTGGGTGCTGCGGGCTGGTATCGAGCGTCATCGCGGTCCATGCCGGGAACTCCGGCGGCGAGACATCGCGCAGGCGCACATCGCCCAGCACGAACGCCGTGTAGAGCATCGGGTCGGGCGGGCGCAGATAGGCGATGCCGGCCACGCCATTCTCCGGGGTGAAGGGGGCGCTGGCGAAGGCATCGACCAGCGCCGCTTCCACCAGCGCGCCGGGGCTGCCGAGCGAGGCGCTCAGCGGGCCGGCAGGCTCGGCCTGCAGCGGCGCGCCGCCGTTGCACAGCGTGCCCGCCGGGCGGCCGATACAGGCCTCTGTGGCCGCAAGATACAGGCCGGTGATGGCGTCGGCGCACGAGGCGGCGGTGAACGGCGTTGCGCTGGGCGCGGGGGTGAGCGTGGGGGCCGTCACCGGCACGACCAGCGCCCCGGCGGTCGGCACGGGAGTGGGCGCGGTCTGGGCGGCGCTGAAGCGGACCGCGCACAGGCAGGCGGCAGCGATGAGCAGGGCGAGAGCGGCTGGTTTCACGGCGTGTGCGTTGTTCTGGCCCGCGGCCTGCGCAGCGTGGCTCGGACGGACGGTACATCCATTGTACCGTATTCGCGGACAGCCCGGCGCACGGCGAAACCTGCGCTCAGCCGCTGAGGCGCACCTCGCGGCCGGTGCGCGCGCTCTCGTAGATGGCGCACACCAGCGCCAGCGAGCGCCGGGCCTCGTCACCGTGGGTGGAGGGCGCGCGGCCCTCGCGAATGGCCGCCGCCATCTCTGCGATCTGCTCGCGGTGGCTGAAGCCATACACGGTGGGCGGGTCCACCGCCTCGCGCGTTAGCATTTCGCGCTCGTGCTCCAGCATGCCTTCGACCTTCCAGAACACCTTGCGGTTGAGCGCGGTGCCGCCCACCTTGACCGAGCCGTGCTGGCCGAACAGCGTGACCGAACCTTCCAGATTTTCCGGGTAGGTGACAGTGGAGCCCTCGATCGTGGCCATCGCGCCGCTGCGAAAACGCAGCACCGCCACGCCGACGTCCTCGGCTTCCATGCTGTGGTTGAGCGTGCCGGTGTAGGCGAACACGCTTTCGACATCGCCCATCAGCCATTGCAGAGCGTCGATGTGGTGGATGGACTGGTTCATCAGCGCGCCGCCGTCCATCGCCCATGTGCCGTGCCAGCCGTCCTCGTAGTACGACTGGGGGCGGAACCAGCGCACGGTGGCCGCGCCCAGCAGCAGGCGGCCCAGCCGGCCCGAGTCGACCAGGGCGCGCAGCTCGCGCATGGGCGGGTTGAAGCGGTTCTGCAGCACCACGCCGAGGGTGACGCCGGCGGTGCGGCAGGCGCTGATGAGCGCGTCGGCATCGGCCAGGCTGAGGGCGATGGGCTTCTCGACCAGCACGTGCTTGCCGGCGCGCGCCGCCTCGATGCCCAGCGCCGCATGCAGGCCGGAGGGCACGCACAGCGTGACGACGTCGACATCGGGGCGGGCGAGCAGCGCAGGATAGTCGGTCATGGGCTCGGCGCCATATTCGGCGGCGAAATGGCGGGCGCGGTGTTCGACGAGATCGCAGCAGGCGCTGAGGTGCAGGGCGTGGGTGGCGGCCAGATCGCGCAGGGCGCTGCCATGCCGCGGGGCGATGCGCCCACAGCCGACGATGCCAAAACGAAGCGGAGTAGTCATGCTGTGCAGAAGCTTTCTG
>CAZZJW010000092.1:0-10055 GCA_964654755.1 uncultured Pleurocapsa sp. | reverse complement strand
CGGTCTTTCTCCATCGCTTGCGAGTGATTATAGCGCAGGCCGGGTCATGCAGGCGCACCCTCCTCGCGCCCCGGCCCGTGCTATAATCGCCATCCGTACAGAGCGGACGGCCACGCGGCCGTGTGAGTGAGAGCATCGATGGCAGGCATCATCACTGTTCAGGAGATCCCCCGTCACGTCGGCGAAACCGTGAGCGTGCGCGGCTGGGTGTACGATCGCACCGACAAGGGCAAGCTGCAGTTCATCCAGCTGCGCGATGGCTCCGGCATCGTCCAGGCCGTCACCTACGCGCCGGATCTGCCGCCCGAGACCGCCGAGCTGGCCAGCCGGCTGACGCAGGAGTCCTCGATCCTCATCACCGGCGTGGTCAAAGAAAACCCCAAGGCGAAGAAGAGCATCCCCGCCGGCTACGAGATCGGTGTGCAGGCGCTGGAAGTGCTGCAGCTTGCCCAGGAGTACCCGATCACGCCCAAGGAACATGGCGTCGAGTTCCTGATGGACAACCGCCACCTGTGGCTGCGCTCCAGCCGCCAGTGGGCGATCACGCGCATCCGCGCCACGATCGTGCGCGCCATGCGCAACTTCATGGACGACGAGGGCTATCTGCTGGTCGATACGCCGATCCTCACCCCTGCCGCGGGCGAAAACACCACCGCGCTGTTCGAGATCGATTATCATGGCGAGCCCGCCTATCTGGCGCAGACCGGCCAGTTGTACAACGAGGCCAACATGATGGCCTTCGGCAAGGTGTACTGCTTCGGCCCCACCTTCCGCGCCGAAAAGTCCAAGACGCGCCGCCATCTGCAGGAATTCTGGATGATGGAGCCCGAGGCCGCCTTCCTCTCGCTGGAAGACATGATGACGCTGGAGGAGCGGCTGGTGACGCATGTCGTCGGCCAGGTGCTGGAGAAGCACCGCGATGAGCTGGCGATCATCGAGCGCGACCCCGCCCGGCTGGAGGCCATCAGCGCGCCCTTCGCCCGCATTTCGTACGACGAGGCGATTGCGCGCCTGCAGGCGAAGCATGCCGCCATGCCTGAAGGCGAGGACCGCGACAATCTGAAGATCACCTGGGGCGAGGACTTCGGCAGCCCGCACGAAACGGCCATCGCCGAAATGTTCGACAAGCCGGTCTTCGTCTATCACTACCCGTCAGCGGTGAAGGCCTTCTACATGCAGCCGGTGGCCGGGCGGCCCGAAGTGTGCCGCAGTGTCGACCTGCTGGCGCCGGAAGGCTACGGCGAGATCACTGGCGGCAGCGAGCGCATCTTCGACCCGGCGCTGATGGAAGAGCGCGTCGAGACCATGGGCATTGGCCGCGACGCCTACGCCTGGTATCTCGACCTGCGGCGCTTCGGCACGGTGCCGCATGCCGGCTTCGGCATTGGCCTGGAGCGTACGGTGGCGTGGGTGTGCGGCCTGCCGCATGTGCGCGAGACCATCCCCTATGCGCGCATGCTCAACCGCAAGTATCCGTAGCGCGGCTCAGACGGCGTTCATCTCCTGCCGCACCGTCTCCAGCAGCGTCTCGGCGCGCATCTGGCCGAGCGTGTAGCACGGGCCGCCCAGATGGTCCGCCAGCTTCTGCGCCAGCCCCTGGTCGAAGGCCGCGTGCTCCATGTTGATCGTCACGGTGCGGATGTGCTCGTGGCGGAACAGCTCGGCGATCTGCGCGGCCTCTTCCTGCGGCGGTCGTGAGCCGACCGAGACGTTGCCCGCGCCGTCCGTCAGCAGGATGACCAGCGGAATGATGTCCGGGTGCAGCCGCTTCTCGTGCATCACCGTCTCGTAGGACAGCATCAGGCCGGCGGACAGCGGCGTCTTGCCGCCCACAGGAATGTTGACCAGCGCCGCCTTGGCGAGCTGGACGGAGTTGGTGGGCGGCAGCACCGTCTGTGCGCGATCCTTCTGGAAGACGATCAGCCCGACGCGATCGCGCCGCTGGTAGGCATCCGTCAGCAGCGACATGATCGCGCCCTTGGTGGCCGTCATGCGCTCGCTGACCGCCATGCTCCACGAGGCGTCGACCACGAACAGCACCAGATTGGACGTGCGCTTGACGCGCACCTTGCGCTGCAGGTCTGTCCGGCGCAGGGCATAGGCCATGCCCGTCTCGGCCTTCTGCTGGCTGCGCGCCTGCTGATGCGGCGCAGCAGCGCGCAGCGTGGCGTCGAAAGCGATATCGTCGGTGCGGCCATTGGCGGGGCGCGCCTGGATGTAGCGCCCGTGCTTGCGCTCGGTCTTTGTGCGCGAACGGCGGCCAGACTGCCGGCGCACCATCTGGTCGAGCTGCGTCTGCAGCTTGCGCGGGGCAAATTCCTGGCCGGTCTCGGCCTTCTTGCCGCCCTCCCACCAGTACGCATCCTTGTTGTCGAACACGTTCTGCGGGCCGGGATCGGTCTGGCCGTAATCCGGCAGTTCCTGGTCAGTGCTGCTGGCTACTGAGCTTGTTTTTTTTTAGCGAGCTGCTCGTCACCCTGCTCGTCGCTGGGCTCGGCATCGTCGCCTTCGCCCCACTGGCTCTCGGCCTGATCGAGCTTGCGCTCCATGTCACCCATGTTCATCTGCGCATCGGCGAACGGCCCACGCTTGAGGCGATGCGGGATCGCCAGCTCGAAGGCGATCATGATGTCCTCGCGGGTGATGTGATCGCGGCCCTCGAAGGCGGCGTTGGCGCGCGCGGCCTTGAGGATGACCATGTCGGCGCGGTGGCCGTCGATATGCAGGCTGCTGGTGAGCGTGGCGATGCTGAACAGATCGCGGCGGGTGTAGCTCACATGCTCCACCTGGCCACGCGCGGCGGTGATGCGCTCGGCCAGCGCCAGCTCCTGCGGCGCCCAGGCCTGGCGGAAGGCGTCGGCATCCGATTCGTAATCGATGTGGCGCTGGACGATCTGCATGCGTTCTGCCGCATCGTGGATGCCGTGCACCTCCACCGACAGCGCGAAGCGATCGAGAAGCTGCGGGCGCAGATCGCCCTCCTCCGGGTTCATCGTGCCCACCAGGATGAAGCGCGCCGGGTGGCTGAAGGAGATGCCTTCGCGCTCGACCACGTTCACGCCCATTGCCGCCGAGTCCAGCAGCAGATCGACCACGTGGTCATCGAGCAGGTTGACCTCGTCCACGTACAGAATGCCGCGGTTGGCGGCGGCCAGCACGCCGGGATCGAAGTGACGCTCACCCTTCTGAATGGCCTTCTCGATATCGAGCGTGCCCACTACGCGGTCTTCAGTGGCGCTGACGGGCAGATCGACGAAGGGGATCCGGCGGCGCGAGATGTGCAGTGTCTCGCCCTGGCCCACGCGCTCGCGAATGCTGTCCGACCAGCTGTCGGGGCGATTGGGATCGTCGTTGAACGGCGACTCGGTGAACACATCCATTTCTGGCAGCAGGGCGGCCAGCGCGCGCGCCGCGGTGCTCTTGCCTGTGCCGCGCTCGCCGCGAATGAGCACGCCGCCGATGCGGGCATCGATCGCGTTGAGGATCAGGGCGCGTTTCATCTGCCCCTGCCCAACAATCGCGGTGAACGGATAGATCGGTCGCTTCGCCATGGTCCTGCCTGCAGTTGTTCGTATGCCGAAAATAGGATTATAGCAGATCGACACAGGGAGAGCAGGGCGAGCGTGCGCCGTACAATGGGTCCAATAACACCTGCGCCAGACTGGGCTTCGACATGCGCGCAGAAACATTTATACTCAACGGTGATCGTCCGCCCGCCCGGTGATAAAGCGCATTGATGATCCCGATCGAACTGCTGCTGAGCGCATCTGCCGCCTTCCTCCTCCTGAGCATCTTCGCCAGCAAGGTGGCGGGCCGCTTCGGCGTTCCTGCGCTGCTGCTGTTCCTTGTGTTGGGCATGCTGGCCGGCTCGGACGGGCCCGGACGCATCTACTTCGATTTCCCCTGGGCAGCGCAGTCGATCGGCGTGGTCGCGTTGGCCTTCATCCTGTTCTCCGGCGGCCTCGACACCTCCTGGCGGGATGTGCAGGTCGCGGTCCGCCCGGCGCTCATGCTGTCCACGCTCGGCGTCGGCATCACCGCGCTGGCGGTCGGGCTGTTCGCCACGCTGGCGCTGGGCCTGACCGTGCAGGAAGGGATTCTGCTGGGCGCGATCATCGGCTCGACCGATGCTGCCGCCGTCTTCAGCGTGCTGCGCGGGCGCGGCGTGCAGCTGCGCGGGCGGCTGAAGCCGGTGCTGGAGCTGGAATCTGGCAGCAACGACCCGATGGCGGTCTTCCTCACCATCAGCATGATCACGCTCATCACCCAGCCGGGGCTCAGCGCACTCAGCCTGATCCCGATGTTCATCCAGCAGATGGCGCTGGGCGCGCTGCTCGGCATCGGCAGCGGCTGGATTATGCTGCGGCTGATCAACCGCCTGCGACTGGAATATGACGGGCTGTACCCGGTGCTGTCCGTATCGTGCGTGCTGCTGACCTACGGGCTGACGGCGATGATCGGCGGCAACGGCTTTCTGGCGGTGTATCTGGCCGGCCTGATGCTGGCTCGCGCCGACTTCATCCACAAGCGCAGCCTGCGTCAGTTTCACGACGGCATCGCCTGGCTGATGCAGATCATCATGTTCGTCACGCTCGGGCTGCAGGTGTTTCCCTCACAGCTTCCGGCGATCGCCGGAAGCGGCCTGCTGACGGCAGCTTTCCTCATCCTGATCGCGCGGCCGCTGAGTGTGTTCCTCGCGCTGGCCTTCAGCCGCTTCAGCCTGCGCGAGAAGCTGTTCATCTCGTGGGTCGGCCTGCGCGGCGCAGCGCCGATCGTGCTGGCGACATTTCCGGTCGTCGCTGGCATCGGCCAGGCCAACACGCTGTTCAATCTGGTGTTCTTCATCGTGCTGACATCGGTGCTGCTGCAGGGCGCGCTGATCGTGCCGGCGGCCCGCCTGCTGGGGCTGCAATCCAGCCGGCCTGCGCTGCGCTCGCCACTGGCCTACGTGATGCGCGACGATGTGATCGCCAACAATCTGATCGAAGTCAGCCTGCCAGAAGAGGCCGCCGCCATTGGCCGGCAGATCATCGATATCGGGCTGCCGCAGGACACGCTGATCGTGCTGATCGGGCGTGAGGGCGACATGGTCGTGCCGCGCGGCTCGACCATTCTGCAGGCGAACGACCGGCTGCTGCTGCTCACCAGCGAACGCGCCCGGCCGCAGGTCGAAGCGGCGCTCGGCTGCAGCCTCGGCGCAGCGGGCGGCAGCGCCTGACTCACGACTGTTAGCGGGATTGCCCCTGTGGACTGCTCACCAGTTGCCAGAAGGCTGGCAGTTTGACTACTCACGGTCGAACTGAGCGCGCTTGTTCACCGCTGCCATGCGCGCCGTCCGGGCAACGCGCTCGGCCCGCGTCTCTGGCCGCCTGGCGCCGCTGATCCAGCTCAGGATGCCCTTCCTGACGGAGATGCTGAAGGCCTCGAAGTTGGCCTCGGCCTGCGGGACGGCATGCAGCGCCTCACGCAAATCCGGCGGGACGATCAGTTCCTCAATCTCATCAAGCACCGTCCACGTGCCGTTAGCCCTCGCGATTTCGATCTTCGCCAGGCCATGCGGAGTCATGAGCCCTTCGGCAATCAGCCGCTCAACGCGCTGCTTGTTCAGCTTCGACCAGGTGCTTTTCGACTTGCGCGGCGTGAATAACTGCATATAGCGCTCATCATCCAGCTTGTTGGGCAGCGAGTCGATCCAGCCATAGCACAACGCTTCCTCGACCGCCTCGTCGTACTGTACGCGCGGCTTGCCGCTCTCCTTCTTATAGTAGATGAGCCATACCCCCGGGGAAGTGGAATGATTGGCGGCCAGCCACGCCCTCCAGCCGGAACGGTCATGGACGTACACCCGCTCAAAGTCGCGGAAGGATGGCATCGGTGCAGGTCCTCAGGGGACCGGTCGGCGCTGCCGGGCCGCCTCAAACAGCATGATCGCCGCCGCCACCGCCGCGTTGAGCGACTCGGTCTCGGCAGCCATCGGGACGAATACGCGCTGCTGGGCGAGCTGAGCGGCCTGCTCGCTTTCGCCGTGCGCTTCGCTGCCGATGATCAGCGCCCACGGCTCGCGCCAGTCCACCGCATCGTAGCTGGCATCGCCCTGCATATCGGCCAGCAGCATATGCATGCCCGCGGTGATGATGGCGATGCGCGTCCAGCTCGCCTCCAGCACGGGCAGGCGCACATGTGCCCCCATGCCGGCGCGCAGCACCTTCGGGTTGTAGGCGTCGGCACAGCCGGGGGCCAGCAGCACCAGATCGACGCCGGCGGCGGCGGCGGCGCGCAGGATCGTGCCCAGATTGCCGGGGTCGCGCAGCGCATCCAGCACCAGCACGCTGGTGAGCGGGTCCGGGATGGGCGGCGGCTGGATCGGGAACACGGCGAGCGCGCCCGGCGGCGTCTCCGTCGCGCTCAGATAGCGCATGACTTCTGGGGTGACGGCGGCGAGCGCAGGCGATGCACCGACGGGGAAAGCCGTCTCCTCCAGCACGTCAGCGTCGTAAAAGATCACCTGCGGCGCCAGCCCGCGCGCCAGCGCATCGCCGATCAGGCGCACGCCCTCCAGCACCATCAGGCCGGCCTTGCGGCGTGCGCGGGCGTTGCGCTGCAGCAGCACTGCCTGGCGAACGCGCTCGTTCTGCGTTGATGTGATGCGATCCATGCGTCAAGCCTCCCTTGCAGTGTCGATGACAGCGCGCGGAAAACAAAAAGAGGCGCAGCGGGCTGCACCTCTTCCATCGTCGATCCGGCGACGCCTCTATTGGTTCTGCTGCGACAGGAACGCCAGTTTCTGGAAGGTCGCAGCGTCGCGAACAGCAATATCGGCCAGTATCTTGCGATCGATCTCCACGCCGGCCTTCTTCAGCCCGTACATGAAGCGGCTGTAGTTCAGGCCATGCAGGCGCGCACCGGCATTGATGCGCACGATCCACAGCCGGCGCAGCTCACCACGACGAGCGCGGCGGTCGCGATAGGCGTAGAACAGGCTCTTCAGCATCGCTTCATTCGAGCGGCGGAAGAGGCGGCCGCGCGTGCCCCACTGCCCACGGGTGAGCTTGAGCACCTTCTTGTGGCGGCGGCGGCGGGTGAATCCAGTCTTGACGCGAGTCATGATTTCTCCGGGCGGGTCATTCGCAACGCGCGCCTCTCAGCAGCGGAGGCGACTTGGGGAGCGCGCGAATTCAACGCAAGCGCAATGCTACGCAGGCGGGTTCTGTTTGTAAAGGCGCAGATATGGCGCCAGCAGCTTGACGCGCTTGGCATCGGTGCTGGACTTGAGCACGAGCATCTTGCTGAGTTTGCTCTTGACGCGCTGCGAACGACGGCGGCGGAAGTGCGTCTTACCACCCTTGGTGCGCATGACCTTGCCGCTTCCGGTAATCTTGAAGCGCTTGGCCGTGCCCTTATGCGTCTTGAGCTTATACTTCTTCGCCACGATCATTCTCCGATTGGCCTGGTTTCTTCTTGATAGTTTCCTGGGCCGGCGCCAGCACCATCAGCATGGTATTGCCTTCCATCGTCGGCATCTGCTCGACCACCGCCACATCTTTCAGCTCGGCGATGATCTTCTCCAGACGGCCGCGGCCGATGTCCGCATGGGCGATCTCGCGTCCGCGGAAGCGGATACGCACCCGCACCTTCATCCCGTCTTCCATCCAGCGGCGCGCATCGCGCATCTTGAACTGCAGGTGATGATCGGAGGTCTTGGGCTGAATGACGATTTCCTTGACCTCAATCGTCTTCTGCTGCTTGCGCGCCTTGCGTTCCTTGCGCTGCTGCTCGTACATGAACTTGCCGTAGTCCATGATCCGGCACACGGGCGGATCAGAATTAGGGCTGACTTCGACCAAGTCGAGGCCCTTCTCCTCCGCAATGCGCAGCGCTTCGATGAACGGCATGATCCGGTTCTGCTTGTCGTCGGTGATCACACGGACTTCGCGGGCGCGGATCTGGTGGTTGATTCGGATGCTATCTGAAGCGGTAATCGCCTGACCTCTCTGATTTTTCGGTGTGTATATGCAACAAAGCAGTTGTGCGTTGCCAGCAAGTTGTTTCCGGCGCCGCACCGTTTGCCTGCGCTAACCGGGCTGGCATTATAGCATGTGCTTTCGCTGCTTTGCAAGACGGGCGCCCGCGCGCATCGCCGCGGGCAATCGATTGCTGGCGTTTGACGATGCTTCTCGCTAAACTGTGCGGCGGCGCAACGCGCGCGTACAGATTATAAGGTTGTGATGGAGCGGTACCCGTGAAAAAGCTCGCGGCTCTCGCCGTTTTTTGCTCACTTGTCTTTGTCGTCCTCGTTGCTGCCCAGTCTGAGCCGCGTGCCGAAATCACCGGTGTCAATACTTCGGAATACCCACAGGTCGTGCTCAGCGCCAATGTCTTTGATGCGCTCGGCCTGCCGCAGACCGGCCTGACCGATGCGGATTTCCGCCTCGAAAGCGCCGCCGGCGGCCTGGCCGATGTCTGCCAGATCGCGCAGGTGGAGAGCATCAGCGATGATAACCTGCCGTTCTCCACGGTGCTGGTGATCGACGTCAGCGACAGCATGTCCGGCACGCCGCTGGAAGCTGCCCGTGCCGCCGCGCTGGCCTATGTCGATGGGCTGCGCCCCGGCGACTCGGTCGCGGTGGTCGCCTTCGCTTCCGCTGTGCGCGTGGTGCAGCCATTCACCGCCGATCAGGCGCTGCTGCGTGCGGCGATCGAAAGCCTGCAGATCGACGGACGCACCGCGCTCTATCAGGCGGCCTTCGATGCGGTCGCGCTCACCGACAGCGCCCCCGATGCGCGCCACGCGATCATCCTGCTCAGCGACGGCGCAGAGTATGGCGGCCTCAGCCGCGTCACGCCGGAAGAAGTCTTCAGCGCCGCTGTCAGCAAGGGCGTCCCCTTCTACACCATCGGTCTGGGCTTCGGCACGGACCGCAGCTTCCTGCAGAATGTCTCCAGCGCCACCAGCGCCCAGTCGTACGAAACCCCCACCGCAGACGAACTCAGCCAGATCTATGTTGGGCTGGCGCAGCGCCTGACCAGCCAGTACGTGCTCTCGCTCGACTGCAGCGCGCCGGCGGATGGCACGGAGTATGCGGGCCAGCTCGTGGCGAATGCGCCTGCGGGCGAAGTCAGCGCCGCGGTCACCGTGCGCGTGCCGATCCCGGTGCCGCTGGTGAGCCTGGTGCTGCCGGAGGGCGGCGTGTTCAGCCAGGCGGGCGAGATCGGCGTGGCGGTGCGCGCGGATGATGCGCTAACCGGCGCGGAAGTGCGCGTGGGCGATACAGTGACGGAGCTGACGGCGGCCCCGTACGCGCTGGCGCTCGATCCGTACACGCTGATGCCCGGCACGTATCCCGTCAGCGCTGCCGTCACCGATGCGACGGGCGATGTCGGCCAGGCCAACGCCGAGATCACCATTCCGGATCTGCCGGTGCTCATCAGCGCCGATGTTCTGGATGACGGGACGGTCATCGACCGCGATACCCGCGTCGAGCTGGCGTTCACCAGCCAGGCGTCGGTGGCGCATGTCGCAGTATTCATCGATGGGGTGGATTTGGCGCATCTGGTCCAGGCACCGTTCGCCTTCACCATTCGTCCGCTCGCGCTCTCGCCGGGTGAGCACACGCTGCGAATCGTCGCTGACGCTGCCAACGGCGGCCAGGGCGAGCGCACCATCGCATTCAGCATCTCCGATGCCCCTTACCTCACCGCGACCGCACTCGCGCCGACCGCGACCTTCACCCCGTCGCCCACGCACACCTTCACGCCGACGATCAACGCGACCGCGACTGCGCTCAGCGCACTGCAGACCGCCCGGCCCATCACCCTGACCGCCAACGCGATCATGGTGGAGACGCGCGCTGCCGAGCAGGCTGCCGCTGACGCCGCATCCACTGCGGCTGCCGCCAGCACACAGGCTGCCGCCAGCACACAGGCTGCCGCCGGCACGCAGGCTGCCGCCAGCACACAGGCCGCCGCCAGCACACAGGCCGCCGCCGGCACGCAGGCCGCTGCCAGCACACAGGCCGCCGCCAGCACACAGGCCGCTGTGGCGCAGGCCGCTGTGA
>CAZZJW010000091.1:0-10182 GCA_964654755.1 uncultured Pleurocapsa sp. | reverse complement strand
ATACCAACACACGACAGAACGGCGACGCAGGTCGCTGTTTTTGTTTCCCCTGCCCAGTCGGCTTCTGCGCTATACTGGGAGTATGGCGAGGAGGTGGCTCATGAGTCGCGAACTTTCGACGAACAGTGGTTGGATGGTCGTCTACATCGCAGGGAGCCAGCCTGAAGCGCACGTCATTCGCGGTCGGCTGGAGGCCGATGGGGTGCCGTCATGGATCATGCAGGAACCGGTGGGCTCTGCGCTGGGCCTGACGGTCGGCAGCCTCGGTGAGGTGCGCGTGCTTGTTCATCCGCGTGACTATGACAGGGCGCTCGCAGTGCTGGAAGACGAGGACTACGAGGAAGACGCCCTCGACTTTCTGAGCGATGCAGACGAGCAATAACACGCTGACGGCGGTGCCCGGCTTCCGCGTCGGACATGCCACTGATGTGGACGGCCTGACGGGTTGCACCGTGGTGCTGTGTCCCCCTGCGACGGTCGGAGGTGTTGATCAGCGCGGTGGGGCGCCGGGCACCCGCGAGACCGATCTGCTGCGGCCCATGCACGTGGTCGAATATGTCGACGCGCTGGTGCTGGCGGGCGGCAGCGCCTTTGGCCTTGCGGCGGCTGATGGCGTGATGCGCTGGTGCGAGCAGTCCGGCTATGGCTATCCCACGCCGCACGGACGTGTCCCAATCGTGCCCGCGGCCATCCTGTACGATCTCTCCATCGGTAGTCCGAATGCCCGTCCCACTGCGGAGATGGGGTGGGTGGCATGCGCCAGCGCATCCTCTGCGTCCGTTGCACAGGGTTGCGTCGGGGCGGGCACCGGCTGCACGATCGGCAAGCTGCTGGGTCCGGCCTGTGCGACCAAGGCCGGTATCGGCAGCGCCGCCGAACCGTTCAGCAGCGGCCTGGTGGTGGCGGCGCTGGTCGCGGTCAATGCGTTGGGTGATGTGCTGGCGGCGGATGGAAGTATCCTTGCAGGCTTGCGATCTTCGGCCAGCGCTACCGAGTTTCTCCCCACGATCGATCTCATGCGAGCCGGCATGAATGCGGTGGCCCCCAGCGCGACGGTGATCGGCGTTATCGCCTGCAACGCGCGGCTTTCCAAAGAGGCAGTCAACAAGGTCGCGCAGATGGCGCATGACGGGCTGGCGCGCGCCGTTTCTCCTGCCCACACCATGGCTGATGGCGATACGCTGTTCGCGCTGGCCTGCGGTGAGGTTGAGGCGGATGTCTCGCTGGTCGGGGCGATCGCTGCTGAGGTGACCGCGCGTGCGATCCGCGAGGCGGTGCTGCGGGCCACTTCGTGCGGTGGACTTCCGGCGCTGGACGATGTGCGGCGCCGCTGATCAGTCGCTGAATGGGAATACAGGCATTTAACATAAACTGCGTTAAATGTTAAACTGAAGACCTGTGCGATTAAACGTGGGTTAGCTGAGCCTTGCTAAACTTCATCATGTTAAGGGCATGCCAAAGCGAGATCAACGATGGCCAAAGTGCTCATCATCGAAGATGAAGAAACGCTCGCCAAGACACTGGCCGACAAGCTGCGCGCAGACAGCTTCACGGTGATCACGGCGTTCGACGGCGAGTCTGGCCTCGAGAAGATCCGCGAGGAGCGGCCGGACCTGATCGTGCTGGATATCATGCTGCCCAAACTGGACGGGCTCAGCCTGTGCCGCATCATCCGGCGGGATACCGCCACGTCGCATATCCCGATCATCATGCTCACCGCGCGAGGCACGGAGGTGGACAAGATCGTCGGCCTGGAGAGCGGTGCGGACGACTACGTGGTCAAGCCGCTGGCGCTGGGGGAGTTTCTCGCCCGCGTGCGCGCGGTGATGCGGCGTGCGCCCGGCAGGCCTGCTGTGCAGGACGAGCTGATCTCGAACGATCTGCGATTGAGCATGACCGGCCGCCGTCTGTTCCGCAACGGCGCGGAGACCAAGCTGAGTAACAAGGAATTCGATCTGCTGGCGGAGCTGATGCGCAACAAGGGCGTCGTGCTCTCGCGCGATCTGATCCTCACCAAGGTGTGGGGATACGATTACTTCGTCGACAAGCGCACCGTCGACGTGCACGTGCGCTGGCTGCGCGAGAAGATCGAGGATGATCCGAGCGATCCCAAGCGGATCGTCACGGTACGGGGTGTAGGTTACCGGTTTGAGGGATAACGCGGATGCGAGCGCTTCAGCTCAGTGAGTCACTGAATCGGGAGATCGACGAGCGCGAGAAGGCGCTGATGGAACTGCGCCGGATGCTGCTCGACCGTGTGCAGGCCACCGAGTCGCTTCGGCTGAGCCTGGAGGACAACGAGCAGAGCATCCGGATGCTGCGCACCAGTATCAGCGAACAGGAGAGCGCGATCAACGCCATGCGGGAAGCGACCCGGGAACGCCAGCGTGAGATGGACAAGCTGCAGGCGATGCTGACGGAGCGCGATAACGAAGGCAGCTACCGGGTTGCCCTGGCCCTCACGCTGGCCAACGCCGCGTATGACTCGCTGCTGGTGCTGAACGAGGACTATCGCATCATCGCCATCAACAATGCTGCCGAGGAGCTGTTCGGCGTGGCGCGGCCCATCGGCCAGCACATCACAGAGCTGACGCGCACGGAGGAGTTCGTGCCGCTGCTCGATGACGCGCTGCTCAACAGCGAGTCGCTGGAGGAGCAGATCCAGATCGAGAAGCGCACGTATCGCGTGCAGGTGCAGGTGGTGCGTCGTGAGGGCCATCTGTTTCTGGCGCTGGCGCTGCAGGACGTGACCGACCTCGTTCGCCTCAACCGCGCGCGCCGCGACATGGTCGCCAACATCAGCCACGAGCTGCGCACGCCGATTGCCAACATCCGGCTGATCATCGACAGCTTGTTCCACGAGCAGGAGAAGCCCAAGCGCAAGCAGAGCACGTCTGCGCTGCGTGCCATCGCACGCGAAACCGACTCGCTGCTGTGGCTGGTGCAGGAGCTGCTCGATCTGTCGATGATCGAGAGCGGTCAGGCGATCCTGCGCATGGTCGAGACCTCGCTGACGATGATCGTTGACGAGGCGATCGAGCGCATGGAGGATCAGGCGTCGCTGAAGGATGTGCAGGTCGTCTCCGCTGCGCCTTCCGGGCTGCAGGTGCTGGCGGATGCCGATCAGGTGCGGCGAGTGCTGCTGAACCTGATCCACAACGCCATCAAGTGGTCACCCACCGGCGGCACGATCACCATCACGGCGGATGCCAGCGATGAGGAAGTGACGGTGAGCGTGCTGGATACCGGCCCCGGCGTGCCGGAAGACCAGACCGAGCGCATCTTCGAGCGCTTCTACCAGGTGGATCCGTCACGCTCCAAAGGCGACGGCACCGGCCTGGGCCTGGCGATCTGCAAGCACATTGTCGAAGCGCATGGCGGGCGTATCTGGGCGGAGAGCAACGAACATGGCGGCGGAGGCCGCTTCCGTTTCACGCTGCTGCTGCCGAAGTGATGCGCCGCCGCGGGTGAGGCAGCGGCGCATCTGTGAGGTGGGCCGCTATTCTGCCGCTGGCAGAAAGTCGTTGGTGAAAGCCGCGGTCACATCGACCGCATCCTGCACGAAACCCATCTGAATGAGAATGTCCTGCGTGGCTGACCAGGAGACCTCGTCTGCCAGGCCCAGCCGGTCCGCGCGCCACAGCGTGATCGTCGCCAGCAGCACTTCCATCTGCGTGAGGGCGTCTGCGGGGAACTGTTCCTGCAGGCGGGCCAGCATCGCGGCATTCTGCGCGGCGATTTCCTCAGCATCGATGCCCGGCGTCATCTCCAGCATGGCATCGCGTTCTTCGGCCTCCGCCTCCAGCACGCCGCGCAGCGCGGGATCGGTAAGCAGGTTGTCCACGTAGTTCGCGCTGATCAGGAAGGCTTCCGCCGGATTGCGGATGACGCTGGCCAGGCCGGCGTCGAAACCAGCCACCATCGCGCTCACCAGCTCCGGCTGCTCGGCGATGGTCTGCTCGTTGGTCACCACGCCATTCGAAACCATATCGACGGCCGCCGAGACCGGGAAGACCGAGACACTGGTGATCCCAGCGCATTCACCCTGATCGGCGCGATGCTGAATCTGGATCGGCTCGTTGTTGATGTACACCACGGACGCTTCGACGCCGCCCAGGCAGAACACCTCCGGCGCGTTGAAGCCGATCTCCTCCAGCGCGATATCCGACTCGGCCATGCCGCTGGCGGTCAGCAGCGCGACCAACCCGCTGTACGATGCGCCGAAGCGCCCCGGAATGCCGACGTTGCGCCCGGCCAGATCGCTGACGGTGCTGATGCCGGCGCCGTCCGGATAGACGATGCCGACGGGGTACTGCTGGAACCACTCGTAGACCGAGACGACCGGGCGGCCATTCGCGCGCGCCGCGATCACCTGCTCACCGCTGATCAGGCCGAACTGGCGCTGCCCGGCGGCGATCAGATCGACGCCGACCGGCTCGTCGCCATGCTCAATGGTCAGGGCAATGCCGCGCTCGGAGAAATAGCCCTTGTCGATGCCGACATACACGGGAGAGAACTGCACATTGGGGATGAAGGTCATGAAGAAGGTGATCTCAGTCGGCGCGTCCTGCGCCAGCGCAGCGCCGCCCGTCACCATCAGCATGCACACCAGTATCCCTGCCAACAACCGCTTCACGATACGCTCCTTACCAATACAACTGTGAGACCGTCATGCAAACCCCATGCAGCGGATTCCGCCACATGATGATTCCCTTCGTAAAGCGCGGCCCGGCTCAGGGCCGCCAGTGCAGCAGGCGGCGCTCCAGCAGCGCGATTCCGCCGTACATCAGCCGGGCCATCGCCGCCAGCGTGAGCACCGCGACGATGACGAGCGCGGTGTCGTACTGATCGCGGGCCAGCTTGATCCAGAAGCCCAGCCCGGCGCTGGCGCTGATGAACTCGCCCACCACCGCGCCGATCACCGCCAGGGTGGCGCTGATCTTCAGCCCGCCCAGCAGCACTGGCAGGGCAGCTGGCACCTCCAGCTTCGTGAAGGTCTGCAGCCGTCCCGCGCTCAGCGAGCGCATCAGCTCACGTTCTTCGGTGGGTGTGCTGCGCAGGCCCGCCATGGTGTTCATCAGGATCGGGAAGAACACGATCAGCGCGCAGATGAACACCTTGCTGGTGATGCCGGTGCCGAACCAGATGACGAGGATCGGCGCGTAGGCCACGACCGGCGTGGATTGTGCCGCAAGGATGATGGGTGAGAGCGCCGCCTCGAGCATCTCGTTCTTCGCCAGCAGGTAGCCGAGCGCCACGCCGATGGGCACGCCGGCCAGCAGCCCCAGCGCGATTTCGCCCAGCGTGGTGCTGGTGTGCAGCCACAGGCGGCCATCACCGAGCACCTGCAGGAACTTCTCCCACACGGCGGCGGGCGGCGGCACGATGAACGCCGGGTAAAGCTGCAGCCGCGTGATGATTTCCCAGCACAGCACGATCAGGACCAGCGCTGCCCAGGGCGCAATGCTGCGCAGTCGCGGCAAAGCCGGGCGGAATGGACGGGACGGGCGCTGACGCACAGCGGGGCGCTCGCGCAGCTCACGCACGATGTTTCGGGAGACGTTTGGCAGGGAGGACATAATAAAAACCCCGCAACTCTGGACGAGTGAACGGGGCAGGCAGGAACAGCCGCTCCCCTCCATCGCCAAAGACGCGCAGCCAATGCCGCGACGCCCTGCAGTGCGGAGAGTGACAGCGGCAAGCAAACACGGCTGCCATGCAGCGCGTGGTTGTCCTTCTTCCATCCAGACTGTACTGTCGGCCCTGGCTTCGCACCAGATCCACCGGCACCGCTGCGCTCCACTGCTCATGAGTGCTGCGATGACTCGCCAGCGAGCGCCTGGGCGCCCACCGATGCTGGCGAAACGGGTCGCGGGCTTCCCCTGTGAAGAGGATACCGCCGGTCGGGAATTTCACCCTGCCCCGAAGGATGCCTATGTGATTACTTTCACTATAGCGCAGGACCGGGCCAGGTTCAATAGGCCGCGCATGAGGAATAGCCTAGACCGCCTCGGCGGACGCGGGACGTATCGGCAGGCTGATGCCGAACGTGCTGCCCGCGCCGGGCGTGCTTGCGACGTAGACCGCGCCGCCGTGCGCCTCTGCGATAGAGCGGACCATCGCCAGGCCCAGGCCCATGCCGGGAATGTTGCCGCTGGCATTGGCGCGATAGAAGCGCTCGAACAGATGCGCCTGCACTTCGGGCGGCAGTCCCGCGCCGTCATCCGCCACTTCAATGTGCAGCGTGGCCTCACGTGTGAATGCGCGCAGGCGGATCTGCGCACCATCTGGCGTGTACTTCATCGCGTTGTCAAGGTAGTTGTGAATGGCGCGCGCCACCCACTTCCGGTCGAGCAGCAGCGGCGGAGAACCTCCGTCCACCTCCACGTTCAGGCTGAGGCTGCGCAGGGCGAAGCGCGCACGCGCGACGGCGCTCACCTCGTAGATCAGTTCGCCGATATCGACCGGTTCGGCGTGGATCTCGTAGCTGCTTTTGAGCTGCTCCAGGCTGACCAGATCGTCGATCAGCCCCTGCACGCGGCTGATGCCGGTCTGCGCGATCTCCAGCATCTCCTGCACGACCTTCTCCGACCCGGTCATCAGCCGCTGAACCATCGTCATGGCATTGAGCGCGGCGGACAGCGGATTGCGCATGTCGTGCGCGGCAGCGCGGATGAAGGCCGCGCGCGTGTTCTCCAGCTCGGCCTGCAGTGTGACATCCTGCAGCACGATCACCCAGCCATCGACATCGGCGCTGCTGAGCAGCTGGCTGGGCACGGAGACCCGCGAGACCTGCACCGAGAGCACCTTGCCGCTGGCTGTGCTGATGCGAAAGGTGCGGATGCGATCGGCCTGCGCGTCTTCCAGCCCAAGAATCAGCGAGTCGCGCACGAAGTCGGTCAGCAGATCACCGCGCAGCGGCTGGCCGACCAGATCGGCGGCGGGCACGCCCAGCAGGGCGGCGGCAGCGCTGTTCACCAGGCGGATGTGACCGGAGCGGTCTGTCGCGATGATGCCATCGGCGGAGGACTGCAGTACCGCCGCCAGCCGCTGCTGTGATTCCTGGCTGCGCTCGTACAACTGCGCGTTGTCGAGGGCCACACCGACGGTATCCGCGACGCTTTGCAGCACGCTGACATGGCTGTCATCGAAGCTGTCCGGGCGCGGGCTCATAATGCTGAGGATGCCGATGACCTTGCCGCGCGCGTGCATCGGAGCCATCGCCAGCGAGCGAAAGCGTTCGTTGTGGAAGCTGGGCACGGCCAGCTCCTGCGTTTCGTCGAGGCGGTTCCTGACCACCGGCTCATCCGAGCGGATGACCTGCCCGGACAGGCCGCGCCCCAGCGGGATGCGCATCGGGCTTTCGCGCACGAAGTCCTGCATCCAGCCGTGCTGGGCACGCAGCACGAGTTCACCTGTGGTGGGCTCGATCAGGCTGATGCCGCCGGCCTGTGCGCCGGTCACCTTCAGCACTGCCTGCAGCGCGAGCTCCAGCGTGTCGTTCAGGTCGAGCGACTGGCTGATGCTGGCCGCGACCGTCGCGACGGCGGAGAGCTGGTCGATGCGGCGCTGCACCTCATCGCTGAGGATGCGGTTCTGTAGTACGAGATCGTGTAGGTCCATGTGCGAGTTATACCGCCCCGTCAGGCCAATTTCAACGCCGCGCATGGCAGGTTGCCGCCGTTCGCGTTAGCATGTGCGCGCCTTTCGTCCCTCAGGAGCCAATTGCCATGTCGTGGGATATCGACGCCATTCGTGCGCAGTTTCCGTCACTGCATCATCGTGTGAATGACCAACCCCAGGTGTACTTCGACAATCCCGCCGGGACGCAGGTCCCGCAGCGTGTGATCGATGCGGTGAGTAACTACTATCTGAACATGAACGCCAATCAGGGCGGCGTCTTTCGCACGTCGATGGCGACCGATGCGATGGTGGCCGGTGTGCGGGAGAAGCTGGCGCTGATGCTCAACGCTCCGCGCGCCGATGAGGTGGTGCTGGGCCCGAACATGACCACGCTCAACTTCGGGCTGTCGCGCGCGCTGGCCCAGGAGATGGGCCCGGGAGACGAGATCGTGCTCACGCGCATGGATCATGACGCGAATGTCTCGCCGTGGCTGCGCATCGCCGCCGATCGCGGGCTGACCGTGCGCTGGGTGAACGTGCGCCGCGAGGATGGCACGCTTGACCTGAACAGCCTGGAAGAGGCGCTGTCGAAGCGCACGCGGCTGGTGGCGACGGTGCACGCGTCGAACGCGCTGGGTACGGTGAATCCGGTGCGCACGATCGCCGGCATGGCGCATGCGGCTGGCGCGCTGCACGTGGTGGACGCGGTGCAGTCCGCGCCGCATGTGCTGCTCGATGTGCAGGAGATTGGCTGTGACTTCCTGCTGTGTTCGGCCTACAAGTTCTTTGGCCCGCACGCCGGGGTGATGTGGGGCCGCTATGATCTGCTGGCGTCACTGCCGGCCTACAAGGTGCGCCCTGCACACGACGAGCCGCCCTTCCGCTGGGAAACCGGGACGCCGGCGTTTGAGCTGATCGCAGGCGTAGGCGCAGCGGTGGACTACCTTGCGTCGCTGAGCGGGCAGGCGGGGACCACGCGCGCGGCATTGGCGGCGGGCTATGCGGCGATGCAGGCCTATGAGCAGACGCTGGCGGCGCATCTGCTGGAGGTGCTGCAGCGCTTCCCCAAACTGCACATCGCGGGCATCACCGATCCCGCCCGGCTGAGCGAGCGTGTGCCGACGGTGATCTGCACGATGGAGGGGTATACGCCGAAGCAGATGGCCGAACATCTGGCGTCGGAGGGAATCTACGTGTGGGACGGCAACTACTACGCGCTGGAAGTGATGGGCGTGTACGGGCAGGAGGCCATGCTGCGGATCGGCCTGGCGCACTACAACACACATGCCGAGATCGATCGGTTGGAGGCTGCGCTGCGCCGCCTGCCGGGCTAAGGGGCGGGCTTCAGGCGGAGGCGACGGCCAGCAGCACGAGGACGAGCTGGCGCAGCCCGGCTGCCACCGGCGGGGTCTCGATGAACTCGTCGAGCCGGTGGGCGTTGCCGCCGCGCGAGATGCCGATGGTGATGGCCGGGACGCCGGCCGCCAGCGGCACGTTGGCATCAGTGCTGCCGGTCTCCAGCGTGCCGCGCATATGCACCTGCGCCAGCGCCTGCAGCGCGGTTTCCACCAGCGGGTGGCGCGGGTGCAGTGTGCCTGCTGGCCGGTCGCCCACGACTTCGATGCTGAAGTGCAGATCGTCCACGGTGAGCAGCGCCATCTCGCGGCGCACGTACGCTTCGATGACGGCCAGCGCGCTGGTGTCCTCAGAGCGCAGATCCAGCCACATCTCGGCCTCCGTGGCGATGGCGTTGATGGCGCTGCCGCCGCTGATCATGCCGATGTTATAGGTGGTGCGAGGCACGGCTGGCGGGTTGAAAGCGCTGATGCGCGCGCCCAGCCGCATCAGTCCGTGGACGGCGCTTGGCCGCCCGAAGTGCAGCCACGAATGTCCACCGGATGCCCGGGCGCGAATGCGCAGGCGGCGCACGGCGATGCCCGCATGATACACCTGTCCGAGCGCCATCCCTTCGAGATTGATGACCCCACGCAGCTGCGGGCGCAGCGCGTTGAAGGCAGCGCGCATGCCGCCCAGATCGCCGAGGCCTTCCTCGCGCGTGGTGGCGACGAACCACAGATCGCCCGCCAGCGGCTCAGACTGCGCCAGGGCACGCGCTGCGGCCAGCATGCCGGCCACGCCCAGGCTGTTGTCGCCCAGGCCTGGCCCATAGATCAGATCCCCCTCGCGGCGGATGTCCAGCGGGGTTTCTGCGCCGAAGACCGTGTCGGTGTGCGCCGCGACCATGTGCGCCGCGCCGCCGCGCCTGCCCGGAAGCAGCGCGTAGACGTTGCTCAGATCATCAATGCGCACGGACTGCAGGCCGATTTCGCGAAAGTGGTCCGCCACCCAGGCCGCGCGCGCGGCCTCGAAAAACGTGGGCGCGGGGATTTGCTGCAGGGCGATGGCCTGTTCGATCGTCCAGTGCGCCAGCGCTGCCAGGCCCTGCCAGTCGTGGCCGGCGTCGAGCTGGGCAATTGTGGGCTCCGTCACAGTGGCTCCGGTGTTCAGCGGACGTTGCAGCGCAAGATTACCGCATTACGGCGGCGGTGGGCAGTCCGG
>CAZZJW010000090.1:0-10271 GCA_964654755.1 uncultured Pleurocapsa sp. | reverse complement strand
CATTCCATTTTACCCGGTTACCATGGCGGGCAGCACGTCCGGACGGCATGACACTGCTACCGCTGGACGCGATCGGGTATGATGAGCAGGCACGGCGCAGCGCAGGCACAGCCCGATGACCAGCCCCACGTTCGCATTCATCATCCACCCCATCCAGATCCGCCGGGACGTAGCGCGCAAGTATCCGCTGCTGGGCCGGCTGCTGAGCGAGGGCCAGATCAACTTTTTCTCGCGCTTCTTCCCGCCAGTCTACCTGAGCGAAGTGCGCGGCGTGCGCTCGGCCAGCACCGGGGAGGAGCTGCGCGGCTGGCTGATCGCCTGTCCCTACACCCCGCCCACCATGATGCGCCTGCCGGTGGAGACCGTCTATCGTAAGATCGTGCAGTGCGGGCAGATGGCGCAGGAGCTGGGCGCAGACATCCTCGGGCTGGGCGCGTACACCTCGGTGGTGGGCGATGCCGGCAGGACGATCGCCGACCGGCTGAAAATCCCGGTGACGACGGGTGACAGCTACACTGTGGTCATCGCCTGCGAGGCCATCCGCGAGGCCGCACGCGTGATGGAGATTGCCATGCGCGACTCCACCATCGCCGTGGTCGGCGCGACCGGCGCGATCGGCGCGACCTGCGCTGAGCTGCTGGCCGGCGAAAGCGCGCGGCTGGTGCTGGTGGGCCGGCGCACGGAGGCGCTGCACGCGCTGCGCGAGCGCTGCAGCGGGCGCGGCGCGCAGGTGAGCATCAGCACCGATGTGCACAGCATCCGCGACGCTGATCTCATCCTGACGGTGAGCAGCGCCACCGAGGCGATCATCGAGCCACGCCATCTCAGGCCGGGCGCGGTGGTGTGCGATGTCGCCCGCCCGCGCGATGTCAGCCGGCGCGTGGCCGCCGAACGTGACGATGTGCTGGTGATCGAAGGTGGCATGGTCGAGGTCCCGGGCGATCCGCCGGATTTCGGTTTCGACTTCGGCTTTCCGCCGCGCCATGCCTACGCCTGCATGGCCGAGACCATGGCGCTGGGGCTGGAGCACCGCTTTGAGGACTACACCATCGGCAAGACGATCGACCTGTCACAAGCGCACGAGATCGGCGGCATCGCCGCGCGCCACGGCTTTCGTTTGTCGGGGTTTCGCTCGTTCGAACAGCCGGTGACCCCCGAACAGATCGCCCGGGTGAAGGAACGCGCCTGGGCGGCGCGGCGCAAGGTGCCCGCGCGACCCTGAGCCGGCGATCACGCGAGACGGCTCAGGCAAACAACAAAGGGCAAGGATGGCCCCTGCCCTGGTGATGACCGTATGCGGTTGAAGCGCGCCAGCTACTGAACTGGCGGCGTCTGCTGCGAGCTGCCGAGATCCTCACCCTTCTTATCGGCTGGCTTGCGGCCGCCTTCGTCCAGCCCGCGCCGGAAGTTGGCGACGGCGCTGCCCAGCTCGCCGCCGATGCGCGACACGCGCCCGACGCCGAACAGCAGCAGCACGATAACCAGAATGATGATCAGCTCAGTGGGTCCAAGACTCATGATTTCGACCTTCGACGCTCTGACGTACAACTACAGTATAACATGCGCGGACCAGAGTGCGATTCGCAGTTTTCGCGCTGCACGGGCCCGTCCGCTGCCGCCCGCCCGCCGGCCTTTGACAAGCGCAGCGGCGCACGCTATGAATCGCCGGGTGTATGCCCGCCGCGTGCTCAGGAAAACATCCCTATGTCTGCCTTTACCGATCATGTCGTCGTCGTCACCGGAGCGGGCCAGGGCATCGGCTTCGCGCTGTGCCAGGCATTCGCGCAGGCCGGCGCGTGGGTATTCCTCAACGACCTGAGCGCAGACGTGGCTGAGGAAGCGGCGGAGCGCATCAACCGCATGCTGAATGCGCCGCGCGTCAGCGCCGCCCCCGGCGACGTAGCCGATGTCGAGCGCGTGCGCGCGCTGATCGCACAGGCCGCAGCGCTGCATGGCCGGCTGGATGTGGTCATCGCCAATGCCGGCATCACCAACTACGGCGAATTCCTCGAATACACCCCGCAGGCCTTCGACCGGCTGACCAGCGTCAACCTGCGCGGCACGTACTTCACCGCGCAGGCCGCCGCCCGCCAGATGATCGCGGGGGGGCGCGCCGGGCGCATCCTGCTCACCTCGTCGGTCACGGGGGTGCAGGCCTATCGCAATCTGAGCGCATACGGGCTGACCAAGGCGGGCATCGTGCACATGGCGCGCAGCCTGGCGGTGGAGCTGGGCGCGCACCGCATCACCGTCAACGCCATATGCCCCGGGGCCACCATCACCGAGCGCACGCTGCTCGATGACCCGGCCTACGCGCAGAACTGGGCGGGCGTCACCCCCAGCGGGCGCGCCTCGTCGGTGGACGATATCGCCGCCGCCGCGCTCTTTCTCGCCTCGCCGGCAGCCGCGCAGATCACCGGGCAAACGCTGACGGTGGACGGCGGCTGGACGCTGCAAAGCCCCATTCCGACCGAATCGCCCGACATCCCGCAGGCCGGCTCGGCGCTGCGCTGAGCGCGCCACCGCACAGGAGACCCCATGCAGCAGATTGAGCACTACAGCACGTTCGCGGCGGGCAGCACCATGCTCAGCCAGCGGCTGGGCCCGCAGCCCGTCATCCACGACCCCTGCCTGATCGCGCGCAGCGAGCTGGGCGCGTACACCGAGCTGGGCGCGAACACCGTCATGGTGGAGACGCAATTCGGAGACTACAGCTATACCGCCGGCGACAACCAGATCATCTACGCCACCGTCGGCAAGTTCGCCAACATCGCCTCGCACGTGCGCATCAACCCCGGCAATCACCCGATGGAGCGCGTGACGCTGCATCATGTCACCTACCGGCGCGAGATGTACGGCTTCGGCGAGGACGACGCCGCCTTCTTCGACTGGCGGCGCGCACACCACTGCGTGATCGGCCACGACACATGGCTGGGCCACAATGTCATCGTCATGCCCGGCGTGCGCATCGGCGACGGGGCGGTGGTGGGCAGCGGCGCGGTGGTGACGAAAGATGTCGAGCCGTACACCATCGCCGTGGGCGTGCCCGCCCGGCCGCTGCGCCGCCGCTTCCCGCAGGCCATCTGCGATGCACTGCAGCGCATCGCGTGGTGGAACTGGGATCACGACACGCTCGGCGCGCGGTTGGACGAGATGAACGACGCCGCGCGCTTCGTCGAGAAGTACGGCTGAGGCAGCACGTGCCCGGCGTCAGCCTTCGGAGGTGATCATCACTTCCGAGACCATGAACACCGCATCGTGGATGGTGCCGATGTCCTGGCGCAGCTTCGCCAGCGCCTCCGGGGCCATGAAGCCACGGTCGAATGCTGCGCGGTCGGTGAAGTCGGCGATCGTCATGAAGCGATAACGCGCGCCGTCGTGCAGCAGGCCGTCCTCCGGCTTCCACTCGGCATCGATGCGGCAGAAGTCGGTGTAGACCACGCCTTCCATCGACTCATTCTCGGACTGGTGTTCGGTCAGCCGCCAGCGCAGGAAGGCTGCTTCGTCGGATCCCGGGGGCAGGTTGTACAGCACGGTGAGACGGATCATGGGGGCGCACTCGCAATCGGTCAGGCACAGGATGCGTGTTACCATACCCAATCATGCGCAGAATGCAACTGCGCGCTGGCCGGTGTTCCGCGCCTTAAATCTGCGCTAAATCTGGCGAACGGGATGCAGAATCACTGAGATGTTGCGGGAACCCTGCTGAACATGGCCCATCTGCTGCTGATCGACGACGAACGCAAACTGACCGACCCGCTGCGCACTTCTTTTGAGCGCGCCGGCTATCAGGTGACGGTGGCCAACGACGGCCACACCGGCCTCAGCCTGGCGCTGGTGTCGCGGCCAGATGTCATCATCCTCGACGTGATGATGCCCGGCCTGGACGGCTGGCAGGTGTGCCGCGCCATTCGCGAGCATCTCAGCATGCCCATCATCATGCTCACCGCGCTGGATGACAGCACCGATCGCATTCGCGGGCTGGAGCTGGGCGCAGATGACTACCTCGTCAAGCCGTTCGGCTTCAAGGAGCTGGAGGCGCATGTGCGCGCCATGCTGCGGCGCGTGCAGCTTGACCAGGGGGCGGCGGCACCCCCGCGCATCGTCGCCGGCGAGATCATCCTCGATCTGCAGGCGCACACCGTCACCCGCGCAGGTCGCGAAGTGCCCATGCGTCAGAAGGAATTCGAGATCCTCTCGCTGCTGATGGGCAACATCGGCAAGGTGGTCACGCGCGAGCGGCTGTTCGACGAGGTGTGGGGCACCGACTGGCTGGGCGACACGCGCACGCTCGATGTGCACATGAGCTGGCTGCGCGCCAAACTGGAGGCCGACCCCGCCAACCCGGTCTACCTGCAGACGGTGCGCGGCGTCGGCTATCGCTTCGTCAGCCCTGAGCGCGGCTGAGGGCGCGCATGCTCACCCGAACCTCCATCCGCCAGCGCATCCTCATCACCTTCGTGCTAATCGCCGTCACAGGCGCGGTCGTGCAGTTCACCATCGCCGGGCGCCAGCTTGAAACCGCCACGCTGGAATTCCATCAGCATCATCTCGAAACGGATGCGCTGCTGCTGGCGGCCACCTTCACCAAAGCGCTGTCCCATTCCGACGAGCAGGAAGACGGCCGCGATCTCAGCCAGCTGCTGGCGACCTTTCAGCAGCAGGTCGGCCATCAGTATGTGCTGCTGGACAGCAGCTATCGTGTGGCGGCCGCCAGCGCTGATCTCGCGGCGGACTCCATCGGACGGTTGGCCGTCACGCCGGAGCTGACGCAAGCGCGGGAGAACAACGTGGGCGCCGATATTCGCCCCGATGCCAGCGGGCAAAGCACGCTGTACGTCGCCGTGCCGGTGCGCATGGATGACAGCCCGCCCGGCTATCTGGTGCTCTCCGAGCCGATGGCCCCGGCGTGGGCGGCGGTGCGCCAGCGCTACCTGGAGCTGGCCGCCGCCACTGTGCCGGTGCTGCTGCTGGTGATCGGCGCCAGCCTGTGGGTTTCCGGCACGATCTCGCATCCGATCCAGCGGCTGCGCAACTCCGCGCTGCGTATGGCACGGGGCGAGCTCGACACGCGCATCCCTGTCAGCTCCAGCGATGAGATCGGCCAGCTTGCCGAGGCCTTCAACTACATGGCCGGGCAGATCGAGGGCCTGATCACCGCGCAGCGCAGCTTCGTCAGCAACGCCGCGCACGAACTGCGCACCCCGCTGATGACGCTCAAGCTGCGGCTGGAGGCGCTGGCCGAAGATGGGCTGCCGCCCGCCGAGCGTGAGACCTATCTGAGCGAATCGCGGCAGGAGATTGACCACATGGCGCATCTGGTCAGCTCGCTGCTCACGCTGGCGCGCATCGACGAGGGCCGCCATCAGCGCGGCGGCATCGTCAGCGATCCCGTCTCGCTGATCGGCGACATCACCCGCCGCTGGCGCATCGAGGCCGAGGCGCGCGGGCTGGGTTTCTCCGCAGAGCTGCCGCCCGAACTGCCCGATCTGGAGATCACGCCCAACGATCTGCGGCTGGTGCTGGACAACGTGCTCTCGAACGCCATCAAGTACACGCTGCACGGGGCGATCTCGCTGCGCGCACACAGCGCAGGCGGGCGCGTGCTGATCGACGTGCGCGACAGCGGCATCGGCTTCCGCGCCGAGCAGCAGCAGCATCTGTTCGAGCGCTTCTTTCGCTCTGAGGATGTACGCGGGCGCATGCCCGGCACCGGGCTGGGCCTGGCGGTGACGCGGGCGGTGCTGGAGGTTTACGGCGGCGCGATCACCGCCGAGAGCGCCGGGCCGGGCCAGGGCGCGAGCTTCTGCATCAGCCTGCCCGCTGCCGCCGCCTGAAACAAAAAGCGGAGGGGCGCGCCGGGCACCCCTCCGCTCGCTGGCCGGGCTGGCGCTTCCGCCTGCTCAGGCGGCGGCAGCCTTCGCCCGGGCCCGGCTGACGCGCATGCTGGTGAGCACCAGCACCACCGCCAGCCCGCCACCGATCAGCACGCGGAAGCCCAGCGCCTCGCCCTCCGTGCCAGCCAGCAGGCCGTGCAGCGATACCATGCCGAAGGCCGCGTAGCTGGCATAGTGCAGCAGCTTCCAGCGCGCATGGCCCATGCGCTTCCGCAGCGGAAAGCTGACGCTCACCACCAGCAGCACCCAGAACGCCAGCGTGCCCAGCCCCACCGCCTCCGGGCGGTACGGGCCGATGAACGGCACGAACAGGTCCGCCAGCGTGTAGGTGTAGAAGCGGTCGAACAGCAGCAGCAGCGCGTGCGCCAGCGCCAGCGCCACCGCCAGCCACGACAGCGTGCTGTGCATCGTCAGCGACACCGGCCCGGGCGACCAGTCGCGCACGAACTGCGCGCTGATCACCAGCCCCCACACCGTCGAGCACAGCAGCATGACGTAGGCGACCACGCCCGTCGAGCGCACCAGATGCCACGACAGCCGTTCGTCTGCGGCCAGCGGGATGACGAAGGTGCCGCCGCGCACCATCAGGATCACCGAGATCACGATGATCGCCAGGCTGGCCAGCAGCACCAGCGCATCCAGCACACGGGTGGAACGGGGTCGCTTCATCGTCGTCTGCTCCGTCGCGGGGCAGCGCACAGACGCTTCCTGCCGCGCACTAATCGTCTTCTGAGTCGCCATGATCCTCCACCTCGCTCTCGTGTGCTTCGCGGCCAGCGGAGGTGCTGCCCGCCGCGCCTGAGGGCTGCACGGAGGCGCCGTCGCCAAAGACCTGCAGGGCCGTACACTCGCCCTGCATCTGCACGCCGGTGCCCATCACCCATGCCGAGCCCCCGGTCACGCTGACCAGCAGCCAGTCGCCGCCAGGATTGCGGCCACCCACAGCCATCGCCTGCCCGTACACGCCGTAGCCCAGCACGCTGTAGTCCAACCCCGGCCCGCTGCGCAGATTGACCGCGCTCAGGTTGACGGTCGCGGTGCAGGCGGTCTGCACAGCGGCCTGCGCGGCGGGCAGCGGGGCCTCCAGCACGCTGAAGCCGGCATCGGCGCTGTGCAGCACGCGCACGCTGGCCGCAGCATCCGCAGTGGCGTTGTCTCCCGCCATCGTCCACACATACGCGCCGCCATCCAGCAGCAGGTTCAGGCCGTCGATATGCCCGGCGCCGGAAGCGGCCATCATCTGCCCGGCGGAGTCGGTCAGCTGGACCGCCGCCGTAAGCCCCTCGAAACGCGCGCCCAGCACGCCAGTGCCGGCCTGCGGAATGCGCACGCCGACGCTGCCCCCCGGCTGGGCGTGGCTGATGGGCAGATCGTGCTGCTGACCGAGCGTGATCGCCTGGCTGGCGGTGGTCTGCGCCTGCCCCTGCCAGAGCAAATCCGGATCGCTGTGCAGCCGCACGAGCGCCTCGCTCACGCCGGGCAGGCGCTGCACGATGAGTGTGTGCGCGCCGCTGTTGGGCGCCAGATTGAGCTGCAGCCCGTGCAGGCGCTGATCGCGGGCGGCGAACACCACCCGGCCACGGTCGTCGAGAAGCCGCACTTCCGCGCCGGTGAAATCCAGACCGACCGCGCCAGTGCTGTCAGGGGGAAGCTGCACGTCCACCTGAATGGATGGCGTGACATCGTTCAGCAGAATGGGCGTCTCGCCCTCCTGCGCGGCGGCGGGGGCCAGCGCCGTCAGCATCAGCGCGGCGCAGAACAGCGCGATCAGGCGTTTCATCACAGGGATCCTTCCACTGAAAGGGCTGCAAAACCGGGCGTGGCCAGCACAGCGCCGTCATGGCAAACGGCCAGTCCCTCGGCATCCCACTGCCGCGCGATCCAGGCCAGGCCATCGTGCACGCCGCACAGCAGCGCCGCCTTGGCGAAGGCCTCCGCGCTGATGGCGCTGGGATGGCGCACAGACACGCTCAGCGCATCGCTGGCGGCTGGCCGCCCGCTGCGCGGATCGATGATGTGATGCTGCAGGTCGCCATCCGCGCTCTGCCAGCGCCGGTGATCCATGCCGCTGGTGACCAGGCAGCCATCGCGCAGCCACAGCGTGAGCACGATCTCGCCGCTGTGCGGGTCTTCGATCGCGGTCTCCCAGCCGGGCAGGCCGTCCGGCGCGCCTCGCGCCACCAGATCGCCGCCGAAGTTGACCAGGCACGGGCCGAACGGGGCCAGCCAGTCGGCGATGTGCTGCGCTGCCCAGCCTTTCGCGATGCCGCCCAGATCGATCGCGCTGCCCGCAGGCAGGCGAACGGCGCGCGGGGTGGCGCGTACACCGATATCGCGCCAGTCTGCGGCGGGCCGCGGCGGCGCAGTCTGCGGATGGTCGACCGCCTCAAACGTGCGATCGTAGCCACTGGCCAGCAGCGCGGGCAGCACCAGCGGGTTGAACAGGCCGTCCGTCAGGCGGGCGGCATGCCGGGCGAGGCGCACGACCTCCCACAGCACGTCGCTGACGGCAGTCCACTGCCCGGCCTGCGCGTTGAGCTGCATCAGCTCGCTTTGCGGGCGAAAGCGCGACAGCCGGGCTTCCAGCGCCTCAACCCGCGCCGCCGCCTCATTCAGCAGCGCTTCGCCGTCCGCAGGCGTTTCGAACTGCACGCTCATCTGGCAGCCCATGCCCCGCCACGCGTGATAGAACAGCGCGGTCATCGGCTGGCGCGGCTGCGCTGCAGCACCGGGCGCGGGATGCGGACCGGCGCGGCCATCTGCACGGCGGCGGGGGGCTGAATGCGGGTGGAGGCGCTGGTGGACCCCGCGCTTCCGGACGCGCGCACGATGGTCAGGCTGGGCGCGACGTGCTGGATGACGGGCAGCGTCGCGCCGGCAGAAGTGCTGGGCGCCGCGAATTCGCTGGCGGGCTGCAGGGCGCTGTCCAGCACGTGCGCGTCGAGCGTCGCCAGGTTGCCGGCGCCGATGAACACCGCAGCGGTGGCGCTGGTGGCCAATGCGCTGCGGACAAGCAGTTTGCGCGCACGATCGGGGGTTGCCATGACAGGCCTTTCTGATGGAACCGTACGAAGTACTGTCCTCAGCATAGGCCAATGCGGGCAGCGCTGTCTCAACAGGCGCTCAAGGCTGCCCTAAATTTACCTTAAACGCGGTGGCGCCCCGCGGCGCAGGCTAGACGCCCACCCCATCCATCCGGGCGTACTCGCTCAGATACTTGGCGGCGCTGTCCGGAAAGAGCGTGACGACCGTCCCCGACTGGCCGCGCTCCGCCAGCTGTTCGGCCACCCGCAGCGCGCCCACCATCGCTGCCGCCGCACTGATGCCGACCAGGTAGCCTTCCTCGCGCGCCAGCCGCCGGATCATCACATGTGTGTCCTCAGTCGATACCGCGATCTGGGCATCGGGCAGCGCCTCGTCATAGATGCCGGGCCGGATGGCCGTCGGCATGTGCTTCAGCCCCTCCAGCCCGTGAAACGGCGAGTCCGGCTGCAGCGCGATGATCTGCACGCGAGGATCGTAGGCCTTCAGCCGGCGGCCGGTGCCCATCAGCGTGCCGCTCGTGCCCAGCCCGGCGACGAAGTGCGTCACCTGGCCGTGCGTCTGCTGCCAGATCTCCACGCCGGTGGTGCGATAGTGCGCCTGCCAGTTGGCGGGGTTGTTGTACTGGTCGGCGTAGAAGTAGCGGTCAGGCTCGGCGGCGGCCAGCTCGCGCACGGCGCGGATCGCCCCGTCTGAGCCTTCGAGCGGGTCCGTCAGCACCAGCTCGGCGCCATAGGCGCGCAGGATGGCGATGCGCTCCGGGCTGACATTGGCGGGCACGAACAGCCGCACAGCGTAGCCGCGCGCAGCCCCGAGCATGGCATAGGCGATGCCGGTGTTGCCGCTGGTGCTGTCCAGCAGCGTCACGCCGGGGCGCAGGCGGCCGCTGGCTTCAGCGGCGCGGATGATGCTGGCCGCCGCCCGGTCCTTGACGCTGCCGCCCGGATTGGTCCATTCCGCCTTGGCGAACACGCTGATGTCGTCAGGAAGGTGCGCGGTCAGGCGCTGGAAACCCAGCAGCGGGGTGTTCCCGATCAGGCTTTCGATGGAACCGCCGGCGATCTGCGGGCGGACCAGCACAGGAGCTGCAACCATGACGTCCATACTCCAATAAACGAGATGCGGCCAGAAACAGCGAAGCGCCCTGTCTGGGGCGCTCCGCACTTCTGACCGCATCTGGATGGCTGAGGTTCGGTGAACGCTACGCCAGCGCCATCTGCTCCAGCGGGGAGGCCCCGGTAGAGGAGAGACAACAACACGCGCAACAACACAGGATGACAGCGTTCATGCAAGGAATAGTATGCGATCTGACTATACTTGTCAACAAGAGGC
>CAZZJW010000089.1:0-10786 GCA_964654755.1 uncultured Pleurocapsa sp. | reverse complement strand
TGCAGCAGGCGCTGCTCAAGATCCTCGAAGGCACGGTGGCCAACGTGCCGCCGCAAGGCGGGCGCAAGCATCCGCATCAGGAGTTCCTGCAGGTCGATACCTCCAACATCCTGTTCATCTGCGGCGGGACGTTTGCGGGCATGGAGGAGAACATCACCCGGCGCATCGGCGGCAAGGGGTCCATCGGGTTTCAGGCGGGCGCGAACCGCACCGAGAAAGACCTTGCGGAGCTGCTGCGCAAGGTCAGCCCGGAGGACCTGATCGCTTACGGGATGATCCCGGAGTTCGTCGGGCGTCTGCCAGTGCTGGTGACGGTGGATCCGCTCGACCGCGACGCGCTGGTGCGCATCCTGGTGGAGCCGAAGAACGCGCTGGTCAAGCAGTACCAGCAGCTGTTGGCGATGGACAATCTGCAGCTGGAGTTCGTCGAGTCGGCGCTGGGCGCGGCGGCGGACATCGCCATGCGGCGCGGAACCGGCGCGCGCGGCCTGCGTTCGATCATCGAGAGCCGGCTGCTGGACGTGATGTTCGAAGCCCCGGGGCGCAAGGATCTGGCGCGTGTGGTGATCGATGCTGACGTGATCGAGGGCGCGAAGATGCCTGAGCTATACAATCGCGACAATGCCATGATGGAATGGCCGGCATCGAACCCGCCACCGACGCAGAAGGATGCCGCCTGATGGGCGGATGAAAGATACTGATGAACGGGGCGCTGCGGCGTCCCGTTTTTGTTCCGAGGCGAAGTGGGCTATACCGCCGGCTGCAGCAGCACGATCTGCGATTCGGAAGAAGCCGCGGACGCCTGCTCCTGGAAGCGCAGCGCGTTCACCCGGCTGACCGAGCTCCACTTGCAGGGGATGGCCCAGCGCGGGCGCATGCTGGCGACAGCGCGCGCTGCTTCGTCCGCCGTCATCACCGCGCCATCGACCGGCAGGATGACGACATCCGGGCGAAGCGCAGTCATTTCGGGGATGAAGTGCGTGTCTCCCGCGTAGTAGATGTCGTAGTAGTTGATCGAAATCACGAAGCCAAGTGCGCCACTGGTTGTGCCGGGCGTGAGCGTGTCGACGGCTGGCAGGCCCTTGATGCTGACGCGACCGAGCGAGATGGTCTGATAGGGACGCAGGATTTCTGAGCCGGGCAGTTCCGCGGCGGCCCGTTCGCAGGCGATGATGCGCGTGTTCGGGCCGCGCAGCTTCGCGATATCCGGAATCGAGCAGCAGTCGTGCTTGTCGCTGCCGATCAGGATGACCTCAGCAGGGGCAGGCGGGGTGGCGATGCGCCATGGGTTGATGTAGATGACCGGTGTCGTATCGATGAGAAAGCTGCTGTTGCCAAGCCAACGGATCTGGTCGAGCATGTTTCTGGACTTCACTTCTCGGCAGCGTAATCGTGATGGTTTCATAACTGTAACGCGCAGCGGAGTACATCTCAAGGCCGCCTTTGTGACCGGCGCGTGGTTGCGGGGTAGGGCCGTGCGATGCTGCCCTGGCATGTTGGGACGAAATGCACATGATGTGTGAATGACAGCCGTGCTGACGCTATAATCTTAAGCATGCTGCCGGGAGTGCGCGCTGCTTGCGCCGTTTGCCGGCGGAACGTGGATACACAGAGGATCGCCCGCACCGGCGGGCATTGGAGCAGTGCATGAGCGATGTGGTTCGTCCGGGTGGCGCGGCGCGCGGCTCGATCAAGAGCGTCGCCGGGCTGCAGCAGCGGCCGAATACTGACCTGACGGGCGCATGGATGCCGCAGCCGCTCACCCGGCTGGAAGACACCGGCCTCAATCTGCTCAATCTGGCTGATCTGGTGCTGAAGGTGCTGTACTTCGGCGGTTATCTTGCCGGCCATCAGATCTCCGAGATCGTCAAGCTGCCGTTTTCTGGCGTGCTCGACACGGTGATGGAGTTTCTCAAGCGTGAGAAGCACGTTGAGGTCAAGGGCAGCGGCGGCCTGGGTGATGCGGGCTTTCAGTATCTCATCACGTCGGCTGGCGTGAGCAAGGCGCGCGAGGCGATCGAACGCTCGCAGTACGCGGGGCCCGCGCCGGTTCCGCTGCAGCACTATATTGATGCGATGCGCGCGCAAAACCGCGAGCGCCTGCTGGTGCATGAGGATCAGCTGCGCACGGTGATGAGCAGCCTGGTGATCTCGGATGAGATGCTTGGCCGCATCGGCCCGGCAGTGAACAGCGGCAAGTCGATTTTCCTGTACGGCCCGCCCGGCAACGGCAAGACCACCGTCGCGGAGACCGTAGGCCGGCTGATCCTGAGCAGCGCGATGTGGATCCCGTATGCGTTTGACGTGGATGGGCAGGTCGTGCGCGTATACGACTCGGTCAATCACGAGCTGCTCGATGCGGATGAGCGTGTGCGGCTGGGCGTGGGCGTATCTCCGGATCCGCGCTGGGTGCGCATCCGCCGCCCGATGATCATGGTGGGCGGCGAGCTGACGCTGGCCGGGCTGGACCTGGTGTACGACGATGTCAACAAGTACTACGAGGCGCCGTTTCAGGCCAAGGCCAACGGGGGCATGTTCCTGATCGATGACTTTGGCCGGCAGCAGGTGCGCCCTCGCGATCTCCTCAACCGCTGGATTGTGCCGCTGGAAAAGGGCTCGGACTTCCTGACGCTGGCGACCGGACGCAAGATCGAACTGCCGTTTCACGTGCTGATCGTGTTCTCCACCAATCTGGACCCGCGCGATCTGGTGGATGAGGCGTTTCTGCGCCGCATTCGGCACAAAATCGAAATCGGTGATCCGACGCCGGAGCAGTTCCGGGAAATCTTCAAGCGCGTGTGCAACGCCAAGGGCATCCGCTATGACGATCAGGCACTGGCTTATCTGTACAAGGAGTGGTACCTGAACCAGAACCGCAAGCTGCGCTCAGTGCATCCCCGTGACCTGATCAACCAGCTGATCGATATCGCCACCTATCTGAACAAGCCGCCGGTGCTGACCAAGGAAATGATCGATCGGTCAGCGGCGTCGTATTTCGTCGATCTATGAAGCACGGAGCGTACGGCAGCGCGGTGCTGCGCTCCCATGTGCTGATGCTGGACGACGGCAACCCTGTGCTGCTGTGGACAGGGGGCCGGGTACAGGAACTGCTGACCGGGCGGATGCGTGAACTGTCTGCTGGAGAGTATGCGCAGCCGGCCTCCGACCACGAACTGAGCCATCTCGTTCAGCGTGGGGTGGTGGCGTCTTTCACCAGTGAACAGGTGTGGCTGACGGCGCTGTTGGAAGAGCGACAGCCAGCGGTGGTGCGCCCGCTGAAGCCGGCTGATCCGCCTTCACCACCCGTTTACTACCTGCACACGCAGCACCCTGCGCCGGCTGTGCATGAGGTGCGTGAGCGCATCATCGCCAGCGGATTGCAGACCTACCTGTATGCCAGCGTGCGACAGGGGATCGTCGCGATCACTGCGCCGGGCGGGCGTCCGTTTTCCAGCAGCGGAGATGCTGAGCTGGCAGTCTCGCTGCTGGCCCGCAACGCGCCGGACCTGCTACCGGCGTTCATCACGTTTGCGGAGGGGCGTGATGCGCGCCGCACGACGACCGAGCTTGTGGCGGCGGTGGTGCAGGATGAGGCCCCGGCACTGAGCTTCGACGAGCTCGCAGCCAGCCAGACCGGATCGGAGATTACGCGTGGGCAGTGCGCGCTGGTGTTGTGCGCTGAGCCCGCGGAGCAGCGCGTGGTGGCGCAGAGCCTGCGCGAGCTGGAGATGCAGACGGTGATGGCTGAGACCGCGTGGCAGGCGCTGGATGTGCTGATCAGCGCTGCGCGGGAGCCGATCCATGTGATTGTGGTGGACGTGATGACTGAGCAGTCGCCCGGTTGGGCACTGCTGGAGCAGCTTCGAATGCTGCCGGCTGAGGCACCGCCGGTGATCGCGCTGGCCGATGCGATGACGCTGACCGGAGCGCAGGCAGGCGCGCTGCGGCTGGCAGGTGTGCACGTCCTGGTCGAGCGCCCGTGTAACGCGGCGCGGCTGCGTTTGAAGGTGTTTGAACTGCTGCAGGAGCGTTCCGCCTGGCGCGGCAGGTGAAGCCTGCGAACGTGGGTTGTGCCTGCTGCGCTTTCTGCTAAAGTAGGGGCCGTCCGACAAGGCATGTCCCGAATAGCGTATGAGCCTCACTTCGCCCGACTCGCTCCCCTGGGCCAGCACGATGCGGCGGCTGGATCCGCCACCGCATTCCGCATTGGAGCGCCAGCTTTATGATGCGGATGCCGAGCAGGCGTGCGAGTGGATGGCCCCTGAGCGCGTGCTCACCGAAGTGACGCGACAGTATCTTGAAGCGTGGGCATGGCTGGAAGCTGGCGCTGTACATGGCGGCCTGACACGCTGGCGCGATGCTGCGCATCGATTTCTGACCGAGACCTGCCTGCAGCAGTTTGTCGATGCGCAGCAGGCGCCCGGCCTGGCAGCGCGCACGATGCTCGATATCATGCGCTGCGAACACCAGCTCAGCGTGCGTTACTTCAGCCGTGCTGGCGATGCGTGTTATGTCCACGATGTTCAGCGGGACCGGCGCGCCGCGTTGTATGACCTTGCGGAGGGCCGTCGGGTAACGACGCAGGACCTCGGCTCTGGGGCAGTGGTGTGCCGGGTGTGCTGGGACCGGCAGGACTCGCGCTGGAAGCTGGCGGAATTTGTGCAGCATCTGCCTGCGCCCGAAGCGCTGCAGCGTGGCCGCCTGCGTGTGGTCGAACGCTCCCCGCTTCCCTCGCGCCAGCCGCGCAGTCGCTGACAGGACGCAATCTCATCACGTCAAAACCCCCTCGTGTGCTGGTGACCGGTGCCACCGGTTTCCTTGGCCGACATCTGCTGCCTGCGCTGTGCCGTGCCGGTTATCTGCCGCGTGCGCTGGTGCGCCGCCCGGAAGCGCATGCCTGGCTGCAGCGGCGCCCGGTGGAGGTGGTGACGGGCGATGTGCTCGACACGGATGCGCTCCGCCGCGCCGCCGACGGTGTGGATGCGGTGGTGCATGCGGCCGGCGTGTTTCGCTTCTGGGGTGATGCCGCGCAGATGATGCGCGTCAATGCGGAAGGTACGGCGAATGTGCTGCGCGCCAGCCATGGCGTCCGTCGCTTCATCCACATCTCGACGGTGGCGGTGATCGGCAGCCCTCAGCCGGGACGACTGCTGGATGAGACGCATCCGCCGCAGCCCGCTGATCCCTACCAGCGCAGCAAGCTGGCCGCAGAGCAGCAGGTGATTCAGGCGCAGCATGAGTATGGGACGCCGGTGGTGATCGTGCGGCCCGGCGCGTTCTACGGTCCCCTGGGCGTGTATGGCTTCAACCGGCTGTTCTTTCGCGATCCCATGCGCGGCCTGATCATGCAGATGGACTACGGGCGGCATGTGATCTTCCCGGTGTATGTGGGTGATGTCGCGCAGGGCGTAGTGCTGGCACTCGAGCATGGTCTGGCCGGGGAGACCTACAACCTGTGCGGAGCGCCGATCTCGCACCGGGACGCATTTGACGTGGTGTGCGCGGAAGCCGGGCTGCGGTGGCCGCGGCTGAGCCTGCCCGGCTGGGTGGGGATTGCGGCGGCGCACGGGCTGGAGGCGTTATCTGCGCTTACCCGCCGGGAGCCGTTCTACCCGATCAACCTGCGTTCATACGTGTATAATGACTGGCACGTTTCCAGCGAGAAGGCACGCCTCGAGCTGGGCTTTCGTCCGCTCGACTTTCGCGAGGGCGCGCGCCGGACGATCGCCTGGTATCGGGCCGGGCAGCCGGACTGGATTCCCGAATTGGCATATGAGTCATCTCAGGCATGATTGATCAGGCGAAAATCTTCGTACACAGTGGTGACGGCGGTAACGGCATGGTTGCGTTCCGCCGCGAGAAATACGTGCCACATGGCGGCCCGTATGGTGGCGACGGCGGCAAGGGTGCAGATGTCATTCTGCAGGTGAACCCGCGCATCAACACGCTGGCGCGTTTCAGCCGCACGGTGCACTTCAAGGGCGAGAACGGTCGCAAGGGCGGCACTGCCACCAAGACCGGGCGCAGCGCAGAGAATGTGATCGTCGAGGTCCCTGCGGGCACGATCGTGCGCGATGCCGCGACAGGTGATGTGCTGGCCGATCTGGTTCGCGCTGGCGACCGCGTGGTGGTTGCAAAGGGCGGGCGCGGCGGGCGCGGCAATGCGCGCTTTCCGACGGCCAGCGCCCAGGCGCCGCGCTTTGCGGAGAAGGGTGAGCCGGGCGAAGAGCGCTGGCTGGTGCTGGAACTCCGGCTGATCGCCGATGTGGGCATCGTCGGTGTGCCGAATGCCGGTAAGAGCACGCTGCTCTCCGTCGTCAGCAATGCGCGCCCGAAGATCGCCGACTATCCGTTCACCACGCTGGAGCCAAATCTCGGCGTGGTGCTGCTGGACAACCGCGATCTGGTGGTGGCGGATATCCCCGGTCTGGTGGAGGGGGCGCATCTCGGCGTCGGGCTGGGGCACGCGTTCCTGCGCCATGTCACGCGAACGAAGATGCTGGTACATCTGCTGGATGGGCTAAGCCCAGACCCGATCGCTGACTTCAACCAGATCAATGTCGAGCTAGCGCTGTACGATGAGAAGCTTGGGCGCCGCCCGCAGATCGTCGTGCTCAACAAGATCGATCTGCCGGAGGTGCAGGAGCGCTGGCCGGCGATTGAGGCGGCGCTGAACGCGCGCGGCGTGACGCCGATGGCCATCAGCGCGGCGGCGCGGCAGAATGTGCGCGCGCTGGTCGACGAGATGTTCCGCCGGCTGGATGCGCTGCCCGCCGAGCCGGAGCTGAGCGAGGCGATGCCGGTGTACGCGCTGACAGAGGAGGAGATCCCCTTCAGTATTGAGCGCCTGGGCGAAGGGGAGTTCCGCGTGACGGGACGCCGGATTGAGCGCGCGGCGCGCATGACGTACTGGGATTATGAGGAGGCGGTGCTGCGCTTCCAGCGCACGCTCGATGTGCTGGGTGTGACGGCGGCGCTGCGCGAGGCGGGCGTTGAGGAAGGTGACTCCGTCTTCATCGGTGAGCACGAACTGGAGTGGTCTGATTGAGCCGTGTGGTGGTGTTTGGCGGAACGTTTGATCCGCCGCACATCGCGCATCTGATCCACGCGCAGTATGCTGCAGAGGTGCTGGATTGCCCGGTGTTGTTCACGCCGGCTGGCGATCCGCCGCACAAGCACGGGGAGACGCGCACGCCAGCACAGCACCGTCTGGCGATGACTGCAATCGCCATCGAGGGGAATGCGCGCTTTCGGCTGTCGCGGGTGGATGTCGATCGGCCGGGCCCGCATTACACTGCCGACATGCTGGCGCTGCTGCAGGGGGAGGCCGATGAGATCTACCTGCTGATCGGTGCGGACTCGCTGCGTGACCTGCCCACGTGGAACCGTCCGGCAGAGGTGGTGCAGCGGGCGCGGCTGCTGATCGCTCCGAGGCCGGATGTCACGCCGGACGTGCGGGCGCTGGAGCAGACGCTGCCCGGGCTGCGCGGACGCGTCCACCTGCTGGATGCGCCCGGACTCGACGTTTCCTCCACCGTGGTGGCCGCACGCATCGCTGCGGGCCGCACGGTGCGCTATCTCGTGCCGGAAGCGGTGCTGGCGTATATCCAGGTGAACCGGCTGTATGAACGCTGAACTGCGTAGAACGACGCTGCAAGTGATCGCGCTGGCGTTGTGCTCCCTGCTGCTGGGGGCGGCGCTGGCCTGGGGGCAGGATGTGCCCGAAGCCGCCACGCTGACCGCGCCGACGCTGGTGCCGACGGTCGAGTCGCAGCTGGTGGACATGCTGCCAGTGGAAAGCGGCGTGGCGCGCATCGCCCGCGAGGCTGTGGTGCGCATCGGTATCCTGTACAACGAGCCGCCGTTTGGAGAACTGAACGTGCGCGGTGAGCTTTCGGGTTTCGATGCGGACTTGGGCCGGGCGATGGCTGAGGCCTGGGGCGTGACGCCGCAGTTTGTGCAGGCGACACGCCAGACCGGCATTGATCTGCTGGTGGCCGGCGAAATCGATATGCTGCTGGCGGCGCAACCGCACCTGCGCGATCTCGACAGCAGCGTGGAGTTCAGCGAGGCCTATTTCCCGAGCGCGCAGATGATGCTGGTGCGAGAGAGCGATGCGGCGCAGTCGCTGGCGGACATGGCCGGGCGGCGCATCGGCTATGTGATGGGCACGCGGGGTGAGCGCGCACTGCAGGAGTGGACCACGCGCAGCGGGGTGCAGGTGGCGCCTGTGCCATTCGTCAACTTCGACCAGATGCTCGCGGCGCTCAACAGCGGAACGATCGATGGGCTGATCGAGACGCGAGTGCGCGTGCTGCGTTCGGTGACGCAGCCGGGTATCGCGCGGTTCATTGATGCACCGGTGATGCCGGAGCCGTTCGCTGTGGCGGTGCGTCGGCAGGATGTCAACCTGCGTAACCTGATTGACCGCACGCTGCAGTTCTTTCTGAGCAGCGGCAAGCTGAACGAAATCCACCGCGCCAACTTCAACAACGTCGACTATCCGGCGGATGTGCTGATCGCCTGGGCCAATGTCGGCGATGCCGCGCCGCAGCCGGGCCAGAGTGCGTCTGACGTGCCGTATCCGCCGATGTACATCATCCCGCGCCTGCAGAGCGATCGCACGCTGCGTGTGGCGGGGATCGAGGATGTGCCGGTGGATGCGCCGGAGTCACAACGGCGGCTTGATGCGGCGCACCGCGCGCTGATCAACGAGATCGCGCGGCGCTGGAATGTCTCGGTAGTGTACGTGCCGCTGAACGGCGCTTCTGCAGCCGATCTGGTCGCGTCAGGCCAGGCGGATCTGGCAGTCGGGTTGATGCCGGACTGGAATGTGGCGTCTCGCGTCGATTTCACCGAGCCGTACATGATGCACGGCCTGCAGCTCATGGTCGAGACCAGCCTCGGTATCCGCGGGTTTGGCGATTTGCGCGGCAAGGCAGTCGGGACGTTCTCTGAAGAGCCCGGCGGCGTCGAGGCGCTGCGCGCCCAGGCGGAGCGATCGCGCGCGATTGTTGACGATGTGTTCCAGCTTGCCAACGAGTCGGATGCGGCTTTTTCGGTGCTGGCCGCCACGGATGTCAACCTCGCGGCGGTGTTCGGCGACAGCATGCGCCTGCTGCCACACCTGCAGAACAACCCGGATACGCTCTCGCTGCTGAGCGATGCTGACGGTCACCCGATCTACTTCACGCGCGAGGTTCTGGCGATGGCGACGCCGCGCAATGATCTGGACTTTCATCTGCTGGTGGAGTACACGCTGCAGGAGATGCAGCGCGATGGCTCACTGGTGTCTCTGCTCAGTCCGGTCGCGCTGCCCGGCGCCATCCCTCCGCGCGAGCTGTGGCCGGGCGCAAACAGCTTTCTCGGCTTCAGCGCGAGCTGAGCAGCGCGCCTGCCCGGCAGGCTACTCGTCAGGCGTGCGCGCGGCTTGCTCCTGTGCGGCGCTGGCGGTGACCACGCCGGAGAGGATGAGCGCGCTGCCGATGCCCTGAAGCAGTGTCGGGATCTGGCGAAAGATCACCATCGCGGCGACGGCGCTCAGGATCGGCTCGAGCTGTGCAGCGATGCTGACGTAGGTCGCGGACATGTAGCGCAGGGCGTAGTTGAACGAGGTGTGCCCGATGAGCTGGGGCAGTAGCGCCGTCAGCGCGATCCACACCCAGGCAGAGCCGGGCAGGCCGCTGGCCGATGTGCCGGTGAGCAGCGCCAGGGCGATCAGCAGCAGCGCAGCGATGCCGTAGACCAGCCAGATGTAAGGCAGCAGCGCGATCCTGGCGCGCAGCTTGCGCCCGATCACCAGGTAGGCTGCGACGGTGATCGCTCCGCCGAGGGCCATCAGCGCGCCGAGCAGCGGCTGAGGGCCGGGCTGCGATTCGCCGCCACCGAAAACGCCGATGAGGACTCCGCCGACTGTCGCCAGTATCAGCCCGAAGATCGCCAGTCGAGAGAGGCGTGCGCGCAGAAAGATCACCTCCATCAGCGCCACCCATAACGGGCCGCTGGTGACGAAGACCACGCTGATGAGCACACTGGTGAGTTCCAGCGAGGTGATCCACAGCACGAAATGCAGCGCGAGAAACGCGCCGCTTGCCAGCGCCAGCAGCAGATCGGTTCGGGTGAGGCTGGCCAGCGCGCCGCGATGCCGGCGCAGCACGATTGGGGTGATGAGCAGCGCTGAGAGCGTCAGACGGCCGACGGCGATCAGCAGCGATGGCGCGCCGTCGAGCTGGGCGAGGCGGATGAAAATGGCGGCCATCGAGGTGGCAGCCACGCCTGCCAGCAGGAAGAGATACACGCTGCGCGGAACGCCGGCGGAGGTGCGGACTGAGTTCAAGAAGTGCTCCCTTCGGACCCGCAAATCTTAGCATTTGATAAAAGTGCCGGCAAGCGCCACAGCCGGGCCGAAAGAAAGCAACGTCCCGATGCTACAATACGACAGAGTTTGGACGCGACCACGAACAGGAGAGAACCTCATGGCTTTTGAACTTCCCGCGCTGCCTTACGCGCACAACGCGCTCGAGCCGCATATCGACACCACGACGATGGAGATTCATCACGGCAAGCATCATGCCGCGTATGTCACCAACCTGAACAAGGCGCTGGAGAACTATCCCGATCTGCAGGCGAAGTCGCTGGAAGCGCTGCTCTCGTCGCTCGACAGCGTGCCGGAGGCGATCCGCACGGCGGTGCGCAATAACGGCGGCGGCCACCTCAATCACATGCACTTCTGGACGGCGATGGCCCCGAACGCGGGCGGCGCCCCGACGGGCGCGCTGGCGGATGC
>CAZZJW010000088.1:0-10791 GCA_964654755.1 uncultured Pleurocapsa sp. | reverse complement strand
GCGTGTGTCCTGAAGTCCCTCTCGTGTGGAGAAGGGTTGGGGTGAGGTTGACCTCATCCCCCAGGGCGGCGGCAGCCTCATCCCCCGGCCCCTTCTCTGTGGGGAGAAGGGGAGCAGGGATAGCGTGTTTTGAAGTCACTCTCCTATGGAGGGATTTAGGGTGAGGCCGACCTCAGGGTGAGGCTGAAGCTGGATTTGGGCTGAGGCAGCGCGTCGCTCAGGGGTGCGACATGCCGTCTTCAGGGAAACGCACGTAGATCAGCGTGTCTGCCAGGTGGCCATCGGTATCGCGGCGCTGGTGGTGCAGCCGCGCTTCCAGCTGATAGCCGGCGCGTTCCGCCACGCTTGCGCTGGCCCGGTTGGCGGCATCGCAGCGGATCTCGATGCGCTCAGCGCCGAGCGAGCCAAGCAGAATGCGCGTCAGCGCCAGCACCGCCTCCGTCATGTAGCCGTGGCCGGTCATGTTCGTATGCAGCCAGTAACCCAGCTCGAAGCACGGGACCTGCCAGTTGATGCTGTGCGCGCTCAGGCTGCCGACGAAACCGTCATCTTCAGCGCGAAAAAGCAGGAAGTTGAATTCGTCACGGGCGCGAAAGCGGGCGGCAGCCTCGCGGGCGAAGGTTTCGCTTTCCGCAGCAGTCACGCGCTGGCGTGCCCACGCCATCCAGGCATGCAGCGCCTCGAACGACTGGTCGATGGCGCCGCTCAGCAGGCGGCCATCACCCATGCGCACGGCGCGAATACGCAGCCTGTCGGTGACGAACTGATCCGGCATCGGGTGCATCTGCGCATACAGATTCACCATCCCGCCCCCTTTCGACGCTGCCGTGCCGGCTAGTGCAGGCCGGCGTCCTGCTCTGCCTGGGTCAGCGAACGTTCGAAACGCAGCAGCCCCGCCTCCACCGTCTCGCGCTCGATCATCAGCGGCGGGCAGAAGCGCAGCGTGTTGAAGCCGGCCCCCAGGATCAGCAGGCCGTTGTCGATCGCATGGCGTTCGACGGCGTTGCGCACCGCCTGCGCCTCCTTGCGGTGCTCATCGAGCACCAGTTCTGCGCCGATCATCAGGCCGATGCCGGCGACGCGCCCGTGACGCAGCGCAGGGTGATGCGACTGCATCTCCTGCAGCGCCTCCAGGATGAACGCGCCCTGTTCGGTGGCATTGGCCATGTACTCACTCTCGATCAGATCGAGCGTCGCCAGCGCCGCCGCGCATGACACCGGGTTGCCGCCGAAAGTCGTCCCATGCGCGCCGGGTGGCCACGTCATGATCTCACGCCGGGCGATGACCGCGCCCAGCGGCATCCCGCTGGCGAGGCCCTTGGCGGAAGCGATGATATCCGGCTGCACGCCGAAGTGCTCGATGCCCCACCAGCGGCCGGTGCGCCCAATGCCCGACTGCACCTCATCGCTGATGAGCAGGATGCCGTGCCGGTCGCAAATCTCGCGCAGCTGGCGCACGAAGCGCGCATCCGGCACGAGGTAGCCGCCCTCGCCCTGGATCGGCTCCAGAATGATGGCCGCGACGCTGTCGGGCGGCACCAGCCGCCTGAACAGCACATCCTCGATGTAATCAGCGCACATGCAGTGCGCCTCGCACACGGGCTGTTCGCGCCCGTGCATGCAGCGATACGGATTGTTGTACGGCACGTGGTACACGCCCGGCACAAACGGGGCGAAGCCGTCTTTCTGCACCACCTTGCTGGCGTTGAGCGAAAGCGCGCCCATCGTGCGGCCATGGAACGCGCCGAAGAAGGCGATCACATTCTGCCGGCGGGTGTACCAGCGGGCCAGCTTGACCGCACCTTCCACCGCCTCGGCGCCACTGTTGCACAGGAACACACGCGCCGGATCGCCGCCGAACGGCGCAATCCCGGCCAGGCGCTCGCCCAGGCGCACCTGCACCTCGTAGTAGTAGTCGGTCCCGGCGATGTGCAGGAAGCGCTGCGCCTGCTCGACCACCGCCTCGACAACCTTCGGATGGCAGTGCCCGGTGGCAGTGACGGCGATGCCAGCGGCGAAGTCGATGTACTCGTTGCCGTCGACATCCCACACCTTCGCGCCCTGCCCGCGCGCCATCACGAACGGATAGCGCGGGACCATCGATCCCGACATGATATCGTCATCGCGAGCGATGATGGACTGACCGATCGGGCCGGGGCGAACGGCGGTATCGACAATCATACGAAGGCTCCACATCCACTGCGAGTTCTGGCTGACTGATTCTGCGGCTTTCGCCAGCGTGGCACTTATTATAGGCCCGCCGGGCAGGCGCGGCAATTCGCAGCGGACTGCGACGGCCTGCACGCGCTCGTCAGCTCAGCGCGCGCCGATCAGCGCCAGGGCATACGCGCCGCTGGTCCCGCCGTTGAAGCCCTCCAGCAGCAGCACGCCCCACTCGCGCAGTGCCTCTGGCAGCGCCGCACCGCCATCGAATCGGCCACCCTGTACAACCGGCACGCCCGCCTGCTGCACACGCAGCGCATCCGCCGGCGCAAGCTGCGGGCAGGCGCGCGCGCCCGCATCATCGCACACCGCCAGCACTGCGCCCTCTGCGGACTGCAGCGTCACGCGCGGGTCCAGCCGGGTGTTGTCGCCTGTCGCCAGCATGTACAGCTGCAGCGGGCCATCCGCGCGCGGGCCGCGGCGCACGCGCAGCACGTCCTGATCACCACGCGGCGCGATCGCCCCACCCTGCAGCAGCGCCAGGTAGCGCCCACGGCTCTCGCCCAGCGCCCCCAGCGTCAGCGTCAGATCGCCCAGGCCGGGCGCGCGCACGATGTTGAACAGCAGCGCCTGCCCGGCGTTCCCCGAACCGATCTCCAGCGCCTCGCCATCCGGGAAGACCACCGCGTCGCCCACCGCGTCGTCAGCGCTCGTCCAGCACAGATCGATGCCAGCCTGCGGAGCCTGCACACGCAGCGCCGGGCGCAGATCGCCCGTGCCGTAGATCGCCACGGCGATCCCCGGCGCGTCCTCGGCCTCGGCTTCTGAAGCGAGCTGCAGCGCGGCCAGTACGACGGCTTCCTCGCCCCGGCAGCCGAACGACACCGCCGGCGCATCCGCCGCCGTCGATGCCCCGGCCACCTGCTGCACCGACAGCCGGTAGGCCCCCAGCGTGCCTTCGCGCGCGCCGGCCACCAGCGTCACCAGCACATCCGCTGGCGCCTGCCAGTCGAGCGCCGCCAGCCCGTCAGCGCTGGTGACACCCGGGCCGGGCGCATCGGAGCGCAGCGCCAGCGTCGCGCCGCCATCGAGCGACAGGCCGAGGCGCGGCTGAAGCGCCTCGCCGGGCTGCGTCAGCATCTGCACGCGGTACGACTGCCCGGCCTGCGCCTGAAAGCGATACCAGGTGAAGCCCACCGACGGCGTGATCTCGCCGCTGACCGAACTGTTGATGGCGATCGGAAGGGGGGGCTGCAGCTCCTGCGCAGCGGCCAGGCGCGCGCCCAGCAGCAGCGCCAGCGCCAGCCCACGCCAGGCGCGGCGCAGGCTCATGCGTCGGTTTCGGGCGCATCCAGCCCGCTGGCCAGCAGATCGGCGATGTGCATCACGCGGCGGGCGCTGCCCTGCCGGCTGAGGCCGCCGTTCATCTGCGTCAGGCAGCTGGCGTCGCCCGTGATGATGGTGTCCGCCTCGACCGCGTTGATGTTCTTCACCTTGTCGTTGAGCATCGCCGAGCTGATTTCCGGCATCTTGACCGAGAACAGCCCACCGAAACCACAGCACTGATCGGCGCCGGGCAGATCGGTGACGGTGACGCCCTCGACCGCATCCGCCAGCGAGCGCCCCTGATCGCCCAGTCCCATCAGCCGGTAGCCGTGGCAGGCGTGGTGAAAGGCGACGCGCGTCGGCGGCAGCGACAGGCCGAGATCGGTCACGCCCAGCCCATCGACCAGATACTCGGTGAACTCCCAGGTGATGTCGGCGGCGCGCAGCGCGCGCTCGCGCCAGCCCGGCTCGTCGCTGAACAGCTCCGGGTAGTAGTGCTGCACCATCGAGGCGCAGCTTCCCGACGGGCACACGATCACCTCGGCATCGGCGAAGGCCGTCAGGAACTGCCGTGCGACGGTGCGCGCATCATCGTGGAAGCCACTGTTGAAGGCGGGCTGACCGCAGCATGTCTGCGCCAGCGGAAAGCGCACTTCCACACCCAGGTGCTCGAGGATCCGGACCACCGACACGCCAGTCTTCGGATAGATCATGTCGACGATGCAGGTCACGAACAGCGAGACCGGCTTGTAACGCGGAGAAGGGCGGAGATCGTGAGATGTCATGAGCTGTCCTACACGTCATCAGGCCGCAGCGCGGCAGAACATGCGAAGTATACCGCGCCACGCCGCGATTGGCGTCTTGATCTGTGGATGGTCTGCCCTATCATGAAGGCAGTTCTATCCCGATGCAGGGATGGCTGGAGAGGAAACCAGGGGGCAATGACCGAGTACACCATCCGCGCCGCCACGCTTGACGACGTCGACATCATCACCGGTCAGCGCAGCGCCATGTTTCGCGACATGGGGCGCGATCCGGCGCGCATCGCGCAGGTGGAACCGCTGGTGCGCGCATGGCTGCTCAACCACATGGCGGAGGGCAGCTACGAGGGCTTTCTGATGATGGCGGGCGACACCGTGGCCGCCGGCATCGGGCTGGCGTTCATGGACTACATACCCGGTCCGATGACCACTTCGGCCATCCGTGGCTACCTCTACAACGTGTACACCGCGCCGCCCTTCCGCCGCCAGGGGCTGGCGACACGGCTGGTCGAACACTGCATCGCGATATGCCGCGCGCGGCAGATCACCGTGGTGCAGCTCACGGCCAGCGAAGAAGGACAGCTCGTTTATGAACGGATGGGCTTTGTGACGACGCGCGAGATGCTGCTGCGGCTGGACTAGCGCCGTGCTACTTGCCGGCCGGCGCACCGACCAGGACGTCGCGCAGCACGCTGGTGCGCACCGGCTTGAGCAGGAAGACATCGCCGGGCCGCAGGTGCAGGTCCTCGGTGACCACGCTGTGCGCCGTCACGATCACCACGCGGCTGTGGCGCAGGCGCGGATCGTTCTGGATGTAGCTGAGGATGTCGGCGCCAGAACGGTGCGGCAGGCGTAGATCGAGCAGGATGACATCCGGCGTAACCTGCCGCAGCATGCGCAGCGCCACCTCGCCATCGCCCGCCTCCACAGCATCATAGCCGATCGAGCGCAGCACGAGACGGTAGATCTCCCGCGTTCCCTGATCGTCCTCGATGATCATCGCCTGACGCATGGCACCTGTCCAATTCGGGACATGTTCACTGTGTGTATCACAACACTTCCATTTTATCATCTCTGCAGGTTTGCGATGAGTTTATTAGCGAAGATTTTATGTTTCGCAGGATCCGTAAAATATATAATGAATTTCGTATACGTTTTCGCGTGCAACGGGCAAATCGCGCGCGCACATGCGTCTGCGTCAGCGCGAAATCTTCACATTGATCACGGCGCGTAAAGCGCTTTATCCAAAACGTAAATTCTGCTGGGCGCGGCTGTTGAGCACATCCCGCACGCGCGCCAGGTCATCCGCCACGATCAGATCCACATACACGTAGGGGAAGCGCATGCGGAACGACTGCGCCAGCGTCTCGCCGAGATCGGGTGGGGCGAGCACCGTCAGCGCCAGGCTGCTGCTGGAGGGGATGAGATCGACCAGTTCCAGGCGCGTGCTGAACATCGGGCGAAAGACCGACCAGTAGGCCTGCGCGGTGTCGAACCACCAGCTGGCGTCGAGCCCGGGCGCGAGCATGACGATGTGAAAATCGGCCTGCCCCCGGATCGGGCCGGGGCCGGGCGGCGTGGCTGTCGCCAGAACGACCGGCTGCTGCGGGATGCCCATCACCTCCAGCGGCGGCACTTCTTTCAGCAGCGGCGGGATTTCGGTCATGAGGTGGATGGCCGGCGCAGTGGTGGGCGAGAAGTAATCGTCTTCCTTCCACAGCGTCACGCCGAAGAACCACGGCGGGGCCTGCGTGGCGATCCAGTCGAACATCGCGGCGGTCGCCTGGGCATGGCTGTTGATGTCGTAGGGCGGATAGCGCGTGTCCTGCTGGTAGACCTGATCGCGAAAGGCGTAGATACCACCTTCCGTGCCCACCACCGGCACATTTGCCGCGCCCCAGATGCCAGAAGCGCGCTCGTTGAACATGCGGCCCATGGCGATCAGCCCGACGGGATCACCGTAGGGGGTGTTCGCCGTCCCGCCGTAGACTGTGCGGCCGGGGTCGTTCGCCTGGCTGATGGGATCGTACGGGTACTCGAAATGCCAGCCGGGCTCCCTCACGCGCTGCTGCGAAGGCGCGCGGGCGCTCAACGAGCCGCCACCAGGCACCTGCTGGTAGAAGTGGTTGAGCACGTACGGATGCGTCGCCACGTACAGGCCGCTGTTGAGCATGCGCCCGAAGCGCTCGAAATGGTAAGTCGCCAGGTAGTTCAGGAAGGCATCCATCCACAGCACCGACGAGCGCTGCTCGGTGTCGGCCTCCGCCAGCGGGATGAAGCCGGGGTAGCAACCGTACGACAGCACATAGTCGGCGAAGTTCAGCCAGTTCTCCATCAGCGGGCGGATGACGCGGTCATTGTCGCGCCAGTGCGGATCGAAGCCGTCCGGCCACTCCACGCCGAGGTTCGGCTCGTTGTAGAATTCGAACCACTTCACGCCGGCGCGGATGAAGGCATCGCACAACTGCTGGAGATCGCGCCCAAACGGCCCCGCGCCGTAACGGCCCAGGTACAGCCGCACGATCGGCGTGATTCCGAGCTGCTGAAACTGGATAGCATCGTCCACGAAGTCGGTAGTGGCCGCGACCAGCTTCACCCAGCCCATGCGCGTGCTGGTGTAGCGGTTGAAGTCGACCGGCGTCTGAAAGGCGCTGATGACATGCATGCCGCGCGGATTGCGCGACCACTGATACTGATCGAGGCGCATGGGCGGGCTAGCTCCCTCCGATGGCCGGGCCGGGCGTGTTCTCCACCGAGCCGGGGGGTGGCGGCGGGCTGGCGGCGGCAGTGGCGACAGGCGAAGCGGGCGTGGCGCTCGGCGTGGCGGTGACGAAGCCCGGCCCGCTGGCGGGCAGCCACGGCGTGGGGATGAGCGGCGTGGTGGTGGCGATGCCCAGGCCCAGCGGCACGCCGAACGGCTGATTGGTCTGTGCGCGGCGGTTGAGCTCTGCGCGGGTCTCGGCGAAGCTGTCGTACACCACCGGATCGAGATAGGCGTATGGCGCCTGCTGGCCCAGCTCGACGCCGATCTGGACGATGGTATCGCGCAGCGCCACCACCGTCACGCTGACCGAGTTGCCGCCGGGGACGAGCTGCAGGAAGCGCAGATCGGCCATCACGATCGGGCGGAAGGTATCCCAATAGGCGCGCGCCGCCTCGAAGAAGTACTCACCGCCGAGGTTGGGCGCGAACAGCATGAAGTGATAGTTGGGGATCAGATTGGACTGCATAGCACGTGATTATAGCATGCAGCGCGGCCCGCGCGCGCCGGCGTTCCGCCCTTCTCACGGCATGGCGGCTTTGCTACAATCCCTTGCACTCTCACACGCCGGGACTGGGCACCCAGTGTTGGGCAAAGCATGCGCTTTGTCTTTTTGCTGTGTCCGGGCAGATCGGCGTGATCGACTAAACACTGGTACAGGAGAATAGCCATGCCCTCGCAGGTTTCCATGAAGCAGCTTCTGGAGGCGGGCGTTCACTTCGGTCATCGCACGACCAAGTGGAACCCGAAGATGAAGCCGTACATCTTCACCCAGCGCAACGGAATCCATATCCTCGACCTTCAGCAGACGATCGTCGAGCTGAACGACTATTACGACATGGTGCGCGATATCAGCCAGAAGGGCGGCACAGTGCTGTTCGTCGGCACCAAGCGCCAGGCGCAGGAAGCCGTCGCCCGCGAAGCGGAGCGCTGCGGCATGCCGTACGTCAACAAGCGTTGGCTGGGCGGCACCCTCACCAACTGGGTGACCATCCGCAAGCGCATCGACACGCTCAAGACCATGCTCCGCAAGAAGGAAGCCGGCGAATACGACATGCTCGGCAAGAAGGAGCGCCTGGTCAAGGACCGCGCCATCGAGAAGCTGCAGGAGCGCCTGGGCGGCATCACCACGATGAAGAAGCTGCCCGATATGCTGATCGTCGTGGACACCGTCCGCGAGGCGACGGCGGTCAAGGAAGCCAACACCATCCCCATCAAGGTGCTGGCCCTGGCAGACAGCAACAGCGATCCCGACAAGATCGATTTCATCCTGCCGGCCAACGACGACGCTGTGCGCTCGATCAAGCTCGTGCTCGAAACTTTCGCCAATGCGGTCATCGAAGGCCAGCAGATGGGCAGCAAGAGCGGGGACTTCGAGGAAGCGGTCGCCAGCGGCGGCAGCTTCTCGCAGTACGACGAGGAAGCGAAGGATGAGGATCTGCTCGGCCCGTCTTCGCTGGCGAAGATCAAGGGCAAGCCGCTCTTCGAAGACGATGAGACTGGTGAGGTTTAAGGGACGATGACGGCAATCACGGCACAGATGGTCAAAGACCTGCGCGAGATGACCGGCGCAGGCCCGCTGGACTGCAAGAAGGCGCTGGAAGCCAACGGCGGAGACACGCAGAAGGCCGCTGACTATCTGCGCGAAAAAGGCATCGCGAAGGCCGCCAAGAAGCTGGGCGCGGGCCGCACGATGAACGAGGGCCTGATCGAGACCTACCTGCACTTCAACCGCCGCCTGGGCGTGATGGTCGAGATCAACTGCGAGACCGACTTCGTCGCCAACACGCAGAACTTCAAGGATTTCTGCAAGGAAATCGCGCTGCACATCGCCAATCTCAAGCCGCAGGTCGTGCGTCGCGAGCAGGTCCCCGCCGCCATCATCGAGGCAGAGCGCGATATGCAGCGCCGCCGCGTGATCGAGGAGGGCAAGCCCGCCGCCGTGGCCGACAAGATCGTCGACGGGCGCATGGAGAAGTTCTTCCAGGAGATCGTGCTGCTTGAGCAGCCCTGGCTGAAGGACGACTCCAAGAGCATCCAGCAGCTTCTCGCCGAGACCGTCGCCACGACTGGCGAGAGCATCGAAATCCGCCGCTTCGCCTGCTTCACGCTGGGCGATGCCGGCGACGCTGCGGAGTAACCCGGCGCGTGCGCAGCATGGCTTCGGTCGAGCGCGGTCCAGGCGCAGCGCTCCCCCCGGAATAGACACATTGAGGGATCAGCATTCGTGTTGGTCCCTCTTTTTTTGCCGCCCCGCGGCAGTCCCGTTGTGATGGTCAGGAGGCATTCCGATGGTCGAACCGCACGCGCCCCGCACCCCCGCTTTCCGGCGCATCGTCCTCAAGCTGAGCGGCGAGGCGCTCGCTCCCGATCGCGGTTATGGCATCGACCCCGATCAGGCCGAGTTCATCGCTGAACGCATCAAGCCGCTGTATGCGCTGGGCGTGCAGATCGCCATCGTCATCGGCGGCGGCAATCTGTGGCGCGGCAAAGACGGTGTCGAGCGCGGCATGGCGCAGAGCACCGCCGATCACATCGGCATCATGGCGACGGTGATGAACGGGCTGGCGCTGCAGGATGCGCTGGAGCGCTCTGGCGTCACCACCCGCGTGCAGACTGCCATCGAGGTCAAGGCGCTGGCCGAACCGTACATCCGTCTGCGCGCCATCCGCCATCTGGAGAAAGGCCGCGTGGTGGTGATCGCCGGCGGCACCGGCAACCCCTATTTCACCACCGACTCAGCGGCGGCCCTGCGCGCCATGGAGATCGGCGCCGATATCATCATCAAGGCGACCAAGGTGGACGGCGTGTATTCCGCCGACCCGAAGAAAGTGCCGGATGCGGTGCGCTACGCGGAAATCAGCTACGACCGCGTCATCCGCGAACGGCTGAACGTGATGGACATGACCGCCTTCACCATGTGCCAGGAACACCACATGCCGATCCTCGTGCTGAATTTCTGGCACGACGAAGCCCTGCTGCACGCGGTGATGGGCGATCTGAGCGTGGGCACGATCATCCGCTGAAGTCTTCCGGGCGGGCGGGCGCTGCCCCATGTGAACGCGCGCCCGCCTGGCCCGAACCGCGCTACTGCGCCGGCACCGCCGTCTGAAACACGCCGCACAGATCCGGCGTGGTGGCCGCGTACAGGTAGAACAGCGTTTCGCCATTGACGACAAAGGAGCCATTGTTGGTGCAGATCTGCGGCTGTTCAGCAGACTGCGCCGAGAAGGACTGCGCCTGCCCGAGCGCGCACGGCAGGAAGTTGTTGACGATGCGATCGCTGTTGATGACGGCCATCGCGCCGAAGTTGGGCGCAGCGCCGTTCATCACAACGTTGGCGACATCCGCAGAGATGTAGATGCGCGCCGCCGCCGCGCCCACTCCGTTGTAGCATTGGATCATGCCGTCCACCGCGCCGATGGCCGCCGCCAGCACCGGATTCCCGGCGATGGCCGAAGCGCCCCCGCTAACCGTGGAGAGCGCGCTGGTGATGCTGTTGGCATCGGTGACGACATAGCCGGGGATGGCGCTGGGCAAAAACTGCTGCGCGGCGGCGGCATCCCCGGCGGTGTTTCCGGTCGTCGGCACCGCACCGGCGACATCCCCGAGGTTGCAGGCGGCCAGCAGGCCCGCGGAAAGCGCCAGCAGCAGCGCGAAGACAGGGAGCGTACGCATGTCGTCCTCCTCATGAGCAAACCGTATGCATTATAGACCAGCTTGCGCCAACGCCTGCAACCGCCGCGCCAATTCCCCCGAGTCGCTGGGGGGAGCGGGATC
>CAZZJW010000087.1:0-13784 GCA_964654755.1 uncultured Pleurocapsa sp. | reverse complement strand
ACAGCGCACAGCAGGCGCTGCTCGATCTGCGCGGCGTGCTGGCATCGCTGCGCCCGGTCGGCGTCGCTGAATCCAGCCTGGTGACGGCACTTTCGCAGTGCTGTGAGGCGTGGCAGCGGGAGACCAGCATCCCCGTGGAGACATCGTTCACGCTGCAGGGCCGGCCGCTGCTGCCGGCGATGGAGGACGCGGTGTATCGCATCACGCAGGAAGCGCTGAACAACATCGCCCGCCATGCCTTGCGCGCTTCGCAGGTGCAGGTGACGGTGCTCGAAAGCCAGAAAATGCTGCGCCTGAGCATCAGCGACGATGGCCCGGGCTTTGACCCTGCTCTGCCGGCTGAGGGAAGGCACGGGGTCATCGGCATGAAAGAACGCGCCCGCGCCCTCAACGGCACGCTGATCATCGAGGGCGATGCGCGCGGCACGACCGTCACCGCAGAGCTGCCGCTGGCGCAGTGGGAGCCGGCATGACGATTCGCGTCGCGCTGGTCGACGATCACACGGTCGTCCGGCAGGGGCTGCGCCTGCTGCTGGAAAGTGCGTCTGACTTCGTCGTGTGCGGCGAGGCCTCAGACGGCCAGGAGCTGCTGCCGCTGGTGCAGACCTGCCAGCCGGATGTCGTCGTGCTCGACCTGATCATGCCGGTCGTCAACGGCGTCGAAGCGCTGCGCCGCCTGCGCGCTGCCGGCCACGACTGTAAGGTGCTGGTGCTGACCTCATCGCTGCAGGATACGCTGCTGCAGGATGCGATGGCCGTCGGCGCCAATGGCTACTTCCTCAAAACCTCTTCGATGCCAATGCTGCTGGATGCCGTGCGGCGCGTGGCGCGCGGTGAGACCGCGCTGGACCCGCTGGCGCTGCACACGCTGATCAGCGCCGGTCGCCGCGTGGACCCGCTCGACGCGCTGACCGTGCGCGAGCGCGAGGTGTTCTATGCGCTCGCGCGCGGCATGACCTATGCGGAGATTGCGCAGCAGCTCATCGTGAGCGAGGCCACAGTGCGCACCCACGGCACGAATGTGCTCGACAAGCTGGGCCTGCGCGACCGTACGCAGGTGATGGTCTTCGCGCTCAAGCGCGGCCTCGTCCAGCCGGACGATCTGCCCTAGCTGGCATCGACACCCTGATCGCAGTACAGGCGCACCAGCTCGATCAGCGCGCGATACTCGATCGGGGTGCGCTGCGGTTGGATGCAGGACCGCAGCGCGTCGTACGCACAATGTCTTCAACGTGGGTCGCTGTCCCTCAGGATGGCGGCCAGGCGATCAGCCCGGCTGCCTGCTGCAGGTCGGGCGTGTCGAACCCCTCGCTGAAGCTGCTGTACAGTCGCTTCAGCGCATCGCGCGCGCCCGCCAACTCGCCCTGCCTCAGTAGCGCAATCAGCGGCACGGCCCTCATGACACGCAGCTGATGCGTCGTGAGGCCGGTTGGGGGTGGCAGCGATGTCCTGAAGTCACCGCCACCCCCGTTATAATTCCCTGATCCCGAACGCCCGATCGGTGCTGTGATACGCCCCGCGACTCAGCGAGCGAAGCCCTTCGCGCCGGGCGCAGCCTGCATCGCCCGCTCGTCGGGAACCAGCGCATTCAGCGCACGACTGCTGATCTTGTCCGGCGCTGCATCGCCCCAGTAGATGTTGAAGCTGGTGTTGATCATCTGGCGCTGGCTGAGCGCCTCGACAAGAACGTGTGCGACATCGGCGCGGCTGATGCGATATCTGAACGATGCGCCGCGTGGCTGCTGATCGAAGACGATCGTGCGGGCGCTGGCCGGCTGATCGTTCAGCAGGCCCGCCCGGACAATGGTGTATGGCAGCCGGCTGGCGCGGATGACCGCCTCGGCCTCACGGCGCCAGAGGAGCGTGTTGCGCTTGATGAGGTTCAGCAGTGCGCCCGCAGCAGATCCGCGCTGAACGCCGATCGACGTCATGTAGACGAATTGCCCGGCAAAGCCTGCTGCCGCCGCCGCGCTCAGGAAGCTCCGCACAGCGTCGTATTCGGTCGCACGGATGAGCGCTTCGGGCGCGGGGCGCTGTGTGACGCCCACGGTCCAGATCACCGCATCCACCCCGTGGAACAGCGCGGGCTTCAGCGTATCAGCGCGCGTCACGTCCGCGAATGTGCTGCTGACATTTACCCCCTGAAAGACGCGCTGCGCTTTTTCTGCGCTGCGCGCAACCACCGTGACGGCACACCCCTTGTCCACAAGACGACGGACGGCATGGATTCCCGTGCCCTGCGTCGCGCCGACCACCATCACAGACCTGATGCTGCTGACCATGTGCTGCGCTCCCTGCGGTGCTTGTTTCCAGACGACAGACAGCGTATACTGGACGTCAACTTTCTGTAAAGTATGCACAAAATAGTGCTATACGCACTTTTTGGAGAGTGTGCCGTGGATGAGATCGCCGTTCGCTTCAACGACCCGAACTGCCCGGTGCGGCTGGTGATGGACATGATGGGCAACAAGTGGATGGTGCGTGTGGTCTACGCGCTCTCCAAAGGAACACGCCGCTACAACGAGCTGCGGCGCGAGATCAGCGGCATTTCGCACAAGATGCTGACCTCGACGCTGCGTGAGCTGGAGGAGCACGCCCTGGTGAGGCGCACGGTCCACCCCGTCATTCCCCCGCACGTGGATTACGAACTGACGCCGCTGGGGCTCAGTTTTGTGGCGACGCTGTGGCACCTCGCCAACTGGGCTACGGTGAACCAGCAGGCGCTGTTTCCACAGGCGGCGGGGACGGTGCGCCCGGCATAGCTTCAGCGCAGGCGCAGGACCAACGCCCGGCAGGGTCCGGGGTGCTCGTCTGTCCGCATGGCCGCAGGCTGGCGCGCATGCGCGGGACTTCAGGCCGCCCGTGCGGGCAGGGCGGCTGTCAGGTAAATCCTGACACGAAGTCTGCGTCTTCTCCTGACAATCATGCGGAGTTTGCCCGCTACTGTCCGATGCGCTGATGGCCTATCATCAGGTCAATTCAGTGACACAGTACATCTCAGATCCACTGGTCACTTACACCACCGGGAATAGCCTCAAGGGGGTACGGATCATGCAAAATCTCAGGCAGCGTCTTTCGGCGGCGATGTGGGCAAGGGTGTTGCTGCTGTGGCTGGTCCTCGCTCTCACTGCACTGGTGGTCGGCGGCGGCCTGCTGTGGCTGGGCGGGTTCATGCAGAACAACGTTCGTACCGAGCTGTCCTCGCAGCAGATCTCGTTCAATCCGGAAGATCGGCTCACCGACGAGGAACGGGCGATCCCTGGCCTGGTGGAGAACGCAGGTCAGCCTGTTGCGACTGGCAACCAGGCGCGTATCTACTCCGAGCTGATCGCGCTGCACATGCGCGGAGCGGCCACAGAAGCGGGCTATGAGGGCGCATCGTATGCCAGCCTGGGCGGCATCCAGCGGGAAATGCGCGCCACGCTGGCGACGGCACAGCAGGCGGGTGACCAGGCTGCGATTGACGAGGCACAGGCCAACCTCACGGCCGTCACCAATCTGCGCAACACCATGCTGACGGGCAGCAACCTGCGTGGCAGCCTGCTCTCCGCCTACGGATGGGACAATGTGGCCACAGGCCTGACCGCCGCTGCCATCGCCGTCCTGGTCCTGGCACTGGTGTTCATCGTCATGTTCGTCTATGAGCTGCGGCTCGGCCACCTTCCGGTGACGACGGAACGCTGATCCCCCGGCGCATCTGCACCGCAGCAAACGTTCAACCGACCTCCGCCGGCAGCACGCTGGCGGAGGTCGGTTCTTTTTTGTACAGCACGCGCTCCGCACCCGAAGCCATCCCCCACCACAACCGACGCCGCATCTCCCGCCGCCCACGCGGACAAGTGGACGCACACCGCCTGTCTGCACAAGGCCTGTGCGAAAGCAACAGGATGCGCATGGCAGCAGATCGTCCTGCACCTTCGCCCCAGCGGATGTGCGTACACCACATATCATGAGATGGTCTTGGTGTACGCAGGTACTATTATCATTACCAACGCTGTACGGTAGCATTTCGCTATCTGCAACACACACAGCCTGATCCAGCACCATCCGTTTTGTTCGGGCGGTCGACGGCATCGTCGATCGCCTGCCCCGGGAGCACCAGATGCGACGTCAGAAGTCCCTCTCAGCCAGGCTCAACCGCCCGCTGCGCGTGCGCTCGTCTTCAGGCCGCCGTCCTGCGCATCTGCACGGCGCTGCGAAGCGAGCGGGGTGATGACGCCTGCGCGTTCCTCCACACGCCATACGACTGCCTGGTTGTGGCTGATGACGGCCGTGCTGCTGGCGGGCGCAGCCGCACGTGTGCTGCGGCTGGATACATTTCAGGTGCATCATGATGAAGTCTGGTCCGTCTTCCAGACGCTTGGCACGCCGGCCCAGATCATCCAATGGACGCCGTATGACTGGGCGCCGCTGTACTATCTGCTGCTCGGCGGCTGGCGGATGCTTGTGGGCAGCGATCCGATTGTCCTGCGCTTTCTGTCTGCGGCGCTTGCGGTGCTGACGCTGGCGGTCATCTACCGCATCAGCCTGCACATCAGCGGGCGGGCCGCAGGCGGAGCGCTGGCCGTGCTGCTGTATGCCATGCTCGGCTACAGCACATATCAGAGCGTGGTCCTGCGCGGCTACAGCCTGCTGATCCTGCTGGCGGCGCTGACGTTCTGGTGGATGCTGCGCTACTTCCACCGCCCGACGATCCGCCGCGGAGTCCTCCTCGGTGTGCTGCTGGCAGCGATGCTCTACACGCACTTCAGCGCGGCGTTCGCCTTTGCGGCATTTGGGCTGTATACGGCGGTCACCATGCCACGACGCCTGCTTCTGTGGGCGGGGCCGGTGGCGCTGCTGTTCATGCTCAATCTGCCGCAGCTTCCCAGGCAGGTGCGCTTCCTGACCACGCAGTCGAACTTCAGTGTGCGCCCCGAACCGCTGCCACTGCTGGAGAACGTGTCTGGCCTGTTCACGCGCTTTGTGGGGGATGGCTGGCCAGTTGCGCTGCTGGCGCTGGCCGCTGCAGGCATCCTGGCATTCCGGTATCGCTCGGCAGGGCGGGCGGGCATCGCACTGGTGCTGTGGTTTCTGCTGCCGGTGGCGGCCTACGCGACCCCCTTCACGCGAATTTTCACCGATCCGGTCGATGGCTCCTTCCTGCTGCGCTATGTGTGGTGGGCGGCGCTACCGTTCGCTGTTTGGATTGGCTGCAAGCTGGCTTCCGGCCCGCGACTGATGCAGATGGGCAGCGCTGCAGCTCTGGCAGGCTGCCTGCTGATTGCCCCGCCAGCGGACTACGACGAGGCAAGCCCACCGTTCATGACCTATTTCCCGCAGGTGGGCGCGGTCATGCGCGCGGGTGATGCCATCCTGGTCGACGAGAGCGTCGGCATCCGGCACCCGTATCAGTGGCAGTATTTCACCGAACTGTATCTGCCACAGGGTGTGGAGTACATCGACACGGCGGATTCCCATCGGCGCATCTGGTACATCAGCGCCGATGGCTGGCAGGATGCAGACACATACGCAGCGCTGACGGCCAGTCATGTACCGGGCGTGTTCTTCGGGCCATGGAACTTCCTCATCCGGTTGTACGAAGCGCCGCCAGACCCGCCAGGCATCCGGTTCGCGAACGGCATGCGTTTTCATGGCGCAGAGATCATCGGCGCGCCGGATCGCGCGGTCGCCTCCTACCACGAAGGCGATGCGATCCAGCTGCGCCTGTGGTGGTCAGTGGATGAGCCGCCGGCTGCCGATTACAGCGTTGGCGTGTATCTGTTTGGCGCGGACGGGAACATGCGCCTGGAGAATAACAGCGGGCCGATGGTCACGGACGGTGGTTCAGAAACCAGCCGCTGGCAGCCGGGCCGCTACTACGTCGAAACCCGCGACCTGACGCTGCCCATGAACATCCATGCACAGCAGATGGAGCTGCGGATGTCCGTGTACCAGTGGTGGGATGGCGAGCGCATCGCGGCTGAAGCGCTGGACGCCAATGGCCTGCTGCTGCTGACCAGGCTTCATCTGATGAGCTGGTGGATGGGATAGGCGCAACGCCCCGCGCCAGAACCTGCGCTCATCCGGCACGATGGCGCCGGCGCACATGTTTGCCCCCCGCCACAACCAACGCCACATCTCCCGCCACCCACGCGGACAAGTGGGCGCACACCGTGGCTGGGCCCCCGGACAAGCTGCCTGAAGGGCGCAATTATGAAATGTGTTCTGCCCTCCCGGGTGCGGGAGGGCAGAGTAATCTACACGCTGTGTCCCCTGAACGGGATGATCGTGTGTTCGGTGGTATAGAGATGGATGCGCACGACCGCAAACGCTTCCGCATCAGCCCCGGCTTCGATGCCGATCGGCGTCTTGAATGCCTCTTCCATCGCCTCGATGCTGTCCCACCACAACTCCGCCGTGCCATCGTACAGCGGTTCACCGCCGTCCGGCTGCTGAGCGGTGGCGATGTTGATGTAGTAGCCCCGGCAGTTGGGCAGCTTGCCGGAAATCCGGGTGTGCACCTCCACCCAGCGCGCCTGAAATTCGTCCATTGACATGCCCGGCTTGCGCTTCAGGAATGCGATCAGTTTGACCATGATGAACTCCCATACGATGAAATGACCGTTTGGCCAGCCCGCCCACGCTGTGCTGCGGGCGCGTGGTTACGCCCAGCGCGCCTTGATCTTGTCCGCCGCGACCTCCCCGATCACCATGCAGGTGAAGTTGGTGTTGTGCATGATGTTATCCGGATAGATCGAGGCATCCGCCACCATCAGGTTCGAGAAGCCGTGCACCTGAAGATCGCTGCTGACCACGGCGGTCGGGTCATCGGCGCGGCCCATCTTGCACGTCCCCACCTGATGATTGGCGCTGTTGACGCCCTTCCTGAGCGCCTCTTCGAAGCTCGCCCGTGTCATCAGCGGTTTCGCGTCGTGACGGGCGAAGGTCTTCGAGTCGATCAGCGCATGGCAGAAGTCCCAGGCGCGCTCAAAGCGACGGCGGTCTGAATCGAGGGTGAAGTACGCATGGTCAATCAGCGGCGCGGCGGAAGGATCGTCGCTGGTGATCTGCACCACGCCGTCGGCGTCCTGGCGGGGCAGATAGATCCACAGGCCCGCGTTGCCGGTCTCGTGCCCGACGGCGAACGGATGCACCTGCCAGTCGAGCTCACCGTTCGGCAGGTTGGGGCCGCGCACGTTGGTGGCGAACTGGCGCCCGGTCACGCCGGAGAGACGCGGCGCGTGGAACAGGACCGCGCAGCCCGGATGATCGAGCAGATTGCGACCGACGGGCAGATTGGCAGCTGGCGTGATGCCGAGCGCCGAGAGTTCCTCCGCCACGCCGATGCCGGAACGCTGCAGGATCGCAGGGCTGCCGTACACGCCCGCCGACACCACGATCAGATCGGCATGCACATCGACCGACTGCCCGCGCGCATCGAGGTAGCGCACGCCGACGGCCGTACTCCCCTCCAGCAGCACCTTGTCCACCATCGCGCCGCCGCAGATGGTCAGGTTTGGTCGTTTGCGCGCCTGGCGCAGATACGTCACCAGCACGCCCTGGCGCACTTCGTTGTAGCGATTGTGCGCGATCGCGCCGACGCAGTCATGGTGCCCATCGGGCGCGTTGAAGTCTGGCGTCTCCGCAAAGCCGAGTTCGAGGCAGCCCTCGTAGAACGCATGATTGACCGCCGCCCATGTCTCCGGCTTGTAACGCTGCACCCGGATCGGGCCGGCGTTTCCGTGATAGGGCTTGTCGCCGAAATCGAGATCGTTCTCGATCCTGATGAAATACGGCAGCAGATCGGCATACGACCAGCCCGGATTGCCCATCTCCGCCCAGCGATCGTAATCATAGGGGGCGCCGCGCGCCGCGATGGTCGCGTTGACCATCGACGTGCCGCCGACCAGCTTGCCGCGCGCCAGGCGCATCCGGTGCCCGTCCGTCACTCCCGCACGGTCGGTATTCCAGTACTTCCAGTCCAGTTCGGGGATTCCCGCGACCAGCCAGCTGTGCTCGCCGCTGACGGCGAACAAGGGCGGCACTTCCTCCTCATCGGGGAAGTCGTTCCCGGCATCGAGCAGCAGCACGCGCCGCGCAGGATCTTCGCTCAGGCGCGCAGCGACCACGCCTCCGCTCGATCCCGCGCCGATGATAATCACATCAAAGTGTTCCATCTGCAAATCATCCTCTTGTCAATCCTCCCGGCCTGCACAGAGCAGAGCGAGCCAGGGGTGTCCGTTTAATGGGGCATTCTGTTGGGAAGGGCGCTGGCTGCGGCGCCTGCGCATGGTGTGAGGCCAGACATGCAGCGTGCAGATGCGGCATCATCGCGCATCCTGGCCGGTGATCGGCCACCCGTGCCCTGCACATGCGCGCCTGCTCGTGCTGCAAATGACAGCGCAGTGAAATCGTTGTGGACGGTGTTGATCGACCGGCAGAAGATCCCGAAAGACGGGCTGCATACGACAGCTTCTCCGCATGCAGCCCGTCTTCCATTACAGGAGCGGCCTACGGCGCAGGCTCGCCTGCAGCTTCGTAGACGTTATCGATGTTGTAGACCGTGAACGGCCCCATCAGCACGCGCAGGCCCTCATCGCGGGTCGGGTCTTCGGTGATCTCGTACTCACCCATACGCCCGGCCACAAAGGTCGCGCCCACTTCGGGCTGGATCGCTTCCGTCGCCAGCAGATACGCGACGTAGTAGGTCAGGTAGCCCAGGTCGACGAAGCTCCACAGCGCGAATTCCGGCGAGCAGCCGTTTTCGGTGTAGGCCAGCATTTCCGACGGGACAGCCAGGCCGGTCACGACGACGCTGGCTTCTTCGCCCTCGACGCCGCACAGGCCCTCGTCCTGAAGCGCCTTCGCCGCCGCCGGAGCGCCGACGCTGGTCGGAGCGACGATCAGCTTCAGGTCAGGATACTTGTCGATCAGGCCGAGCGCCTGGTTGTAGCTCTCTTCAGACTGATCGTTGCCGTAGACCGTGTCCACGAGTTCGATGTTCGCATACTTCTCGTCCTCGAGGGCTTCCACCATCGCGGCGATCCATGCGTTCTGGTTCGCGGCATCCGGCGAAGCGGAGAGAATGGCGATCTGGCCGCCTTCTTCGCCGAGGATGCTCAGGGCCATGTCCGCCAGAACCTGACCGGTCTGGTCGAAGTCCACCTGAGCGACGAAGACCTGCTCGCCCTCAGCCGAAGGGATCGGCGAGTCCCAGGTGACCACGGTCACGCCGGCTTCGAGGGCCGCGGCAGCTGCCGGGGCGATCTGGTCGCCCGCGTTGTTGGAGATCATCAGCGCCTGAACGCCCTGAGTGACGGCGTTGGTGACGATTTCGATCTGCCCGGCGACGCTGTTCTCAGGCGTGGGGCCGTCGAAAATCAGGTCTTCGGGGTTCTCGAGTTCCGCCGCAGCTTCCTGCGCACCCTGGTGCGCCTGGTCGAACGGCAGAATGCCCAGGAACTTGGGCAGCAGCAGCATGCTGACCGCCTGGCCGGGTTCGGCTTCGGCGGGTGCATCCTGCGCGCCGACCGCAACGGCCAGCAGCAGCACCAGCGCCACTGTACAGAGAATGACTGCCTTCTTCATTTCAACTACGCCCTTTCTTCCTAAAATAGTCAACATGGAGTGCAAATATGCAATCCGCCGCAGATTATATATAGTCATCGGCAAGATTGCGAGAAAGATGCGGACTGGAAACACAGACGGCGATCCCCGCGATCCTCAGCCTGCTGGCCCGCTCTCGCGGGGATGCCGATGCGCCGGGCCAGCCGCTCAGGTGGATGGTCTTCTCGCCTGCGCCTGCATCTGCGAACGCCGCCGCCACAGCGTCTGCAGGTCACGCCCCCAGTTGGGCACGAGAATCGACAGGATCAGCAGCGCGCCAATCACCAGAGTCTGTGTGTTGCCCGTGATGTTGATCAGCGACATCCCGTTGCGCAGGTTGAGGATGATCAGGATCGACAGGCCGACGCCCGTCAGCGTTCCCTTGCCGCCGAAGATGCTGACGCCGCCGAGCAGCACCATCGTGATGACATCCAGCTCGAAGCCGTCGGCGGTGTTGCCGCGCACGGAGCCGAGCCGCGCGGCCAGCAGCAGCCCCGCCAGCGCCGCGACCAGCCCGGACAGCATGAACAGCATCATCTTCACCCGGCGCACCTTCACGCCCGAAAAGCGCGCCACCGCCGGATTGTTGCCGATCACGTACACGTAACGCCCGAATGCCGTGAGCTGCAGCACGATGACGGTGATCACCAGCAGCGCGAAGAAGAGGATGATCCCCAGCGTGAACGGGCCGATCAGCGGCTGCTGCCCCAGGCTGTCAAACCACGCGGGGAAGTCGCCGATCGAACGATCTTCGAGGAAGATGCGCGCGATCCCGCGATACCCGATCAGCCCGGCCAGCGTCACTGCCAGCGATGGCAGCCCGACATATGCGATCCAGAAGCCGTTGAATGCGCCCGCCAGCAGCCCGGCCAGCAGCCCGACGATGATCCCGATCTCAATCGGCACGCCCAGCTCGAACAGCCGCGCCAGCACACACGCCACCAGGCCCATCACTGAGGCGACCGAGAGATCAATCTCGCCATTGATGATGAGGAAGGTCATCATCAGCGCCACGATGATCTTTTCGATCGACAGCTGAAACAGGTTGACGATGTTGCCGATGCTCAGGTAGTTCGGCGACTGCGAGATGTTGATGAGAATGGTCACGATCAGAATGGCGACCAGCAGCGTCTCCCAACGACGCAGCCGTTCCAACAGGCTACTTTGCGACATTGCTGGCTCCCTGAGTGGCATCGGCCTCATGACTTCCGACAAGTTTAAGCTCGCTGCGCGCCCATAGTTTGCGCAGGCGTGAGAGGATGACCGCATCACCGGCCACCGCCAGCAGAATGAACAGCCCGAGCAGCGCATCCTTCCAGAACTCATTGATGTTCAGGCGGATCAGGCTTTGCTCAAGCGTGCCGATGATAACGGCGCCCAGCATCGCCCCGATCATCGTCCCGGTGCCGCCAAACGTGCTCACCCCGCCGACGACCACCGCTGCGACCGCCTGCAATTCCATGCCCTGCGCCGCGACCACAGTGATATCGCCGAAGCGCACCAGAAACATGAAGCCAGCAAAGCCCGCCAGCGCCCCACACAGCACATAGGCGATCAGCACGATGCGGCGTGCCGGCAAACCGCTGATGCGCGCCGCTTCCGGATTGGAGCCGATCGCGTACAGGCGGCGGCCAAACGGCAGGAATGTGACGACCAGCTGGAACAGCACGACGATCACCACGGCCAGCGCCACCATCAGCCGGATATCGACCTCGCCGATGCTGAACAGGTTGACGCGCTGAAGACCGACCAGCCACTCCGGCAGGTTGGCCGTCGTCACCGTCTTTGCGCCGGAGTATTCGACCAGCAGCCCGCGGTAGATCGCCAGCGTGCCCAGCGTGACGACGATCGCCGGAACGCGCCCGTAGGCGACGATGGCCCCGTTGACCGCGCCCAGCAGCGCGCCCAGGCCGACCGCCATCAGAATGCCAACCAGCGGCGCGATGTCGTTGTTGTTTGTGAACTGCGTCCCGACGAAGTAGGCGCTGAAGCCGACGATCGAGCCGACGGACAAGTCGATGTTGCGTGTCAGCACGACCAGCGTTTGCCCCACCGCGACCACCGTGATGATGGCGACGCTGGTGGCGATGCGGTTGAAGGTGCGCCCGCTCAGATAGCCATCGATCTGCGAGGCAAAGAACACCACCGTCAGGATGATCAGCAGCACCAGGCTGAGTACGCGGATCTGCTCAGGACGTACGTATTTCTGTATCGCGGTCATGCGCTTTCACCCTGGCTGTTCTGCTGCCCCATCGCGGCGCTCATCACTCTTTCCTGCGTGGCTTCCTGGCGGGTGAGGATCTCCATCTGCCGGCCCTCGCGCATCACCAGAATGCGGTCGCTCATCGCCAGCACTTCGGGCAGATCTGACGAGATCATCATGATCGCCATGCCCTGCTGCGCCAGTTCGTTGATGATCTGGTGCACTTCCGCCTTCGCGCCCACGTCGATGCCGCGCGTCGGCTCATCGAGGATGAGCAGCTTTGGCTCGGCGTTCAGCCATTTGCTCAGCACGACCTTCTGCTGATTGCCTCCCGACAGTTTGCTGGCTTCGACCAGCACGGATTGCGCGCGGATGGAGAGCTGCTTGCGGAAGGACTCAGCCATCTTCTGCTCCTCAGCACGCCGGATCAGGCCCAGCGCCGCCAGATAGCGTTTGAGCGTGGGCAGCGAGATGTTGGCGGACAGCGACATCGGCATGATCAGGCCGTGATTGCGGCGGTCTTCCGGGACATACACGATGCCCAGCGCGATCGCCTGCTCTGGCGAACGGATGCGGCGGACCTGGCCTTCCAGCCGGATCTCGCCTGCGTCCGCCGGCTCTATGCCGAACAGCGCCAGCCCGACATCCGTGCGCCGTGCGCCGACCAGCCCGGCGAAGCCGAACACCTCACCCCGATGGATCTCGAATGAGATATCGGAGAACACCCCCGTTCTGCCCAGGCCGCTGACCGAAATCAGCACGTCCTGCGAGCGCGCGCTCTCCTTGCTGAAGAACGCTGACAGCTCACGCCCGACCATATCGCGGATGGCGCTTTCCGTGGTGACTTCGCTGCGTGGAGCGCTCGAAATCAGGCGTCCATCGCGGAAGATGGTGATGCGGTCGGCGATTTCGAACACCTCTTCCATGCGATGCCCGATGAAGAGGATGGCGACGCCCTGCGCCCGCAGCGCGCGCACCAGCTTGAACAACTGCGTCACTTCATGGGCGGAAAGCGCCGCGGTCGGTTCGTCCATGATGAGGACGCGGGTGTTGAGCGAAAGCGCCTTGGCAATTTCGACCGTTTGCTGCGCGGCGATGCTGAGGCCGCGCGCGGGGCTGCGCACATCGAGCGAGACGCCCAGCTTGGCCAGCACAGCGTCTGCTTCCCGGTACATCCTGCCCCAGTTGACGATGGTCCCACGACCGCGATGCCCGATGAAGATGTTCTCCGCGACGTTCAGGTCGGGATAGATCATCGGCTCCTGATAGATGGCGGCGATGCCGAGCATCTGCGCGTGGGCGGAACTGGTGATCTGGATGGGCGTGCCATCCAGCAGGATTTCGCCTTCGTCCGGCCGGTGGATACCGGTCATGATCTTGATGAGCGTCGATTTGCCTGCGCCGTTCTCGCCGAGCAGCGCGTGCACCTCGCCGGGGTACAGCGTCAGGGATACGCCATCGAGCGCCTGGGTGGCGTCGAAGCGTTTGGCAACATCCCGTATTTCCAGAATGGGCTTCTGCGAATGGGTAATCATCTCGTCCTGTTCATGTCATCGAAAATCTACGCAAAAAACAGCATGTGAACCGGCCTGGTGCTCCACAGCGCGCAAGCCATCGTCAGGCCAGCACGGCGGAACCCGCATGGCGCGGGAGTATAGCACAGAGATCGCGCGCTGCGCCGCATTCTGCTGCGCTTCCGCGGGAGAGGATCTCCGGTCAGCAGAGCGCCGGCCAGCGCCCCTGCCTGTCGCGCGTGGCTGGACCGCTGCGGAGAGCCCGCAGGGCGAGGGCGGCCCACTCCGGAATACTGATGAAACCCTGATGGCGATGCCGTTTGACTTGTTCATTTCCTGATGCACGCGGGAGTACATTGAAAGTAGTCAGCGACGAGTGCTGTCGCGAGAGGGTGTTGCATGAACGTGGTTCTGGTGCAGCTGTCGGATGAGGTGTGGACGCCAAAGGCGATGCATTACGGCTGCGCGCTGGCGCGGGC
>CAZZJW010000086.1:0-14200 GCA_964654755.1 uncultured Pleurocapsa sp. | reverse complement strand
CAGCGCGGTCGCCGAACAGCCGGAACCTGAAACCGCCGTCAATGCGCCCGACTGGCTGAACGCAATGGTTCCCGGCCTCGAGTTCGATTACGATATCGAAGAGGATCAGCAGCTCGAGTCCGGTTTCGCCGAACCGGCGCCGCAGCCCGTGCTGGAGCCCGTCGACGCCGTACAGCCCGAGTTTGCATGGGTGACTGCCCTGATTGACGCCGAACAGCACGGCCAGGACGACGATCTCGCCCCGGTCAGTGGACGGAGACCGGCGTTCCGCTTCTCGCGCCGGCCGATGTGGGCCTTCACCCGCCGTCCGGCCTGGTCGCGCCGGGCCGAAGAACACTCTGCAGCGCCGGAAAGCGGCGTGACGACTGAACTGCCGCAGTGGCTGCGCTAAAGACACAGGGAAAGAATATGTCGGACAATCAGCCCGATTTCGAGCGGATGTCGCAGGAAGAGATCATGGCCTGGATGGAGTCGCTGGCCAAGCGCCAGGGCGCCACCGAGGGATTCACGACCAGCGCTGATGTGGAAATCGCCGAAATCGATCCCGACACCGCAGTGATTGATGAGCCGGGCTATGTCCCCTACTCCGAGGGCAAGGGCAGCGCATTGCAGGCCGCAGCCGCCCCGCCCTCTCAGCCGCCTCAGCCGCGGCCCGTCACGCGCCCGGTGCCGCCGCCTGCCACACCGCCTCCACCCCCACCGCCAGCCCCTGCGCCCATCACCGCCACCTCTGAAGTGAGCGCGCTGGCCTGGCTGGAAAGCCTTGCGGCCAATCAGAACGACAGCCTGTTCAACCTCGATCTCTCGGCGCTTGAAGCGCCATCTGCCGAGGAACCAGAACCCGAGCGTGCCAATCCCCAGGCGTGGCTGCAGGACATCGCGCGCGGCCAGGGCCCGCAGGAGGGTGATACCGTCGAGTGGCTGGAGACGCTGGCCGTGCGCCAGGGTGCAGCAGCAGACGAGATCATCACGCCAGCTTCCGCCGCTGTACCGCGGCCAGGTGCAGAAGCAGAGTCCCCCGCGTATGCGCCGTTCTCGTTCGAGACGGCCGCTAGTTCGCGCGGCGGTTCGTTCAGCGAACCGGCTTCCAACCCTGCTGACTTTCTCTCGTCGCTGTCTGCGGAAAGCGGATACAGCGAGGCAGGCGTGCTGGCGACACAACTGCCCGCCCTCCCGGCGGATGACCACGCCGTCATCTCCGCCATCTCCAGCGGCACCGTCACGCCGGAACAGATGCTCAGTTTCATGGAGCGCCAGATGGATCGCGCCATGGAGACGCCCGAGCCCGACCTGCCTGCGGAGGAAGAGGAAGGCGAAGCTGCGCCCGTGCGCGCTGAGATCCCCGACTGGCTGATCGCCGAAGTGGGCCCGCCCCCTGCCGAACCGCCTGCTCGCCCGCTGCCGCCGATCGAGTCGATCCTGCCCCCCGCGCAGGCCGCTGTGACCCAGCAAGACGACGACGAGGTCCCGGACTGGCTCTCTCCGAACGCCGGGTCCGCCCAGCCAGCGATCGACATGGGCCAGCTCCTGCTTCAGGAAGACAGCATCGATGAAGCAGCAGGCGACACCTGGGCCGAGGCCTTCGACACGGAGTACCTCGAAGGTGCAGGAGACGTGAACAATCCGCCCGAATGGTATCTGCGCAACATCGAGGACCCGGAGCGCAATTCGCGCATCGCCAGCCTGATCGATGTGCCGCTGCCACACGAGGCCGATCTGGCTCCGGGCAGCCCGGAGCCGCTGCCAGACTGGATGGAGACTCACACGGTGGAGGCTGCTGCGCCTGCGCCGGATGAAGAAGATGTTCCGTCATGGATCACCGTGGAAACCCAACCGGAGCCCGAACCGGAACCTGAGGTCACACCGTGGTGGGAGCAGCAGCCGGCAAACCCTGCTGAAACCGGCGAAGTGCTGGAGGCGCCGATTGCGGTTCTGGAGAGTCCGCCGTTGGCTGCATCTGCCGGCGAACCGGCGCTCGAACGGGCACGCCAGTTCCGTCGTTCTGGTGAGCTGGCCGCCTGCCTGGCGGAATACGATGCGCTGGTGCGCAGCGGGGTCGCGCTGGATGCCGCCGTTGACGACCTGGCGGAGCTGGTGAGCGCGCATCGCAATCAGCCCACCGCCTACCGCGTGCTGGGCGATGGCTACGTGCGCCAGGGCCAGCTGCAGCGTGCGCTCGATGTCTACCGCGAGGCGCTCAACCTGCTGTGAGGCCGGTAGTGCGCGTGGCGGCTGCCGGACGCACCGCCCTCGCCCCTTGAGAAATGGGCGGGCCTTCCGCATACTAGGCGCTGCTCAATTCAACGCATTTCAGCCAGGAGAACCGACGTGGAACGTACCCTGATCATCGTCAAGCCGGACGGCGTGCAGCGCGGCCTGATCGGCCAGATCATCGCCCGCTTCGAACAGCGCGGGCTGCGCATCATCGGCATGAAGTTCATGCAGGTGCCGCGCGCGCTTGCCGAGAAGCATTACGCCGTGCACCAGGGCAAGCCGTTCTACGAGGGGCTGGTGAACTACATCATCTCCGGGCCGGTGGTGGTGATCGCGCTCGAAGGTCCGAATGCCATCCAGGCCGCGCGCAATACCATCGGCGCCACCCGCCCGAACGAAGCCGCCGCCGGCACCATCCGCGCCGACTTCGCGCTCACCGTCGATCGCAACCTCGTGCACGGGTCAGACAGCCCGGAGAACGGCCAGATCGAAGTGGGGAACTTCTTCACGGGTGAGGAACTCGTGTCGTGGGCGCGCTCGGCAGACGCCTGGATTCTGGCGTAGCCGGCGCGCAGTTGCAGACTGAGGGGCGCGCGCTGCGCCCCTCGTCACTGAATGCTCAGCAGCACCGTCGCCTGTCGGTACAGGCCCTCCAGATCGTAGTAGCGGCGCTTCTCTTCCGTCATGATGTGCACGATGATGTCGCCGTAGTCCATCAGCACCCAACCGCTGTTGGACTCGCCTTCCACGGCATGCGGCAGCTTGTCGTGCAGGATTTTCACCACCTCGCGCACATTGTCGGCCAGCGCCTTGATCTGCCGGTCGCTGTTGCCGGTGCACAGGATGAAGAAATCGGTGATGACGTAGTCGCCCCTGATCCCCTGCGGGCGCAGGTCGAGCAGAACGATGTCCTCAGCCTTCTTGTCTTCGAGGCCGCTGACGATGTCTCGTGCGATTTGCAGCGTATCCAGAACAGCCCTCCCTTGAAACGGGGACCCATTGCCCTGAGCGCATTATAGCACAGGCTGAAACGAGGCCCGGATGTCCCAACCGTATCACTTTCAGGTCAGTCCCGGCATGGCCGGCGAGCGCCTCGACAAGATCCTCGTCGCGCAGCTCGGCAGCCAGATCACGCGCTCCCAGCTTCAAGCGCTCATCCGCGACGGGCATGTGCGCGTGAACGATCAGCCCGCCCGGCCCGGCTGGCGGTTGAAGGGCGGCGAAACCATCGCGCTGGAGATGCCGCCCCCGGCCCAGAGCGCCGCCATGCAGCCGGAACCGATCGCGCTGGAGATCGTCTACGAAGACGAGTGGCTGGCCGTGATCAACAAGCCGGCGGGCATGGTCGTGCACCCCGGCGCAGGCGGCGAGACCGGTACGCTGGTGCACGCCCTGCTCGCCCGCTATCCGGAGATCGCGCAGATGCGCCTCAACCCGAAACGCCGCGGCATCGTGCACCGGCTGGACAAGGACACCAGCGGCCTGCTGGTGGTGGCCCGCACCGAGCCCGTGCTGCAGGCGCTGATGCAGCAGTTCAGCCGCCGCACGGTCGAAAAGCGCTACCTCGCCCTGCTGGAGCGCCGCCCGCCCAGCCGCACCGGCCGCATCACCGCCCCGATCGCGCGGGATCCGTCCAACCGCAAGAAGATGGCCGTGCAGCGCGATGGCCGCCCCGCCATCACCGAGTTCTTTGTCGAACGCGAGTACGAGGGCGGCTTCACGCTGGTGCGCGTGCATCTGCTCACCGGCCGCACGCATCAGATCCGCGTGCACATGGCATTCGTCGGCGCGCCGATCGTCGGGGACCGGCTGTACGGCCAGCGCCGTCAGCGGCTGCCGCTGCGCCGCCAGTTCCTGCACGCCTGCAGCCTGGCCTTCTCCCACCCGGTCTCGGGCGAGCCTCTGGCCTTCGAGGCGCCCCTGCCTGCAGACCTGCAGCAGGTGCTCGACATGCTCACGCCCGCTGTTTAACCCTCTGTTAACGCCTTTCCGCCGGTCGAAAAGCCGCGTGAACTCGGCTACAATCGAACTTGCGACGATACATACGAAGGACTCGTGATGCGTGAAGTCAATATCGCCGTAGCGCAGATGAAGCCCGTCCTCGGCGAGCCGGAGGCCAACATCGAGAAGATGCTGGAGATGATCGGCCGGATCACCTCGCAGCAGCGCGTGGACCTGATCGTTTTCCCGGAGCTGATCACCAGCGGCATCGAGCTCGGTCTGCGCTTCACCGAGCTGGCGCAGCGCGTGCCTGGCCAGGCCGTCAACCTGCTGGCCAAGCGCGCGGGGGAGTACGGCGTGACCATCGCCTTCGGCATGGTGACCAAGGAGCGCGTGGAGTCGGTGCTGTACAACTCCGCCATCCTGGTGGGGCCGGATGGCGAACTGCTCGATGTGTACAACAAGGTGCACCTGCGCGGCGAGGAACGCATGGCCTTCCGCGAAGGCTTCAAGTTCCCGATGATCGAAACCGATCTCGGCGGCATCGGCCTGCTGATCGGCTACGATCTCGCCTTTCCCGAGGCGGCGCGCGCGCTCACGCTGGAAGGCGCGGAGATCATCTGCGTGCTGGGAAGCTGGGAAGCGGCGCACATGGATGAGTGGAAAACCTATCTGCGGGCGCGCGCCTACGAGAACGCCGTCTTCATGGTCGGCGCCAATCGCGTGGGCGAGGACGTGACGATGACATTCGGCGGCGAAAGCATGGTCGTCGGCCCGCGAGGGCAGGTGTACGCCTCAATGGCCGGGGAGACTGATCCGGAGAGCGGCGCGCCGCAGGAAGGCTTCGTCGTCGCGCGCATCGATCTCGACGAGGTGCGCCGCAGCCGCGAGGAATTCCAGCTCATGCAGAACCGCCAGCCGCTGGTGTACAAGCCGGTGGTGCGCCGCTACTGATCGGTGAACGCGGTCTTCGGCATCGACTTCAGCGGGGCGCAGCTGGCAGGCCGCAAGATCTGGCTGGCGCAGCTTCGCCCCGCCCCGGAAGGCGCGGCGCTCGTCATGCTGGCGCAGGCATCCACGCTGTGGCCGGACGCCGCCGCCCGCGAAGCGGTGCTGCCCCTTGTGCGCAGCTTCATCGCGGCGCAGCGCGGGGCGTTGTTCGGGCTGGACTTCCCCATCAGCCTGGCCGCCAGCATGATCCCCTATCCCGACTGGGACACGTTCGCCAGCCGCTTCAGCGCAGACTACCCGGACGCCGACTCGCTCTACCGCGCCGGGTACGACAGCGGCCAGCCGCGCCGCCAGACCGACCATGAATCTCGAACGCCGTTCGCGCCCACCAACCTGCGCCTGTTCCGGCAAACGTACTACGGCATCCGCGAGCTGCTCGCGCCGCTGGCGGCAGCGCAGGCCGCGGCGGTGCTGCCCTGCCAGCCAGACCCGGCCGATGACCGCCCGCGCCTGCTGGAGATCTGCCCCGCCTCGTTCCTCAAGGCGCGCCGACTGTACTTCCGCTACAAGGGCGCCAGCGCCCGCGCGCGCGAAAGCCGTGCGGCCATCCTCACCGCGCTGGAGTGGATGGGGCTGACCGGCGCAGCGGCATTCCCTGCGCTGCTGGACGATGCGCAGGGGGATGCGCTCGACAGCCTGCTGGCGGCCTTCGGCGCGCTGCGCGCATGGCGGCATGAGTGGCCGCTGGCGGCGGATGGCCCGCTGCGGCTGGAAGGCGCGGTGTACGGCTGGCGTGCTTGATCCGCGCACGCGCACGCATTACAATCCCCTTACTTATGCATACGATCATGCGCGGGTGAGATGCGATGAACAAGTCGCCAGCCTGGGGAACGCCGTTCGCACTTCTGGTGCTGGCCGCCGTCGTGCTGGCCGCGCTGGTGCTGGTCGGCATGCGCCGGCCCACGCCGGTCGAGATCATCATCCAGCCGCCGCCACCAACGGCCACCCCCGCACCCTCGCCCACCTTCAGCCCGATCACCGTCTACGTCACCGGTGCGGTCGCGCAGCCCGGCGTCTTGCTCAGCCTGCCGGCGGGCAGCCGGGTGCGCGATGCGCTGCAGGCGGCGGGCGGTGTGCTGCCCGGTGCAGATCTGCAGCGCGTCAATCTGGCGGCAGCACTGCGCGATGGCGATCAGGTGCACGTGCCCGCGCAGGACGATACCCCGGCGGGCGTGCCCACGCAGCCCGGCGGTGAGCTGGTGTTCATCAATCAGGCGGATGCAGCAGCGCTGGAAACCCTGCCGGAAATCGGTCCGGCGCTGGCACAGGCGATCATCGCCTACCGCGAGGCGAACGGCCCCTTCGCCACACTCGCGGACCTCGACGCCGTGCCCGGCATCGGCCCGGCGGTGCTGGAGCGGCTCGCGGAGCGCGTGCGCTTCGACTAGGCCTCGTCGTCCCCCATCAGCATATCGCTCATCAGCACCGCGCCGCTGTTGCGCTGCGGCAGCCGGCTGAGGTAGCGCTCGGTCACGCCGACGTTGCTGTGGCGCAGCAGCCGGCTGATCGTGTCGATTGGCACGCCTGCCTCCTGCAGCGCGCCCGCCACCGAGCGGCGCAGATCGTGCGGAGCCACCTGCCCGAGGCCGGCGGCCTGCGCGGCGTCGTGAATGATCAGCCAGATGCCCTCCGCCGTCAGCGCCTGCCGGCTGACCCGCCCACCTTTCCACAGGCGTGTCACCAGCGGCCAGGCCGGGTCCGGCTTGCCCGCCGGAGAGGCGAACGTCTGCCAGCGCTCGATGGCGACGACCACCGTGCGCGGCACCTCCAGCAGTGCGATCTTGCGGCCCTTGCCGCGCACGCGCATCACTGGTCGGTTGTTCTGCGAGGTGAAGTCTCCCCAGCGCGCAGCGGCCACTTCCTCGCGGCGCAGGCCCATCGTGCACAGGATCGTCATCACCACCGCGTTGCGCGCCGCCTGGCTCTCGCTGGTGGCGATGCGCTGGGCGCTGCCGATCAGCAGGCGCAGCTCGTCGCGGCTCAGCCAGCGGCCCGCGCGCTGCCCGTCGGGCGCTTTCGGCACGCGCACCTGCTTCATCGCAGCACTCGTGCTCTCCTCCAGCCAGCCGGCCTCCGCCAGCAGCCCCGCCAGCGTGACGACCGCCGCGCGCGCCTGCGCCAGCCCCTGCCGGCCATGCCCCTGGCTGGCCAGCACGCCCAGCCATGCGCGAAGCTGGCTGGCGGTGAGCGCTGCGTAAGCCTGCGCGACGGGCAGCGCGCTCATGCGCGCAAGCCGCGCCAGCCCTTGCGTCGGGCGCAGACCCGCCACATCCGCCAGGTAGGCATCCACCCAGCGGTAGTATGCCCGCTGCGTGTGATAGCTGCTGGCGCGTCCGGGCAGCGCCAGCGCGAAGTTGAACGTCGGTTGTTCGTGCGGCTGCAGCGCGTCTGCGCGCCGGATGCCTGTGTCCCTGCTCACATGCTTCATCCTGTGCTCGCGTGGGCGGGCGCTGCCCACGCTTCAACTATACCGCAGCGCAGGGGGGTTACGACGACGCGAAAACAAAAGAACGGAGGCCAGCGGCGCTCCGTTCTTCGGTGTCTGTGAGGGATGTTCGCGGCGGCCTAGCGCGCGTCAATCGGCGTCCAGGGCAGATCCATCGGGCCGATGTACAACACATCGGGGCGCATCAGCCGGTTGTTGGCCGACTGCTCCATGATATGCGCGGTCCAGCCGGCCATGCGGCTCATCGCGAACAGCGGCGTGAACATGTCGACTTCGAGGTCGAGCGTATACAGCACGATCGCGCTGAAGTAGTCCACATTCGGGTGCAGGTTGCGCTCGATGAAGTACGAGTCCTGCCGCGCCAGCCCGGCGAGCTGATCGGCGATCTCGAACCAGCGGGCGTTGCCAGAGCCACGCGCCAGCGCTTCAGCACGATCGCGCAGCACCGCCGCGCGCGGATCGAGCGCCTTGTACACGCGGTGGCCGATGCCCATGATGCGGCGCTTGCCGGTCTTGATGTTCTCGTCAAACCACTTCTGCACGTTGGCCGGATCGCCGATCTCCAGGAACATGCGCATCGCCTCGGTGTTCGCGCCGCCGTGCGCCGGGCCCTTGAGCGTGCCGATGGCGCTGACGATCGCGCTGTGCATGTCCGAGCCAGTGCTCACCGTCACGCGCGAGCTGAAGGTGCTGGCATTCATGCCGTGCTCTGTCAGCAGCACCATGTAGGCGTTGACGGCATCCACCGCCGATGCTTCGGGCTCGGCATTGCGCAGCATGTAGACGAAGTTCTGCGCCAGATTGAAGTCGGTGCGCGGCGCGACCGGCTCCAGCCCCTTGCGGATGCGCGGCCAGGCGGCGGCAAGCGTCACCGCCTGCCCGTTCAGGCGCACGGCCTTGCGGCGATTGGCCTCGGGCGTGGTGTTCTCGCTGTCCGGGTCGTAATGCGCCAGCAGCGACACCGCCGAGCGCATCACCGCCATCGGGTCGCTGTCGCGCGGGAGCTGCTTCAGGATGGCCAGCACCTCTGCAGGCACAGCGGCATGCGCGGCGATCTCAGACCGCAGCGCTTCCAGCTCGGCGCGGTTCGGCAGGCGGCCGTTCCACAGCAGAAACACCACTTCCTCATACAGCGCGTGTGCTGCAAGATCCTCGATCTTGTAGCCCGCGTAAATCAGTTTTCCTTCTGTACCGTTGACGAGGCTCAGCTTCGATTCGTCAATGACGACGTTGTCCAGCCCCTTGTGAATCGTGACGTCAGACATCGCAGATTTTCTCCTGTTCACGCGCAGAATTATAGCACGCCCGCACAAGGGCAAGCGGACCATTCATGTGCGGCTCATGCGCGGCGCGGACCCGGCACTGGCACGCCTTTCCGGCGGTGTTACACTGTCCGCAGTGACTGAACATGAAGGGGGCTCACGACATGGTCCGCATCGAATCGCTGCTGTCTGCACGCCTGTTCATGGACCCGGAGTGGGCGGGAGACGACCTGTATTTCCTCAGCAACATGTCTGGCCGGCTCAGCCTGTACCGCATGCGAAATGGCGACGGCGTGCCGCAGCCCCTGCTGCCGCCGGATATCGCCCTGCCCAACCCGGAACTGCTCGATGGCGTGCCCTTCCGCGTCTTTCCGGCGCTCGGCAAGGTGCTGGTGATGATCGATCAGGATGGTGACGAGGTCTACCAGCCGTACATGATCGCGATGGACGGCGACTTCCCTGCGCCGCTGCTGCCTGAGCACTTCCAGGGCCACCGCGCGCACTGCCAGATCGCAGACGAGAACACCAACCGCGCCTGGTTCCGCATCGAGTCGCTCTCCGAGCCAGTCAGCACGCTGATCGGCGTGGACCTGGCCGCCGACACCGTCGAGACGCTCACGCGCAGCACATGGGGCCAGAGCGTCGCGTGCGCCAGCCCGGATGGCAGCCGCGCCTGCCTGATAGAGGGCTACACCACCGGCGACACCATCCTCCGCTTCTGGCAGCGCGGACAGGGCGATGTCGTGCTGGCGGGCACGCCGATCGAGGCCCGCGCCGAAGGCGAACAGCCGCCGCTCACCGGCTTTGGCGCCGCAGAGTTCACGACGGCTGGCCGGCTGCTGGTGCTCACCGCATTGTTCGACGATGCCGGTGGGCTGGCGCTGGCGGACCCGGCGCAGCCCGGCCTGCTGGCGCCCGTGGCCGTGGCCGGCATTTCGCACAGTGGGGGCGGCGAGTTGGAGGGCCTGAGCGCGCTCGGCGAGGACCGCTTCCAGCTGATGTACAACATCGACGGCGTCACCTGGCTGTACGAAGGCGTGCTGGACGAGCCGGCGTGTGTTTTCGCCATCGACGACGTGCTGGTGGGGCGGGCGCCACTGGCGCAAGGCACCGTCAAGGCCGTTCATACCGAGCGCGCCACCGGGCGCACCGCGCTGTCGTTCAGCAGCGCAACGCAGCCGGTACAGCTCTACACGGTCACCAACGGCGGCATCGCGCAGCACACGGATGAGCGCGTGCTCGGCATCTCCCCCGGCCTGCTCTCGCCCGGCGAAGATGCGTCGTACACCTCCTGGGATGGCCTGCGCATCTCCGCGCGCCTGTACCGCCCGGCGCCCGCGCTCGGCTTCAGTGGGCCGCGCCCGCTGGTGTACTACATTCACGGCGGCCCGCAGTCGCAGGAGCGGCCGGACTTCACCTGGTTCTCCATGCCGCTCATCCAGTTCCTCACCCTGCGCGGCTTCGCGGTGTTCGTGCCCAACGTGCGCGGCAGCACAGGCTACGGGCTGGCCTACACCAAGCACGTCGACCGCGACTGGGGCGGCAGCGACCGCCTCGATCATGTGCACGCCCTGCAGGTGCTGGCCGCAGACCCGCTGATCGACACCGACCGCGCCGGCGTGGTCGGGCGCTCATACGGCGGCTACATGACTCTGATGCTCGCCAGCCGGCACCCCAGCCTGTGGAAGGCCGCGGTCGACATGTTCGGCCCCTACAACCTGATCACGTTCTCCGAGCGCATCCCGGAGACGTGGAAGCCGTATTTCGCCGCTGCGATCGGGGACCCGGTGAAGGACCGCGACGATCTGCTCGAACGCTCCCCCAGCACCGGCATCGAGCGCATCACCTGCCCGATGCTGGTGATCCAGGGGCGCAACGACCCGCGCGTGGTCGAAAGCGAGTCCCGCGATGTGGCAGACCGGCTGAAGGCGATCGGGCGCGCAGTGGAGTACCTGCTGTTCGAGGACGAAGGCCACGACATGATCAAGTTCCACAACCGCGTGCGCTGCTACAACGCCATCGCAGACTTCTTCGAGCAGCATCTTCAGCCAGGGCGCGTGGCGAGCGGGTGAGGCGCCGCATCTGCCCGCTTGACAAGCGTCAAAGCTGTGTTACGCTTTGCGCCATGAGTGAGATGCGCACTGCCCCTGTTTTGCCTGCAGCCGCCTGTATGATGTGCGGCATGATGTGTTGTATGAACAACACGGTCACGATACCGGGGCGAGTGGCAGCTGCGCAGAGCTAGTTTGCGAAGATACAGCGCGTAGATGAAAAGCCACCCCACCGGGTGGCTTTTTTGTTGTCCTGCGCGGGAGATACACAGATCATGGCAGTACACATCAGTCGCGGCCTGCAGGCCGCCATCTTCGAGCAGATGCAGCACACCTATCCCAACGAGGGCGGCGGATTTCTGCTGGGTGAGCTGCGCGGCGCAGACGTGCACATCCTCGACATCATCCAGATCGAGAACACCTTCGCTGCCGAGGAGCAGTACCACCGCTACGCCATGACGCCGCAGGACTGGGCGCGGCTGGAGGATGCCGCCGATGCGCGCGGGCTGACGCTGGTCGGCTACTACCACAGCCATCCGGACTCCCCCGCCATCCCCTCCGTCTACGACCGCGATCACGCCCTGCCCAACTTCACTTACGTCATCACCTCCGTCCAGCCCGGCCCGCGCGCCGCCGAGCAGCGCGTGTGGCGACTGCTGGCCGATCGCAGCGCGTTTGAAGAAATCGCGCTGGTCGTCACATCAGTTCCGGAACCGCCGCACAAGGAGCACCCGACCATGACCGAGCCGCTCGTCACCACCCAGTTCGTCGCAGACAACCTCGATGCCGGCCTGTTCCGCCTGGTCGAGGTCGATGTCGATACCACGCAGTACGCCACCGGGCACGCGCCGGGCGCAATCGCCTTCAACTGGCAGTCGCAGCTGCAGGACAGCATCGCCCGTGACATCATCAGCCAGGCGGATTTCGAGCGCCTGCTCAGCGAAGCCGGCATCCGCCCCGAAACGTGGGTGGTGCTCTACGGCGACAACAACAACTGGTTCGCCGCCTATGCACTGTGGCTGTTCAACTACTACGGCCACGACAACGTCAGCCTGATGGATGGCGGGCGCAAGAAGTGGCTCGCGGAAGGCCGCCCGGTGACCACTGACGAGCCGCACTTCCCGCCCACCAGCTATCGCGTCGGCGGCATCAACGCTGTGCTGCGTGCCGACCGCGACTTCGTGCGCGCCCGCCTGGAGCAGCCGTCCTTCGCGCTGGTGGACGTGCGCTCCCCGGCGGAGTATGTCGGCGACATCATCGCGCCGCCCGGCATGAGCGAGACCGCGCAGCGCCCCGGCCACATCCCCGGCGCGAAGAACGTGCCGTGGGCGCAGGCCGTGAGCGAGGACGGCTCCTTCAAGTCGAAAGAGGCGCTGGCCGCGCTTTACGGCGGCAAGGGCGTCGGGGCAGACGCCGCCGATATCGTCGCCTACTGCCGGATCGGCGAACGTTCGTCGCACACCTGGTTCGTGCTGCGGCATCTGCTCGGCTACCAGAACGTGCGCAACTACGACGGGTCATGGACGGAATGGGGCAATCTGATCGGCGCGCCCATTCGCAAGGGAGAGCAGCCCTAGCTGCGCCCGGCATCTGCATTTCCTTTATCAGTTCTGACGAGTACACAGACAAGGATTAGCGCATCATGGCTGAAGGCAACGGAACCAGCAATCGCACCCCCGGCTTCGAGACGCTCGCGCTGCACGCGGGCTACACGCCAGACCCGACCACCGGCTCGCGCGCGGTGCCGATCTACCAGACCACCTCCTACCAGTTCCGCGACACCGATCACGCCGCGGCACTGTTTGCGCTGGCCGAGCCGGGCAACATCTACACCCGCATCATGAACCCGACCAACGCCGTTTTCGAGGAACGCATCGCCGCGCTGGAAGGCGGCATCGGCGCGCTGGCCACGGCTTCCGGCCAGTTCGCCGAAACCCTGGCGATCCTCACGCTCGCCAACGCCGGCGATGAGATCATCAGCACAGCGGCCCTCTACGGCGGCACGTATACGCTGTTCTCGCAGAGCCTGCGCCGCATCGGCATCACCACGCATTTCGTGCAGGGCACCAACCCCGCCGATTTCGAGAAGCTGATCAACGCCAAAACGCGCGCCATCTACCTCGAAACCATCGGCAATCCCAAGCTGGAAATCCCGGACTTCGAAGGCATCAGCGCGCTGGCCAAAGCGCATGGCATCCCCGTCATCGTCGACAATACGTTCGGCACGCCGTATCTGTTCCAGCCGTTCAAGTGGGGCGTCAACATCAGCGTGCACTCCACCACCAAGTGGATCGGCGGCCACGGCCTGAGCATCGGCGGCGTGCTGGTGGATGGCGGCAATTTCGACTGGAAGGCCAGCGGCCGGCACAGCGGCATCGTCCAGCCGGAACCTGCCTATCACGGCGCCGTGCTGGCCGATGTGCTGGGCGCGGCAGCCTTCATCGGGCGCGCGCGCGTCGTCGGCCTGCGCGATTTCGGCGGCAGCCAGGCCCCCTTCAACAGCTTCCTCAACATCATCGGCCTGGAGACGCTGGCGCTGCGCATGGCCCGGCACGTCGCCAACGCGCAGGCCGTCGCTGAGTATCTGGAGAGTCACCCGGCCGTCGCCTGGGTGAACTACCCCGGCCTGCCCAGCCACAGCAGCTACGAGCGCGCGAAGAAGTACCTGCCCAAGGGCGCGGGCGCCGTGATCGGCTTCGGCATCAAGGGCGGCAAGCAGGCGGGCCGCACCTTCATCGACAACCTCAAGGTGTTCTCGCATCTGGCCAACGTCGGCGATGCCCGCTCGCTGGCCATTCACCCGGCGACCACCACCCACAGCCAGCTCACCGAGCAGGAGCAGACCGCCGCCGGCGTGAGCCCCGATTTCGTCCGTCTGGCGATCGGCATCGAAGACGTGCAGGACATCCTGTGGGATCTCGACCAGGCGCTGGCCGTTTCGCAGGGGGTATCCGTGCACGCAGCGAAGTAGAATAGTGCCAGCCGCATGCCAGGGGTGGACGCGCTCCTGGCATGCGTTCGGATGGCCAGCCCGGCGCAGGATGAAAGTGAAGTACAAGTCGATGAGTGAACAGCCGTACCAGAAATCCAGTGGCTACCTGCCAGATCCGCGTGAGAACGGGCATCGCACCCGTCATCCGCGCGAAACGCAGGGCTCCGTGGGCATCGTGCAGCGCCAGAGCGCGCATTTCGACGAGCCGCTGCCGCTGCGCAGTGGAGCCGTGCTGCCCGGCTTCACGCTGGCCTACGAAACCTACGGCACGCTCAACGCCGAG
>CAZZJW010000085.1:0-14428 GCA_964654755.1 uncultured Pleurocapsa sp. | reverse complement strand
GTCTCTTTGTGCGCTTTGGGTTTGGAGCAGCATTTTCTGCCGCCCGGGTTGTGCCTGTTTTCACAGGCCCGCACAGTATAGGGCCCCCGAAGCCCTCCTGTGAAGGGTCAGTTTTCCCGTGCCGTCACTCAATTCATACGCCTACACCTCACTGCGCCCAACCAGCGCCCGCGTCAGCGTGTTGCTGTCGGCATATTCGATATCACTGCCGACCGGCAGGCCGCGCGCCAGCCGCGACATTCGCACGCCTTTGCCCACCAGCTCACGCTGGATGTACATGGCCGTCGCGTCGCCTTCCAGCCCCGGATTGGTGGCGATGATCACCTCACCCACGCCGCCCTTCTCCACGCGCCGCGTCAGCTCACGAATACGCAGATCGTCCGGGCCCACGCCGTTGACAGGCGAGATCGCCCCGTGCAGCACGTGATACACGCCCTTGTAGGCGCCCGTGCGCTCGATCGCCAGCACATCCAGCGGCTCCTCGACCACCGCGATCATGCGCTGGTCGCGCTGCGCATCGGCGCAGATCGGGCACGGGTCGCTGACCGTGATGTTATAGCACACCGAGCAGTAGCGCGTGTTCGCCTTCAGTTCGCGCAGTGCATCCGCCAGCGACAGCGATACATCATCCGGGGAGCGCAGCAGATAGTACGTCAGGCGTGAGGCGGTCTTCGGCCCGACACCGGGCAGCCGCGCGAAGGCTTCGATCAGCCGCGTCACCGGCTCTGGTATGGCTTTCGACATCATTCCTCCCTCACGCTGCCAGCACAAAACAAACGCGGACGCCTGCCGCACCTGGCCTTTCGGGGCGCAGGGCGGGGGCGCCCGCAGTGACTACCTCAGCGCTGGCGCTTTCAGCCGCCCAGCAGCCCGCCCAGCCCCGGCATATCGCCCAGCCCGCCCGTGATCGACTCCATGCGCTGCGCGGCCATCGTCTGACTCTGGATGATGGCGTCGTTCACCGCCACCACGAGCAGATCCTGCAGGTCATTGACCCATTCCGGATCGCTGGTATCGAGCAGGGCCGGATTGACCTGCACCGACTGCACGCGCTGATGGCCGGTGATGACGATGCGGATCGCGCCGCCGCCCGCCGAGACTTCGACCGTCTCGCTCTCCAGCGCCTGCTGCGCCGCCAGCATGTCCTGCTGCATCTTCTGCAGCTGCTTCATCATGCCCATCTGGCCGCCGCCAGGCATCCCGCCGCCAAAACCACCCATCCCACCGCGCTTCTTCGACATGGCTCACATCCCTTTCGTCCGTGGCGCACTCACTCTGACGGAGTATTCTTTTTGACTTTTCGCACATTCTTCGCGCCCAGTTCCGATGCTGTCGACAACAGCGGATCGTCGCTGGGGGCTGACTCCGCCGTGGGCGCATCACCACCCTGCGGCAGGTACAGCACCGTGATCAGCAGCTTCTCCTGAAAGACGTCGTGCAGCGCCTTCGCGATCACCTGCTTCTTTTCCGGATACGGATTGATGCGCTGGAAATACACTTCCTGATCGGTCGCCAGCGTCACCGTGCGTCCGTCCACCTTGACCACGCGGAAATAGCGCATCACTTCCGGCGCAGTCTGGTTGTGGCGATACATGGCGCGCAGCACATCCTCCCAGCGCTCGGAAATGCGCGAGGCCGGGATCACCGGGGGCTGGCCGGGCGGCTCTGGCGGCTCTGGCGGGGCCGGCGCGGATGCCGGCGTGGCCGCCGCCACCGGGGCGGTGCGCGCCGCCGGAGCAGCAGGGGCCGGCGCAGGCTCTGCCGCCTCCACCGCGCTGCGCAGGCTTTCGATCAGCGCCAGCTCCAGCGTGAGCTGCGGCTGCCAGCCGCCCTTGTAGCTGTTGACCGCCTCGTTGAAGATGCGCAGCGCCCGCGCCAGCGCCCCGCGTGAAATCTGCGCTGCCTGCTGCACAAACAAGGCGCGGTCCTCCGCCGAAGCCTCGACGAGCTCCGGGCCGGCCGTCTGCGCCAGCAGCACCGCGCGCAGGTACTCCACCATCTGCTGGCCGAATTGGCGCGGGTCCGTCCCCGAATCCACCGCTTCATTAATGATGCGCAGGCCTTCGGCAGCATCGCCAGCGATCAGCGCCGCCGCCAGCCGGCGAACCGCTGCTGAACTGGCCGTGCCCAGCACCTGCTGCACCAGCGCCAGCGTGACCGGCTGGCTGGGATCGGTGACGATCTGATCGAGCAGGCTGACGCTGTCGCGCATCGAGCCGGTGCCGTGGCGCGCGATCATCTCCAGCGCCGCACGCTCCGTCTGCAGGCCCTCGCTGGCAGCGATCTCGTGCAGCCGGTCGGCCACCTCGTGCACGGAGAAGCGGCGGAACTGAAAGAGCAGGCAGCGGCTGCGGATGGTCGCGGGGACCTTGTCCAGCTCGGTCGTCGCCAGCACAAACAGCGCATGTTCGGGCGGCTCCTCCAGCGTCTTGAGCAGCGCATCGAAGGCGCTGCCGCTGAAGCGGTGCACCTCATCGATGATGTAGACCTTGTAACGGCCCTCGCCCGGCGCGAACGCGATCTTGTCGCGCAGATCGCGCACGTCATCGACGCCGGTATGCGTGGCCGCGTCGATCTCGATCAGATCGAGGAAGCGGCCCTCGTTGACGGCACGGCAGTGATCGCACACGTTGCACGGACGGCGGTCGGGATCGGGGTCCAGGCAGTTGACCGCCTTCGCCAGCAGGCGGGCCGTGGTCGTCTTGCCCGTGCCGCGCGGCCCGCTGAAGAGGTAGGCGTGGCGCACACGATCACTGCGCAGCGCGTTGCGCAGCGTGCGGGTGATGTGTTCCTGTCCGACCATCTCGTCGAAGGCGAGGGGACGCCATTTGAGGTAGAGGGCTTGTTCAGGCAAAGGATGTACTCCTCAGACCAGACCGCGATTCTATCAGCCTTCGAACAGGGGTACAAGCGCATGCGCCGCCCGCCGCGCCACACAAAAAGGCCCCTCTCATCACGAGAAGGGCCTGAAGATGCGGCGGAACAGCGCGGTCAGCGAATGGTGGGGTCGCTGATCCACACGTCCGTGGAGAAGAACGACTCGCTCTCGATCACGATCGCCGTGTTGTAGCCATAGCGGAAGTCGTACACATTCTGGCCGTTCTGCTGGCCGACCGGCGGGCGCGCGGCGTTGATCGCGTTGTCGAACACGCTCGTCGCCGGCTCGCACGTCGTGGCGACGGCTGCCGGAGCGTTGCACAGCTCCAGCGTCACCTGCGCGCTGCGCGACGCCAGGTTGTCGGAGATATACGTCACGCGCACGTACTCCCAGCTCACGAGCTGCTTGGTCGTGCTCAGGTCATCCGGGTTGGGCGTGGGCTGCGGCGTGCTGCCGAACACGATCTGCTCCAGCGGCGAGCTGCCCGTGGGCGTGGGCGTCGGGCCGGGGCCGTTGCACCAGCCTGCGTCGCAGAAGGCCACCGGCCCAGCCGGGTCGATGGTGGGCAGGCTGTTGAACACCGTCTCCTCAACGCTGGTGAAGCGCCGGTCGACGTACACCGCGAACTGATTGCCCACCACGAACATCATGGTCGAGTCGCCGTAGTTGCGCGAGACTGCGCGGAAAGGCGTGCCGCCCGGCATCACCCCCATGTACTGCAGCGCGCCGACATCGAGATAGGCGAAGGCGTAATTCGATGCGCCGGTGAACCGCGCCTCCACCTCGACTTCATCCAGCACAGGTGGATTCTCGGCCACGGCGTTGAGCGCCTCCTCAAGCTGCGCGCAGTAATCCGCCGCCTGCGGATCGAGCTCATCCAGCGAGACATTGAAGCCCTCCCGAACGAGGAACGTGAGATAGCTCACCGCTGGCCGGCAGCGCTCACTGCGGGTTTCCCCCTGCCAGCCCGTCGGGCGGTCCTGCGTGCGCTCTGGCGGCAGCGTGGCATCCGCCAGCAGCTCCAGGTCGTAGCGCAGCGTGTAATAGGCCGGCCCCGCGGCGGCGGCCACACTGCCAGCCCAGCCCGCCGGGCGCACGCCGGCCCCCAGACGCAGATTGGCCAGCGCATTCATGTCGAGAAAAGCATCCGAAATGAAGGTGAGGGTGCGCGCATCGCGGTTGCCGATGTAGCCGCCCGGGCGAGTGTTCAGGCCCAGCAGCTCATCCGCCAGGCGTTCGAGATCGCCACGCATGCCGCCCAGCAGTTCGATCGGGTCGAGCACCGCTCCGTCCTGATTGGGCGTGGAGAACACCAGCTCGTTCAGGCGCAGCTCCAGCTCCGCCTGCAGCGCTTCGCAGAAGTTGATGGCCGAATCGGGTGTAGTGCGTTCGTAGCGATAGAGCAGTTCGAGCAGCGACAGGGTGTTGAGCAGTGTGCGATCACAGCGCAGCAGCGCCGAAGCGCCGCGCCACTCCTGCGGGCGCGTACCCAGGCCGAACACCTCATCAGCCATCGTTTCGATGTTGCGGCGCACCGAGCGCACGAGCGACTCCTGCGAGGTGGTGGTCGCCGGCTGCCAGTCGTCCGGGCGCTGGCCTTCGCCATAAACCGCGTTCGCCAGCAGCTCACTGTCGTACCACAGGTTGGGGGCAAACGCCGCGCTGGCCGTGTCGAGGTTGCCCGTCCAGCCCTCTGGGCGCACCTCCGGCCCCACCCGCGAGTCGATCAGCGTTTCCAGGTCCAGGCGGGCGTCGAAGAAGAACTCCTGCGCATCCACGCCGGCGCCCAGTGCAGACGGCGTCGCCTGCTGCTGCACAGGCCGATCTGCCGCTGCCATCGCACTCCAGCTCGCGGCCAGCACAACCACCGCCATCCCCATCCACACCAGCCACCGTCGCATCGCGCTGACCTTTTCGCTGTCCCATCCATGGCGAAGGCAGGGCCTGTGACCCCGCGGGTGCTTCTACATCTTGATGCGATGATTATAGCGGCATCCACACGCGCGGCAATCTGCCGATGCGCCGGCGGCACGCGGCTCAGCGCGGTAGTTGTGCTTTTGCCCGCGCGCGGTTAGAGTCGAAGCAGTTGAGAGAGGAGCCACACGATGACGAACCAGACGAAGAAGCTGGTCGTGTATTCGTTCCCAACCCGCGGCAAGGTGGTCGATGCCACCGAGTACATCAACAGTCACGAGAGCGTGAAGGTGGTGCGCAGCGCAGTGCTGGCACGCGCCGACAACGACGAGGTGACGATCTACGACAACGACATCACGCCGGTGGAAGGCGCGGTGACGGGCGGCACGCTGGGCGCGATCATGGGCACAATGGGCCTCGCCAGCCTGGGGGCGCTGCTGCTGCCGGGCATCGGCCCGCTGGTGGCGCTCGGTCTGGGCGCGGTGGCCGGCGGCGCGATCGGCGGCGGGCTGGGCGCGAGCGCAGCACGACTGATGGATTTCGGCATCAACGACCACGTGCTGGAGACGCTGGCGCATCATCTGCACCGCAACGAGGCGGCGCTGGCGCTGGAGCTCGAAGGCAGCGAGGACGACATGACGGAGATGACCGACCGGCTGGTGCACGAGTTTGATGCCGAAGCCGTCCCGCTGGAGAAGCGGTAGCCGCGTTCCCGGCTGCGCCGTCATGATGAATGAGATGATCCTGATCGTGTTTTCATCCCGCGGGACGCTCACCCGGGCGCTGGATCATCTGAGCGCATCAGGCGCGATCGAGTTTCAGCGCGCTGCGATCGTCGCCAGGGCGCAGAGCGGTGAAGTGGTGACGCTGGACGACAAGATTGGGCCGGACGAGGGCGGGATCACCGGCGGCACGCTGGGCGCGGCGCTGGCCGCCTTTGGCGTGGCGCAGCTCGGCGCGCTCGCCCTGCCCGGCATCGGCGCGGTGATCGCGCTCGGCTCGGCGGCGCTGGCTGGCGCGTTCATCGGCGGGCTGACGGGCCGCGCGGCGGCCAATCTGCTCGACAGCGCCGACACCGAAGCGCTCGGCGCGCGCCTGGCCGACCGGCTGGAAGCGGGCCACCCGGCGCTCATCCTGAGCGTGAAGGACGGGCGCGAGGCACTGGACGCCCTGCGCGTCGAGCTGGAACCATTCCGGCCAGAGCTGGTCGAGCGCCTGCGCGGGGACTGACGCGGAAAGGGACGTGCAGCATGGAATGGACGACGCAGCAGCGCGACGAACTGATCGGCGTCCTTAGCGCGCGCTTCCAGCAGCACATGCAGCGCCACGCGCAGATCGCCTGGCAGGAGGTGCTGGCCCGGCTGGAAGCGCACCCGGACAAGCTGCGCGTGCTGCACGAGATGGAGCGCACCGGCGGCGAGCCGGATGTCATCGGGCGCGATTCCCACACCGGCGCGATCATCTTCTGCGACTGCAGCGCGCAAAGCCCGGCGGGCCGCCGCAGCCTGTGCTATGACGGCGCGGCGCTCGAACAGCGCAAGGCCAACAAGCCGGCGGGCAGCGCAGTCGAGATGGCCGCCGCCATCGGCGTGGAGATGCTGAACGAAGAGCAGTATCGCGCGCTGCAGCGGCTGGGCGCCTTCGACACCACGACATCCAGCTGGGTGCGCACGCCTGCTGCGATCCGCCGGCTGGGCGGCGCGCTGTTCTGCGACCGGCGCTACGAGACCGTGTTCGTGTATCACAACGGCGCAGAGTCGTATTATGGGGCGCGCGGCTTTCGCGGCCTGCTGCACGTCTGAGACGCGCCGCCCCGCGCTATAATCACTGGAGTGGATCCGGCGTACCGGAGTGGAGAGAGTCGCCCATGGCGATCCGTGAACCGCGCGCGAAGGCGCAGACCAACGGCCATCAGGCCGCGCAGCCGGCCCATACCGAGCGCAACCCCGGCATGCCACTCGACCTGGGCTGGGTGAAGGCGGCGCAGATCAACCGCAGCGCCGCCGAGCGCCGCGCCGCTACGCTCACCACGCGCCGCACCGTCAAGAAGGAGTGGCAGGCCGCATGGCTACTGCGCGCGCTCACCTGCATCGACCTGACCACGCTGGCTGGAGATGACACGCCGGGTAACGTCGCGCGGCTGTGCGCCAAAGCCCGCCAGCCGGTGCGCCAGGACCTGCTCGAAGCGCTGGGCATGGCCGAGCGCCATCTCACCGTGGGCGCGGTGTGCGTGTATCATGCGCGCATCGGCGACGCGCTGGCCGCGCTGCAGGGCGCGGACATCCCCGTCGCGGCGGTCTCGACCGGCTTCCCGGCAGGTCTTAGCCCGCTGCCCCTGCGTGTGGAGGAAATCCGCCAGTCTGTGCGGGCCGGCGCGCGCGAGATCGACATCGTCATCAGCCGCGAGCACGTGCTGACCGGGCATTGGGAGCGGCTGTACGACGAGATCCGCCAGTTCCGCGAAGCGTGCGGCGACGCGCACATGAAGGCGATCCTGGCCACCGGCGAGCTGGCGACGCTGACGCAGATCGCGCGGGCCAGCCTGGTGTGCATGATGGCCGGCGCCGACTTTATCAAGACCTCCACCGGCAAGGAGCCGACCAACGCCACGCTGGAAAACAGCCTGGTGATGTGCCGCCAGATCCGCGCCTACCACGAGGCGACCGGGCACGTCGTCGGCTTCAAGCCGGCGGGCGGACTGCGCAGCGCCAAGCAGGCGATGGCCTGGCAGTTCCTGATGAAGGAGGAGTTGGGCGATGCCTGGCTGATGCCCGATCGCTTCCGCATCGGCGCGAGCGCGCTGCTGACGGACATCGAGCGCCAGCTCTCGCATTTCGTCACCGGGCGCTACGCCTCAGACCGCTACATGCCGATGGGCTGAGGGCGGGCACTCAACTCAATTGTTGCAGCGGCCCGGTTTGAATTACAATTCCTACAGGTCATCGGCGCAGCGCAGCGGCACTTGGCGCGGCCTGGGGCTGGTGTGCCACCACACCAGCAGCCGATGCAGTCAGCGAAATGAGGGGCGTAGATGCCGCTGCAGGGAAACCTTCGCGATTTCAGCACAACGCAGCTGCTCAATCTGATCAATCTGGCTGGCAAAACCGGCACGCTGATGTTCTTTGAGGGCATTCGCAGCGCGGAAAAGGATGCCATCGGCAACATCAAGCAGCTGCCCGGCGCCGAGCGCGCGCGCGTCGCCTTCCGTTCGGGCAAGCTGATCGCGGCGCAGCTGGGCGCGCAGGATGGCAACCTGGTCAGCGTGCTGAACAAGGCCGGCAAGCTGACCGACGATCAGGCGCGCATCATCCGCGAGCGCACCAGCAACACCAACGACAAGGCGCTGGCGCTGCTGCTCATCAACGCCAACTACGTCTCGCAGCGCGATATCGTCGCCAGCATCCAGCAGCACACGCTCGATGTGGTCTACAATCTGCTGACGTGGGCCGAAGGACCGTTTCGCTTTGAGGACAATCTGCTGCCCGGCGCCGACCGCATCGTCGTGCCAATCGATCTGGAAAATGTCATCATCGAGGGCGCGCGCCGGATCCGCGAGATCGAACAGCTCACATCGCACCTGCCCAATCTGGATATGGCGCTCAAATTCCCCGAAAATCCGCGCGAAAAGTTCAAGGGAATCCATCTAAGCGTGGAGGAATGGCGCGTGGTCAGCTTCGTCAACCCGCGCAACACCATCCGCCAGATCGCCAAGGCGAACAACATGAGCGAGATCGAGATCCGGCGGATCGTGTTCGGACTGGAACAGGCGGGACTGGTGGAGATCGTGTCCCCTCCGGGGGCGCCAGCTTTACAGCGTGCAGCAGGCGGTCCGCAGGCCGTGCGCGCCCCGAGCGTTGAGAAGAGCGTCGTTGAGCGTATCATCAACCGTCTGCGAAGCTGAAAGCAGCATCATTTTGCCGTGGGTCAACTGCCCGTCACCAGCGCGGCAGTTGTGGGTGCGAAAAGAGCGATCGACATGCAGCAGGTCAAAATGGTGGTCACGGGGCCGTTCAGCTCCGGAAAAACAGAGTTCATCAGCGCCATCAGTGAAATCGACGTGGTCAAGACCGAGCGTGCGATCTCCTCGGAGGCCGAGTCGAAGATCAAGAGCGAAACCACCGTCGCCATGGACTTCGGGCGCATCACGGTGGATGACGACCTGGTGCTGTATCTGTTCGGCACGCCCGGCCAGCGCCGCTTCGACTTCATGTGGGAGATCCTGGCAGAAGGCATGCTCGGCTTCATCGTGATGGTGGACAGCACCAAGCCAGAGACCTTCCGCGAAGCCAAAAGCATCCTGGAGACCTTCCGCGCCTACGCGCCTACGCCGTTCGTCGTCGCCGCCAACAAGCAGGACCTGCCGGACGCGTGGAGCATCGAGGACCTGCGCATCGCGCTGCGCATCGAGGATGGCGTCAAGCTGCTCGGCTGCGTCGCCAACGACAAGGAAAGCGTCAAGGAAGTGCTGCTGCAGCTGCTCTACTCGATCCTGGAAGAGATGGAGAAGAACATCTAGGCGGGCGCAGGAGCGGCATTTTGGCGACACTCGTCACCGATCAGGGCATCATCCATTACGAGGCCTACGGGCGCGGCAGGCCGGTGCTGCTGCTGCACGGCTGGCTGAACTCATGGGCGGTGTGGCGCGATACCATCGAGCTGCTCGGGCGCGACTTTCGCCTGTACGCCATCGACTTCCTCGGCTTCGGCGACTCAGGAGACCAGGCGACGGAGTTCTCCGTCGACAACTTCACGCGGATGGTCAGCACCTTCATGGAGCGCATGGGCATCGTCAAGGCGCCGCTGGTCGGGCATTCGATGGGCGGTACGGTCGCGCTGAATGCGGCGCTGCAGCATCAGGAGAAGGTGGTCAAGGTGGCGGTGGTCGGCTCACCGATCGAGGGGCGTTCGCTCAGCCCGCTGCTGAAGCTGGCGGCCAACCGGCAGTGGATCGAGCTGGGGCAAAAGGCTCCCGCGCTGTATCACGCCTTCCAGGGCGGCTTCCGCCCATTTCTGCGCGGCTATGCGCACTTCATGGGGCGTGACGGCGGGCGGCTGGGCAAGATGCTGACGGACGACGTCGCCAAGCTGACGCTCGAGCCGTTCATCGAGAGCATCACCACGCTGCGCGAGACCGACCTGCGGTCGCAGCTAGGCGGGCTGCACATGCCGATCATGGGCATCTACGGGCGCAAGGACATCATCGTCGATCCGAAACAGGCGGACGTGCTGCTGCACTACGCGCCAGCGGCGCACATCGTGTCGTTCGAGAAGAGCGGACACTTCCCGATGATGGACGAGCCAGTGCGCTTCCACACCACCCTGCGAGACTTCCTCAACGGCGCCAGCTGACCGCCCAGCCTACGGCTCTGCCCAGGCGATGCCGAGCAGGTACACCAGCGCCGTGGCGCCGTAGCCCACCACCGCCAGCACGACATCACCATTGGTGTAGAACAGCGTCGAGGTCACCAGCAGCGCCCCGGCCAGCACCGCGCGTGTGGTCTTGCGCTGCTGCATCTCCAGCCGCCACAACTGCCCCTTGAGCAGCGGCGCAGCTTCCACCTTCACCTTCAGATCGCCCGACTCCAGCCGCTCGGCCAACCCGTTCCCGCGCCCCAGCAGCTGGCCGGCCAGCCCAGCCAGCGCCTGCCCGCCGTTGCCGCTGAACAGGTTCTGCAGCACGGGTTGCAGCACCGGCGCACCTGCCAGCAGCGCGCTCAGCGGGCCGCCCAGCGGCTTGCCGCCGCCCGCCGGCGCCAGCGCCAGCCGCGCCGCGTACGGCTGCAGCTCGCTCCACGGGTTGATCGTCGGGTCCAGCGCGGTCGTCATCCCGCTCAGGATGCTCACCGTGCGGCCCAGATAGATGAAATCCTGCGGCACCTGAAACGGCATCGTATACAGCAGATCGCTGAACTCGCGGCTCATCATCTGCATGCTGTCGAAGCTCATCTCGCGCATCTGCTCCATCGACAGGCCCCACACCTGATCGAACACCATGCGCGTCGCTTCCTCCAGCCGGTCGGTGTCGGCGCCGGGCAGCAGAAAGCCGAGCTTGGAGTAGCTGTCGATCAGCCCCTTCGAGTCCCGCGAGAACACCGAGCCGATCGTGCCGATCAGGCCATCGACGATCTGCTGGCTCAGCCGGCCCGTCATGCCGAAGTCGATGAAGATCAGGTAGAACGGTCGCCCACCCTCGCTGTTCAGCCGCGCATAGGCCGGATCGCTGGCGACATCCTCCGGCAGCGGATAGACGAACAGGTTGCCGGGGTGCGGGTCGGCGTGGAAGAAGCGCTCCTCGAAGATCTGCCGCAGATAGGTGTCGAGCAGCCGCCTGGCGACGGCGCGGCGGCTGATGCCGGCGGCCTCCATCGCGGCGTAGTCGTCCAGCTTGATCGAGCTCACATCCTCGATCGTCATCACGCGGTCAGACGAGTGTTCGCTGTACACCTTCGGCACGTACACGCCCAGGTCGTCGCGGAACATCGCCCCGAAGCGCGCAGCGTTGCGCGCCTCGTGCAGATACGACAGCTCCTCCAGCAGCACCTGGCCGAATTCCAGGATGAGCGCGACCGCATCCGCCCGGCGCGAAATGAAGCCGAAACGCATGGCGATGCGCCCGACGACGTGCATCGCCGCCAGGTCCGTGTGGCAGATGTCGATGATGTTGGGGCGCAGCACCTTGACCACCACGCGGTCACCATCGTGCAGGCGCGCGCGATGCACCTGGCCGATCGAGGCGGCGGCCAGCGCCTGCTCGTCGAACTGGGCGAAGCGCTGCGGGATCGAGCCGAGGTCCTGCTCGATGATGGCCCGGACCTTGTCGATCGGTACGCCGGGCACCTCGTCGCGCAGGCTGGCCAGCTCGTCGGTGATCTGCTGCGGCAGAATATCGCTGCGCGTGGAGACGAACTGCCCGGCCTTGATCATCACGCCGCCGGTGCTGAGGGCGAAACGCCGGAATTCGCGCGCGTAGCCCGTCCAGCGGCGCAGGTTACCGCGTTCCACCCACGACGGGAAGCTGCTGGCGATGAATTTGTGCCACCACAGCAGGCGCACGAACAGCCAGCCGAAGAAGAACAGCACATGGGCGTAGCGCATCCACATCCGGATGGAGGCAGGGCGTTCGCGCACCACGTCGCGCACATCGGGGATCTCCGGCTCGGCGACAGCGCGCAGCGGCGGCGGCGCGGGCGCGGGCTTGTGCGCGTGCGGTCGCTCTGCCGGGGCGGCGCTGCGCAGGAAATCCGGCTCGGCGTTCTGATCGACCGCGGGCCGATGCGCGCCGTTGGCGCCATTCACGCCGTTGGCGCTATGCGCGCCGTTCTGCCGGCCGTTCAGGCTGACGGGTGAAGTGGATGTTGAGGACGTCATTTTCGAATCGAGCATCGGCGATTTCCAGATCCCACAAACTGTAGGGCAGCACGATATTGCGCCGGTACGGGCCCACGCGCAGCGTGAGCTCGTCTCGCGAACGATACATGTCCAGGTCCTGCTTGCTGGCGAAAGGCAGCGGCACGCGCAGGATATACGCATCCTTGCCCAGGGTTTCAATGTGATGCGTCTGGCCGCTGAACAGCTTCTGGGCCGGGTTTGTGTCGGCGTAGAGCGCATCACCCAGCCGGCGCAGCGCCTCCAGCCCGCCCACCTCGGTGCCGAACAACGGCGCCTGCAGCAGCGGCAGCCCGCCGAACGCCTCGCCGATGAAGCCGATGTTCTCCTGCTGGTTGGTCTTCCACATGGCGAAGTACGGGTCGGTCACTTCGGGTGGGATGACGCGGTTGCACAGGATGGCATCGGTGGCGTAACCATACAGGTTGAGGTAGGTGTAGGTGCGCTGCGTTTCCTTGATGACCATCTTCTCCGGGTTGACCACCAGCCGCACGCTGGCGATCTCCGGGTCGGTGAGCAGATCGCGCACCTTGTCCAGCGTGTCGAACAGCGCGCGCACTTCCGCCCACGCGCTGCTGTCGGGGATGGTGTCGTTGCCCCGCCCGACCAGCTTGCCGATCGGCCGCAGGATGCGGCTGGCGCCCTGCGCCAACCCGACCACCTTCTCGAACCACCAGCGCGTGACATCCGGCAACGAGAGCAGGCGCAGCGTCTCGGCGGTGGGCGCAGCATCGACCACCAGCACGTCGTACTGGCCGCTCTGCACATACTGATTGATCCACAGCAGGTGCGCGCCCTCCTCCAGCCCGGGCAGGATGGTCACTTCCTCAGCGACGATCTCCTCGACGCCCTGCCGGCTGAACAACGCGGTCAGGTAGCGCTGGATGCGCCCCCAGTACTTGTCCATCGAGTAGCGGGTGTCGACTTCCTGCGCCCACAGGTTGGGCAGGATTTCGACCGGCTCCGGCCCGATGGCGTGCTCCAGCGAGTCGCCCAGGCTGTGCGCCGTGTCCGTGCTGATGACGATGGTCTTCAGGCCCATTTCGGCGCAGCGCAGGGCCGTCGCTGCCGAGATGCTGGTCTTGCCGACGCCGCCTTTGCCGGTGTGTACGATGACGCGCATGATCTCTTGTCTGCCTTCTGGCGTGGGGCGTGCATGCGCCGCCACGTTCATATGATTATACTGGCGGGGGATGCAGGCCATGCCCTGCTCTCTACCACTGCTCATAGTACGCAGCCGGTGGGCAAAACGATGCACGCGGCGGCGCGCACCCACTGCTTCATGCGCCGCTCATGTGCTGCGCGCTACACTGGTCTCATGAGGGACAGGCGGGTACTGCGCCAGGACACAAGGAGCCGTGATGATGGATGACCCCGCGCCGCTGGACGTGATCCACAACCGCGAGGCGCATCGTTTCGAAGTACATCTGGCCGGCGAGACCGCCGAGCTGGTGTACGAACTGCGCGATGGCGTGTACGTCTTCACGCACGCCGGCGTTCCGCGCGCCTTTGAAGGCCGGGGCGTCGGCAGCGCGCTGGTGCGTGCCGGGCTGGATGCCGTGCGTGCCGACGGCGCGAAGATGATCGCGCTGTGTTCGTTCGTCGAAACCTACGTGCGCCGGCATCGTGAGTACGAGGACCTGAGGGCATAGCAGCGCAGCAAGACAGCATCCCCAAACGCGCCCGTCACAGCGGTCATCCATCCAGCACGCTGCGTTAGAACCCCAGCAGCGGGAGCTGCGCCGGGCCGTCTGCGCGCTTCGCCGGGCGGCGTCCGCTGCGTGTGGATCGCCTGCTGGCGTGCTTCTGGCGCACTGCGTCTGCGGCCGCCTGCATCGCTGGTCCCTGGCGCAGCGCCCATACCGCCTCCCGCGCGGCGCGGGCCGCCGCCTCGTGGTCGACGATGGGTATCGGGTAATCCCGGCCCAGCACGACGCCTGTCGACTGCTGCATCCGCCCCGGCATCAGCCATGGCTGGTGCAGAAACGACGTGGGCACAATGGCAAGCTCCGGCAGATAGCGGCGGATGAACGCGCCGTCCGGGTCCTGATCGAGCGACTGCTTCACCGGGTTGTAGATGCGCAGCGTGTTGATGCCGGTGGTGCCGCTCTGCATCTGAAACTGCGGGTAGTGGATGCCCGGCTCGAAGTCCAGCCATACGCACGGCCGCGCGGTGGCGAACGCCTGCCATGGCAGCCAGAGCTGATAGGCCGCGAACGACACGATCATCGCCCGCATGCGGAAGTTCAG
>CAZZJW010000084.1:0-14779 GCA_964654755.1 uncultured Pleurocapsa sp. | reverse complement strand
GTGCCGCATCAATGCAGAGGATCCGTACAACAACTTCCTGCCGTCGGTCGGCACCATCAGCTCGCTGATCATGCCGACGGGGCCGGGCGTGCGGGTGGACAGCGGCGTGTATGCGGGCTACACCATCACGCCGTACTACGACAGCATGATCGCCAAGCTGATCACCTGGGGCGATGACCGCCCCGAAGCGATGCTTCGCATGCGCCGCGCGCTGGAGGAATTCACCATCATGGGGGTGAAGCACAACATCCCCTTCCATCAGAACCTGCTCAGCAGCTTCAGCTTCATCGCGGGCAAGATCGACACCAAGTTCGTCGAGGAACGGTTCAGCATGAACACCTACGAGACCAACCCCGACGACAGCGAGCTGGAGACTGCCGCCATCGCTGCGACGCTGTACGCACACCGTCAGCGCCAGCTGGCTGGCCAGGTTGTCGGCAGAAACGAGCGTGATACGAGCAACTGGAAGTGGCTGTCGCGCTGGGAGCGCATTCACCGATGAGATACGTGACCATCCTGAACGACAAGAAGTTCGAGATCGATATCGACAAGGACGGCGCGCTCAAGGTCAACGGCGAGCCGCGCACGGTCGACTTCCTCACGCTGGCGCCGTCGCTGTATTCGATGATCCGCGAGAACGAGAGCTACGAGGTCATCATCAATGAGACCGACGAGTCGATCGATGTGATGATGCGCGGCCATCTGTTCAGCGGGCAGGTGCTGGATGAGCGCGCACAGCTGCTGGCTTCGCGCCGGGGCGGGATCGGCGCCGAGACGGGCGAGATCTCCATCAAGTCGCCGATGCCGGGGCTGATCGTCGCGGTGCCGGTGAGCGAGGGCCAGGAAGTGAAGCGCGGGGCGACCGTGATCATCCTGGAGAGCATGAAGATGCAAAACGAGCTGAAGGCCCCGCGAGATGGCACGGTGCAGCGCATCAGCGTGGGCGCTGGCCAGAGCGTCGAGCAGGGCAAGCTGCTGGTCACCATCGTCTAGCCCCCCATTGCCGGGGCGTGCGCAGCGGGATCGTCCTCCCTTCCCGTTTCCTGCGCGCGCCCCGGCACTTTCCCCGAATGCGCCGCCTGCTCGATGTGTTGTTGGTGTGTGCGCTCGCTGGCTACGTGCTGGCGGGCACTGCCCTCGCGCCCTTTCACGGCGACGAGTCCACGCAGATCTACATGAGCCGCGATTTCTTCGCTCAGTTCGTGCAGGGGGATGTGGCGCGCCTGCGCTACAGCAGCCCGCCGGCCAGCGCGCAGGAGCAGGAGCTGCGCCTGCTGAACGGCAGCCTGAGCAAGATGCTGATCGGCCTGAGCTGGGCGCTGCACGGTGGAGGCAGCGAGGATATCAACGAGCAGTGGGACTGGGGCGCGGACTGGGACTACAACCAGCGCACCGGCCACGCGCCCTCGCACGAACTGCTGCTGGCCGCGCGGCTGCCGGGCGCGCTGCTGCTCGCCAGTGGCGTGATCGCGATGTTCGGGCTGGGCTGGGCGCTGGGGGGCCGGCCGGCGGCGTGGGGTGCGGCGCTGCTGTTCGCGCTGCACCCGGCGCTGCTGCTCAACGGCCGCCGCGCGATGATGGAGAGCGCGCTGATCGCCTTCAGTCTGCTGATGGTGCTGGCCGCGATCTGGTGGGCGCGTGCCCGGCGGGGCCAGGGGTGGGCGGCGCTGCTGTTTGGCGCGGCCAGCGGGCTGGCGCTGGCCAGCAAGCACACCGCGCTGTTCGCCGTCGTGCCGGTGTTCGCCGCCGCCGGAGTCATCGCGCTGGCGCGCCCGGGACGTGCGCGGCGGCTGGCGCAGCTCGCGCTGGCGGCGGCGGCGGCAGTGCTGATCTTCTACGCGCTCAACCCGGTGTGGTGGGGCGACCCGCTGGCCCGACCGGCAGAAGTGCTGGCGCTGCGCACGCGCCTGCTGGAGGGCCAGACGGCGGCCTTCGGCGGATACAGCGGCATCCCGGATGCGCTGGCAGGATTCCTGCGCCAGACATTCGCCGGCGCGCCGCAGTACTACGAGGACCCGCGCTGGGCCGGCTGGATCGGCGGGGAGATCGCTGCTTACGAGGCGTCCGGGTTGGCCGGCGTGACGCCCGGCATCGTCGGCGGCGCGGTGCTGCTGGTGCTGGCGGGCATCGGGCTGGCGGCGCTGGCCTGGCGGCGGACCGGCGCGGCGGGCGTGATCGTCGGCGCCTGGGCGCTCTCCGCAGTGGGGGCGGCGCTGGCCCTCACCCCGGTGGAGTGGGCGCGCTACTACCTGCCGGCGGTGCTGCCCACGCTGGCGCTGACGTCGTTTGGCGCGGCTTCACTGTGGGGGGCATGGAGGGCGCGACGTGGACGTTCTGGCTGAACTGGGCCGCATCGCCAGCGTGTTCGGCATGGCGTTCGTCTCGCTGTGGGGGGCCGCACCGCTGGGGCTGGCGCTCGGCCTGCACCCGCTGGCGATCATCTTCAGCAGCGCGTGCAGCTACGCCTGCGGGGCGGGGCTGGTGCTGTTTGCAGGAGAGCCGTTCCGCCGCTTGCTGTACCGGCGGCTTGGTCATCGCCTGCCCGGCCCGGACAGCCGGACGCGGCAGGTGCTCAATCGCTATGGCAGCTGGGGGCTGGGGGCGCTCGCCCCGCTCACGCTGGGCGCGCAGCTGGGCGCCCTGCTCGGCTTGCTGGCGAACATGCCGCGGATGAAGCTGTTCCTGGCGCTTGCGCTGGGCGGCCTCGCGTGGGCCTGCATCTTCACCGGGTTGTTCGTGGTGGGCGTGGCCACAGTGCAGCGGGCGGGGCCCTAGCGCCAGAGCGCCTCGTCCAGCAGCATCTCCGGTGCGATGTACAGACCGTCGAAGTTGGCGAACGTCAGGTCGGTGAACGGCAGATGCAGCGCGCGGCGCAGGCGCTCGAACACCTCGACATAGCTGGCGGGCATGCGCGGCAGGTGGCCGATGTCCAGCAGCGCGATCGCCTGCTGGATCGCGGCGGGCTCGCCCTCGATCTCCATGAAGTTGCCCATCGGCAGCTCATCCAGCACCACCTCGGCGCCGGCCAGATGATAGGTGGTGCGGTACTTCTCGTAGCGCAGCGCCGGCCTGTAGCCCAGCCGGTCCAGGATGGTCGCCATCGCGTCGAAATCACTGATCTCGACTTCGGCCTCAAAGCGCGAGTGGCTGTCGCTGCTTCCGTCTGCGCTGGCCAGGTCCTCCTTGTACGTCAGGCGGACGCGCGTATCCTGGCGCAGGCGCAGCACGATGTTGCGCGCGCGCAGGCGGCCGTCTGCGTCGTCATAGCGCACGTTGGCCTCGAACACGCGCGGCGCTGCCAGCTCTGCACCGGCGGCGTTCAGTCGCGCCTCCATGGCGGCCAGGTCAGGCACGTGCAGCTTGATCTCGGTCTCGATGTAGGGCATCGCTCCTCCCCTGTGTGACAACGCATTCTGCGCTTCAGTGTGCGCGGATGCCGCGGGCTGTCAAGTCCGGATGCAGGGCCGGCGGCGGCGGAAAATGCAGACGGGGCCGCGCGGGCCCCGTCGAGATGACTTGTCGCAAGATGGTCGGCTACTTGCCGCGCCGGCGCAGGAACGTCGGGATCTCGACGTTCTCGTCCTCGTACACCCGCGTGCGGCGGGCATCCACCGTCTCCTCAACGCGCGGCGCAGGCGCAGGCGCAGCCGGCGGGGGCGGGGCGGCGGGCGGCGGCACAGGCTGTTCGCTGGCGCCGCTGTACTGCTGCACCGGGGCAGGGCGGGCGGGCGGCTGCTGTGCTGCCGGCTGCGGCCGCTGCTCACCACGGCCAACCGGGCGGGCCGCCTGCACATCCGGGCGGTTCTTGATGCGGCTCTGCTCGAAGCCGGTGGCGATCACGGTCACGCGCACCTCGTCGCCCATGCTCTCGTCGAGCTGCGCGCCGAAGATGAGGTTGACTTCAGGATGCGCGCTCTGCTTGATGAGCTGCGCCGCTTCGTTGACTTCGAACAGGCTGAGGCTGGGCCCGCCGGTGATGTTGAAGAGGATGCCGCGGGCGCCATCGATCGTGACATCGAGCAGCGCACTGCTGATCGCGGCTTCGGCGGCGCGGCGGGCACGGTCATCGCCATCGGCGCGGCCCACGGCCATCAGCGCAGCTCCGCCTTCGCTCATGATCGTGCGCACGTCGGCGAAGTCGAGGTTGATGAGCGCGGGCACAGTGATCAGCTCGGAAATGCCCTGAATGCCCTGGCGCAGCACATCATCCGCCAGCGAGAACGCCTGCTGCAGGCTCTGGCGCTTGTCCGCGATCTGCAGCAGCCGGTCGTTGGGGATGACGATTAGCGTATCCACCTGCGACTTGAGCGCCTCGATGCCGGACTCGGCAGACTGATGACGCTTGGCCCCCTCGAAAGTGAACGGCCGCGTGACCACGCCAATCGTGAGCGCACCCAGCTCCTTGGCGATCTGCGCCACCACCGGCGAAGCGCCCGTGCCGGTGCCGCCGCCCATGCCGCTGGCGATGAAGACCATGTCGGCCCCGCGCAGCACCTCATACAGCTCGTCGGCGCTCTCCTCGGCGGCCTTGCGACCGACTTCGGGATTGCCGCCCGCGCCGAGGCCGCGCGTGAGCTTGTCGCCGATGCGCACGCGCATCTTGGCCCTGGAGAGCATCAGCGCCTGATTATCGGTATTGATGGCGATGAACTCCACACCACCCAGGCCCTCGTTGATCATGCGGTTGACGGCGTTGCTGCCACCACCGCCGACACCGACGACTTTGATCTGCGCGAAGTTTTCACCCGGAGTGAGCATATCCATCGAGTTCATCCCCCGTGAATGTTGTAGTGGTTTCCATGATCTTGGCTGCGCTGGCTGCGGAACAGTCTCTGGGGCGCAGGTTCCTGACAATAGCTTAACACAAATTTACCCAACATTTCCCACCGCTGCAATGAGAAAGGCGCACGAAACCGCATCGGATTCGCCAAAGGGGACCTAGCCCTCATCAGGCAGCAGGCGGCGGAACAGCCCGCCGAGCCTGGCGCCAATGCCGCGCCCGCTGGCGGAAGGTGCGCTGGCGCTGGGGCCGGTCGGGGCGAGCATATCCATCTGCAGGCCGAGCCGCAGCAGGCCGATGCTGGTGCTGAAGGCCGGGCTGCGCAGGGTATCTGCCATGCCCGTCAGGCGTTCGGGCCGGGCGATGCGCACCGGGCAGCCGAGCAGCTCGGAAGCGACCTCGCGCACGCCGGGCAGCAGCGCGCAGCCGCCCGTCAGCACTGCGCCGGCGCGCAGCAGATCATCGTAGCCGGAGCGCTTGATTTCGTTCTGCACCATCTCGAAAATCTCGCTGATGCGCGCCTCAATCACCATGGCCAGCTCGCGGCGGCGGATCTCCACCGGCAGGCCTTCGCCGAACGGCTGCACCAGGAAGGTCTCGTTTTCAGGGACGCTGCTCTCGCGGGCATGGCCGTGCTGCACCTTGACGGCCTCGGCCACCTCGAATGGCACGTGCATCCAGTGTGTGATGTCGTTGGTGATGATGTCGCCAGCCAGCGGGATGACGGCGGAATGCCAGATCGTGCCCTCGACGAAGATACCGATGTCGGTGGTGCCGCCGCCCATGTCGATGACGACCACGCCCATATCGCGTTCGACTTCGGTGAGGATGGCATCGCCGGAGGCCAGCGGATTGAGGATGAAGCGATCGGGGAAGATGCCCGCCGCGCGCACACCCTGTTCGAGATTGCCGACGCTGGACGTGGCGACGGTGATGATGTGCACCTCGACATCCAGGCGGAAGCCGAGCATGTTCAGCGGATTGCGCGTCGGCTCCTGGCCGTCCAGTGAGTACGAGCGCGGAATGACGTGCAGCACTTCGCGGCTGTGCGGGATGGCGATGGCGCGCGCGTTCTCGATCGCCTTGTCCATATCCTCGCTGCGCACACCGCGATTGCCGACCAGCCCGACAGTCCCCCGGCTGTTGATCGAGGCCATGTGGCTGCCCGCCAGGCTGACGAACGCGCGGCTGATGTCGTATCCGCTGCTGCGCTCGGCCTTGTGCACCGAGGCGGCGATGGCGCTGGAGAGCGCATGCATATCGGTGACCACGCCTTTTTTCAGGCCGCGGCTGGGCTCAATCCCCAGCCCGACGATGAAGATGTCGTCGGGGCGCACTTCACCCACGATCGTACAGATCTTGGTGGTGCCAATATCAATGCCAACGACCAGTTCGCCCGACAAAGCCCGCTGCTCCCCGCCGACGCTTCTCAAGTCCTGATTATACCCGCAACCCGCCCGCATGAAGCCGGTTGAGTCATGAATTTTGCTGTAATGAGCCATCCGGCGCGTCGTTCGCAGTATCGCGCCTGCAGGAGTCGGCTGCGCGTGTGGCTAGAATGTCGAGATCCACGGCCGATCCGGGTTGATGACGTACACCGCCCGCGGGATGGTGCCGCGCCGCTGCAGGTCAGCGATCAGCCCGGCGTAGATGTCGAGCTTCTCGCGCATGTCTCCGCCCACGCCCAGCCACACCTGCCAGCCCTGCGGATCGGTGAAGCCCAGCCCGTAGTCCGGGTGGAAGCGCAGTTCCGTCAGTTCTGGCCGCAATTCCTGGATCTGCAGCGCGCCGGTCACCACATCCCGGCTGACCATGCCTCCCGGCGGGCCATCCATCAGCGTGTCTGCGGCGATGCGCAGCAGGTCATCGCGTTCGCTGCGTTCGCGCATCACCCGGCCCTGTACGTCAACCCATGTGCGGATGCCAGCCTGCTCCCAGACCACCGCTGGCTCACGCTCCTGCACGCTGATCTGCACCATCGGCGCGCCCCATCCCACGCTCACCTGCGCATCGGCGACGGATGGCGACTGCATCAGGTTACGCCGCACCTCGGCGGGATCGACCCAGAAGATGTGTACCCCGGCGATCCCGGAAAGCGCGAAAATCTCGCTGTCGCTGAGGTACTCCAGATCGCTCACCCCGATGTTGCGCACGTAGAACACATCGGCGCTGAAGAACACCGCCAGGATGCCGATCAGGCTGGCGGCGAGCAGGCCGCTGAACAGCCGCCAGGGCAGCGGACGGCGGGTGTTGACCTGCTGCGGCAGCGGGCGCTCGGCATAGGCCTCTGCGCCTGGCCCGCGATAGATGGCCGGCGTGCGAGAGGCATTTCTGCGCTCCTGGGCGGAGCGCGCTGCGCGCTGCGAGTCGCGGGTGCGGGAGGTCATTGCTCGTGTGACTGTGCCTTGTGAACGCATCGATCATACCATAGAAACGCCGCCGGGCGCATGCGCGTGGCCGTCGCGCCGGGGTCCGTTAGTCCCACCTGCCCACCAGCTCGACTTCGGGGTGCAGCAGCACGCCGGTCTGCGCCAGCACCGCTGCCTGCACCTTCTTGATCAGCGCGCGGTAGTCGGCGGCACTGGCCCCGCCGCGGTTGATGAAGAAGTTGGCGTGCACATCAGACACCTGTGCGCCGCCGATGGCCGCACCCTTCAGCCCGCAGGCTTCGATCAGCCGGCCAGCGTAATCCCCGGGGGGATTGCGAAAAATGCTGCCCAGGCTGGCGCCCGGCGGCTGCGTGCGCCGGCGGTAGGCGATGTTGGCCTCGATGTGCGCGCTGATGCCGGCGGGGTCTCCGGGGGCGAGGCGCAGCTCCGCGCGCAGCAGCACGAAGCGCCGGTCTGTGCGCGTCTTGAGCGCGGATGTGCGGTAGCCATAGGCCAGCTCGGCGCTGCTCATGCGTACGAGGCCGCGCTCCGCCTCCACCAGATCGACGTGCACCAGGTTGGACGCCATGTCCGCGCCATGCGCGCCTGCATTGCCGACGACCGCGCCGCCCACTGTGCCCGGCACGCTGGCCGCCCACTCGAAGCCCGCCAGCCCGCGCGCTGCGCAGCGCCGCGCCAGCGCGACCAGCGACGCGCCCGCCTCGGCCGTCGCGCCATCTGCGTGAAACTGCACGGCGTCCATGTGCTGCAGCACCACCAGGCCGGTCACGCCGTGATCGCTGATGAGCACGTTGGCGCCGCCGCCCAGCACGCGCACGGGCACGCCCGCCTCCCAGGCCGCCGTCACCAGCGCGATCAGCGCCGCTTCGCCGTGGCTGGCGGTGTACAGGTACTCGGCGGGGCCGCCCAGCCGCACCGCCGAGTAGCGCTCCAGCGGGATATCGCGCTCCAGCACATCGCGGAAGTCGTCGGGAAAGCGCATCGCTTATTCCTGCAGCCGGGTCAGCAGCAGGCGCCCGATCTGGTCGGCATCGCCCGCGCTCATCACGACCACGGCGGCGGGGCGGGCCGGATGCGCGGTGATGCGCGCGACCGCCTCGCTGAACTGCGCGACGAAGTGTGCGTCCGGGTGGTGCAGCGCGGCGGCGGTGCTCGCCCCGTCCACGCCGGGAAAGGCGGAGGCCTGCTCCCGCGCGGGATAGATCTCGGTCACCAGCACGTGATCGGCGGCGCTGAAGGCCTGCGCGTAGGCGTGCAGAAAGGCGCGGGTGCGGCTGAAGGTGTGCGGCTGCCATACGGCCCACAGGTCGCGGTCGGGATAGCGCGAGCGCGCGGCTTCCAGCACCGCCCGGATCTTGGCGGGGTTGTGCGCGTAGTCGTCGATCACGACGACGCCGGCCGCCTCGCCGAGCACATCGAAGCGGCGGCCCACGCCGGCGAAGCTCGCCAGCGCCTGCGCGGCCTGTTCCAGCGGCGCGCCGGCCTGCGCCGCCGCCGCCAGCGCGCCCAGCGCATTCAGCGCGTTGACGCGCCCGGGCACCGCCAGCACCACGTCTGCGGATGCGCCATCCGGGGCATGTGCGGTGAAGCGCGTCTCGCCGCCGGCCTGGTGCAGATCGCTCAGGCGCCACGCCGCGCGGTCGGTCGCGCCGTAGGTGAGGGCGCGCCCCGCATGTGCCGCCGCCAGTGCCGCCGCGCCCGGATCTTCGGCGCAGGCGATCAGCGCGCCGCCCGGCGTGATGCGCGCCGCGAACTGCGTGAATGCCGACTGAAACGCCTCAGGCGTGAGGAAGAAGTCGGGATGATCCCATTCGACGTTGGTCACCAGCGCCACGTCCGGGTTCAGCCCGAGGAACATGTGATCGTACTCATCGGCTTCGATGACGAACACCTGCCCGGCGCCGCCGCCGCCGTTCGCGCCGGTAGTCGCCAGCGTGCCGCCGACGATGTAGCCCGGCTGCAGCCCTGCCGCCTGCAGCACATGCGTGACCATGGCGCTGGTGGTGGTCTTGCCATGCGAGCCGGCCACCGCCACCACGAACTGCCCGGCCAGCAGCGCGCCGATCACGTCCATACGCTTGTACACGGGGATGCCCTGCGCGACTGCGGCGTCCACTTCCGGATTGCCGCGGATCGCCGAGGAGATGATGACGGCGTCCGGCGGGTCCGTCAGCACATGCGCGGCAGCGTGCCCGGCATGGATGCGCGCGCCATCCCGCGCGAGCGCCTCGGTGTAGCGATTGAGCGCGCGGTCACTTCCGGAGATGCGCCAGCCGCGTTCGAGCATCACACGGGCGATGGCGGACAGGCCGACACCGCCGATGCCGACGAAGTGCACGTGAGCGGGAGCAGGGGGGAGCATGTGCGGCGCAGCAGATGCGGTCAGATCAGCACCAGCACGATGATGAACAGCGCGATCACCGCCACAGCCAGCAGGTCGCCGCTGCCGTTAGCGCCACCGCCCAGCAGAAGCAGCGGCAGCCAGCCGCGCACGTTGTCGGCAGGGGAGCCGGGGGCAGGCGCGATCACGTACGGGGCCATCGGATACTCGTTGATGTCGACGAAGTACCAGATCGTGCCCCAGATCAGGTAGCCGTTGATGAAGCCGAGAATGGCGCCGAGCACGCTGTTCTGATAATCCGCGCGGGCCTCGCTGCCCCCGCGGCCGCCGGAGCGCAGTTCGTTGCCGAAGAGCGTGCGCGTCTGATAGGCGAAGAACACCACCGCGCTGAAGAGCATGGTCTGGACGAGGAAGGCCTCGCTGCGCCCGAAACTGGCCAGCAGCGTGCCGCGCAGCAGCGAGTCGAACTGGAAGAGCGCGAATAGTGCGAGGATGATGCCCGCCGTGGCGATCATCTCACGCCGCCAGCCGCGATTCCAGCCGAGGACGGCGAAGAAGGTGGCCAGCACCCACATCAGCGCCGAGAGATCGATCATGACAGCTTTCTCGCCTCCGCCTGGGAGAGCAGCTCACGAGCGAGATTGCGCGCGCCGTCCGGAGAGGGCATGCCTTCCGGCTGTGCCAGCGCACGCGCGGCTTCGCGCATTGAGTTTAGCCGGGGCGCGTCGTGAATCAAGTCACGAATCGTCGGCAGCAGGGTTTCGGCCATGCGCTCATCGGCCATCACCAGCGCCGCCCCGCGCCCGGCCAGCCAATCGGCGTTGACCTTCTGATAACGCCAGGCGTAGGGGTAGGGCACGAGGATGGCGGGCAGGCCGAAGGCGGGCAGCTCGCCCAGCGTGCTGGCCCCGGCGCGGCAGAGCGCGAGATCGGCGGCGGCCAGCGCCAGCCCCATCTCGTCGTGCAGGTAGGGGAAGGCGTGATAGTGGCGCAGATCGTGATCGCTCTTCAGCCGTGCGATCTCGCCCTGCAGCGCCTCCCAGTCGGTGCTGCCGGTGACGTGAATGATCTGCACGCCGAGCGCGAGCAGATCGGGCAGGATCGCCAGCAGCGCGTGATTGATCGTGCGCGCGCCGCGGCTGCCGCCGAACACCAGCAGCGTGAGTCGTGCTGCGTCCAGCCTGAAGTGCGCCAGCGCGGCTTCTCGTGTGGCGCTGCGCACGCCCTTGCGGATCGGGTAGCCGGTGACCACCACGCGCGCGGAGGGCGGGAAATAGGCGGTGCTGTCTGCGACAGTAACGGCCACGCCCTGTGCCAGCGGCTGCAGCCGGCGGATCGCCAGCCCGGGCTCGATATCTGGCAGATAGATCAGCGAGGGGATGCCACGCAGGCGTGCAGCTGCAGCGACGGGAAAGCCGACCCAGCCGCCGGTCAGCAGCACCGCCGCTGGCCGCCGCTGGCCGAGCAGCCGCCAGGCCTGCGCCGTGCCCCAGGCCAGGCGCGCCACGCTCGCCAGCCGCTGCAGCAGCGGCACGCCGTTCAGCGGGCCGGCCTGCACCGAGGCGAACGACGCAAACGGCACGCCGGCTGCCTGTACCAGCGGCCGCGCGAAATCGCCCACACTGTCGACGAAATCGAGTTGTACGGAGGGCTCCAGGTCAAGAAGCGCTTCCGCCGCTGCGAGGGCCGGATAGACGTGTCCACCGGTTCCCCCAGCCGCGATCATCAATCGCACTGCTGGCTCTCCCTTCAGGCGAATTCTGGCGTGCGCTGACGCGCGCAACGCTGAGCAGCAGGCCGGCGCCGGCCATGATCACCACCAGCGACGACCCGCCGAAGCTGATGAAGGGCAGCGCAACGCCGGTGGGCGGCACCAGGCTGAGCATGACGGCGATATTCAGCAGCGCTTTGGTGATGATCCACAGCGTGACGCCGGCGGCCAGCAGCATGCCGAACGGCTCATGCGCGCGCCGGGCGATCTGCAGGCCGCGAAAGACCAGCACGATGAACAGCAGCACGACGAAGCTTGCTCCGATCACGCCCAGCTCCTCGCCGATCACCGCGAAGATGCTGTCGGTGTGCGGCGCGGGCAGGAAACCGAACTTCTGCCGTCCCTGGCCGAGGCCGAGGCCGGTCCAGCCGCCGTTGAGGAAGGCGATCAGCGCCTGCTGCGCGTGATAGCCGGTCTGCGAGAGGTCGGTCAGGCCGGCGGTGAAGCTGGATAGGCGGTCCTGCGCGTAGCTCAGGCTTTGGCTGATGATGTAGCCGCCCACGCCCATCACGCCCAGGATCGCGCCGAGGTAGGTCAGATTGGCACCGGCCAGAAAGTACATCACGCCGGCGACGATGAAGATGGTCACCGCTGTGCTCAGGTCTGGCTGAAGCACCACCAGCCCGCCGATGATGCCCAGCAGGATGGCGAAGGGCACGAGACCGTTCCAGAAGCTGTCCACCTTGCGGTTCTTCGAGCTCAACCAGGCGGACATGTAGATCACGACCGTCAGCTCCGCCAGCTCACCCGGCTGATACGAGCCACCGATGAACGAGCGGCGCGCGCCGAAGACCTGGTCGGAGAAGATCAGCACGGCGATCAGCGTGGCGATGGTCACCAGCAGCAGGATCACGGCGAAACGGCGCCAGATGCGGTAGTCGATCAGCATCATGACGCTGAAGGCCACCGCGCCGACGGCCATGTTGCGCAGATGCTGCACGAGGATGGCGGTCTCGCTGCCGAAGTCGGAGTAAGCCCAGTCGAAGGTGGTGCTGTACACCATCATCGCGCCGATGGCCAGCAGCATCACCACGACCACCACCAGTGTGCTGTCGATGCCTGCCAGCAGGCCGCGTCGTCGCACGACCGGCCGGGCGGCCGGCTCGCTGGTGGCGGGACGCACAGGCTGCACCACGCGCCGGCCTGCAGCCGGCAGCGCCCCACTGTCGTCTATGTATTCCGGTATCGCCTTTTGGGCCACCCGATCACCTCAGCGCTGCAGCGCGCTCATGCGCCGGAGGATGCCGGTGCACTGTTCATACTGGTGATTGTAACCGGAAACCAACACTTCGCAATCCGGCGCAGCCACAAGGGTCAGGGCTGCGCCGGGAGAAGGCTGCCGTTCGCCTACAGTACGGCGATGGCCGAGGCCAGTTTGGACATCACCGTCTTGCTGTTGAAGCGCTTCCAGCGGTCGGCCAGCCCTTCACGCAGCGCGGCGTGTTCGTGATTGAGCGCATCGTAGTAGGCTGCCATCCCCGCGGTCACGTCGTCCGGCAGTGCGCGCAGCGCGCTACCAACGCGATCCTGCGCCGTGACAATGTCCTGCATGCGCCCGAGGTGGTCCTGGAAGGCCGACAGTTCCTTGAGGAACTCCTTGGAGGGCGCGCCCAGCACATCCTGGAACAGCGTGACGGCGTAGCGCAGGCGCTTGAACTCAATGCGGAGCATGTGCAGTGTCTCGTCATCGGCGCCGGCCAGCACCGTGTCGTAGGCGCGCACCGCCGCCAGGTGCTCGTAGATGAGCGGCGGCAGGGCATGGCGCACCTGCTGCGGCTGCACGTCAGAGGCGGCTGCGCGCGCGCCGCTGCCCGGCGTGATGAGGAACTGGGCGAAATCGCGGTAGAAGCGGTCGGTGCTCTTCTTCTCCAGCGTGCGGATCAGGCGATAGCGATCATTGCTGAGCTCGGCGTTGAATGCGTCAATGACCTGCTGCACCGCAGCGCGAGCCGGATTGTCTTCGGCCAGCGGGCCGTGAAAGGTGCGCAGCCCTTCGATCAGCACGTCCAGATCGCGCACGGCGCCGAGGGCACGGGCGAGGCGCTTGAGTTCAGCTTCCAGGGAGAGCGCGGTCTTGGGCTTGTACTGCGCCTCCAGCATGCGCAGGGTGCTGCGCAGCCGGCGCGTGGCGACGCGCATGTCGTGCACGCCTTCCGGGTCGGAGCCGTCTTTCGCGGAGTCCTCGTTCTCCAGCATCTGGATGAACTGGCCGAGCATCACCTTGCGCCCGGCTTCTGACATGCTGTCCTCCGGAGCGAGCGGCTGGCGCTGGGCCTTGAGCTGGTCGATCAGCTCTGCGCGTCCATTTTCTGTCATCGTCTGCCTCCCGGCGGGTGGATGGAACGCCCTGACTATACCCGCTGAGCGCGCTGGGATTAAGGGTTCTTAACATGATCAGTGGTTTCCCTTAAACTTCGCCTGTGCTGCCTGCCCTGCAGCGTGGTCAGTGCCAGCGCCGCCAGCAGCGCCAGGATCGGCGTCAGCATGGTGTGTTCGCGGCCATCCATGCCTGCGGATTTGACGAGGATGGATCCGGCGGTGTAGTAGGCCAGCACGCCGCCAAGCACACAGAGCAGCAGCCAGTGCCGCGCGCGCGCCAGCCGCCACAGCCCGAGCACAGCCAGCGCGAGCAGGCCCCAGTTCCACAGGCTGATAAGCACATTCTCTGGTGTGAGCGGCTGAGGCAGCAGCGTGTAGAAACGCGCAAATGCCAGTGGAATAGTGGCGATATACAGCAGCGGATGCGCGGTGAAGATCTCGAAGCTGACGGCGTTCAGCGCCGCGGCCACCGCGGGTGTGGCGGCCAGATAGCCGTGGCGGAAGCCCTCATCCACGCCTGCGGTGCTTCTGCCGAGTCGGGCTTCCACGCGCTGATTGAGCACGGTGAACAGCGCTGCGGTGTCTACGTAGTCACCGGCCAGATTCTCGACCGACGCTGCCCGATAGTAGAGCATGGTATACGGCGCGACGGTGGAGACCGTGCGATAGCCAAACACAGCGCTGTTGTGCTGGGCCCATAGCTCCACCGGAAAGACCGCGGCCAGCGAGAACAGCGCTGCCGGCAACAGGGCGCGACGCATGTGATGTCGTGCCGAGATCAGATGGATGCCCAACAGCAGCAGCCACAGCCACTGCGTGGCCGGCCGTGTGAGCGTGGACAGCGCGAGCAGCGCCCCGGCCAGCAGGGCGAATCCCGGCCCCAGGCGCTGCCTGAAGCTTGTCGCAAAAGCGATGAGCGCCAGCAGCAGCAGCAGATTTGCCAGCGCTTCCGGCCCGAGGAAGGCGGTGAAGCGCACCTGCGCGGGATCCAGCGCGACGATCAGCCCAGCAGTCACAGCCAGGACAGGCGGAAGCTGTATCTGTCTGGCGAAGACCACGGTCAGCCCGGCGGTCAGCGCGCCCATCGCCGCGTTGAGCAGCGCTGCCGCCAACCGGTCTGCGCCCAGCGCCGCCAGCAGCAGCGGATACACGGGCGGGCGCACCAGAAACAGGCTGTT
>CAZZJW010000083.1:0-14794 GCA_964654755.1 uncultured Pleurocapsa sp. | reverse complement strand
TGCGGCGGCACGTTGGCCACCGTGCCTTCGAGGATCTTGAGCAGCGCCTGCTGCACGCCCTCGCCGGAGACATCGCGCGTGATCGACGGATTATCGGCAGACTTGCGCGCGATCTTGTCGATCTCGTCGATGTAGACGATGCCCTTCTCCGCGCGGGCGATATCCCCATCCGCTGCCTGCACCAGCCGCAGCAGGATGTTCTCGACGTCCTCCCCTACGTAGCCGGCCTCAGTCAGCGAGGTGGCATCCGCGATGCAGAACGGCACATCGAGGATGCGCGCCAGCGTCTGCGCCATCAGAGTCTTGCCGCTGCCCGTCGGCCCGACGAGCAGGATGTTGCTCTTCTCCAGCTCCACGCCGTTGGCAGCCCCGCCGCTGCGGATGCGCTTGTAGTGATTGTAGACCGCTACGCTCAGCACGCGCTTGGCGAAATCCTGCCCGACGACATACTCATCCAGCCGCGCCATGATCTCGCGCGGGGCGGGCAGATGATCGAGCGCAAACTCCGGCTGCTCCTCCGCCGGCGTGCTGGAGTTCTCCTCAAACAGGATCCGCTGGCACAGCTCGACGCAGTTGTCGCAGATGAACACGCCTTCCGGCCCGGCGATCAGCCGCTCCACTTCATCATGACTGCGGCGGCAGAAAGAACAACGCTGGCCGCTCGGTGTATAGCTGGTCACGCTGCACCCTCCATCTCAGCGCGGCGCGATGTGCGCCTGTTGACGATCTCCATCGGCAGCGCTAGCGCGCCTTTTCCTTGCTGCCGTTCGGGTTGGTTCCGGTCTTCTGGCCTTCCAGCACCGCGTCGATCAGCCCGTAGTCCACGGCCTGCTGCGCGCTCAGGTACACGTCGCGGTCGGTATCGCGCTCGATCACATCGCGATCGCGTCCGGTGTGGCGCACCAGCACCTCGATCAGGCGGTCCTTGAGCCGCATGATCTCATTGGCCTGGATGACGATATCCGACGCCTGGCCCTGCGCACCGCCCAGCGGCTGATGCATGTGGATGGTGGCATTCGGCAGCGAATAGCGCATCCCCTTCTGCCCGGCCGTCAGCAGCACCGTGCCGAAGCTCGCCGTCAGGCCGACGGCGGTCGTGCTGACCGGCGCGCTGATCTGCTGCATGGTGTCATAGATCGCCATGCCAGCGTAGATCACGCCGCCCGGGGAGTTGATGAACATCTGAATCTGGCGCTCCGGATCCTCGCGCTGCAGGAACAGCAGCTGCGCGACGATCAGATTGGCGATCTGGTCATTGACCGGGGTGCCCATGATGACGATGCGTTCCTTCAGCAGCAGTGAGTAGATGTCATAGGCGCGCTCACCGCGGCTGCCGGACTCGATCACCATCGGGACGAGGCTGGTAGGAAATGGAACCATTACGACGCTTCTCCTTCTTCGCTGTTCGCTTCCGTAGAAGACTCAGCCGCTGCAGGGGCTGCCTCGGCTGCGGGCTCGTTCACTTCACTGTCAGGGGGCAGCGGTGCTGCAATGCCCTGGGCGATGTCGATGATCCGCTTCGAGAGCGCATCACTCAGCACCTGATTTCTCAAGCCTGCCTGCATCGAGTCCGACATCAGGATCTGGCGCATCGCATCGCGCTGATCCTCAGCCGCACTCTGGAGCATCTCGTTGATCGTCTCCTCAATCGCCACCTCATCGACACCGAGGTTCTCAACTCGCGCAATCTCCGACATCACCAGCATGCGGCGCAGCCGCACTTCGGCGTTCGGCCGGAACGACTGGTAAAGATCCTGCCGGGTCGTGCGGGTGATCTTGAAGTAGTCTTCCAGATTCAGGCCCTGCCGCTCCAGGTCATGTGAGAACTTATGGATCAGATTATCCATCTCATCCACCAGCGCGGCTTCCGGGTAGCGCACCACGCTCTGGCTCACCATCGCATCTACTGCTCTGCGCTCATAGTCAGCACGGTAGCGCGACAGGGACATCTCTTCCATGCCTTTGCGCGTAAACTCGCGCAGTTCCGGCATCGTCGTCGGCCCGCCTTCGACAGGTTCCAGGCTTTGGACGAAGGCATCGTCCAGTTCCGGAAGCAGCACATTCTCCACTTTTTTCACTGTCACGCGGAAGTGCATGTGCTTTCCGGCGTACTCGTCGTACACATCGGCATCATCCGGGATGTTCAGGTCAAACTCCCGATCTTCGCCGGAAGCGGCGCCAAGCAGCGCCTCATTGAAACCCGGAAACTGCTCGGCTTCCGGAGTAAGCAGCAGCATCTCATCATGCGCATGCAGGCGCGCCAGGCCATCATCCGGATCATGGTCGTGGTCGTGGTCATGATCGTGCGCCTCAGCCTCAGGTTCAGGCTGCTCGTCGGACTGCCCGGCTTCCGCAGCCCGCACTTCCTCCGCATGAATGTCCACCGTCACTCGATCGCCCGCCTGCACAGGCTGAGTGCTCTCCTGATAGGTAGCGCGCGTCCGCCGCAAATCAGCCATCGCGGCATCCAGGTCCGCTTCGCTGATTTCCGGCTTCTGGAAATCCAGACGCACGCTGCGATAGTCCCCAAGCGTCACTTCCGGGCGCCGCGGCACGGAGAATATCATCGACACCGCAGGATCAAGACTGACGTCCATCAGAGATCCGGGACCATAAGGATCCACGCCAGACTCGATCAGGGCCTCGCGGTACACATCCTGAGTGATCAGATCGATCGCATTCTCCGTGATCGTCGCTTCGCCGACATAGCGCAGCATGACGTTGTAGGGCGCCTTCCCCTTGCGGAATCCCGGGATGTTGACGCGTTTGGAGAGATTGCTCGCGGCCTGCTGCTTCGCTCGCTGCACACGTTCCGGCGCCACCTCAACCGTGATCCGCGTGGTGTGGTCGTCCTGATGCTCGATTTGAATGTTCAAGAGCTTGTCCCTGCCGATGAAAACAATGGGTGAACGTTCCTCATTATAAAGGCCGCTCTACTATAAAACGAGATGTGTTTGAAGTACGTAAGCGTGAAGAAGTTCCGCAGAAACAGCCGGGCCGGGGTTGGGGATGGAGGGACTCGAACCCTCACCTCTTGCGAGACATGATCCTAAGTCATGCGCGTCTGCCAGTTCCGCCACACCCCCGCATCGGCATTATAGAAGAGCGCATGGATGGTCACAAGTGCGAGCGATGGCGCTATAATCCTCCCGAGGTAGCGTTGCCCACCCTCAGGAAGTCCGCTATGCCCGGCCAGATCATCCCACAACCCGACGGACTGACATCGCTCGGCGCCCTGCGCGCGATGCTGCGCGAGCACAGCGTGCTGGCCGCTTTTGAAGCGTTTCATGCCAAGCTGGGTGAGGTGTTCCGCCTGCAGCTGCCGGGCTTTCACCCCATCGTGCTGGTCGGGCCTGAAGCCAACGCATTCGTGCTGATGGAGCAGCGCGGGCAGCTGCGCTGGCGCTCGGAGACCGACCCGATCGCGAAGCTGCTCGGCCACGGACTGCTGGTCGAAGATGGCGAAGCAATGCACGACCGCCCGCGCCAGGTGATGTCCGAAGCGCTGCACCTGGCCGCTATCCAGTCGTATGTCAGCGCGATGTGGCGCGGCACCGATCACGAGCTGCGTACCTGGCAGGACGGGCAGTCGGTCGACATGCTCGACGCCATGCGCCGCCTGTCGCTGCTGATCGTCTTCGATGCGCTGTTCGGAGACGACTTCACGCCCGCCCTCGACCGGCTGTGGGATGCCACGCTGCGGCTGATGCGCTACATCTCCCCCGGCCTGTGGATGCTGTGGAAAGGCGCGCCCAGCCCCGGTTACACACGTGCGCGCGCCGCCCTCGATCAGTACCTGTACGCAATCATCGCGCGCCGCCGTCGCCAGCCGCCCGCCCGCCCCGATCTGCTCAGCCTGCTGATGGACGCCGGCTACGACGACGCGATGATCCGCGATGAGATGATGACCATGGTCGTGGCTGGCCACGACACCACCACCGCCCTGCTCGCCTGGGCGTGGTATCTGCTCGGCCGCCATCCGCACATTCTGCAGGCCGCCGCGCAGGAGGCGCAGCAGGCGCTCGGCTCGCGGCCAGATCCGCACAGCCCGCCCGACTGGCACACGCTGCAGAATCTTCCGCTCATCGACAGCATCGTCAAGGAGACGCTGCGCCTGTATCCGCCCGCGCATCTCGGCTCAAGGATCGCCGCCGCCGACATGGAGTACAAGGGATATCCCATCCCGGCGGGAGCGCGCGTGATCTACTCCATCTACCTCACGCACCGCCTGCCGGAATACTGGCCCGATCCGCTGGCATTCCGTCCCGAGCGCTGGCGGGAAGGACGCCCGGTGAAGTTTTCGTATCTGCCATTCGGGGGTGGACCACGCCTGTGCATCGGCGCGCAGTTCGGAGAGCTGCAGGCCCGGCTGGTGCTGGCACGCGTGCTGCAGCAGTTCGCGCTCACCGGCACGCCGGAGACAGCGCATGTGCACATGGGCGCGACCATTGAGCCGCGCCAGGGCCGGCACGGCGTCATCATGCGCGTACAGCGCCTGCCCGGCGCTACTTCAGGTCAATATGGGGCAGCACCGGCACTTCCGGAGACTCGTTGACCTGCTCCAGGATCGCTTCGATCATGAACTGAGCGAACTGAAACAGCGTCTGCAGCTGAGCGATGCGCTCCAGATACAACCGCGCCTGCTCCCGCTGCTCCGGCGTCAGCTCGTCCATCGCGCCGTTCAGTTTGCGCGCATTGTCCTCCATCACCTGCAGCGCCCGCTCGACGTCCCGCATCTCGCGGCTCTTCAGGATGCTGGTGATGATGCGCCAGAAGTTGGACTCGGCCTCGTAGTACTTGCGCCTGCCGCTGGCCCCGCGCACCCACACCTCGCGGACCATGCTCAGATTTTCCAGCGTGCGCATCGTCACGCTGGCGTTGGCCTTGGAGATATCGAGCAGCTCCACCAGGTCATCCAGGCACAGTGGCCGCGGGCTGAGCAGCAGTGCACCGAAGATCTGGCCGGTCACCCGGCTGAAGCCGAAGTAATCGGCAAGCTGGCCCAGGCCCGTCAGCATACTGTCGTGGACGGCTATCAGGCGTGCGTCCGCGGAGTCCTGTGCGTTTTCCGGAACAGACATGCATCAGCTCCTCGGCTGAATGTTCAGAATATTCTGAATGTTCTGTATTCTAACCACGAATCGCCCCGGGCACAACCATCCCACGATCCGCGCCTGCTCTCACTCATACCGGAGCGCATCGATCGGATCGAGCGCGGCAGCCCGGTTGGCGGGGTAGCTGCCGAAGAACACCCCAATCGCCAGCGAAATCGCCGTCGCCAGTGCCACGCTCCCCGGCTGGATTGCGACCTCGAGGCTGGGGACAAGCGCGGTGATCGCCAGCGCCCCGCCCACAGACAGCGAGATGCCGATGCCGCCCCCCACCAGCGATAGCACCGTCGCCTCGGTCAGAAACTGCAGCAGAATGTCGCCACGCTGCGCGCCGACTGCCTTGCGCAGCCCGATCTCGCGGGTGCGTTCGGTCACCGTCACCAGCATGATGTTCATGATGCCGATGCCGCCTACCAGCAGCGAAATCCCCGCGATGATCGCCAGGAAGATCGTCAGCAGGCTTGTGATCTGTCCCAGCGATGCGAGCAGATCGGTCTGCGTGAAGATCGAGAAGTCGTCCTCATCGCGGAAGCTGATCCCGCGCTCCTCGCGCAGCGCCTGGCGGATCTGCTGCGCGACCGCATCCACGCTGTCTCCATCGCGCGCCTGCACCAGGATGTTGCTCAGCGGGCGGTCGCCCGTCAGCACGCGCTCGCCGGTCAGACGGGTCTGCATCGTCGTCACCGGGATGAGAATGAGGTCGTTTTCATCCCCGCCAAACGCTGTACCGCCCACTTCCGCCATCACGCCAATCACGCGAAAGGCGATTCCATTGATGCGGATATCCTGTCCCACCGGGAAGGTATCCGGAAAAAGCCGGTCGACCACCCTCAGGCCGATTACCGCCACGCGCGCCAGCCCATCCACGTCAGCCTGCTCGATGAAGCGACCGGTCAGCACCTCGCGGTTGCGCATCTCCGGGAAGGCCTGCGTCACGCCGCGGATGCGCCCGAACGCCTCGTTGCCACCGGCGGAGACCGGGCGGCTGAAGCCGAGCTGCGGCATGACGTTGAACGCGTCCGGCACACGCGAAAGATCCGCCAGCACGCGCGCATCGTTCAGTGTGACCGGGACAGTATTCCCGCGCGCATCTTCCGCCGGGAACACGATGACGAGGTTGGTGCCCAGGCCGAGGAACTGATCGCGCACGAAGCCCTCGACCGCCTGACCAATCGACACCAGCACGATCACCGCAGACACACCGATGGTGATGCCGAGCATGGTGAGTGCGGAGCGCAGCTTGTTGCTGCGCAGGCCGATCAGCGCGACGCGCACATTCTCGGGCAATGAACCGAACATCACTCGAACCTCAGTGCATCGATCGGGCGCATGCGCGCCGCCCGGCTGGCCGGATACAGCCCGAAGAAGATGCCGATGAAGCTGCTCACTCCCGTCGCCAGCACCACAGAGTCCGTCGTCAGGCCAAGCTGCAGGTCGGGGACCAGCACCCCGCCGATCAGCGTGATCAGCCACCCCAGCCCGACGCCCAATGCACCGCCCACCAGCGAAAGCACAAGGCTTTCGATCAGGAACTGCAGCATGATATCGCTACCACGCGCGCCGACCGCCTTGCGCAAACCGATCTCGCGCGTGCGCTCGGTCACGGTCACCAGCATGATGTTCATGATGCCGATGCCGCCCACCAGCAGCGAGATCCCCGCGATCATGCTCAGGAAAACGGTGAGGATGCCTGTCACCTGCCCCAGCGAAGTCAGCAGGTCGCGCTGGTTGATGATGGTGAAATCCTGCTCGCCCTGAAACGTCACGCCGTGCGCATCGCTCAGATAGGTCTCAATCTGCAGCGTCGCCGCGTCCATATCCTGCTCCGAGCGCGCCTCGATATGCAGCACATCCACACGATAGCCGCCATCGCGGGTGCGCGCGCTGCTCAGCCGGGTCTGCGCCGTGGTGATCGGCACGAACACCACCTCGTTCTGATCACCCAGCGCGCCGATGCCGCCGCCCTGCTCAGTCATCACGCCGGTCACGGTGAACACGCGGTCGTTGATGCGCACCTGCTGCCCGATCGGGTCGAAGCTCTTGTCGCCGAACAACTTCTCCACCACCGTCGTCCCCAGCACCGCCACCCGCGCAGCGCTCGCCACTTCCTCCTCGGTGATGAACTGACCGAGCGTCACGCCCCAGTCGCGCACATCGGTGTAGTTGGCGCTCACGCCGCTCACGCCGAGCTGCACGGCCTGGCCGCCGAATGCCACCCGCCCGGGAACGCCCGTCTCAGTCGCCACCGCGCGGATCGCCGGTGCAACGGTCGGGTCGGCCAGCGCCTCCGCCTCGATGGTGGAGATCGGCTGGATCCGCGTGCGGGTGCCGCCCGTCGGCGCAGACGAGAACACGAACAGCACGTTCGAGCCCAGTGCCTGGAACTCCGAGGCGACGAAGCGCTCCACGCCGCGGCCCAGGCTCGCCAGGCCGATCACCGCGCCAACGCCGATGATGATGCCCAGCGCTGTCAGCAGGGCGCGCAGACGATTGGTGACCAGGCCATTCAGCGCGACGCGGAACATCTCAAGCGCGTTCATCGGCCAGCCACCTCAGTTGTATTCTTCTTTCTGGCCGCCGTAGTACACATCCTTGAACACCGACTCCATCTCGTCGGCTTCCGATGGGCGCTCATCCACGCCCGCCACCATCGGCTTCGCCACCTCGCGATCGGCCACCAGCTTGCCATCGCGCAGCATGATCACGCGGCGGGTATGCCGCGCAATCCACGGGTCATGCGTGACGAAGATCACCGTGATGCCGCGCTCCCGATTGAGTGTCTGGAAGATCTGCATCACCTCGCTGCCGCTGCGGCTGTCGAGATTGCCCGTCGGCTCATCCGCCAGGATCATCGCCGGCTCCGTCACCAGCGCCCGGGCGATCGCGACGCGCTGCTGCTGCCCACCCGATAGCTCACTGGGCAGATGATCGAGGCGGCTGCCCAGGCCGACCGCCTCCAGTGCCGCCTTGGCCCGCTTCGTGCGCCCGCTCGCCCCGCCGTAGATCAGCGGCAGCTCGACCTGGCGCAGCGCGCTGGTGCGCTTGAGCAGGTTGAAGTTCTGAAACACGAAGCCGATCTTGCGATTGCGGATGCGCGCAAGCTCGCTCTCGCTCATCCGGCTGACGTTGACACCGTCGAGGTAGTACTCGCCTGTCGTCGGCTGATCGAGCGCGCCCAGAATGTTCATCAGCGTGCTCTTGCCGCTGCCGCTTGGGCCCATGATGGCGAGCAGCTCACCCTCAAAGATCTGCAGATCGACGCCACGCAGCGCGTGTACCTCGACCTCGCCCATGTGATACATCTTGGTAATCGCGCGAATGTCGATGACAGCGCGGCGGCCCTGCGCATCGGTGACCCGCTCAGGCGCAGCGCGACGAAACAATTTGACCATCGCTAGCGCCTCGGCCCGGCCTGCGCGGCGATCGGGTCCCAGGTGCCGCGCGGCAGCAGCACAAGCTGGTCGCCCGCTGCGATGCCGCTCACCACCTGCGACTCCGTCTCGTTGCGCAGCCCTAATGTCACAGGGATTTCCTCGTACTCACCCGGCGCACGCTCGATCGTGACAAACGCCTGCTGCGTCGCGCGGTCGATGCGGATGAAGCGGTTGGGCACGACCAGCACATCCTGCAGTGCATCGACGATGATCGTCGCCGTGGCGCTCATACCCAGTCGCACCGGCTGGCCGGCGGCATCCAGCGTGATGCGCACCGGATATGTGACGAGCTGGCCGGCGATCACCGGCGCGGGCGCGATGCGCGTCACATCACCGCGAATGACCGCGTCGGGCACGCCATCCAGCCGCACCTCCACCTGCTGCCCGGTCTGCAGATCGACCACGTCGGTCTCGTCCACCGCGACATCGATGTGATACTCGCTCAGATCGACCAGCGTCACCGGCAGCGACTGGGCGCTGGCAGGCGGCGGCTCACCAACCGTGAGGTTGATATCCGCCACCACGCCGCTGAAGGGCGCGCGCAGGATCGTGCGGTCCAGCGCCAGCTGCGCCTGCTCCACGCCGATCTGCGCCTGCTGTACCCCCAATGCGGCGATCTGCAGGTCGAGCTCGGTCGCGCCATTATTGAGCCGGTCGAGCGCCGCCTGCGCACTGGTCAGCGAGGCCTGCGCCTGCGCCATCGACGCCTGGTTGGGCGTGCGCCCGGCGACGGCGGCAGCGCTTGCATCGGCGATCTGTACCCCAAACTCCGCCTGTGTCAGCCCGGAGGCGGTATTTGCGCCGGAAAGCTGGCTTGCTGATGCGCTGGCCAGCGCCGCGTTCGCCTGATCGATGACCTCCTGCGGCACACCGGAGCCATCCGGCAGCAGCGATGCCACGTCGAAGCCCGGCCCGCCGAACGTGGTCAGATCGCGCTGAAGCTGGGCCTGCCACAACTGATTGCGCGACAGCTCACTGCGCAGCCGCGCGATTTCGACCTCCTGCGCGCTGGGGCCGGTGCTGAAAGCAGCGTTCATCGCGGCCTGCGCGCTCACAACTGCCGCCTCCGCTGCGGCGATATCTTCCGGTCGCGGCGGGGCCGTCAGTGCATCGAAAGCGATCTGCTGCGCCTCCAGCGCCACCTGTGCCGTCGCCAGCGCGGTCTCCAGGTTGGCGGACTCCAGCCGGGCAATCACATCCCCGGCCTGCACCGTATCACCTGCCTCCACCAGCACTGCATCGACGACGCCCACGGACTGGAACGTCAGCGCAGTCTGGCGGGCTGACGCCACTGCGCCGGTCGCACCCACGGTCACGCGCATATCCGCCGGAGCCACGATCATCGAGTCGATCACTTCGCTTTCCTGCTGCTCCAGCGTGCTCACATCGCGCTGCTGTGCCGCCGAGCGCGCGCCAAGAAACACCACGCCCGCCACCACGACAAGCATCACCAGAAACAGCAGCCGCCTCACAATTCGCATTGGTTACCCTCCAAACAGCGACAGGCTGTCACCAGCCAGGTCGACTGCAATGAGGTCGTCTTCGGCCAGTCCACGCAACACCTGGCTGTCATCCCGGCCCTGCAGGCCAAGCTCTACTTCGACCTCCTCAAGCGTGCCATCAGGCAGCACGCGGTTGACGAACGCCTGATTGCGCTGGCGATCCAGGCGAATGAATGCGTTGGGTACGATCAGCACGTCCTGCACCTGCCGCACGATGAACGAGGCCTCCGCGGTCATTCCCACGCGCGCGCGGGTGTCCGCCCCTTGCAGGCGCACGCGCACGTCGTAGTTGACGATGCCGTTCTGGCTCTGGGGCGTCAGGCCGATGCGATCGAGCACGCCCTCAAGCGTCACATCCGGAAGCGCATCCAGCACCACGCGCGCCTGCATTCCCTCGGCGACTTCACGCACGTCGATCTCGTCCACCTGTACCGTCAGCCACAGCGTGTCGTTCTGCATCACGCTTAGCAGCGGCAGGCCGGGCGCTGCCAGCGCGCCCACCTCTGCGTTGACCGCAGTGACCACCCCGTCAAACGGAGCGGTCAGCCTCGTTTCATCCAGCGCGCGCTGGGCCGCATCCACCTGAATCTGCGCCTGGGCGATGCGCGCATCTGCCGCGGCCAGCTGCGCCTCCGTCGGGCCAGCCATCAGCTGATCGAGCTGCGCCTGCGCCTGGGCCACCTGCGCGTACGCAGCGCCCACCTGAGACGGACTGCCGTTCTGCACCTGCTCGAGCTGCAGCCGCGCGATCTCAGCATTGAACGATGCCTGGCCGATGCGCGCTTCCAGCAGATCATACGCCGCCTGCGGCTGACCGCCCGCCGCAGAGGCGCGCGCCGCCTGCGCATCCGCCAGCGCCTGCCGCGCCGCATCGTAGTTCAGCTGCGCCGTCTGCACATCCGCAGCGCTGACAGCGTTGGCCGCAGCGTTCGCGGCACCCTGCGCCGCCTGCACTGCGGCCTGCGCAGCCGCCAGCCGCGCGCTGTCCGGGCCCGCACTGAGCTGATCGCGCTGCAGCCGCGCCAGGTCCAGCGCCGCCATGGCCTGATCGAGCGCGAGACGCTGCGCAGCATCATCCTGCACCAGCAGCACATCTCCTGCGCGCACCCTGTCCCCGACCTGCACATTGATCGCAGTGATCACCCCGGGAGCGCGCACCGAAAGAGACGATTGCTCATCCGGCTCAACACGCCCCACCGCAGAGACCGTCACATCGACACCACCGCGCCCCACACGCAGCAGCTGCAGCGTCGCAGCCGGATCTGGCGCATCTGCCGCCTGCTGCGCCCGCAGCGCAAAGAACGCCGCCGGGAACAGCAGCATCACCAGCGTCAGAATAACGATCGAACGACGAACCGACATACGTGCTTGCCTGTAGAAAACATGTTCAGTGCGTGAATGATACGACCGCCGACAGGGCATGACAATGGCGCCCACCCACCGTTAGCAGGCTACCCCGGGCGGTTGGGAGCAACCTTAACGAGAGCTTCCGCGCAGGTTAATCTTACTGGCGTCGGCTGGTTCCCCGTGATACGATAAATGTGTGGCATTCTTCACAATTGGCGCCATCGGCAGATACACCGAGGAGTACCTCAGTCCATGACCACTGAGATTCCCGATATCGTCATCAGCCGACTGCCGGTGTACCTCCGTGCACTCGAACGGCTGTCCCAGGAAGGCCAGGAAGTCACCTCTTCACATGAACTCGGGCGCAGGCTGGGAATCAGCTCTGCGCAGATACGCAAGGATCTCTCGCATTTCGGCGGCTTCGGCAAGCAGGGCACAGGCTACAAGATCGCCTTCCTTCGTGAGCAGCTTCGCCAGGTGCTCAAGGTGGAGCGCGAGTGGGAAGTGGTGCTGATCGGCGCGGGCGATCTCGGCAGCGCGATCGCACGATATCGCGGCTTCTCTGAGCGCGGCTTCCACATCACCTCCGTCTTCGACAGCTCTGCGGACAAGGTGGGTCGCAAGATCGGCCAGTTCCTCATCCGCCCGATCAGCGATCTGGCGCGCTTCGTGCGCGAACATCGCGTGCGCATCGCCATGGTCGCCGTACCTGCCGAAGTGGCTCAGTCGGTGACGGATACGCTCGTCAGCGCCGGAGTGAAGGCTATCCTCAACTACGCCCCGATCAACCTGAATGTGCCAAACGACGTGCACGTGCAGTACATTGACCCGGTGCTGCATCTGCAGCGCATGACCTACTATCTGGCGGAATGAACATGTCAGCACAAGCAACAGGGGACGCCCTGCGCGATCTAGCGCAGTCGACGCAGGCTTTCTACGCCCGATTCGGCGTCACGCCCGAGCTGCAGAACTGCATCACCAACTTCAATGAAGAGGTCTTCGAACTGGTGCAGGCCGCCATGGCCGGCGATAACCCCGCGCACACCGCCGAGGAAGCGGCAGACGTGTTCGTCACAGCGATCGGCGTGTGCCTCGCCAGCGGCATCACCGTCGATCAACTCGTCGCAGCGATCTATCAGGTGGCGGCCAAGAACGACGCAAAGACGCACGAGACGCACGTCTTCCGCGATGGCAAGATCCGCCGCCGCGTCAACGTGCAGCGCTAGGCCGCAGCCTACGGCGCGATGCGGCGCAGAATCGCCGGATCGTTCAGCGCCCGCCCCGCCCCGACCGCCACAGCGATCAGCGCGTTGTCTGCGCGGTACACCGGGACACCGGTCTCGCGAGTGAGAAAGGTCTCCATGCCGCGCAGCAGCGCCCCGCCGCCCGTCAGCACGATGCCACGATCGATGATATCCGACGCCAGCTCTGGCGGGGTGTTTCCCAGCACTGCGCGCACCACCCCCGCGATCTGGTTCAGCGTGTCCGCCAGCGCCTCGACCACCTCACCGGTGGCCAGTGTGATCGTGCGCGGCAGCCCGCTCACGTTATCGCGCCCCTGCACATCCATCGTCAGATCCTGCGGCAGATTGACCGCCGCACCGATCTGGATCTTCACCGACTCAGCGGTCGGCTGACCGATCGTCAGGTTGTACTTGCGGCGCACATAGTTCTGGATGCTCTCGTCCAGCCGCAGCCCGCCGATGCGTCCGCTCTCGGCGCGCACGATGTTGTTCATCGTCAGCACTGCCGCCTCGGTGATTCCACCGCCGATATTCACCACCATATCGCCCGCCGGCGTGCCCACAGGCAGTCCCGCCCCGATCGCAGCGGCCAGCGGTTCCCAGATCAGGAAGGCTTCCTTCGCTCCAGCAGAGAACGCCGCTTCCAGCACCGCGCGCTTCTCCACACTGGTGACGCCGTAGGGCACAGAGATCATCACTGTGGGCTTGAACATGCGCACGCGGCCCGCCACTTTGGCGAAGAAGTGCCGCAGCATCGCTTCGGTCACCTCGTAGTCAGCGATCACGCCGTTCTGCAGCGGACGAATGATCTGGATGTCCTCATCATCCACCTTGCCCAACATCTCGCGCGCCGGCTGCCCGATCTCGACGATGCGCTCGTCCTCAACAGTCAGCGCCACCAGCGCCGGCTCCTGCAGCACAATCTGTTCATTCTCGTAGATCAGCACGTTGATCGTGCCCAAATCCACGCCCAGCTTCTTGTCAAACAGCCCCATACAGGCATGCCTTCTCTGCGACTACAGCGGCAGCGATTATAGCACAACCCGCGGGCGCGAAAGCCCGCCCCTCCTCTCGCACCATACGCCGAAAAACGAACAGCGCCCCATTTCTGGAGCGCTGTTTGGTCTGTGTTGTCGGGTGCGCGCGTCTACTTCTCTTCGTCTTCGCCCACGATGCGGATGGTCGGCCCACGCATCTTCATCTTGCGACTCACACGCAGTGTCAGTTCTGCGCGGCGCAGTTCAAGCGTCGCCTCCTGGCGCTCTTCCTCGGTCGCTGCCACCTGAGAGAGATTGCGCGCACGTTCGCGAGCGGCGTCTGCAGCGGCCTCGTCCAGCACGTACGACGAGGCGGCCGTCTCAGCCAGCACCACCACCTTGTCGGGGCGCACATCCACTACCCCGCCGTAGATCGCGAAGCGTTCCTCGCCACGGCCCTTGCGTACGACCAGTTCGCCAAACCCGAGCGTCGTCAGCACGGGCGCATGATGCGGCAGCACGCCCATCTCGCCCTCCGCCGCCGGCACCAGAACCATATCCGCTTCCGGCTCGGAGAAGATCAGCTTTTCCTGGGTGACGACTTCAACGGCAATCGGCATCAGGCGCCCTTTCTACTGCTCTTTGAGCGAGTCTTCGTAGCGCTTGAGCACATCTTCGATCGGGCCGGCCATGTAGAACAGCTGCTCAGAGACATGGTCGATCTCACCGTCGAGGATCATGCGGAAGCCTCGAATGGTATCCTTCACCTTGACGTAGCGGCCCTCGCGCCCCGTGAACTGCTCGGCCACCTTCATCGGCTGGCTGAGGAACAGCTCGATCTTGCGCGCACGCGTCACCAGCTGTTTGTCATCATCCGACAGCTCGTCGATGCCGAGAATGGCGATGATGTCCTGAAGTTCCTTGTAGCGCTGCAGCACGCGCTGCACTTCGCGCGCGGTGCGGTAGTGCTCTTCGCCGACCACCAGCGGATCGAGGATCTTGCTGGTGCTGGCCAGCGGATCCACCGCCGGGAAAATCGCGCGGGCGGCGATCGAACGCTCCAGCGCGATCGTGCCGTCCAGGTGCGTGAACACCGCCACCGGCGCCGGATCGGAGTAGTCATCCGCCGGCACGTACACCGCCTGCATCGAGGTGATCGAGCCGGTCGTGGTCGAGGTG
>CAZZJW010000082.1:0-16929 GCA_964654755.1 uncultured Pleurocapsa sp. | reverse complement strand
CAGGATGCTGCGCAGCTCCGGCGGCAGGATCGGCCCGCCGCAGGCCAGCGCGTAGGCGGTGGAGCCGGTCGCCGATGCGACGATCAGCGCATCGCAGGCGTAGGTCGTCGTCCAGCCGCCATCGATGTAGGCGGATAGCTCGACCATGCCCAGCGCACTGCCGCGGCTGAGCACGACATCGTTGAGCGCTTCGCTGCGGGCGATCACCGCGCCGGCGCGCAGCACCGAGGTGGTGAGCATCATGCGCTGTTCCACCCAGTAGCGGCCGGCCAGCACCGCCTCGACGGCCTGCGGCCAGGCATCGCGCGCGATCTCGGTCAGGAAGCCGAGCTTGCCCATGTTGACGCCCAGCACGGGCACGCCCTTCAGGCCGCACACCCGCCCGGCCCGCAGCATCGCGCCATCGCCGCCGATGGCGATCACCAGATCGCTGCTGGCGACCTGCGCGGTGATCTCGTCTTCGGTCCAGGTGGTGCGCGCCCATACCTGCAGCCCGCGCGCGCTGAGGAACGCCTCAATGGCGCTGCACACGGGTGCAGTCTGCGGGCGGGCGGGGTGGGCGAGGACGCCGATATACTTCAGGCTCATGGCGCGAAAGTGTACCCGTGGGCCAGGCGATCTGCCAGTATTTTAGCACAGGTGTGCGATGATGGCACGATTCGGGCGTGCGGGCTCATGGTAATCGCTTCAAAATCAACCAACAGGCCATAATGGCTCATAACACTTCGTAGGGGCGCATCGTGATGCGCCCGCGGCGATGGACGGCTCGTGAACCGCCTCTACACACCCACAGTGGCCCTTTTTCACACCATCATGAGATTTGAAGCGATTACCCTGCGTGCGGGCTAGTCCTGCGTGCGTGGGTCGAAGGCGTCGCGCAGGCCATCGCCGAGGATGTACAGGCACAGCACCGTGATGGAAATCATCAGGCCGGGCATGATGATCAGATGCGGCGCGGTGCGATAGTACGTGCGCGAGTCCGTCAGCATGTTGCCCCAGGTGGGCGTCGGCGGCTGCACGCCCAGGTTGAGGAAGCTGAGCGCAGACTCGGCCAGGATCACGCCGCCGATGCCGAGCGTGAGCGAGATCACCAGCACGGACAGCAGGTTGGGCAGAATGTGCACGAACATGATGCGCCAGCGCGATGCCCCCAGCGACCGCGAGGCCAGCACGTAGTCCAGATCGCGCCGGGCGATGGTCTCACCGCGCACCAGCCGTGTCGCGCCCGTCCAGCTGGTGAAGGCGATGATCAGCACCAGCGCCTGTGGCGACGGCTGCAGCAGCGCAGACACTGCGATCAGCAGGTACAGCGAAGGCAGCGAGTCCAGCGTGGTGATCAGCCAGTTCAGCACATCGTCGACGATGCCGGGCGAGAATCCCATCAGCAGGCCGACGACCAGGCCGATGATCAGCGTCGCCAGCGCCGAGAACAGGCCGATGCTGAGCGAGATCTGGCCGCCGGAGAGCAGGCGCGCCAGGTGATCGCGTCCGAGATCATCCGTGCCCAGCAGGTGGCCGGGGCTGCCGAAGGGCAGCAGGCGGTTGGGCGTGTCTGGCATGAGCGGATCGACGTTCAGCAGGTTGGCGTTGATGAACGACGACCCGTACGACACCACCAGCAGCAGCACCAGCACCGTGAGCGCGATCAGCGTCAGCCGGTCGCGGCGCAGGCGGCGCAGCGCGCGCTGCCAGAGCGAACCAGACTCGCGGGTGGGGGACTGCAGCTGGACGGGGGCGGGGGCGGCGTTGCTCATGGCTCAGTAGCGGATCCGGGGATCGACGACCCCATAGAGGATGTCAGAAATCAGGTAGCCCAGGATGGTCGCCAGTGCGGCGTAGATCGTGACGGCCATGACGATCGGGTAGTCGCGCTGGCTGAAGGCCTGCACGATCGTCAGCCCCACCCCCTGGTAGTTGAACACGGTCTCGGTGATCACCGCCCCGCCCAGCAGGCCGGTGACGGACGGGCCGATGAACGTCACCAGGGTGATCAGCCCGTTGCGCAGCGCATGCACGAACCACACGCGGCGCTCGCTGACGCCCTTGGCGCGCGCGGTGCGGATGTAGTCCTGGCTGATGATCTCCAGCATCGAGGCGCGCACGTAGCGCGAGAGCACCGCCACGCTGCCGACGGACAACACGAACACCGGCAGCACCAGGTACTCGAGGCGCTGCCAGACCGGCGGGCACGACGGATCGAGCGTGGTGCGGCAGCGATCGCCCAGTGGCAGCCAGCCCAGCGCCACCGAAAACACCAGCAGCAGGATCAGGCCCAGCCAGAAGCCCGGCACGGAGTCGAAGACCACGGCGGTGACGCGCGAGATGTTGTCGAAGCGCCTGCCTTTGTAGAGCGCCGCCAGCACGCCGACGATCACGCCGCCCGCCGTGCCGATCAGGAAGGAGGGGATGCTCAGCTCCAGCGTCGCCGGCAGGCGTTCGGTGAGCACCTGCAGCACCGGACGGTTGTTGAAGAACGAGCGCCCGAAGTCCGCGCGCAGCACGCCGTAGCGATCGCCCGGCGGCTCCGGGATGCCGTCGTTGTTGGCATCCAGCGGGACGAGAAACGAGCCGTCGCTGATGCCGTCTCCGTTGCTGTCCCAGCGCATCCAGTCATCGCCGGCCAGCCAGCGCAGGTACTGCACGGGCACCGGATCGTTGACGCCCAGCCGCAGCCCGATCTCCTCGCGGTCCTGGGGCGACATACGCGGGTTGGCGAAGTAGAGCGCGGCCAGCGGCCCGCCCGGCGTCAGCGACATCAGCAGGTAGGCCAGCAGCGTGATGCCGAAAAACGTCGGGATGGCCTGCAGGGTGCGGCGGATGATGAAGCGGCCCATGACACTCCGGATGCCCAGCGAGAAGTGGAGGCGCGCGCCGCCGCACCTATCCGCGAGGACAGGTGCGGCCACAACGCGCACGGGGGCCAGCGCCCGGGCAGGCGCCGACCCCGTCTCAGTCAGTCAGTTAATCAGCGAGGAATCGTCCAGCCTGTTTCGTTCCAGCCGATGAGCTGGCCGCGCGGATCCCAGCCCTGTACGTTGGGCTGCGCCGCCACCACCACGGTCGAGGTATTCAGCCAGATCCACGGCACGTCCTCGCGCAGCAGCGCGTATGCCTCGCGGTACAGCTCTGCGCGGGCCGCCTGATCGCAGCCGGGGACGGTGTTCGCCTCGTCCATCAGCGCCGTCCATTCCGGATTGTTGTAGGACGTGATGTTGAAGCCGGAGGCGACCACGTCGTTGACCGGCGAGAAGTTGACAGTCGCGCCGTTCGGGTCATCCGGGAAGGCGAAGCCCCAGAACAGCATGACCGCGTCGTACGTCTGGCCGACAAGCTGTTCCACCAGCACGTTGAAGTCGATCGCCTCGTAGTTGAGCGCGATGCCGGCCGTGGCCCACTGCGTGGTCAGCAGCACGCCGATGGACTCGCTGGCGTCGTTGCCGCTGTTGGTCGCCAGGGTGAAGGCGAGCGGCGTGCCCGGCTCGGCATACAGCGCATCCTCAGTGGCGACGCGCGGCGTGGACGGGTCGTTGTCATCGTCGACGAAGCCTGCTTCATCGAGAAGCTGGCCGGCGCGTTCCAGATCGAACGGATAGACCGCCAGCTCGGGGTCGAACGCCCACGAGGACGGCAGCACGTGCGAGGCGAGCTGGACGCCTTCGCCGCCGAGTGCGCCCTGGTTGAGCTCGGCGAAGTTGAGCGCGTACATCAGCGCCTGGCGCACGCGCACATCGCCCAGGATCGGGTGATGGCCCTGGTCGATCGCCTCGCCGTTCTCATCCAGCCCGTTCTGCGGATTGGCAGGGTCGGCGCTGTTGAGCGAGATGAAGCGCAGCGAGCCAGCCGGATACTCGTGCACCTGATAGCCCTGATCGGCCAGCGCGCGCATTTCGTTCTCGCGGCCTTCCGGCGCGGCATCCCAGGTGAACTGGCCGGCGAGGAACTGCTCGAAGCTGATGGTCTGGTCGGCCACATTCTTGAAGATGAAGCCTTCCGGCGTCACCTGACCGCCGACGCCATCCGGGAAGTTCTGGTCGGCCAGCAGGGTGACCTGTTCGCCGGGGCGGAAGTTGCCGAAGGTGAAGGCGCCCGCCGAGACATTGCCCACGGTCGTCAGGTCCGCCTCGTTCATGTCGGCGAACGTCGGGAACAGCTCGGCGTACTGATGCGCAGGCACCACGGGCAGCGCCGCAATGTTGTTGAGGGCGGCGCAGCTTGGCGCGTTCAGCGTGATCACCACGGTCTGCGCATCGGGCGTATCCACCGCTGCGACATCGTCGAGGATGTAGGTGAGCGCGGAGTTGGTCTCGCCGCTGACGATGGCGTCGAAGGCGTACTTGACGTCAGCCGAGGTGATCGGCGTGCCATCGCTCCAGGCCCAGTCGCTGCGCAGCGTCAGGGTGTAGGTCAGGCCGTCGTCGGAGATCGACCAGCCGGTGACCATTGCGCCGGGTATGCCGGGGGCGTAGTTGAAGGTGTTGACGTCCACGCCGATCAGCAACGGATAGAGCCGCAAGATCACCGCCTGCGAGGACCCATCCTGTGCCAGGATCGGGTTGAGCGTGGCGATATCGCTGCCGAGGTTGCTGACGACGATCGCGCCGCCTTCCCCGGGGCCGGGCTGATCCTGCGCCACGGCGCCGGTCGCCAGCAGGGTGAGCAGCATCGCAAGCACGACAAGAGCAGTAAAGCGATTATGGCGTTTCATCGGTTCGGCAGAGACTGCCTTCTCTCCTTTTGCGTGAACACAACCAGTACAGGGCAACGCTTCATGACCAGACCCGCGACTCTATCGTATGTTTGCCGAATAAACCAAAATCAAACGCTGCAGGTCCGCGTTGTGCGCTTGACAAGCGCAGATTTCGCGCTCAAATTGTACATATGCGCATCTGGTGTGCATTTGTTCAGTTTCGCCGCCGGTATCCGGTGCGGCCCGCAGGAGATCATGCTCGAACTTGTCCATCATGACCTGCTGGCGCAGATCGCCTCGATGTACTACGAGCGCGAGATGACGCAGAACGAGATCGCCGATCAGCTTGGCCTGTCGCGCGTCAAGGTGCACCGGCTGCTGCGTGAATCGCGCGAGAAGGGCGTCGTGCGCATCACGATCGATTGGCCGATCCGCCGCGATCATGCGCTGGAAGACGGGCTGCGGAGGGCCTATGGGCTGGTCGATGTGCGTGTGCTGAAGGCCGCGCACGAGACCGCGCTGCCGCCGCTGCGCCAACTCGGCAGCCTGGGCGCGCGCTACATGGAAGGGCTGCTGGGGGGCATCTCGCGCATGGCCATCTGCGTCGGGCGCTCCACCTTTGAGGTGGTCAATGCCATCCGCCCGGATGTGCAGGCCGGCATTCAGATCGTGCAGGCGATCGGCAGCATCCCCCATCCGCAGGACGAGTTTGACAGCCCGATGCTGGCACGCCAGCTGGCGCAGAAGCTGGGCGGGCAGGTGCTGTATCTCGCTTCGCCGCTGACGGCAGACACCGCCCCTGCGGCGCGCGTCATCCGCAGCCAGCGCAATATTCAGCACACGCTGTCGATGGCTGGCGCCGCCGAAGTCGCGCTGCTGGGCATCGGTAATCTCGATCCGCACACGTCCGGGTTTGTCCGCGCCGGCCTGATGACGCCCGCCGAGATCGAGGGCATGCTGGCTGATGGGGCGGTCGGTGATCTGGCGTGGCGCGTCTACGCTCGCAATGGCACCGCGTATCCCTGCGAGCTCAACGAGCGCATCATCGGCATCACGCTGGATGATCTGCGCCGCATCCCGCTCACCATCGCGGTCGCCGCCGGGCAGCACAAGGCGCTGGCCATCGCCGGGGCGCTGCGCACCGGCGCAATCAAAGTGCTGTGCACGGACGACAGCACGGCCAGCGCCGTGCTGAGCCTGGCCAGCGCCGAACGAGCCTGTTAAAGAGAGATCGGAATCATGAGCGACACCATCGGCAAGGTCAGTCAGAAAGCAAAAATCGCCGCCGGCCTGTTCTGGGCGGATTACGCGGTGCTCGGCGCGCAGGTGCAGGAGCTGGAGGCCGCCGGCGTGGACTGGATCCACATCGAAGTGCGCGACGGCAAATACATGGACTTCGGCATGCCGCGCGGCGGTTTCGACATCATCGAAGGCACGCGCAGGAGCACCAGCCTTGAGATCGAAGCGCAGCTGCAGATGGTGCGCCCCAGCTTCGATGTGTTCAATCAGCTCAAGGACCTGGGCGTGAACCTGATCAGCCTGCCGATCGAGACGATGGGCGAGCTGATGTTCCAGAGCATCACCTACATCCGCGAGAAGCTCGATCTCAAGGTGGGGGTGTGGGCCTGGCAGGGCGTGCCCGCAGTGGCCTTCGAGCAGTACATCCACCCTTACGTCAGCGCGATCGAGTATGAGTGCCGTGCGCCGTTCTGGGTGAATCCCGTCGCGGGGAAGAGCCCGCACACGATTGACCCGATCGTGGTCGATACCGTGAAGCGCCTGCACGAGATGATCGCTGCTGCCGGCATGGAGTCGCAGATCGAGCTGATGGAAGATGGCGGGCTGAACGCCGGCAACGTCGCGGAGTTCATTCGCGTCGGCATGACGGTGGGCGAGTTCTCGTCACCGCTGCTCAAGGGGCCGAAGGGCAAGCTGCAGCCCGGCACCGGCGAAATCGCCGCGGCCGTCCAGCGGCTGCGCGCGGTGATGGACGAAGCCAGCGATGCCTGTCGCAGCGGCGCCGGGCTGCTGAAGTAAGGCTGTGCGATGAGACCGATCCGGATCGGCATGGTGGGCTATGGCGGGATCGGGCGCGTGCATGTGCTCGGCTATCGCGCGCTGCTCTCGAACTACGCACTGCCCGCCCGCACCGTCCAGATCGTCGGCGTGGCCACCAGCCAGCCGGAAAGCGCGCGCAAGGCAGCGGAGGAAATTGGTTGTGACGTGTGGACCGATGATTTCCGCACGCTGATCTCCCGCGACGACATCGACGTGATCGACTGCTGCACGCCCAACCGCATGCACGAGGCGGTGCTGGTGGCGGGCGCAGCCGCTGGCAAGCATCTGTACTGCGAGAAGCCGCTTTCGCTGGGTATGGCGGATGCGGTGCGCATCCTCGCGGCGGCCAGGGCGGCAGGCGTCCACACGCAGCTCACCTTCAACTTCCGCTTCTTTCCTGCCATCCAGCGCGCGAAGCAGCTCATGCAGTCCGGGTTCGTCGGGCGGGTGTTCTCCTTCCGCGGGCGCTACTACCGCAGCAGCTACATCGATGCCAGCAAGCCCACGTCGTGGCGGCTGCAGAAGGCGGAGTCCGGCGGCGGCGCGCTGGTCGATCTCGGTTCACACGTGCTCGACCTGCTGTACTTCCTGCTCGGTGATTTCGGCAGCCTGAACGCCACGCTCGACACGCTCATCCGCGAGCGCCCGGTCGCTGCAGGCAGCGCCGAGAAAGTGCCCGTCGACGTGGACGATATCGCGTTCATCCATGCCCGCATGGCCGATGGTACGCTCGGCCTGGTCGAGGTTTCGCGGATGGGGACCGGCAGCACCAACGAGCTGGTCATCGAGATTTATGGCGATCGGGGCGCGCTGCGTTTCTCGTCGCTCGATCCGAACTGGCTGGAGGTGTACGACGCGCAGGACCCGGCCTCGCCCAGCGGCGGCATGCGCGGCTTCCGGCGGGTGGAGACGGCGGGCCGGTTTGAGGGTGCAAAAGCCCCGGACTGGACGATGCCGGTCGATTTCGTGCGCACCCATTCCGAGTGTCAGTATCAGTTCCTGCGGGCGCTGGAAGCGGGACGCCCGCCCAGCCCCAGCTTCGCGGATGGCCTGCATGTGCAGGCGGTGATGGAGGCGGCGCTGCAGTCTTCGGCGCAGGCCCGCTGGGTGAGCATCCGCGAGGTACTTGAGCAGTTTCCCAACTGAAAATGATCGTGAACGGCGGCGCTGTTGCCATGCGCGCCGTTGACGGTTAACCTCTTTAGCCATTTTAGAAGGACATGCCCGTCGGCATGTGCAGGAAAGGAGACAGCGCGAGCGTTGAACTATAGCAGGTGGAGTTGTCGGTTTTGTAGTCCTGTAGCATGAATATGGGAGAAATCAGATGAAGTCGAAGATGGTTCTCGTGTTGGTCCTGGCGCTGCTTGCGTCGCTGCTGATGATCGGCACGATCAGCGCGCAGGACGAGTCGGTGACTGGCGACCTGGAAGTGTTCTCGTGGTGGACTTCCGGTGGCGAGGCTGCGGCGCTCGATGCGCTGTTCGCGGAATTCAGCGCCCGCTATCCGAATGCCAACATCATCAACGCGACGGTGGCTGGCGGCGGTGGTTCGGCGGCGCGCCCCGTGCTGCAGACCCGCCTGGCCGGTGGCGACCCGCCCGATTCCTGGCAGGTGCACCCCGGTTGGGAACTGTTCGGCCAGTATGTTGAGCCGGGCTATGTCGCCCCGATCAACGACATTTACGAGGCTGAGGGCTGGAACGACGTCGTGCCGCAGCAGCTGCGCGACATGATGACCCAGGATGGCAACATCTACCTGGTGCTGGCTGGCGTGCACCGCGGCAACGGCTTCTGGTACAACAAGCGCGTGCTGGACGAGCAGGGCATCGAGATCGGTGACAGCCTGAGCGTCGAGCAGTTCGTCGAAATCGCCGACCAGCTCACCGCCGCGGGCATCGCCCCGTTGTGCGTGGGCGACAGCGGCATCTGGGCCTCGGCGCAGCTGTTCGAGAACACGCTGCTGGGCGTGCTTGGGCCGGAAGGCTATCGTGGTCTGTGGGATGGCAGCGTGTCGTTCGGCTCTGACGAAGTCAAGCAGGCGATGGCCGTCTACAGCACCATGCTCGACTACCAGAACGATGATCACGCCGCGCTGACCTGGGACCAGGCGATTGGCGCGCTGATGGAAGGCCGCTGCGTCTTCAGTTCGATGGGTGACTGGGCCTACGGCGAATTCGTCAAGGCCGGTGTGGAAGACATGGTCGACTTCGGCTGGGTGAGCCACCCGGGCACGGAAGGCTCGTTCATGGTCGTGGCCGACGGCTTCCCGCTGGCGCAGGGCGCGCCCAACGAAGCGGCTGCGCGCGGCTGGCTGATCTCTGTCGGCAGCGTCGAGGCGCAGGAAGCGTTCAACCCGCTCAAGGGGTCGATCTGCGCGCGCACCGACTGCGACCGCAGCAAGTTCGGCATGTACCACAACTGGGCGATGGACTCGTTCTCCAACGGCGAGCTGGTGGCCTCTGTCGTGCACGGCACGGCGGCCCCGGCTGACTTCCAGCAGGCGCTCAACGATGCGGTGACGCTGTTTGTGGTCGATCGCGACGTGGATGCCTTCTCGGCGGCGCTGGTTGAGGCGGCTGAGGCGTCGGGCTTCGCCGGCGGCATGTAGTTTCAAATACAGCAGGCTGCGCCCTCGTTCGCGTGCGGGCGGGGGCGCAGCGTTGATATTTCCATCGTCAGAATATCTTTCTCGTCAACGATTTCCCGCTTGCCGGAAGGCGTTTGTCATGACTGATCGCACGCTCTCCTCGTCCGCTGCTCGCGCAGTGCCAGCGCCGCCAGCGCCCACGCGGCGTTTCCTGACGGAGCGCATGCAGTCGTTTCTGTTTCTGCTGCCGTCGCTGATCGCGATCGCCATTTTCGTCTACGGGTTCATCAGCGTCACGTTCTACATCTCGCTGTCCGAATGGCGCAGCGCCACCCCGAACTGGAATCTGCGCTTCCCGCTGTTCGATATCTACGGCGATCTGTTCAGCAACACCCGCTTTCAGATCGACCTGCGCAACACGGTCGTCTTCACCATCCTGTTCATCTCCATCTCGGTGCTGATCGGCCTTGGGCTGGCGATCCTGATCGATTACAACCGGCGCTGGCGCATCGTCCCGATCTTCCGCAACACCGTGCTGTTCCCGTACGCGCTGTCGTTCATCGTCACCGGCGTGGCCTGGCGCTGGATCTTCAATCCGGAGGCGGGCATCAATCAGTTCTTTGACCTGCTGGGCATCAACAGCTTTCTGGTGGCGCAGGGGCTGGAGCCGCTCAAACCCGGCTGGACCACCGACCCAACGGTGATCCTGCAGATTAACGACGCGCTCAACCTGATCATCCCCGGCGCGTCTGACTGGCGCGTCGCGCTCGGTATTCCGGTGGCGCTTATCCCCGTGGCCATCGCGGCGATGTGGCAGCTCTCCGGCTTCGTCATGGCGCTTTATCTGGGCGGCATGACCACCATCTCCGACGAAATCCGCGAGGCCGCGCTGATCGACGGCGCGACCGATTTTCAGGTGTACACCCGCGTGGTCATCCCGCTGCTGCGGCCAGTCACCATCAGCGTGGTGGTCATCCTGCTGCACGTCTCGTTCAAGATCTTTGACCTGGTGTTCGCGATGGCGGGCACGGGACCGGCCTTCGCCACCGATGTCCCCGCCATTTTTGTGTTCGAGCAGATGTTCAAGGGCAACAAATACAATCTGGGCACGGCAGCGGCGATCGTCATGCTGGTGATGGTCGCGCTGATCATCGTGCCATATCTGCGCAGTCAGCGGCGGAGCGAAGACTGATGACCACGAGCATCCGAAGCACCTCCACCCAGAACAAGGGGCATCGCGGGCGTTCGCGCTGGCGCTGGCTGTTTGCACTCGTGCTGCTGCTGGCGTTCGTGTTTTACCTGACGCCGGTGTTCGTCATGATCAACAACGGCCTGAAGGATGCGCAGAATGTCAGCGTGTCGACGATGTGGAGCCTGCCGCAGTCGATTGATCTGGCCAACAGCGGCTTTGTCGAGGCGTGGAACCGGCTGAGCCCGAACATGCGCAACAGCTTCGCCATGGTCATCCCGGCGACGGTGCTGTCGGCGTTCTTCGGCGCGATCAACGGCTACCTCTTCTCCAAGTGGAAGTTCCGCGGCTCAGACACGTTGTTCACGCTGATGCTGTTCGGCTTCTTCATCCCGTATCAGAGCGTGCTGCTGCCGATGGTGCGCTTTCTGCAGACGATCAACCTGTACGGCACAACCGCCGGGCTGGTGCTGGTGCACGTGATCTACGGGCTGCCGGTGACCACGCTGATCTTCCGCAACTTCTTCGCGGGGATCCCCAACGAGATGCTGGAGGCCGCGCGCGTCGATGGCGCCGGGCTGGTGAGCACGTTCACGCGGGTGATGCTGCCGCTGTCGATCCCGGCCTTTGTGGTCGTGGGCATCTTCCAGTTCACCAACATCTGGAATGACTTCCTGTTCGGCGTGATCGTCGTGCAGAACCCGGATGCGCAGCCAGTGACGATCGCGCTCAACAATCTGTCCGGCTCATTCTCGGTGGACTGGAACGTGGTGATGGCGGGCGCGGTGCTGGCGGCGCTGCCGACGATGGTGGTGTATGTGCTGCTGAGCCGGCATTTCGTGCGCGGGCTGCTGGCTGGTTCGGTCAAAGGCTGAGGCGGGCAGCGCAGCGATGGAACGTGATTACGACCTGATCATCATCGGAACCGGCGCGGGCGGCGGCACGCTGCTGCGCGCACTGGAGGCGAGCGGCGCGCACATCCTCGTGATCGAGCGCGGCGATTTCCTGCCCAAAGAGGACGCCAACTGGCAGGTCCAGGCGGTGTTCAACGAGAAGCGCTACAAGCCGCGCGAACGCTGGCTGGATGCCAGCACTGGTGCGGAGTTTCAGCCGGGCGTGCATTACTACGTGGGCGGCAACACCAAGGTCTACGGTGCGGCGCTGCCCCGCCTGCGCCGCGAGGACTTCGCCGCGCTTGAGCACGAGGGCGGCACGTCTCCGGCGTGGTGCGTGGATTACGACACACTGGAGCCGTACTACAACCGTGCTGAAGCGCTGTACGCCGTGCACGGCCAGTCCGGCGCCGACCCGACCGAACCGCCGCGCTCGCAGCCCTATCCCTACCCGGCGGTGCCGCATGAACCGTACGTGGAGGCGCTGCGGCAGCGGCTGGAGGCGCAGAATCTGCACCCGTTCTTTCTGCCGATGGGCGTGGACCTGCGCGAAGGCGGGCGCTGCATCCGCTGCAAGACCTGCGACGGCTTCCCCTGCAAGGTGGACGCAAAGAGCGATGCCGACGTGTGCTGCGTGCGCCCCGCGCTGGAAGCGAACCCGCGCATCACGCTGTGGACGAACACCCGCGCGCTGCGCCTGCTGACCGACGCCAGCGGCCGCGCCATCACCGGGCTGGAGGTCGAGCGCGGCGGGCAGCGCCAGCAGGTGCGCGCACAGCGCTACGTCGTCTCGTGCGGCGCGGTCAATTCGGCGGCGCTGCTGCTGCGCTCGGCCTGCGATGCGCACCCTGACGGGCTGGCGAACACATCCGGCCTGGTGGGCCGCCACTACATGGTGCACAACAATACCGCGCTGACGGCCATCAACCCGCTCAAGCGCAATCCGACGGTCTTTCAGAAGACCATGGCCGTCAATGACTACTACCTGCGGGGCGATGACTTCCCGTGGCCGATGGGCAACATCCAGATGCTGGGCAAGCTGCAGGCGGGCATGCTGTCGGTATCGCAGCCGCTGGTGCCGCGCCCGGTCCTGAGCGAGATGGCCAACCGCAGCGTGGACTGGTGGGTGATGTCGGAAGACCTGCCGGACCCGGAGAACCGTATCACGCTGGGACCGGATGGCCGCATCGTGGTGCACTGGAAGCCGAACAACCGCGTCGCGCACTCCCGCCTGATTGCGGCGTCCCGCGCGATGATGAGGGAGGCGGGCTATCCGCTGGTGTTCACGCAGACCATGGGCATCGAGACCAACTCGCACCAGTGCGGCACGCTGCGCTTCGGCACAGACCCGGCCACCTCGGTGCTCGATCCGTACTGCAAGGCGCACGAGCTCGACAATCTGTACGTGGTCGACTCGTCGTTCTTCCCGTCGTCTGCCGCGATGAACCCGGCGCTGACCATTGCGGCGCAGGCGCTGCGCGTGGGCGATCATCTGCTCGGCAAGCCTCATCAGGAGATCAGGAACTGACATGAAAGCACGTCCGGTCCTCACACACAGCGATGCCCTGCTCATCCTCAACGCCATCCGTGCGGTGCTGGAAGCGCAGAACAAGGGCGCGGCGGTGGCCGTTTCGGATGAACACGGCGAGCTGATCGCGCTGGTGCGCACCGATGGCTGCCCGCTGCCTTCGATCAACAACGCCATCAACAAGGCCTACACAGCGGCGCGCGAAGGCAAGGAGTCCAAGGAGATCGGCCGGTCGTCGAAGGAGAAGGGCTGGCCGATGACCAACTTCGGCGACCTGCGCTACACCGCGTGGGGCGGCGGCGTGCCGATCTTCCACGAGGGCGTGTGCGTCGGCGCAGTGGGCGTGAGCGGGCTGCCTGAGGAAGAGGACATCGTGCTGGCCAGACTGGGCGTGAAGGCGCTGGAGTAGGCCATGTCGCGGCAGCGTATGCTCCGTTTTGGCATGGTCGGCGGGGGCGCCGGCTCGTTTGTGGGCGGCATCCACCGCCATGCCGCCGCCGCCGATGGCAAGGCAGTATTCGTGGCCGGGGCGCTGGCCAGCACGCCGGAACGGGCGCGCCAGTCGGCGGAAGCGCTGGGGCTGCCGGCAGAGCGCAGCTACGGCACATGGCAGGAGATGCTGGAGCGCGAGCTGCGGCTGCCGCCGGAACAGCGCATCGACTTCGTCTCGATCGTCACGCCCAATCACGTGCACTTCGAGCCAGCGCTGGCCTTCGTCGAGGCGGGCTTCAACGTCGTGCTGGACAAGCCGCTGGTGCACACCTCGCAGCAGGCGCAGGCGCTGGTGCGGGCGGTCGAGCGCGCGGACGTGCTGTTCTGCGTGACGTACAACTACACCGGCTACCCGATGATCAAGGAAGCGCGTGAGTGGGTGCGCAGCGGCAAACTGGGGGCGCTGCGCCGCGTCGTCGTCGAGTATCCGCAGGGCTGGCTGCGCGACCGCTTCGAGGCGCAGGGCAACCGCCAGGCGGAATGGCGCACCGATCCGGCGCGGACGGGCATCGCGGGGGCGGTGGGCGATATCGGCACGCACTGCGAGAGCCTGGCCGCATACGTCACCGGGCTGAACATCGAGGCGCTGTGCGCGGATGTCAGCACATTCGTCGAGGGCCGCCGCGTCGATGACGACGCCAGCGTGCTGGTGCGCTATCACGGCGGGGCGCGCGGGGTGCTGTGGGTTTCGCAGGTGGCGGCGGGCGAGAGCAACGGCCTGAACCTGCGCGTATATGGCACGGAGGGCGGCCTGCACTGGAATCAGGAGCAGCCCAATGCGCTGCTGTGGTTGCCGGGCGAAGGGCCGCTGCAGATCCACCGGCGCGGCAGCCCGCATCTGTGCGCCGCGGCGCAGCGCGCCACCCGGCTGCCGGGCGGGCTGAACGAGGCCTATCTGGAGGCCTTCGCCAATCTGTACGTCAATGTCATCGACACGCTCAGCGCCAGGCAGGCTGGCCGGCAGCCCAGCGTGCTGGAGCTGGACTTCCCCACCGTCTACGATGGCGCGCGCGGCGTGACCTTCATCGAGAAAGTGATCGAGAGTGGACAATCGGACGCGAAGTGGCTGCCGTTTGCCTAGAAGGGCGCTGACATGCGTTGGGTGATCGGCATTGACCTGGGCGGGACCAAGACGGCGATCGGGCTGATCGGCCCGGATAACCGCATCGTCGGCCAGTCCCGCATCCCGACGCTGGCGGAGCAGGGCGCGGAGTCGATCATCGAGCGCATCACCGAGCAGATCCGCGCGCTGGAGGCGGCGCATGGGCAGCAGGCGGAGGCGGTCGGCATCGGCTGCCCGGGGCCGGTGGACCACCTCACGGGCACGCTGCTCACGCTGGTCAACCTGCCCGGCCTGTCGAACACGCCGCTGCAGGCGCGGCTGTCGCAGCGGCTGGGCCTGCCGGTGAAGCTGGACCATGATGCCAAGGTGGCGGCGCTGGGCGAGTTCCACTACGGCATCGGGCGCGGGCGCACGCACATGGCCTACATCGTCATCGGCACGGGCGTGGGCGCGGCGCTGATCCTGGACGGGCGGCTGTACTACGGCGAGAGCATGTCCGCCGGTGAGGTGGGCCACATCACGGTCGATCGCGATGGCGAGTTGTGCGCGTGCGGCTCTCGCGGGTGCATGGAGACCTACACCAGCGGGCCGTGGCTGGCGCGGCGCTATCAGCAGGCGCTGGCCGCGCACGGCTTGCCGGCGCGCGAGGGCATCGCCGCGGAGCAGGTGACGCATCTGGCGCAGGCGGGCGACCCGGCGGCGCAGGCGGTGATGCAGGCGGCGGGCGAGGCGCTGGGGATCGCGGTGGCGACGATGGCGATGATCGTGAATGTCGAGCAGTACGTCATCGGGGGCAGCGTGTCGCGGGCGGGCGAAGCGCTGCTGGCGCCGGCGCGGCGGACGATTCCGCGCTACTCGTTCGGTGCGGTGAGCGCGCGGGTGAAGCTGGATGCCTCGGCGCTGGGCGATGACGGGCCGCTGCTGGGCGGGGCGTGGCTGGCGCGCGAGGCGCTGCGGCAGGGCGGGCGGGCGTAGGCGGGTGCTACGAGGCGAGTATCTCCACTGTCGCCAGCACGGGCAGGTGATCGCTGCCGCCAGAGTCTGGCCACACCTGCGCCGACAGAGGCCGCAGCCCTCGTCCGGTGAAGATGTAGTCAATCCGCAGCATTCGCATCTCTGCCAGCACCGGGATTCTGCTTAACGGGCCGGCGTGCGTCCAGCCCATTCCCCATCCAGCAGCGCGATAGCTGTCATTCATCACTGCGGTGATCCGTGCATAGTCACCGCTCAGATCGGTCATGTTGAAATCGCCCGCGACAATCACAGGTTCGTGTTCGGTTGCCAACCGGACCAGGAGTGCCGACGCTTCGCCGGAGCGTATGCTGTTGTCCATTGTCAGCACAGAACCCATGCCGAAGGGGATGGCCGCATGGATGTTGTAGAAGACCAGCGGCACGCCATCCACCTGCACACGCACGCGCTGGCTGCCCAGCAGCGTCGGGATGTACTCCTGTTCGGAGAGCGGATAGCGGCTGAACACGGCAGTGCCTGTGAATCCATTCTCCCTGGGGTCCAGCGCCTGATATGGATAGCGATCTGACAGCGCTGGCACAAGGGCATCCGCTGCCTCAAGGCTGAATTCCTGCAGTGCGACAATATCGGGGTCTGCCGAACGGATCACCCCTGCACTGAGATCGTAGCCAGCACTGCGCCAGCGCAGGTTGTACGTCATCACGCGCAGGGTCTGCGCACCTTCCGTGGCGGGCTGCAACCGCCCGGGCACGAACTGCGAGCCGTACAGCGCGATGAACAGCAGCGCCGGTGGCGTCAGCAGGAGTGCTCCCCGGCGTGGCCTGCACCAGGCCAGCGCCAGTGGCAGTACGAGGAGTGCGCCCAGCATCAGCATGTGGATCATTGGAGTGAGCATTGGGGTGGGCTGCGGGCCATCGCCCAGGACCGCTCGCGTCAGCAGCGTCAGCGACGTGAACCCGCCGTAGCCGAGCACACCAGCAGAAAGGATCATCCGTAACCTGCGCATCGCTCGACCTCCCGCAGGGAACGGGCCACCACTTTGGTTGCCCTGAGCGCCTCATGCTACTTCAGCGGATCATCCGTTAGCGATGAAGCGTATGCGAGGCAGTGTGCATCCGTAGGGCTTACGTCGGGTGTTCTCGCGGCCCGCCCCTCACGCGGTGTCGGGCCGCTTCAGCATCGCCAGCACCGGCGGCATGTTGAGCGTGTAGAACATCTCCGCCATCTGCTCTGCGCTGTAGGGCGTGTCCGTGCTGATCCACCAGGCGCACAGCCCGTGCAGCGCGGCCGCCATGTTCTGACAGATCACCGCCAGTGGCACCGGCAGATCGGGCTGTGGTCCGTAGTTGCGCACGATCATCGCTTCGATCAGCTGCGCCATCACGCCGGTGAGCTGGTCGATCGCCAGATTGCTGTTCCTGGACTGTCGCAGCGCGTGATACAGCCTGCGATGTGCCTGC
>CAZZJW010000081.1:0-17096 GCA_964654755.1 uncultured Pleurocapsa sp. | reverse complement strand
GCCGGCGATGCGGGCGCGGTCCGGCTGGCTGCCGAGCAGCTCTGCAGCGGCGTGGAACCCGATCACGAAGCCGATCAGGGCCAGCACGACGCGATACAGGCGTTTTCCGAAGAAGCACGCGACGATGCCGACCGCGATCAGGAGAAACGCAGAGATCAGGGATACGGACCACCTCCACGATGCCCCGAAATGCACAGCGCGAGTGTTGCGGATCGGACGATCTGCTGCCAGCATTCCGACGGGCTGGAGTGCCAGCCCGGGCGCGACTCAGGGTACAATAGGCCGCATTCACCACCATGCGTTCACGGAAGGGGCTGCCTGATGAATATCGCGCTGATCGGATTTGGGACGGTGGGCCAGGGGCTGGCGGAGATCCTTCGCAGCCGGGGCGAGGCGCTGGCGGCGCGGTATGGGCTGCAGCTGCGCATCACCGGCGTGGTCACGCGTTCGCGCGGGGCGCTGGCGCATGCAGACGGCCTCGATCCGGCGGCGCTGCTGGCGGCGATGGCGGCTGGTGGGCTGTCGCATTATCCCGAACAGCCGGGGCTGCAGCGCGATCTGGATGCGGCGGCGCTGATCGCCATGCCCGGCCTCGACGTGCTGATCGATGTCACGCTCTCCAACCTGGTCGATGGCGAGCCTTCCGTGACGCTGTGCGAGGCCGCGCTGCGGGCGGGCCGGCATGTGGTGCTGGCCAACAAAGGCGCGATCATGCACGGCTTCGACCGGCTGAACGCGGCGGCGCGCGCTTCCGGGCGGCGGCTGCTGTACGAGGCGACCGTCATGGCGGGGACGCCGTCGCTGCGCCTGGCGGCGGAAGCGCTGGCGGGCTGCACCTTCAGCGAGGCGCGCGGCATCGTCAACGGCACGACCAACTATATCCTGACGCAGATGGAAGGCGGCATGACCTATGCCGATGCGCTGGCCGAGGCGCAGCGGCTGGGGTATGCCGAAGCGGACCCGACCGCGGACGTGGACGGCTGGGATGCGGCCTCCAAGGCGGTGATCCTGGGCGCGGCGCTGTTTGGCCGCGTGTTCCGCTTCAGCGAGATGCAGGTGACCGGCATCAGCCGGCTGACGCCGCAGGACATCGCCAGCGCGGCGGCGGCGGGCGAACGCTGGAAGCTGATCGCACGGGTGACGCCGCAGGGCGCTTCCGTCGCGCCGATGCGCCTGCCGCTGGCGCACCCGCTGGCCGGGGTGAGCGGGGCCAATAACGCGCTCACCATCACGACTGATCTGCTGGGGGATGTCACGCTGGTGGGCAGCGGCGCTGGCGGTGTGCAGACCGGATTCGGCCTGCTGAGCGATCTGCTGGCGATCCACCGCGCCGGCTGAAGTCCGCCTGATTGATGATGTGAGGTGTGTTGTGAAGCGAGTGCTGCTGTTCCCATTCGTCCTGCTGCTGGGCGCGTGCGCCGGTGCGCCTGTTCTGCCGCCGAACGCCAGCCTGAGCACGCCGATCGCCAGCCTGCCGCTGAATGCCGCCTTTCACGCGCAGAACCTGCCCACGCCGGTGCCGGAGGCGTTCATCAGCCAGGCGGATGCCGAGTACGCCGTGCTCACCAACCTGTACGAGCGTCTGGCGCCGTCGGTCGTCAACATCGAAGTGGAGCTGAACGACGCGGCCAGCGCATTCATGGGCGCCGTCGCCAATGGCAGCGGTTTCGTCTATGACCGCGACGGCCACATCATCACCAACGCGCATGTCGTGGCCGATACGCGCAGCATCCTGGTGACGTTTGAGGATGGCTTCGTGGCTGAGGCCGAGCTGATCGGCGCGGACAACTACAGCGACCTGGCGGTGCTGCGCGTCGATGTCGATCCGCAGCGGCTGTCGCCGGTCACGTTCGCCCCGCCGGACTCGGTGCGCGTTGGCCAGCGGGCGGTCGCCATCGGCAATCCGTTCGGGCTGGCCAGCTCGATGAGCGTGGGCATCGTCAGCGGGCTGGGGCGGCAGCTTCCCAGCGCGGAAATGCTGACCAACACCGCGGTCAGCTTCCAGAACCCCTCGATCATCCAGGTGGATGCGCCGGTCAATCCGGGCAACAGCGGCGGCCCGCTGCTCAACACGCGCGGCGAAGTGATCGGCGTCACGACCGCCATTCGCACCGAGTCCGGCGTGTTCGAGGGCGTGGGCTTCGCCGTGCCGGCCAGCACGGTGCTGCGTGTGGTGCCGGATCTGCTGGACGACGGACAGGCGCAGTATTCCTATATCGGAATTTCGGCGGAGTCTTCGGAAGATGGCTTTGGCGTGCCGGCGCTGGCTGCTCCGCTTGACCTGCCGGTGACGCAGGGCGTGCTGATCTCGAGCGTGACGCCGGGCTCGCCAGCGGCGCTGGCCGGGCTGCGCGGCGGCGCGCGCCAGGTGGTGGTGCGCGGGCGCGAGATCTGCGCGGGCGGCGATATCATCGTCGCGGTCGACGAGACCTACGTGCGCGATCTGGATGCGTTGATGGCCTATCTGGTGACTGAGACGCGGCCCGGAGACACTGTGCAGATGCGCATCATCCGCGGCGAGCAGACGCTCGATCTGCCGCTGACGCTGCAGGCCCGCCCGCAGGAAAGCGTCATCCCGCCGGGCTGCGGCTGAGCCAGCGACACAGAAGGGATGCCTCCGTGAATCTCAGTCAGACCACGCTGCGGACGCCGCGACTGCTGCTGCGCCCGCTGCAGGTGCGGGATAGCGGAGCGCTGGTGGCCAATCTCAACAACCTGGCGATCGCGCAGACCCTGCTGCGCAGCCCGTATCCCTACACCGAGCAGGATGCGCTGTCGTTCATCCATGTGGCGATGGAAAGCCGCGCGTTGGGGATGTGGATGCAGTGCGGCATCGAGCTCTGTGCCAGTGGGGCGCTGATCGGCAGCATCGGGCTGTCGCTGACGGAGGAGTTCATGCGGGCCGACGTCGGCTACTGGATCAGCGAGGCGTGCTGGAATCGCGGCTACGCGACCGAGGCGCTGCAGGCGATGATCGACTTCGGCTTCAGCCAGCTTGGGCTGATTCGCATTCAGGCCAATCACTTCAGCGAAAATCCGTCGTCGGGCCGGGTGATGCAGAAGGCCGGCATGACGTTCGAGGGCATGAAGCGCAAGTACTTCATCCGCTTCGGGCAGCCGCGCGACGTGGCCTTCTACGGCATTCTGCGCGAGGACTGGGAAGCCGCGCGAGAGCGCTAGCCGTCCGCCCCGAACGCGCTGAACGGGCCGAGCGCCTGCACGTCGATGGCGACGCCATCCAGCCGCGCTGGCACGATCTGGCGCAGCGGCGCGGCGGCGCCCTCGTCCGCCTGGCACAGCACGATCAGCCCCACCTCGTCCGCATCACCTTCGTGCACATGCACCACGCCGACTCCGACGCCGACGACGTGCGGCAGCGCCATCAGCCACGCGCTGTACTTCTCCTGCGCGGCCAGCGCCCGCTGCATGGCCTCCTCAGCAGGCGTCGAGGGCGGGCTTTGTGACGGTCCGGGCATCAGATATCGACCTCCAGCGTGTTCAGCACCACGTCGATCGGCGTGAAGATGGTCGCCAGCGGCGAGCCGGCGAAGAGCAGGCCGACGGCGCTGGAGTCCGTCACATCGACGATCAGCGAGCCGCTGTCGCCGCCCTGGCTCATCGGCTCAGCGATCACCTGGCCGACGAACTGCGCCTGGCGCGGGCCGGCGGCGGTGGCATAGCCGACGTTGACGGTGGCATTCAGCAGCTTGATCACGCCCTCTGTGTAGCCGGTGGTGCGCCCGAACTTGCGCACGCGCATGTTGAGCTGCGGCGGGCGCGTGGCGCGCACCATGCCGATCTGCACGATGTCATCGCTGAACATGGCCGGGTCGACCGGAGCGGCCAGCGCACAGTCGCAGCGGTTCTGCGTGGCGCTCTGCGCGTCCTGCGCGCTCAGGCCGAGCAGCGCTGGCCCGCGAACCTGCTGCGCGGCGGCCTGCGTGACGGCGATGCGCTGCGTGCTGCCCATCGCCCCCGCCAGCGCGTTGAGCAGCGCGGCGATCGCCCCCAGCGGATTGCAGCCGGCGGGCGTCGGTTGGGTGGGTTGTGTCGGTTGCGTGGGCTGGGTGGGCTGGGTGGGCGGCGTCGGCTGCGGCAGGCCGACGACCACGGGCTCCATGACCGGATCGCCGACGTAGCCGAGCTTGACGTAGCGTTCGAGCTTGGCCACCACATCCGCCGGGTCGATGCCGCCGTCCATCGCGGCGGGCTGCAGCACGACATCGCCGGGCGCGGCGTCGTTGCAGTTGGCCAGCACGTGATTGTTGGAGAGCACCATCAGCCGGCCCGTGCGGCGGTCCCTGACCATCGTGCCCAGCGTGCCGGCGGTCACCTTGTAGTGGCCGATGCTCACGCCGGAGGGGATGACCGGGCGGTAGCGGTCGCGCGGGGTGAGCTGGTTGGCCCACAGCTCGCCGACCTCGATCACATCGGTGCGCATGCCGTCCACATCGCGCGGGATGAGCTCGTCCTGTGTGAGGGCGGCGGCGGGCTTCTTGCGCCCCACCAGCACCACCACGGCGATCTCGTCGGTCAGCACGCCGTTGGACTCCTTGTAGCCGACGCCAACGCCGACCACATTGCGCCGGGACAGCAGCGATTTCTCAATCAGGCTCTGCGCCTGCATGGCCTGCGCCTGAATATCGATCGACATTCCCCGCCTCCCGTTCTGCGAGCTGCGCACGTGCGCGCTCTGACGCCGGACATTTCCCGATCAATCTTATATCGATTTCGTCATTCCTGCTGATCCCGATCCGGGACGGACGGAAGACGCAAACTGCCACTGTGCAGCAGGCAGTAAGACCATCAGCATCGCGTAGGGCATGATTACGTCGATTCTGACCCGGAGGTGTGGTAAGATGCAATTCAGCATCGTCCGTCAGCCGCAGTCCGCGAAGGTGCTTCGCTTAACATGCGCATTCTCATCATCTCGGATATCCACGCCAATCTCACCGCTTTCGAGACCGTTCTCGGCGACGCACGCGGCCAGTGGGACTACGTGTGGTGCCTGGGCGATGTCGTGGGCTACGGCCCGGACCCGAACGAATGCGTGGATCTGCTGCGCACGATGCCGCATCTGTGCCTGGCGGGCAACCACGACTGGGCGGCGCTGGGCCGGCTGGACATCCGCACCTTCAACCCCGATGCGCGCAAGGCTGTGGACTGGACGCGCGCCGCACTGACGGCCGGCAACACCGCCTATCTGGAGGCGCTGCCCACCACCTTCGTCATCGGCAGCTACACGCTGGCGCATGGCAGCCCGCGTGAGCCGGTGTGGGAGTACATCCTGGAGCCGCTGATCGCCGCGCTCAACTTCTCGCATTTCGAAACGCCATACTGCCTGGTGGGGCACACGCACCAGCCGATCATTTATGAGCAGACGAGCGAACACGGCGATACCGAGGCCATCCCGCCCGCCTACCGCCAGCGCCGCGCGCTCAATGGCCGCCGCCAGATCATCAACCCCGGCAGCGTCGGGCAGCCGCGCGACGCCAACCCCGATGCCTGCTACGCGCTGCTGGATGACGAGACCAATACGTGGGAGTACCGGCGCGTGCCCTACAACGTCGCCGAGGTGCAGCAGCGCATGCGCCAGCACGACATGCCGGACCGCCTGATCGCCCGGCTGGAACACGGCTGGTAGCCCCCTCATGGCCAGCCGGCGCAGCGCCCGAGACAGCGGTGACGGGCTGATCGACGATCTGGAAAGCGGCGATCTCACCGCCAAGATGCGTGACTACCTGGCCGAGATCTACCGGCTGAGCGATCGTGCGCATGACACTGGCGCGCAGGATGGCTACATCGGCACTTCCGCGATCGCCGAACTGAAAGACGTCAGCCCGCCGGCCGTCAACCGCATGGTGACGCGCCTGCGCGAACTGGGCTACCTGCAGCACGAACCGTACAAGGGCATCCGCCTGACGGCCGACGGCCAGCGCGAGGCGCTGCGACAGCTTCGACGCCAGCGCATCGTCGAGTCGTTTCTGGTGACAGTGATGGGCTTCGGCTGGCACGAAATCCGCGCGGAAGCCGACCGCATGGCGGACTCGCTGCCTGAGATGGTCACCGATCGCATGGCGAGCATGGCCGGCATGCCGGCTTTCTGCCCGCACGGCGAGCCGATCCCCGCCGCAGATGGCACCGTCGACGCGATGAACGACGTGCTGATCAGCGAAGCACCGCTCAACACGCTGCTTCGTGTGACGCGCGTGCGCACCCGCGAACGCGACCGGCTGGAGTACATCGCGGCGCTCGGGCTGGTCCCCGGGGCGACCATCGAGATTCTGCATGTCGCGCCCTTCAGCGGGCCGATCCAGCTTCGCGCAGGCCGCGAATACCGCATCATCGGCCACAATCTGGCTGAGGTGATCAAGGTGCAGCCGGCATGAGCGTGGTCATTCGTCAGGCGGAGGCGGGCGATGTCGATGCGCTCTCCCGACTGGCCTGGCGCTCCAAAGCCCACTGGGGATACGACGACGGCTTCATGACGCTGGCGCAGGGCCTGCTGAAGCTGACGCCGACTACCGTGATGCTGCAGCCGACGTTTCTGGCGGAAGTGGACGGGGTGCTGGCCGGCTTCTATGCGCTGCGCCCGTGGCGCGATCTGCCGGAAGTCGCGCAGGCCGCCGAACTGGACTACCTGTTCATCGACCCGCCGTTCATCGGCCACGGCGTGGGGCGTGCGCTGTTCGAGCATGCCGTCGGCGTGGCGCGCGCGATGGGCTACCACACGCTGGTGATCATCTCCGATCCGAACGCCGAGGGCTTCTACCAGCGGATGGGCGCGGTCACCTTCGGCCAGAGCAAATCCGATATCGGCGAGGAGCGCTGGCTGCCGGTGATGCAGCTCGCGCTGCGCACGCCCGCCTGAACCGCACGCACGAAAGCCACACGCCATGCCTGAGATCATTGTAATTGGCGCCGGGATCAGCGGGCTGAGCGCCGCCTGGCAGCTTCGCCAGCTTGGCATCGAGACCACGCTGATCGAGGTCAGGCCGCGCCTGGGCGGGAGCATCCACACGGTGCGCGCCGGCGGCTGCATCTTCGACGGGCCGGGCTTCGCGTTCGAGAAGACGGGTGCATGGCCGTTTCTGGAGGCGCTGGGCCTGCCAGAGGCGGACGCGCTGCTGCCGCTGGGGCGCTATCGCACAGGCGAGATGGTGGCCTTCCGCGAGGGTACCGGCGTGCTGGTGGAACGGCTGGCGGCGGCGGCGGGCGCGCACACCATGATGCGCATGGCGGTCAGCAGCCTGGGCATGCTGGACGACGGGCATGTGGCGATCTGCCTGGAAAATGGCGTGATGCTGGAGGCGCAGGCGGTGGTGATCGCGGCGCCGGCGCGTTATGCCGAGCGCATGCTGCGCGCCATTGACGGGCAGGCCGCGCTGGCGCTGGCCGACTTCCGCTACGACCCGCTGCTGCGGGTATCGGTGGCGCTGGCCGGGCAGGATGCGCCGCCGGCACTGCTGCACGAGCTGGCGCAGGCGGCGCGCGCCGCCGGGATGGCGCTGGTCTCGGCGGAGGCCTTCAACGCGGAGATGCTGCCCGGGCGTGTGCCGCCGGGCGAGGTGATGCTGCGGTTGCGCGTGCGCCTGGCGGAGGGCCAGCCGGCGCAGGATGCAGCTGATGCGGCACTGGCGCTGCTGGGGGGACGGCCCGTGCTGGCGCAGTCGGTGGTGTACTGGGCCGAGGCCGACCCGCTCGATCGCTATCTGCCGGAGCACAGCGCCGTGATGGACGCGATCGAGGCGCGGCTGCCCGCACGGCTGGCGCTGGTGGGCAGCGACTACCGCGTGCGCCAGCTGGATGCGCTGATTGCGCAGGCGCGGGCGGCGGCGGCCCGGCTGGCGGCGCTGGTGCGGGGCGCAGGCGGCGTTGGCGGAAGCCCTTGAATTTTAGAACAAATATGCTAAAATCCCGTTTCTGCGCAACTTGCATTGATTGGACTTATAATGCAGCGTGTACAGTCGCTCAACGGCGCATGGAGCGCCGACATCCGGGGAAGGACGGCAGCCTTGGCTCCTCGAAAGAAAGAGAAGGTCGACAGTAGCGACGGTGAGGCGCCACTGTTCGAAGAAGGCCAGCAGAAAGGCGCTGAAGGGCGCAAGAAGGCGATGGAAGCGGCGCTGGAGGACCTGACCAAGCGCTTCGGCGATGGCGCGGTGGTGCGCCTGGGCGATGCCAGCCACATGACGGTGGATGTCGTGTCCAGCGGTTCGCTCACGGTCGATATCGCGACCGGGGTGGGCGGGGTGCCGCGCGGCCGGGTCACCGAAATCTACGGCCCGGAGAGCAGCGGCAAGACCACGCTGTGCCTGCATGTGATCGCGGAGGCGCAGCGGCGCGGCGGCTGGGCGGCGTTCGTCGATATGGAACATGCGCTGGACCCGCAGTATGCCTCGCGGATTGGCGTCAACGTCGAAACGCTGTATGTGGCGCAGCCCGACACCGCCGAGCAGGCGCTGGAGATCACCGAGACGCTGGTGCGTTCCGGCGCGCTGGATGTGATCGTGCTGGACAGCGTGGCGGCGCTGGTGCCGCGCGTCGAGATCGAAGGCGAGATGGGCGAGAGCTTCGTCGGCATTCAGGCGCGCCTGATGAGCCAGGCGCTGCGCAAGCTTTCCGGCGCGATCAAGCAGTCCAACTCGGTGGTGCTGTTCACCAACCAGCTTCGCGACAAGATCGGCGTGATGTACGGGTGCATGAGCTACAGCACCCGCGTTGTCCTGGCGGATGGCACAACCGAGAAGATCGGGAAGATCGTCAACCAGAAACGCGACGTGTCAGTCCTGTCGTACAACGTCAGGTCCGGCATGTTTGAACCACGCCGGATTGTCAACTGGTACAACAACGGCATTGCCGACAACTTCCTGCAATTCAAGGTTGCGTCGAACAGTGGAAACGGCAAGCGCAGTTTTGCGGCGACGCCGAATCACCTGCTGCTTTCGGAAAACGGCTACGTTCCGGCAGGCGATCTTGAAGTTGGCGACAACCTCATGACGACCGTGCGTTTCTACCTCTCCCCGCTGCACGAGCAGGTGATCCTCGGCGCGCTGCTTGGCGATGGTCATGTTGGCAAAGTGAAGCCGTACAGCGCATCCTTCCGGGTGGCGCACGGGCAGAAACAGGACGAATACTGCCACTGGAAAGAGTCGCTGTTCGCCGGTCTGGTCAGCACCAGCGGCACGAATGCGCGAGGCGGACACGCCTTCGACACGATTCCCATGTACGAGATGCGTCAGTTTGCCGATCTCGTCTACGGGGAGAATGGCAAGGGCGGCAAGCGAATCACGCCGGAGCTGCTGGCGCGGCTGTCGCCGCTGGCGGTCGCGATCTGGTACATGGACGATGGTACGTTCGATCACAATCGCCGCTGGCACGCAGAAATCGCTGCGCATTCGTTCAGCGCTGAGGACCGTCAGCTGCTGGTCGACTGGCTGAACAGCCAGGGCATGGAAGCCGTCAATCGTGAGGACGGGCGCATCTGTTTTGGCAACGAGCAGGCTGTGAGCAAGTTCCACGCGTGGATCGCGCGGTACGTGCATCCATCCATGGCGTACAAGCTCATGCCTGAATATCGGGATCAGTTCGTGCCGATCGAGTCTGATCCGTGCGAACGGATTGAAGCAGTCCCGATGCCAATCCTTGCCATCTCTGACAAGCCGCAGCGGGGCAACCGCTATCGCTATGACATCGAGGTGGAGGGCAACCACTGCTATGTCGTGGATGGCGTGGTGGTTCACAACAGCCCCGAGACCACCAGCGGTGGCCGCGCGCTCAAGTTCTACGCCAGCATGCGCCTGGATGTGCGCAAGCAGGAGTCGATCAAGGCTTCCGGCGGCGAGGTGATCGGCAGCCGCACCCGTGTGCGCGTGACCAAGAACAAGGTGGCGCCGCCCTTCCGGGAAGCGGAATTCGACATCATGTTTCTGGAAGGCGGAATCAGCAAGTCGGGCGAGGTGCTCGATCTGGCCTGCGAGTTGGGGATCGTCGAGAAGCGCGGCGCGTTCTTCCGCTACAACGACGGGCTGCTGGGCCAGGGCCGCGAGAACGCCAAGCAGTATCTGATCGAGAACAGCGCCGTGCGCGATGAGATCGAGGCGCTGATCCGCCAGCGCTATGGGCTGCCGGTGAAGACGTAGCGCGGGACGCTGCGCAGGATGGACAAGACACGGGGCCGCTCCGGGGATACGGGGCGGCCCTGTTGATTCTGGCGCAGCGCGCGTCGGGCTGCCGTCAGCTCGAAGCGACCATGCGGTTGGAGAGCTGGCCGAACGGACCGATCTCGATCACGTACTCATCGCCGGGGGCCAGCCAGCGCTTCTCCTTCATGCCGAGGATGACGCCTTCCGGCGTGCCGGTGGCGATCACATCGCCCGGTTCGAGCGTCATGTGCTGGCTGAGATAGCTGATGATCTGCGCGCACGAGAAGATCATGTCGGCGGTGTTCGAGTTCTGGCGCGGCTCGCCGTTGAGCCAGCCGCGCACTGTCAGCGCCTGCGGATCGGGCACCTCGTCGGCGGTGAAGAGGATCGGGCCGAAGGGGAAGAAGTGATCCGGCGTCTTGCCCAGCAGCCACTGGCTGGTGCGAAGCTGCAGATCGCGCGCGCTGAGGTCGTTGCCGTTGGTGTAGCCCAGTACGACCGAGAGCGCATCCGCTTCCGACACGTCGACGGCGCGGCGGCCGATGACGACCACCAGCTCGGCTTCGTAGTCGACCTGCGCCGAGCGTTTGGGGAGCGGAATTTCATCGCCATGCGCCGCGATGGTGTTGCTGAACTTGGAGAACACGATCGGCGAGGTGGGGATGGCGGCGCCGGTCTCCTCGGCATGGCGGCGGTAGTTCAGGCCGATGCAGATGATCTTGCCGGGCGCGGGGATGGGCGGGCCGGGCTCGACATCGTGCAGCAGCGGCAGGCCGGCGGCCTGTGCGCGCTCCAGCAGTGTGGCCAGCGCGGGCAGCGCATCCAGGCCGGCGGCGGTGAAAGCGGCGGGGGTGAACGATGCTTCGGGCAGCCCCAGCGCCTGTGCGGCGGCCGCCACGTCGAGGATGCCGGCGTCCGTCGCCAGCCCGAGGCGCAGCGCGCCCGCCTGATGAAATGTGAGCACTCGCATGTATTCTGCCTTCTCTCCAGATCGCTACGCTTGCCGGGACCGTTCATTCGCGGGGAGTGTAGCGCAGCGCCGCTGAACCGGGCAGTCCATGCCGGATCGCGCATGCGCAGCGGCCTGATCGGCCCTCGTCATGGCGGACGGCTGGCGGGCGGTTCCGGGGTGCTGCGTGTTCGACTCCCGCAAATCTTGACAACCTGAAGAGATACAAGGTACACTCCCAAATGTCAACTGTTTACAATTTACTGCGGTCTGGTCTTTGGCTGGGGTCTGCGCTAAGTCGGCTTTGAGAGATTTCTGGTTCTTGTCAAGTTGTCCGATCCAAAGTGCTTGTGTCCCCTGACCACAAACGAACACCGTCCTCCTGACAGCGATCGCTCTCAGGCAGTTGATGACCCGAACCTGAACAGGTGCTGATTTGCGCCTGTCGGGCATGGCCGTATTCTGTCGAGTGTTGGGAAGAACGATGGGGACAGTTTCGACCGGTTTGACGCAGCAGGTGGGCAGCACCGCAAAAGTCCGGCGTGTGGCCCGCTCGCTGTTATCGCGGCACGAGGCAGCGATCGTGATCACCCTGATCGTGCTGCTGGCCTTCTTCTATCTGCGCAACCCGGCCATCCTCGCGCCTATCACAGTGACATCGATCCTGCGCACCATGGCCTTCCCCGGCCTGATCGCCATGGGGATGGTCATTCTGATGATCACCGGCGAAATCGACCTGTCGACGGCCTCGGTGATGAGCCTGACCGCGGTCTTCGCGGCGGCGCTGATCCGGGACTCCGGCGTGCCGGTGTGGCTGGCGGTGATCTGTGCGCTGGGGCTGTCGCTGCTGATCGGCCTGCTCAACGCCATCCTCACTGTGCGGATCGGTGTGCACTCGGTGCTGACCACGCTGGGCGTGGGGCTGGCGGTGCGCGGGGCCAGCTACCTGTTCGCCAACGGCCTGCCGATCTACCCGCTGCCGCAGGAAGTCGGCTACCTGGGCACGCTGCGCCCACTGGGGGTGTCGGTGGCATTCGTGCTGATGATCGTCATGATGATCATCAGCCATGTCGTGCTCAGTCGCACCACATGGGGCGGAGCGATCTTCGCCACAGGCGCAAACAAGCTGGCCGCAGAGGTGGTGGGCATAAGGACCACGCGTGTCAAAACGCTCGCCTTCATGCTGACCAGCTTGCTTGCGGGGTGTTCGGGCCTGCTCTACATGAGCCAGCTTCCGCTGCCTTCCGGCGACCCGATCATCGGCAAGAATCTTGAGCTCGATATCATCGCTGGCGTCATTCTGGGCGGCGTCAGCTTCTTTGGCGGGCGTGGCTCCGCCATTGGCACGCTGTTCGGCGTCCTGCTGATGCAGGTCATCCGCACCGGGATGGTCGTCGCGCAGTTCGACCCATACTGGCAGGTGCCGGTCCTTGGGGTTTTCATGCTCGGCGCTGCTTCCATCGATGTCATCCGGCATCGACGATCGGAACGCTAGGCCGCCGGACATGTCACCAGATTCAGCGAACACAGTTGTTGAAGGAGGCGCTGCCCATACACCAAATGCCTGGACGGAGCACTGAACCACAGAACCTGTCAAAACAGATGTGAGGAATGAGGAGTCTATCGTGTTGAAAAATCGGTCTTCGCGGGCGCTCATTACGATGTTGCTTGCCGTCATGCTGGTTCTCGCCATCCAGCCTGTCGTGGCGCAGTCCGTCACCGGCACGTTTTACTGGGTGCAGAACACCGCGTGGCACCCCGTTCACCAGCTCACGCAGCTCAGCTTCATGGTCGGCTGCGAAGAGCGCGGCCTGCAGTGCGAACTGGCGACCACGGATGAGACATCGCTGGAATCGCTGATCGCCGTTGCTGAGCAGACGGTCGATCGCCCGGACAACGCAGGCATGGCCGTGTGGTGCTGCGGTCTGCCGCAGCTGCGCCCCGCCGTCGAAGCCGCGGCTGCAAAGGGCATTCCGGTCGTCATGCTGCATGGCCCCGTGCCGCGTGGTGAGTTCCCCGACAACATGGTCGTGATCGCTGCCGACACCACCAAGTACCCCATCCCTGTCGCGCGCGATTTCTGCGCAGCGCTGAACGGGCAGACGGGCACCGTGGCGATCACCCAGAACAACTTCAACCCCACCGAAGATGCGGTTGCCGCGGCCTTCACCCAGGGCATGGCCACCTACTGCCCGGATGTCACCGTGCTTGCGCCGCAGCTTGAAGGGCCGGAGCCGACCCAGGCGATCGCCGCTGCCGTTGCGATCATGCAGGCCAACCCCGATCTGATCGGTGGCTTCTCGACCACTGGCGGCGGCCCCACGACGTGGGCTGGCGCGCAGCGCGAGACCGGCAAGAGCATCATCGCCGTCGGCATGGACTACACCCGCGTCAACCTCGACCTGGTGGCGTCTGGCCAGATCTACGGCATCGTCGCACAGCCGCTCTACACTGAGAGCCGCGAAGCCGCGATCGTGCTGTCCCGCCTGGCGAATGGCGAGACCGACAAGGTCCCCTACTGGACCGAGCTGGAAGCGCCGCTGGTCACGATCGACGACCTGGCGCCGTACTACGAAATGCTCGACGGCTTCGAAGCGCAGATGCGCCCGACGCCTTCGTCGTAACTGCACCCTTCAATCGGCTGTCCTCCGGAGCGATCCGGGGGGCAGCCCCCGTGTTTGCCGCGCATCGGCGTGATAGACACGTCCACAGAAAACGTTCAACCAAGGAAAACGGGCTCATGACGGTCGCAGCAAGTGAGCAGTCCACATCCTCAGCACCGATCCTGCAGGCCAAAGGCATCTGCAAGGCGTTCGGCCATGTCCAGGCCCTCGACCATGTCGACTTCGAGTTGTACCCCGCTGAAGTCGTCGCGCTCATCGGAGACAACGGCGCGGGGAAATCGACGCTGGTCAAGATCCTCTCCGGCGTGTATCGCAAGGACTCCGGCCAGATCCTGGTCGAAGGCAATCCGGTCGAATTTCACGGGCCGACGGATGCGCAGCGTCTGGGCGGCATCTCCACGGTGTACCAGGATCTCGCGCTGGTGAACGTGCGCGATGTGGCCTCGAATATCTTCCTGAATATTGAGCCGACGCGCTTCGGCATCTTCATCAATTTCAAGAAACTCTACGCAGACGCGCAGGAGATCATGCATCGCCTCAAGATCGACCTGCCATCCGTGCGGGTGAACGTTGGCGAGCTTTCGGGCGGCCAGCGCCAGGCGGTCGCCATCTGCCGCGCCCTGGCGCGCGGGCGCCGCATCTTCCTGCTGGACGAGCCGACCGCGGCGCTGGGCGTGGAACAGCAGGACAAGGTCAATCAGCTCATCCTGGACCTGAAGAGCCACGGCAACACCGTGGTGGTCATCAGCCACAATCTGGAGCACGTCTTCACCGTTGCCGACCGGCTGATCGTCTTCCGCCGCGGGCGGCGGGTGGGCACGCGCCGGAAAAGCGAAACCAGCAAGGAAGAAATCGTCGGCCTGATCACCGGGGCGATCCAGGGTGATGTGGCCTGACCGCCGCCCCGCCGAAGGGAAGCGGCTGATGTTCATGGATGGTTGTGGAGAAATGATGCACGTCAGCACGCCCTCTTCTCCCCGCCGGACAGCGCCAGCCATGCACACGCTGCGCGCACTCCGGACGCGCCTCATCGCTCTCGCTCTGCTTGTGATGCTGGCGGCCTGTTCCACCGTGTCCGTTGACGATCTGCGCCGGGAGATCGTCGGCACGTGGCGCAACGCGCAGGATTACACGATTGAATTCTACGCGGATGGCACGGGCTTCATCCCCGGCGTGGGCGGAGAGCTTCCCATTCCCGCCACCGACTTCACCTATGTGATCAGCGACAGCGGCCACATCCGGATCAGTATGGGCGATATTTCTGATGCGACGATCGAAATCCGGATCGAAGGCGATCAGATGACCTGGTTCAACCGGGAAACGGATACCACGTTCGTATACATGCGCGACAAATGACGCCGGACTGCCGATCGGCAGCCCGCGATTGCTGGTGATGGGAGCAGTAACAGTGAATACCCCTCATGGTCTGGATGGCAAACTCATTCTGGTGACCGGCGCCGGCACCGGAATCGGCAAGGGCATCGCCATCGAAGCGGCGCGACAGGGCGCGGATGTCGTGCTGTCGTACAGCAACAGCGCCGCCGGCGCGCTCGAAGCAGTGGAGGAGATCAGGGGGCTGGGGCGCCGCGCCACCGCGATCCAGGCGGATCTGGGCAAGGTGCCCGACTGCCAGCGCCTGGTGGACGAGGCGGCGGCCTTCCTGGGCGGGCTGGACGGCCTGGTGAACAACGCCGGCGTCACGCTCACCCTGGGGTTTGAGGATGTCACCGAAGAGCACTTCAACCAGATCTATCATCTCAACATTCGCGGCCAGTTCTTCACCGCGCAGCGCGCCGTGCGCTACATGAAGGAACGCGGACGCCAGCTTCGGCAGCAGCACGGCGCATGGGCGGGCGGCAGCATCATCAACGTGTCGTCGGTGCATGGGTTTGCGGGCTGCCCCGGCCATTCCGTCTACGCAGGGACCAAAGGCGCGATCAACGCGTTCAGCCGCGAGCTGGCCGTGGAGCTGTGCGCGGAACACATTCGCGTGAATGTGCTGGCTCCCGGCTCCATCGAAGTGCAGAGCTATTTCTCCAACCCGAATTACACCCGGGAACAGGGCGACAGCATGGTTCCGTGGGGGCGCATCGGCCTGCCGCACGACTGCGGCTACATGGCCGCCTTCATGCTGTCGGATGCGGCTGAATTTCTGACCGGGCACGTGCTGTATTTTGACGGCGGGCTGACCGCCAAGATGGCGCTGCCCATTCAACCCGAGTCGGGCGAACGCAAAGCCTGACGCAGATACACTCAATCAAGAGGACGACCGATGGAAACGAGCAACCCCACCACCCAGGCGCTGTCTGCGCTCAACGCACTGGGCAAACGACTGCTCAACTATCCTGAACTGGGCGTGGGCGCGGCCATCATCATCTTTTTCACCATGTTCACCCTGCTGGACTCCAGCATGGCCGGGCCCGAAGGCATCGTCCGCCTGCTGACGCAGATCACCTATATGGGGTTCGCGGCGTTCGGCATGAGCCACCTGATGCTCGCCGGCGAGATCGATCTCTCGACCGGGGCCGTCGCCGGGCTGGCCGCAGCGGTGGCCGGCGGGATCATCGGCGACCTGGGGATGTCGGAGGGCGTTGCGCTGCTGGCGGTGCTGGTTGCCGCTGTGCTTGCGGGGCTGCTCAACAGCTTCGTCGTGCTGGTGATCGGCGTGCCGTCGTTCTTCGGCACGCTGGGCACGCATTTCGTCATTCTGGGCGTGATGCAGGCCATCCTGCGCGGACGATGGATCGTGGTGGAGGACAAGGTGCCGTTCCTGTCCTCGCTGGCTTCGCCCAGTCCGTTCTTCGGCCTGCCGTGGACCTTCCTGCTGTTCATCCTGCTGGTGATCGCGGGCGACTTTCTGGTGCGCCGCTCGCGCATCGGGGCGATCCTCTCGGCCACCGGTGGCAACCGGCGGGCGGCAGACGTGGCCGGCATCAACACCCGGCTGGTCAAGACGGCGTGCTTCGTGCTGGTGAGCGTGTGCGCGGCCTTCGGCGGACTGCTGGTGATGAACGCCGCGGTCTCCGCCGATCCGCAGATTGGCGATGGCTGGCAGCTGTGGGTGGTGGCGATCGCGGTCATCGGCGGCAGCAGCTTCAGCGGCGGCCTGGGGACGATCCTGGGCGCCTTCCTCGGCGTGCTGCTGATCCAGGTGATCCGGCTGGGGCTGGGCGCCGCGCAGATCAAGACCAATGCGCAGGGCATCGTGGTCGGGGCGATCCTGATCACCTCAGCGATCCTCGACGTGCTGCGCCGCAGGACCAAACAGTACTGACTCCGCAAGCATCGTCCGTGGTCATACGGGGGCGGCGGATGCAGCCGCCCCGGCCTGCCGCGCAGGTTCAGCCCGGCCCCATCCACACCGGCACGCGATAGCGC
>CAZZJW010000080.1:0-17112 GCA_964654755.1 uncultured Pleurocapsa sp. | reverse complement strand
ACGCCACAGCCGACCACGCCTGCGCCGAGCGCAACGCCACAGCCGACGACCTCTGCCGGCGGCGCAGTCGCGATTGCGACCTCCAGCCTGATGCAGGAGCCCAGCCTGGCACCCAGTCCGGTACCGGCCAACGCTGCCGATACCCCGGCCGCTCAGGATGTGGCGGACCTGCCAACTGAGCTGGTGATCGGCGGTCTGGTGCTGGTCGGGGTGCTGGCCTATGTGCTGCTGTACTGGCGTGGCGCCAGTCGGGCGGATCGCTACGCAGCGGGGTTCGTCATCGAGCGATGCCCGGTTTGCGAGCGTGGCACATTGACTGCTGAAGCGCGGCAGACGCGCACGTTTGGCGTGCCTCGGGTGAGCTTCACTGTGCGCTGCAGCGAATGCCGTTCGGTGCTGCGAGAAGTGGGCGAGTCTCAGTGGCGGTATGCAGTGGATCCGCTGGACAATCCGGAGATGTATGCGCGGCTGAACAATCGCGTGCTCTCTGAGGAGCAGCTTCGCGGGCTGGTGGCTGCGCGCCGTGCCGGCCTTGGAACACGCGGTCACGTCTCCCGGCCAGGCAGCAGCGATCCCAACGCGCAGTGATCGCGCCAGTCCGTGCTGGCGTTGGTGAGGCGCTGCTTCACGCTGCCGGGTTTTGGCGTACAATAACGCGCTGCACTGCTGTGCTTTCCGCGCTGAATGTGAGAAGTGTCGGCAGGCTGTGCTTCCGAGGAATCCTGGTGAGCGAAACTGCATGAACCGACGAGCGATGACGATTCTGGCTGGCGTGATGCTGGTTGTGGCTGCTGCCCCGGTATTTGCGCAGCGGGCGCAGACCACGCCCGTGCCGATGCTGACCAACACCCCGCGCGCATTCGCGTTCCCGGCGACCAATACCCCGCGCATGCCTACGGTGACGCCCAGTCCGACCTACGCGCCGCCTACGTACACACCCACGCCGATCGTTGGGGCGACGTGGACTGCGCCTGCTCCGGATCCGGCGCGTGAGATCGCCGATCATTACGTGCTTGCGCGCCCACTGTCGGACAATGCGGCGAATTACATCTCGTGGACGTATCCCTACGGCGGCACGTCTGGCGGGCGACTGCAGATGCACTACGGCGTCGACTTTGGCAATCCGACGGGCACGGCGGTGCTGGCGGCGGCGGATGGGGTGGTGCTGTATGCCGGGGATGATCTCGCGGCGCAGTTTGGCCCGATCAACAACTTCTATGGCCGGCTGGTGGTGATCCAGCACAACATCGCGGACTCGAGCGGTGGCGCGATCTACACGCTGTATGGTCATCTGGATGCGTGGGATGTGAGCGCTGGCGAGACGGTGACTGCGGGCCAGCGGATCGGCGTGGTGGGAGCGACAGGGGTTGCGCAGGGGCCGCATCTGCATTTCGAGGTGCGGGTGGGCAATCCGTATGACTACGGCGCGACGCGCAATCCAGTGCTGTGGATGTTCCCCTACTGGAATTACGGCACGCTGGTGGGCCGGGTGACTGATGCAAATGGCGCGCTGTTGTACAACACCACGCTGACGATCGAGCCGACTGGCGGCCTGCGCGGGCCGGTGCGCTACGCATTTTCCTACGCGGAGCCGGGCGTGAACGGGGACAGCCGCTTCGGCGAAAACTGGCTGATGGGGGACCTGCCTGCGGGGTACTACGTCGTCACCGTGGGTGATGGCGGGCGGGTGCGCTATCGCGAAACCGTGTACGTGGCGGGCAATCGCAGTACCTGGCTGGACGTGCAGCTGCGCTGAAGGGACGCGGGTTGATTTTCGCCTGCGTCCCGCCTATACTGGCCGCAATCCATACTGACATTGTGATCGCTGTTCCGCCGCCGCGGCCGCCGTGGGGTGTGTGCAGCGTATTGTTATTTGCCGCGGAAACTCCGGCAGGCAGTTCATCAGAGGTAGCGTATGGCTGAGGTACAGTACCTGACCAGCGAAGGCAAAGACGAGCTTGAGCGCGAGCTGGAGATGCTCAAGACCGTGCGCAGGCCAGAGCTGGCGCGCAAGATCGCGGATGCCGTCTCGATGGGTGATCTGAAAGAGAACGCAGATTATCACGACGCCAAGGAACAGCAGGGCTTCATCGAGGGGCGCATTCGCTACATCGAGAGCATTCTGCGCACTGCAGTGGTTGCTGAGGGCAATGCGCCGGCAGGGGTAGTTGGCATTGGCTCGACGGTCATCATTGTGGAAGATGGCAGCAGCGAAGAAGAAGCCTATACCATCGTCGGGACGGCGGAAGCCAACCCGAAGGAACGCAAGATCTCGTACCAAAGCCCGATCGGCGCGGCGCTGATGGGCCACAAGAAGGGCGACAAGGTGCGCGCACAGGCGCCCGGTGGAGAGATCGTCTTTCGGATCCGGCGGGTGCAGTAGCGCGAGATACCCGCCCATATGAGAAGCGCGGGGACCAGGCGGGCAGCCCACAGGCTGCCCGCTTTTCGTTTCTAGTTGGGGTCGAAGTCACCGGTGCCGCCGAACGGATCATCGTCCGCCGGCGCTGGAGCGGGTGCGGGCGGGATACGCGCCGGGGGCCGGAAGAGACCGCCATCGACTGCGGGCCGGGCGACGGGCTGCGGTGCGGGAACCGGTGGCAGCGGCGGGCGGACCGGCGCGGTTGCAGGCGGCGGCGCGAAGACAGCGGCTGGGGCGCTTGCGGGCGGCGGTGTGTACTGTACAGGCGGCGGCTCAGGGAGGCTGACCGGCACGGGCGCAGGAGGGGCAGGCGGGGGCGCTGCCTGGGCATCCTGCTTGCGCCATACGGCCAGTTCGATGGTGGCCTGCTGGAAGTAGCTGTTGGGCGGCAGCGCGGCATCGGAGCCGTACTGCATCTCGACCAGCCGCGCCTGCATGCGCAGCGTGCTGGACTCGATCACCACGGTAGCGCCGGGCCGGGCGAGTGTAAGCTCACCGCGGGTGCTGAGGCGTGCGCGCATCGCCGGATCGCTGCTGGCATATTCTGAGACGAACACGCTGGCCTGCGTGCGCTTGAAGTCGTCCTTGTCGAACAGCCAGACCTCGATGCCGGCTGGCTTGCCCGGTGTGCCGGCGGAGCTGAGGGACTCTGCGACAGTGGCGCCGCATTCGCCGAAGAACGTCGCGGCGGCATCCTCGACGCTGAAGGAGTCATCATATTCACCATGCCCGTGCAGGAAGGTGGTCATGCGCTGGATGACGGGCTTGCCGAGGCTGGAGGTGCTGTAGTCCACCCTGAGTGTGGCTTCGGCCTGCTTGACGGCCTGCACCTGCTCGCGCATCGCCTTGACCTCGGCGCTCACCTTTTCGCCGCGCAGGCGCTTGAGGAGCGGTTCGTACACGTTGCTCTTGAGCAGCAGGCCCCAGACCAGCGCCGCGATGACGGTCAGAATCACCATGACCAGCGGGGCGACGATGAACGGTGCGATGTTGGACAGCAGTGATGGCTGAGGAGACCGGGCAGCGCTGCCCTGTGCCTGCTCTGCCAGCGGTCGGATGGCCTGCAGACGGCTGAAGTTCGCTTCTTCGCCGGGCGTGTTGAGCAGGCGATCGATCACTCCCACCGGGTCATCCACCGCGCCGAGCAGCTGCACGGTCGCCTGGCTGACGTCGAAATTGGCGCCTGCGTTGCGATCGGCCAGCAGCTTCACCCATTCATCCTGCCAGCTCTGTTCGAGCGTGCTGGGGTCTGCATCGTAGAACACTGTCGGTGCCAGGGCATAGGCCCAGAACAAGCCGATGATCAGGCCGACAACGATCAGCAGGATCGTTCTGGGTTGCGGCATGTACGGCCTGAGCAGAACCTTGTAGATGCCGTTGTAGCTGTCCTGGATGAACTTCCTCATGCGCCAGGGCCTTTCCGCGACCGTTCAGGGGAGGGGCAGGCGACTGCTCCCACACCTTAGTCTACACGCGAAACGTTGGAAGTTGCAAACAGAAGCACAAGCATTCTGCGGGGGAATGCGCGGGCCTTCGGCGTACTGACACCGGACCCAGCAGCGCGCGGATTGCTGTGCCTGAGCGGTACGCTCCGCTCAGGCAGTCTCCGCAGCACGCTGCTCGGCAATGCGCATGGTCTTGCCGCACACCGTGCAGCGAGCGGTGCCGCGGCCCGAAAGCACGAGCATGCCGCCGCAATGTGGACATGGCCCGGGCAAAGGGCGTTTCCAACTGGTGTACTCGCACTCCGGATAACGCGAACAGCCGAAGAATTCGCGGCCAGTGCGGGTGCGCCGGGCGATGATCTCTCCGCCTTTTTCTGTGCCGCAGGTGGGACAGGCGACGCCGACTTTCTCGACGATGCGCTCGGTGTAGCGGCAGTTGGGGTAGTCAGAACAGCCGATGAACTTGCCATACTTGCTGTAGCGGTAGCGCAGGGGTTTGCCGCAGGTCGGGCAGTCGCGTCCGACGTCGTCGTCTTCGGCCTGCACGCGGGGCAGCAGCTCGCGCGCCTGTTTAAGATCGCGCGAGAACGGGCCGTAGAAGTCACCCAGCATTGGCCGCCAGTCCAGGCGACCGTCAGCGATGTCGTCCAGCTCGTCTTCCATGCGGGCGGTGAACTGGAAGTCGAAGATATCAGGAAACGAACTGACCAGCAGATCGTTGACCACGCGCCCCGTTTCCGTCGGCACGAGTCGCTTGTCTTCCTTGGCGACGTATTCGCGATCCTGAATAACGGCTACTGTGGGGGCATAGGTGCTGGGCCGGCCGATCCCCAGCTCCTCCAGCGTGCGCACCAGGCTGGCTTCCGTGAAGCGCGGCGGAGGCTGCGTGAAATGCTGCTCTGGCTGAAGCGCCAGCAGATGCAGCAGCTCCCCGGTCGTCATCTCTGGCAGGATGCGGCCTTCGTCCTCGTCCAGCGCCAGGTCCTCATCGCGGGAGTCTTCGTACAGCACCAGAAAGCCCTGGAAGCGGATGATGCTGCCAGAAGCGCGCAGCCCGTAGCGCTGCGGCTCGGCAGCGGGCCCCGCCACGATGTCGACGCGCAGGGTGTTGTAGAGGGCATTGGCCATCTGGCTGGCGACGAAGCGCTGCCAGATCAGGTTGTAGAGCTTGTACTGGTCGTTGGTGAGAGCGGAACGCACGCTGGCCGGGTCTCGCGGAATACGCGTTGGACGGATGGCCTCGTGAGCCTCCTGAGCGCCGCGCGTGCGGGTGCGATACATGGGCGGGCGCGCCGGGAGGAACTGCTTGCCGAAGCGCCCGGTGACATAGTCGCGGGTTTCCTTCTGCGCCTGTGTGGAGACGCTAACGCTGTCCGTGCGCATGTAGGTGATCAGGCCGACGCTGCCTTCACCTGCCAGCGAGATCCCTTCATAGAGCTGCTGCGCGACGTTCATGGTGCGGCTGGCGGAGAAGCCCAGCCGCCGCGAAGCCTCCTGCTGCAGCGTGCTGGTGGTGAAGGGGGGCGAGGGTTTGCGCTGGCGTTCGCCATGCTTGACCTCGGTCACGGCGTAGGTGCTCTTCTCCAGCGCATCGAGGTGTGGCTGCACCTCGGCCTGCGAGCTGAGTTCGGGTTCGCTGCCCGCAATGCTGACCAGCCGCGCAAGGAAGGGCTTCTCGGCGCTCTTGCCTCCGCTGCGTTTGCGCAGCTGGGCATCGATTGACCAGTACTCGCGCTGGACGAAGGCCTCGATCTCGCGTTCGCGCTCCACGATCAGGCGTACGGCGACGCTCTGCACACGCCCGGCGGAAAGGCCGCGCGCGCGCCCGCCACTGACCTTGCTCCACAGCAGCTGGCTGACGTTGTAGCCCACCAGCCGGTCGAGAATGCGCCGCGCCTGCTGCGCATTGACGAGGTTCATGTCGATTTCGCGAGGGTGCCGGAAGGCCTCCTCGATTGCCGGCCGGGTGATCTCGTGAAACACCACGCGGCGGATGGGCACGTCGTGCATTTCGGTGGCGGCCTGCAGGTGCCAGGCGATCGCCTCGCCCTCGCGATCGGGGTCGGTCGCAAGATAGACTTCGCTGGCACGCATGACCGCGTCGGTCAGTTCCTTCACGGTATCGCGCTTGTCGTTCATGACGCGATACTCCGGCTCGAAGTTGTTCTCGATGTCGACGGACAGCCGCGACTTGAGCAGATCGCGCACATGGCCCTTGCTGGCCATCACGCGATAGCTGCTGCCGAGAAATGCGCCGATGCTGCGCGCTTTGGTGGGCGACTCGACGATGACGAGCTTGCCGCTGCGGCGCACGGGCCGTGTGCTGGATGGTGTGGTCTTCGCTGCGCGGGTCGCACGGGCGCCAGGCTTCGCCGCGCTCTTGCGGGTGGCGGGCTTCGCAGCGGTGCGGGCTGGCTTCCCGGACGATTTCGCCTTTGCGGCGGCGCGGGGCTTGCTGGCTGCAGGCTTTCGGGTTTTCGCCGCTGGCGCCTTGCTGACGGGCTCCGGGCGCGGCATGCCGGCATGCGCTGGCGTCTCGCCCATCGCAATCATGCCGGTGCCGCACACCGGGCAGTTGCCGCGTGTGATGGCGCGGCCGTTGGCCATGAAATCAGCGCGCGGTCCGGAAAGCTCGCGCTTGGTCTTGCACTTGACGCAGTACGCTTGCATGTCCTGCTCGCAGATGTGGTTGACAGAGAATGCCGACTGGCCGGCGAACTACAGATAGGATGTGTCGCTGCGTTCTTTCAGCACGGTCACCACATCCTTCACCGACTGCGCCCGGCTGCGATGACAGATCAGCAGCGCATCGGGCGTATCGATGATGACAAGGTCCTGCACGCCAATCGTGACGGTCAGTTTATCACTATAGACGAGGGTGCGCTGTGTGTCTACCGCGATTCGTTCAGGTCCGCTGCCCCGAAAGCTGTTTCCGGCCTCATCCAGCTCCAGCACACCGTAGAGCGCATCCCAGCTTCCGACATCGCTCCAGCCGATATCGACCGGGATGACGGCCATGCGCGGCGCGCGCTCCATCACGGCATAGTCAAGCTGGATGCTGGGGATGGCTGCCCAGGCTTCTGCCAGCGCGCTGTCGGCGTGCGCAGTGCCGAGGGCTGCCTGATAGCGGCGGAGCTGCACGGCCATCTCGGGCTGCTGCGCTTCGAGCTCGGCCCAGGCGCGGTCCACACGCCAGATGAACATGCCGGAGTTCCAGCTGTAGGTGCCGGCGCTGAGGAAGCGTACCGCGCGTTCGAGGTCCGGTTTCTCGGTGAAACCGAGCGACTCGTACACTCGCAGACCAGCGCGTTCATCGCTCAACTGGCCGCGCTGGATGTAGCCGAAGGCCGTCGAGGGGAAGCTGGGTGAGATGCCGAGCGTGATGATGCGCCCGTCTTGTGCGGCGTCGTGGGCGGCCTGCAGCACGCTGCGAAACCCGGCCTTGTCGGCAATGTGATGATCGGCGGTGAGCAGCGCAACTGTCGCCTGCGGATCGCGCGCGGAGATCACCGCGATGCCCAGCGCAGCTGCCGGGCCGCTGTTGCGCGCAGACGGCTCGATGATGAAGTTCCCGGCAGGAAGGGCCGGCGCCTGCTCGCGCAGCGCGGCAGCGTAGCGCTCGCCGGTAACGACGAAGATGCGTTCGGGCGGGAAGAGCGGCGCGAGGCGGGCGACGCTGGTCTGAAACATCGACTGCTCTTCGATCAGCGGCAGAAGCTGCTTCGGAGTGTCGGAACGGCTCATCGGCCACAGGCGCGTGCCGCCGCCGCCGGCCATGATGAGGGCATAATAGTGTTCGAAGGCCATTCGCGTTGCTCCTGTGCGCTCAGAGATCCTGGCAATACTGCATGGGCCCTACCAGCCGCGCAAGGCCTTTGAGCTCGAGCATCGTGAGCGTGCTGGTCACGACGGACACCGGCATGCCGGACTGGCGGGTGAGCTCGTCCACGTGGACGGGTTCCGGTCCCAGCAGGGCGAGCAGCTTCGCCTCCTCCGCGGTGTCTGGCGCGATGCGCTTCGCGGTTTGGCGCGTGGACTGCTCCTGCTGTGTGACATGGATCTCGTCGAGGATGTCCTTGACGTTCTGCACCAGCTTGGCCCCGTCCTGGATCAGTTTGTTGGAGCCGACGCCCGCTGCATTGAAGATATTGGCGGGAACCGCGAAGACGTCGCGGCCTTGTTCTGCGGCGGCATTGGCGGTGATGATCGAGCCGCTTTTCTCTGGCGCCTCCACGATCAGCACGCCGAGTGAGAGCCCGCTGATGATGCGGTTGCGGCGCGGGAAGTTGTAGGCATCCGGGCGGGTTCCGACGGGATACTCACTGACAATTGCTCCGCTGGCGCAGATCTCGCGGGCGAGGCCAGTGTGTTCGCGCGGGTAGATCTGGTCGACGCCGCTGCCGAGCACCGCGATGGTGCGGCCGCCGCCCTCCAGCGCCCCGCGATGTGCTGAGGCGTCAATGCCCTGCGCCAGCCCGCTGACCACGGTGACCTGATTGCGCGCAAGATCACGCGCCAGCATGCGCGCGGCATCGCGGCCATAGCTGGTGGCGCGACGCGTGCCGACAATCGCCAGCGCGTGCTCATCGGTGCTTTCCAGCGTGCCGCGTACGTAGAGCAGTATGGGTGCGTCCTGCAGCGTGCGCAGCAGGGCGGGATAGGCAGGATCAGACAGGGGCAGCAGGCTGGCGCCAGCCCGCTGTACACGCGCCATCTCCGCATCGAGCTTCAGATGATCTCGGGCTTGCAGCAAGCGCGTGCGCGGTCCGTCTTCAAGCCCGATGGCCTTCAGGTCAGCATCCGATGCGGACCATGCGGCATAAGCACTGCCGAAGGCGTGCAGCAGATGTGCGAAACGCCGGGGGCCGATGGACGGGACGAGGCTGAAGCCCAGCCAGAAAGGCGTATCGTCCTGAAATGCGGGCAGCATCGCGGCAGGCTCAGTCGCGCTCGTCGTCGTCCGGCTCGGGGGTCAGCAGGCCTTCCGGCGGGCGCACGATGAGCTCGCCGGCGTCGATATCGGTGCGCAGCACGACGCCTTCGATGACGGGGATGAGGATGTCGGGGCCGGCGGGAGGACGCACGACGTACACATCGTTGGCGCCGGTCTCCAGAACCTCGACCAGCTCGCCGAGCATCCGTCCCTCTTCTGTGAGCACGCGCAGGCCGATCAGCTGAAAGAGGTAGAACTCGCCCGGTTCGAGCGGGACGGCGTCCTCAATGGGGATCATCACCAGCAGCTGGCGCAGCCGATCCGCGGCCTCGCGCGAGTCGATGCCCTCCAACCTCAGCAGCCCATACTCGGCGTTTCGGCGCATGCCGAGCAGACGGTAAGTGCGGCGTGTGCCGGTCGCGATATCCCGACCCAGTACGACGGTGTGCAGTGTGGCGATGCGCTCCGGATAGTCGGTGAGCAGTCGGATTCGCAGCTCTCCCTTTACGCCGTGCGGGCGCAGCACCTCACCGATGATCAGATGCGCGGGGCGATCTGGCATCCTACTGGATTTTCAGGATGACGCGCTTGCCGCGCTGCTCTGCTTCACCGACGCGCAGCAGGGTGCGCAGCGCATTGGCGACGCGCCCGCCCTTGCCGATGATGCGGCCGGTATCCTGGGCGGACACACGCAGCTCGATCACGGTCACACCCTGGGAGTCGCGCCGCTTGACTTTGACCTGGGTGGGATCATCGACAAGGCTTTTGGCGACGTATTCGACCAGGCCGCCGAGGTCCTGATCGCTATTCTGCCGGTTAGGGGGCATAGGCCTGCTCCTCTGAGGGAGAGAGGGGCAGAACGGTAGCTCTGCCCCTCGATTGCGACATTGTGGCGTGGAATTACGCCTGGGCCTTCTTCATCGTGCCCTTACCGGATTCCGGCGAGGGATAACGCGTCTTCGGGCTGACCGACACATGGGCGGCGGCGGCCTCAGCGGCCAGCGCTTCCACCGACTCGCCCTTGCGCATGCGCTCCAGGCGGGCGAGCGTGCCGGCGCGCTGGAGCACGCGGCGTGCCGCTTCGCTGGGCTGCGCACCGACGTTGAGCCAGTGCAGCGCGCGCGCTTCCTCGACGATATCCGTCACGGGCTGGGTGCGCGGATTGTGGAAACCGATCACTTCGATGAAGCTGCCGTTGCGCGGGCTGCGCTGATCGCACACGACCAGGCGGTAGCTCGGCTGGCCCTTGAGGCCCATGCGGCGAAGACGAATACGAACCATGCTGCCAAATCCTCTCGATTGCGCTTCCATGCGTCCGTTACCCTCTGGGACGGGAAGCCACTGTCACGAAGACGCCGCGTGATGCACGCGCGGCTCGTGTTTCAGTCGCGGTAGGGCAGGGGGACTGCACCTAGCGCATGAAACCGCCTGGCAGGTTGGGGGGCATCCCTCGCAGCCTGCCTTTGCGGGCTTCACTCATCAGTCGTTGCATGTCACCGAACTGCTTGAGCACTTCGTTGACATCGCGTACTTCCACGCCGCTGCCTTTGGCGATACGGCGCTTGCGGCTGGCATCCAGCACTTTTGGGTTGCGGCGCTCAGCGATAGTCATTGAGTTGATGATGGCCTCGACCCGACGCATGCGCTTTTCCACCTCTTCGGGATCGATCTGATCCTTGATCCGGTTCATGCCGGGGATCATGCCCAGAAGGGAGGTGATCGAGCCGAGCTTCTTCACCTTCTGCAGCTGCTCGAGGAAATCCTGCATGGTGAACTGATTCTGCATCAGCTTCTTCTGCAGGCGGATGGCCTCTTCCTCGTCGAAGGCATCCTGCGCCTTCTCGATGAGGGTGAGCACATCGCCCATGCCCAGAATGCGCTGTGCGAGGCGATCCGGATGGAAAACCTCGAACCCGTCGATCTTTTCGCCTGTGCCGAGGAACTTGATCGGCACGCCAGTGACCGAGCGCATGGAGAGTGCCGCGCCACCGCGTGCATCACCGTCGATCTTGGTGAGGATCAGGCCGGTGACGCCGAGGCGCTTGTTGAAGCCGTCAGCGATGTTAACCGCTTCCTGGCCGGTCATCGAGTCCGCCACCAACAGGATTTCAGCAGGGCGAGTGCGCCGCTTGATCTCCTCAAGCTCGTTCATCAGCGCATCATCGATCTGCAGACGCCCGGCGGTGTCCAGAATGACGACGGAGGCGTTGGCCTGCCGCGCGGCCTGGATGCCGTGCTCGCAGATATCCAGCGGGCTGACTGCGGTGCCTTCCTGCCAGACGGGCACATTGACCTGCTTGCCCAGCGTGACAAGCTGATCGACGGCAGCCGGACGGTAGGTGTCGGCGGCGACGAGATGCGGCTGGCGGCCTTCACGGCGCAGCCACACGGCCAGCTTGGCGGAAGTGGTGGTCTTGCCGGAGCCCTGCAGCCCGACCATCATGATGACATGCGGCTTCTGGCTGGTGCTGAAGTTCAGCCGGCCAGGCTCGCCGAGCATGACGAGCAGCTCATCGTGGACGATCTTGACGACCTGCTGACCGGGCTTGAGGCTTTTGCCGACGTCGGCGCCGACGGCTTGTTCCTTGACTCGGCGCACGAAATCCTTGACCACCGGCAGCGCAACGTCCGCCTCCAGCAGCGCCATACGCACTTCGCGCATGGCTGTGTCGACGTCTTTTTCGGTCAGTTTGCCGACGCGTCCGAGTCCATCAAAGACGCTCTGCAGGCGGTTCGAAAGCTGCTCAAACATGGATCACTGTCATATGACAACCCGGCTGAGCATTGTAGTGTAGGGGAAAATGGGCGTCAAGACGGGGCTTGACCCGCGGCAACACTGCGGTAATCGCGGTCGAAGTACAGCAGTGGTCGGGCGGGCAGGTGCTGGCCGGTCGCCAGGACCTCGCCGATGACGATCCAGTGCGAGCTGCCGTCATGCTGCGTCAGCACGCGGCAGTCCAGCCATGCGATCGAGTCCGCGAGGATTGGCGCGCCGGTTACGGCGGAGAATACCTCCACGCCGTTGAAACGCTCTTCGATCGTGTCCAGGGGAACGCGCCCGGCGAACCGGTCCGAGAGCCCAGCCTGGCGCTCGTTGAGGAAGGAGACGGCGAACACGCCGGTGTCGCGCAGAAGCTGCGCGGTGCGCGCGTCTTTGGCGAGACAGACGAGGATCTGCGGCGGCTCCAGAGAGAGCGAGGCGAAGGCGCTGACGGTCATGCCGCTGCGCTCTGCGCCGCGTGCGGTGGTCACCACTGAGACGCCACTGGCCCACAGGCGCAGCGTATCTCGCATTATCTGCGGGTCGATTTCGGTCATGCGTTCTCCTGATCGGATGCGGGAAACAGGAAGTGCTCAATGCGCGGAGCGATGTCTGCCAGGGTTCGCAGCCCGAGCGCGAAGGACTCGCAGCCCGCGCCGATGATGACGGTGGGGACGTCGTTCTCGGTGTGGCGGGTGTGGGACAGATCTTCCAGATTGCCATGGTCGCTGGTGATGACGATCAACCCAGCTGCATCATCCCACGCCTCCAGCGCACCGGCCATGACGCCATCGAACAGCTCGAGCAGATCGGCGCCTTCCCGCACACTTCCCCGGTGGCCCAGGGTGTCGGAGAGCCAGTGCGAGAAGAATGCGAAGTGGTAGCGCCGGGCGATTTCCACCATGCGGCGACCCGCTTCGGCGGGCGTGTAGACGGGTGTGTCGGTGTAGCCAAGATGCGAGCGCCACGCCTCGCCGACCCAGTCGACGGCCAGGGCATCGCCGCTGTAGATCTCCGCTTCCCCGAACAGCGGCAGTCCGGCTTCGACGACAGCCTGCTGGTAGCTGGAGGGCAGGCGCTTGCCACTGGTGATCGAGTCGTGGAAGCGGGGCGGATAGGCTTCGATCAGCGCGGCGGCGCCACCCCGCGCGGTCACGCGCTTGAACAGGTTGTCCGCTGCCAGCCGCTGGCGGATGGCGGGGTTGGGGCGCGGCCCGTAATGCTCACCGATCAGCACCGGGATGTTTTCGCCGGTGAGAATCGCCGCCTGTCCGCTGGCGCTCTGCGGGCGGCCCGGCACGCCCATGCGCGGATCGGTGGGTACGAACATGGCGCGCGAACTGCGCTGAATGCCGGTGTCGCGCAGCCACCGGCGGCCGTTGGCGAGCGAGTCGAGCGTGGGCGTACTGGCGACGGCGAATGGATTGCTGTTCGGGTCATCTGCGCCCAGCCCGACGCCATCCAGAAAGATCAGAAGCACGTGTGGGGTCGTCATGCTGGATCTCAGAACTGCAGAAATGGGTTGGTGCGCCGCTCGCGGCCAATGGTGGTCGGTTCACCGTGGCCGGAGAGCACGTGTACATGATCGCCGAGTGGCAAAAGCTGATGTGTGATCGAGTCCAGCAGTACGTCCTGATCGCCACCGGGAAGATCGGTGCGGCCGATGCTGCCAGCGAACAGCGCGTCGCCGCTGAAGACCACGCCGGCATTGCGCAGGTAGAAGGCGAGATGGCCGGGCGCGTGGCCGGGCGTGTAGAGCGTTTCCAGTGTGATCGAGCCGGCACGGATGGTCTGGGACTCGCTGGTGAGGAGCTGATCTGGCGCGGCTGCGTCGGGAAAGCGCCTGCCGGTGAACATCAGCCCGAGCTCAGGCATGCTGGGGAGCGTGGCGGCGGCGTCGGCGTGCAGTGCAAACGGGGCGCCGGTGAGCGCCTTGAGTGGGCTGCTGGCGAGCACATGATCGAAGTGTGCGTGTGTGGCGAGGATCAGGCGGATCGTCCAGCCTTCGGCCTGTGCGCCCTGGAACAGTGTGTCCGCTTCATCCACAGGGTCGATCAGCACGGCGTCACGCGTTTCTTCATCACCGAGCAGGTAGGCATTGGTATCGACGATGCCGAGAGTGAACGCCTTGATGCGCAGGCTCATGCGGCGGCTCCTGAGGGCTGGCGTGCGAGGCGGGCGCGGGCACGAGCGAGGCCCTGCACGATCAGCGCGCGCACTTCTTCCATGCGCAGCAGCCAGGCAGCGCCGACGAATACCACAGCGGCGGCGGCTGCGCAGACTGCAAGCATGATGATGGTCCACAGCGCGCCGCGTTCGGCGAGCCCGGCAGCGCGGAAGGCGGCCTCCACGCCGAGCACCGCAGCGCCCATCAGCGCGCTGGCGACGAGCGTCTTGAGTACGGCGCGCAGCAGCGACTGCCCCTCGATGCCGGCCCAGCGCCGGCGCAGCATGTAGCCGAGCGCCGCCACCTCGAAGGCCACGCCCAGTGTGTTGGACAGGGCCAGCCAGCCGACGTTTTCCGGGCGCACGTCCCCGGTGAGCACGCCGCTGAAGACCAGCGCCACGCCGATGTTGATCGCAGCGCCGCCGGCGGCCACCAGCAGTGGGGTGAGCGTGTCCTTGTCGGCATAGAAGCTTCGGGCGATCACTTCCAGCATGGAGTGCACGATGATGCCTATACAGAAGAACTGCAGCGCGATGAACACCAGTCCGCTGGCCTCCGCGTCGAAGGCGCCGCCCTCCAGCAGGCTGAGCAGCGGGCGGCCTGCTGTCAGCAGCAGCACGGCGGACGGGATCGTGGCGACGAGGATGAAGCGCAGTGCGCCGGACATGGCGCTGCGTTTGCCGTCGGTATCCCCAAGCGTGCTGAGCGCCGCGAGCGTCGGGAAGATGACGATGCCCATGGCAGTTCCGATCAGCGTCTGCGGGATCTGCATGAGGCGCCAGCCCCAGTCGAAGGCGCTGGTCGCGCCGGTGCCGAGGCGGGTGAGCAGGTTGGTGAGGATGATGGTACTGAGCGAGATCAGCGCCAGGTCTGCGGCGCGGGGCAGAAAGAGGACGATGATCTGACGCAGGTTGGCATCGCGCCAGCCGAACTCCGGGGCCCAGCGCAGGCCGATGCGCGCCAGGCCGGGAAGCTGCACGCCGAGATGCATGGCAGCGCCCAGCACTGCGCCCCAGGCCAGCCCGTAGATGCCCATCGACGGCAGAAGCACGATCACGCCGATGAGGATGCCGACGTCGTACAGGATGGGCGCGAGCGCCGGCAGCAGGAAGCGGTTGTGGCTTTGCAGGATGCCCATCGAGACGCCGCTGAGTGAGAAGATGAGCGTGCCCAGCAGCAGGATGCGCATCATCTCGGCGGACTGGCGCTGATTCTCCGGGGCGAGGCCGGGCGCGATGGCGCTGCTCATCAGGCTGGGCGCGAAGATGAAGGCAGCCAGGCTGGCGACTGCTGTGAGGGCGAAGATGTTGTTGACGACGTGACTGGCCGTTTTCCACGCCTGCGCGCTCTGCTTCTGCGCCAGCAGGCCGGTGAAGACGGGGATGAAGGCGAAGGCGATCGCACCGCCAGCGATCAGGTTGAAGATCACTTCCGGCAGGCGATTGGCGGCGACGAACGCGTCGTACTCGGCGCTGACACCGAAGGTGCGGGCGATCAGCACCGTCTGCAGCAGGCTGATTCCCTTGGCCGCTGCGAACGACAGCATGACGATCAGCGTGGAGCGAATGAGATGGGCAGACTGTGTGCGTGAGGTCAACGAACGATCCCTTCAGGAGCCGCGCAGATCAGGCCAGCGCATCGAGGCGCTCACGCGCCGCAGCATAGAGCGGGTTGTGCGCGAGCGCGCGCTGGTAGGCGGCGGAGGCTTCGGCGGTCATGCCACGCGCTTCGTACACGCGCCCCTGCCAGTAGTGGGTCTCCTCGACGTACTGCGCGCCGTTGGTGAGGTTGTTCTGCACCAGCGCCATGACGTCGTCGTAGCGCCCGACATTGAAGTAGGCTTCGAACGGGCCGAACTGATACCACAGCATGCGGAAAGGGAGTTCTCTGCGCGAAGCCTCGTCGAAGGCGGCGGCAGCGCGTTCATAATCACCCAGCTTGACCAGCGCGGAACCCATGTTGAACCACGCGAACGGGCTGGTCGGGTTGGCACGCGCTTCGTCCTGCGCCACCTGCAGCGCGTGTTCTGCGGCGAGCGTGAGATCGGCGCGGTCTCCGAGCAGCGCCACCAGTTCCGCCTCGCGGTCCTGCTCGTACAGCACGATCAGCACGCGGTTGAAGGCCTGCCAGTCGCGGTCGAACTGGGCGTACGGTTCGGGCAGGCCGCTGCCATCACCGACACCGAGGTAGCTGTCGTAGACGTAGAAGTTCGCGTTGTTGTCGTCATAGCCGACGACCGTCTGATAATGCCCGATCCAGTCATACCCTTCTGGTGTGAAGGTGGTCTCGACCAGGACGGGAAAGCCGGCGGCGATCAGCGTCCTGAGCAGTTCGGTATCCCCGCCGATGCGGGTGATGGCGCGTACGCCGGTGTGGTTGTTGACGAAGCTGACCAGTTCCCCGGGAGAGACGTTCTTGTCCTCCGTGTTGGGGCGCAGATACTCTTCGGCGTAGCTGGCCGTCTCCTGCCAGCCAAAGTGGCTTAGGGCGATGGTGATGTTGGTTGGCCCGCAGTTGTTCCACTCCTGCCGCTCCCAGCGGAAACCGTACAGGAATGCGGAGGCGGGGCGGTTTGAGCGCGTGCTGGAGGTCAGCACCATGGTCTCATCGGTGGGCGGCGGCGCCTGTGTAGGCAGGACAGCGGCCTCCGTCGGCGCGGTAGTAGCGGTGGGCAGCGCGGTCTCGCTGGGCGCTGGCGTGGCGGTGGGCGGAGCAGTCGCAGCGGGCGCCGCCTCGCTCGGGCTGGCGAGCGGCATGGCGAGCAGGTCAGCGGGCGAAAGCGCGCTGGTGACGGCTGCAGTGGGAATGACGCCGCCCTGGGGGGTGGGGCGCATGTACTGCTCCATGAACGGCACGTACGTCAGCATCTCGGCCTGGTAGCGCGGCTCCAGACCGCGATATACCTGCACGCCGCCGACGGCGCCGACGCCGAAGACGATCAGCCAGAAGATGAGCACGAACAGCCACATTCGGCGCGGCAGGCCTCGGCGAAGCGCGAGCGCGCTGAGTACGCTGATGACCGGGAAGGCCACGGCGGCCAGCGCCAGCGGCAGGATGAGCCGGCTGAGGCGGCCATCGCTGGTGAAATAGCCGATGGCGGCGATGGCGGCCAGCACGATCGCTGTGAAGAACAACAGCACGATCCAGATGAGCAGGCGCGGCGGAGAGGGCAGGCCGCGGTCAGTGTTCAGATTGGAGGAGTTCATTCGCTCTCTTGCAGTCCACTCGCCGAACAGAAACAGGTGAGCGCACTCAGTGTGCCATAGCAGCTACAGGTTGCGAAGCGTAGTACCTGACGCTTCCCCTTCGGCAGATCCTCTGCCCCTGTACGTTCATTATAGCATACGCTCTGCACGATCCCCGCGCTGGCTGATACAATCCCCA
>CAZZJW010000079.1:0-17476 GCA_964654755.1 uncultured Pleurocapsa sp. | reverse complement strand
CCACGCCGCTGCAGAGCTGCTCGGCAGCCAGCCGGACCGCGCCCGCATCGCCGGCATCCTGTTCGGCCTCGGCATGGGCCTCGCGCTGGTGCTGGCTGTTGCCGGCGCTGTGCTGGGCTGGCGTCTTGCGGACTTCATCCTGCGGCTGTCCACGGCATTCGGCGGCGCACTGCAGGTGGTCGCCGGGGCCGGTGCGCTGGCGGCGGTGCTCGGCCTCAACCTGCCGCTGCTGGACGTGACGAAGCATGCCACCGTGGCCGCGACCTCGACGGCGGGCATCGTCTCGCTGCTGGCGGCTGGACTGCCGGGCGCGTTCGGTTACGCCTACCAGTCGCAGCAGGACGCGCAGCGCGCCGCGAAGTAGCCGCCCGCATTCACAGCGCGCGGATGCGGCTGGCGACCTTGAGCTGTTTCGAGAACACCGGCAGCACGCCCGCCAGACCGCTGGTCTTGCCCGCCGCCTGCTCGCTGCGGTAGCGGCGCAGCACACCCACCGCGGCAGGCAGCACATCCAGCCCGCGCAGCCGGCGTTCCAGCAGCAGGTAGGCATCGGCTTCGCGGCGGCCCAGCGTGTCCTCCAGGAACAGCGCGACGGCTGAGGCGCAGAAGATCAGCCTGAACTGCTCGGTCCAGCCCGTGTACACCGCCGTCAGCGCCGCCGGCAGCGGCAGGCTGGTGCGCGAGGCCGCCTCCACCGCCTGCGGATGCGCTTCCAGGTACGCGCGCACCAGCACGCCGCCAAACCCGGCGACGGCAGCGCGGCAGACATGCGCCGGATCATCGCCATACGGCCACGGCGGGCTTTCGCCCCAGGCCACGCGCGGCGGCACGATCAGGATCAGGTCGTCGCGCTCGCGCAGCACGATCTCGTCTTCGGTCGGATACAGCAGGTTGGGCAGTACCACGAAGCGCTGGCTGACGCTGCCCACAAACGGCGCGAAGAAGCGCGCAAGCTGCACACTGGCGAAGGCCCGCTGCAGATCGGACAGGCTGCTGTCCCACGCCTCCTCGCTGGCCCACAGTGCCTGCGCGCCGCTGGCGGTGCGAAAATCGTTCAGCTGCGTGGCGAATCCCTGCTGCTCCTCGTCATCGCCTGCGAAGGCGGCGCGGAACAGCGCCTCTGTCGAGGCCCCGTGCGCGATCAGCTGCTGCAGGCTGTACACAGCGGGGTGCTGCGCCTGGCTGGCGACAGCGCGGCGCACGGCGCGGGCATGCGGATGCACGCCATGCGGGCGGCGCTGCTGCTCGCGATCGGGGAAGTCCGTCGCCGCCAGCGCCGTCGCCAGCAGCCGGGCACGATCATCAATCTGGACCAGCACATCGCTCGCGGGTGTCGTCATGGTGTTTGCCTGATGGGATGAACCCCGGCAGCGGGATCAATACGTTAAGAGTGATTGTACGGATTCTGGCGCTGGCGGCCCTTTAGCTTTCGTGCTGGCTGCCTTCCAGGTATCCGGCGATCCACTTGAGCGCGTCGACCGCGCCGTGCGGGTCCAGCTCACCGCTGGCCAGCTGATGATCGACGTCCTCGGCGCGGCGCAGCGCCGGCGTCTTCGTGCGCGCATCGCCCATCTCGCCGATCAGCAGCGCGAGCGCGCGCATGCTGTTGGCCAGCAGCCGCTGCGCATCCGGCGCGGCGCCTGCCAGCGCTGCATCCAGCTCGGCATGCAGCGTGCCAGCGTCGTAGCTGTCGCGCCGGCCAGGAATGGCGAAGGCCTCATCCAGCGTCTGCAGCAAAGCATGCGCGCCGGCCACCGCCTGCAGCATCTCCTCCGGGCTGCGCCGGGCGAACAGCCGCCGCACCGCCAGGATGCTGCGCACCACCGCCAGCGCCTCACCCAGTTCGCGCTGCGGCTCCAGCACGCGCTCCAGCCGCGACAGCCGCCCGCTGGAGAGCGTCTGCGCGAAGCCGCGCCACCACACGCCCAGCGCCGCGCCCGCGCCCGCGCTCCACTCCAGCGCGCGCTGAAGCTGCGCCAGCGCATCGATCAGCGACTCGTCATCGCTGATGCCCTCGATCTGCGCCATCACCCGCCGTGCCGCGCAGCGCGCGATCATCTCGTCACGCTGGCTTTCCGCCACCGAAAGCAGCTTCCACGGCACCAGCCCGTTGACGCTGATCGCCGGGTTCTGCACCAGCCGCGCGGTCTGCGCCATCAGCGGCAGCACCTCCGGAGACCAGCGCTGCGCATCGATCAGCGCCAGATCGCAGTCGAGCGACTGCTGCGCGCTCAGGCGGCCGCTGGCGCTGAGCTGCGCGGTCAGCGCGAGCACATCGCCGGGCGGGCGGGCGCTGCGCTGGAAGGCGGCGGCGAGCTGCGCGCTGAACTCCGGAAACGGGCAGAGCTGCGCCGCCAGCGCCAGCCAGCACGCGTCGCGCCGGTCGCGCAGGGCGGCAGCCAGCAGCGCCGTGCGCCCCTCGCTGTCGATCAGCGGCAGCAGGTGGCCATCGGCCAGCGCGCGCTCCAGGGCCGCCGCATCCCGCCGAAGCGCCAGCTGCAGCAGCGCCAGCGCCAGGCCGGGGTCCCCGGCGGCGGCGGGCAGCGCGGCGATCAGCCCGGCCTGCAGCACCTCGCCCAGCCCGTAACTCGCCGGCTCCCGCGCGATCAGCCGCAGCCAGCTGCCGATCGTCTCAGGATCGCCCTCGCTGATAGCGATGGACAGCGCCGCCTGCGCCGCCTGATGCAGCATGGCCTGCCAGCCCGGATCGACTGCGGGTGCGTCCTCGGTCAGCCGCGCGCGGACGAACGCGTACAGCGCGTCCGGCTGTGCGGCCAGCGCCCGGTCGAAGTCCGGCTGCAGCGCGGCGGCCAGCGCGGGTTGCGCATCCAGCTCATGCGCGATGGCGGCGGCCGCTTCGGCATCGCGCTGCTCCAGCGCGCGCCACACCCGTTCGCGCAGCACATCGATCGGCGTCGCTTCCGGGCTGCTCACGCAGGTTCGCTCCCTGGCGCTGGCGTCGCCTCGCGGCGGATGCGGCGCAGAAACTCCGCGCTCTGCAGCCGGCGTTCCAGCACGTACGTGATGTAGCCGCTCAGCACGCGCGCGGCGTCTTCGATCGTGCCGGCGGGCGGGCGGGCGGCGACGACCTGTTCGTAGCGGCTGCGCTGCATCAGCCGCAGCAGCTTGAGCGTCGCCATCGGCAGCGGCATCACACGGCCCGCGAACTGCGGCGCGTGCTGCGGGCACACCACGCCGCCCTCGCTGACGCAGAACACCTGGTCCTGCGGCAGCACCGGCTCGCCCGCCGCGCACAGCAGCAGTTCCGGGCGAAACCCCGCCAGATCGAGCACGTGCAGCTCAAAGAAGCACTGCGCGCAGCGCGGGTCCGGTTCCGAATCGATGCGCGTGAACGTCGCCTCGGCCAGCGCGTACAGGCGGGCGGTGTCGTCTTCACCTGTGCTGAAGAAGCGGTCGATGAGCTCGGCGCAGGTGGCGGCATAGGCGCCGCGCACGAGGTCCTCGCGCAGTGCGTTGAAGGGGCCGGTCATCTCCGCCTGCGACACCACGCCGAAATCGCGACCCGTGTGGATGAGCATGTCCGCGCGCGTGAACAGCTCGACGTGGCCCATTTTGTGGCTGGTCAGCTTGCGCGCGCCCTTCGCCAGCACATCGATCTTGCCGTGCTGCGGCGTGAGCACGGTCAGCAGGCGGTCTGCCTCGCCGAAATCGCGCCGGCGCAGGATGAGCGCCGGGGTGCGAAAGGCGCGTTCGGGGCGGGGCACAGGCTCACGCCTTGCCCGGCGCGTGCAGGCTGTCGTAGTTGAAACCGAGGGGAAGCAGGGCCTTGAGCGGCCCATCGAAGGCGATTTCGCCCTGCGGGGTGCTGAGCACCACGCGCAGTTCCGGCGCGAACTCGTACAGCATCTGCCGGCACATGCCGCAGGGCGAGCCGGCGTTGCGCGTCACCACCACGATCGTGCGGAAGTGGCGCTCGCCCTCGCTGATCGCCTTGACCAGCGCGGTGCGCTCGCCGCAGATCGTCGCCGGGTAGGCTGCATTCTCGACATTGCAGCCGGTGTAGATGCGCCCCGCCGCTGTCACCAGCGCAGCGCCTACGGGATAGCTCGAGTACGGGACGTAGGCGTGCTGCGCGGTGGCCCAGGCCTGCCGGATCAGCGCCTGCACATCGTCGGCGGGCGGGCTGCCCGCGCCTTCATCAGCCTTCATCAGCAGGCCAGAGCGTGTCGATGCGGTCGTACTGGATCACCAGCTTCTCCTGCATCAGCTCGCCCGATCCGCTGTCGAAATCTGCATAGGCGATCTCGCTCACCCACGCGCCGATCACGCTCCAGCGGCGCGACTCCTGGCCCTCGTCCATCGCGACGATGTCGAGCGTGCGCAGCGGGCGCACCACATCATCCTTCGCCGCCGCCGATTCGCGCAGCCAGCGGTTGACGGGCAGCGCCGGATCCTTGTGCACCATCTTCGACAGCGTCAGCGGGCTGCGCGCCAGCTTGATGAGCGCCGGCGTGACATCGAGCTTGAACGGGGCCAGCCCGCTGATGGTGAACACGCCATGCACAGCCTCGCCATCCAGAAACACCGCAAACTCATTGGCGCTCAGGGTGTCGATCCCGGACGTAACCTGCAGTTCAGTCATCACCGCGATCTCCGTATGCGGCGCAGCGCGCCCGATCCTCGTACAATTCAGCAACTGAGCGTATTGTAGCCCATTCCCCGCCAAAAACCGCACCTGACCTGCGCATGCGGCGGCGGCGGCCAACGCCATGCAGCAGCGGGTGGAGACGCAGGCACAGGCTGGTTTATACTGATGTCCATCAGACCACACATTCGCATGCCTCCCATGACCCGACTGACCACGTTGTGCCTCCTGATCGTCCTCGCCGTCGTGCTGGCCGCCTGCCGCCAGTCCGTCGGAGGCGCCACCCCCACCGCGCTGGGTGCTGCGCCCGCGTTCTCCATCTCCACGGCCTTTGAGCCGCAGCCGCCTGCCGCCGGCCCCGGGGCGGTCGTCGTCACGGTGCAGTCGCCAGACGGCCAGCCGCTGGCCGGGGCCACCGTCGACGTGCGCGCCGACATGAACCACGCCGGCATGACGCCAGAGATCGCCACCGCCAGCGAGACCGACTCGCCCGGCGTATACCGGGCTGCCATCACCTGGTCGATGGGCGGAGACTGGATCGTCGAGGTGCGCGTGACGCTGCCCGACGGCGCGACCGCCACCGCACAGGCGACCGTGCGCGTGGAGAGCTAGCCGTGGCCGCCACACCCTTCGACGCGCTGCGTCTGCCCGGCCTGGGCCGGCTGCTGCGCTGGCGCTGGGGCCGGCTGGCGCTGCAGCTCCCGTTCTTCGCCGTCGCCGCGCTGCTGGTGTACGATGGCTTCACCGGAGACCCGGCCGCCTCGCGCAATCTGGCGACGATCGCGCCGTGGGTGCACTATCGCGGCTTCGTCGTGCTGGCGCTGCTGCTGGTGGGCAATCTGTTCTGCATGGGCTGCCCGTTCACCCTGCCGCGCACGCTGGCGAAGCGCCTCAGCCTGCCACGCCGCCGCTTCCCGCGCGCGCTGCGCGGCAAGTGGATCGCCATCGCCAGCCTGTTCGCGCTCTTCTTCGCCTACGAGTGGCTGGATCTGTGGGCTTCGCCCGCGCTCACCGCATGGGTGATCATCGGCTACTTCGTGCTGTCGTTCGTGCTGGAAGCGGCCTTCACCGAGTCCGCGTTCTGCAAGTACGTGTGTCCTCTCGGCTCGTTCAACTTCGTCTATTCCAGCGCCTCGCCGCTGCAGATCAGCGTGCGCGACCGCACGATGTGCGCGACCTGCGTGGGCAAGGAGTGCGTCAACGGCTCGTACAGCCCGCAGCCGGTCGTCCTCGTCGATCAGATCGGCGTGAACGGCGCGCCCGACCGCACGCACACGCACGACAGCGCCGGCACGCCCGGCTGCGGCACGCTGCTGTTCGCGCCGCAGATCCAGTCGAACATGGACTGCACCTTCTGCCTGGACTGCGTCCGCGCCTGCCCGCACGACAACGTCGGGTTGTTCGCGCGCGGCATCGGCGCAGAGCTGGCACGGCCATCGGCCTGGGGCGGGCGGCTGGATGTGGCCGTGCTGGCGATCGTGCTGGCGTTCCTCGGGCTGGTCAACGCCTTCGGCATGGTCCCGCCGGTGTACGCGCTGATGCAGGCGCTGGCGACCGGCCTGGGGCTGACCGCGCTGGGCTGGAGCGATCAGGCGCTGGCCGGCATCACCCTGGCGCTGATCTTCCTCGTCGGCGGCCTGCTGCTGCCGCTGGCGCTGGCGGGCGCCGCCGCGGACAGCGCGCGCCGGCTGACGCGCACGCTGAAGCGCGACAGCCTGCGCGCCGCGCTCACCGCATTCGCCCCGGCCTTCGTGCCCATCGGCTTCGGGCTGTGGCTGGCGCACTACGGCTTCCATTTCTGGACCGGCTTCTTCGCCATCGTGCCCGCCTTCCAGCAGTTCGCGCTCGATCACGGCATCGGCCTGCTCGGCCAGCCGAACTGGACGCTGGGCGGGCCGCCCAATCTGGAGATCATCGGTCTGCTGCAGGCGCTGGCGGTGTTCGGCGGCTATGCCGCCAGCATGCTGCTGGCACAGCGCACGGCTTTCCGCCTGTATCGCCGCCAGGGGGCGCTCGGCCTGCTGCCATGGGCGCTGCTGCTCACTGCGATGATGCTGGCCGGGCTGTGGCTGTTCAGCCAGCCGATGGAAATGCGCGGGACCCTGCTGTTCGACTGAAAGTGAGTGCTGCCATGCTGCCCCTGCCTGATTTCGTCCCCCCCATTCAGCGCGCCTTCCTCGATGCGGCGCTGCCCCGCCTGCACGACGATCCCCGCCTGCTGGGCGTGGCGATCGGCGGCTCGTGGCTGCGCGGAAGCATGGACCCGTACTCCGATCTCGATCTGGTGATCGCTGTCGATCCGGACGCCTATCCGGAGGTCATGACGCAGCGCGCGGCAATCGCCGGCGGGCTGGGCCGCCTGCTCTCCAGCTTCACGGGCGAACATGTGGGCGAGCCGCGCCTGCTGGTGTGCCTGTACGGGCCGCCACTGGTGCATGTCGATCTCAAGTTCGTCTCGCTGGACGACCTGCACAGGCGCGTGGAAACCCCGCATGTGCTGTGGGAGCGCGGCGGGGCGATGAGCGCGGCCTTCGCGCTGGCCGAGGCGGAGTACCCGCAGCCCGACCTGCAGTGGATCGAAGACCGCTTCTGGGTGTGGATGCACTATCTGGCGGCGCATCTCGGGCGAGGCGAGCTGTACGAAGTGATCGACGGCCTGGCGTTCATCCGCGCTGTGGTGCTGGGGCCGCTGCTGGCCGTGCGCGCCGGGGCGCAGCCGCGCGGCGTGCGCCGGCTGGAGGGGTTCACCTCCGCAGACGAGCAGGCCGATCTGGCGCGCACGCTGGGCGGGCTGCAGCCTGCGGAGTGCGCCGAAGGGGTGCGCGCCGCCGCCCGGCTGTACGCGGCGCTGCGCGCTGCGCTGGCCGCCCCCGGCTTCGCGCCCAACGCCGACACCGAACGCGAAGCGCTGTTCTACCTGGATCAGGTGGCGCGCCGGCGCTGACGTCAGATCTGCTCGAAGCGCATGCCGTAGTGCTGCATCGAGTCCGCCACGATCGACTGCGTGCCCACGATCACGATGCTGCCGTGGCGGCCCGCCAGCGCATGCGCCTGAGCCAGCGCAGCATCGAGATCCCCGGCGAAGCGCACATCGCGGCACGAGCGCTGCGCCAGCGCCAGCGCACCCTCCGCCGCCGGGAAGCTGAGCGAGGGATTGCGCCCGGTCTCCGTCAGGATCAGCGTGTCGGCCAGCGGCCCGATCTCGCGATACACGCCGGCGTAATCCTTGTCCTCCGGCACGCCCACCACCGCGATCACCGGGGCCGTCAGGCGGCCGTTCAGGCTGCGCGCCAGCGACTGCGCAGACTCGGCGTTGATCGCACCGTCGACGAACACCTGCGGCGTTTCGCTCAGCTTGTGCACGCGCCCCGGCCAGACCACTGTCTCCAGCCCACGGCGGATGGCCTGCACATAGGCCTGCGAGCCATGCGGGATGCCCGCCAGCCTGCCGTGCATGTTGCCCACGCCCTGCACCGCCAGCGTGGCATTCCCCGCCTGGAACTCGCCCATCAGCGGCAGATCGATGTCCTCTCCGTAGCGCCCCAGCGCGATCCGCAGCCCGTGCGCGGTCTGGCCCCTGACCTGCGCCATGTCCATCGGAGCCAGCCAGGTGAACTCTGCGCCGAGCGCCTCGGCTTCCGCCTGCAGCACGCGCAGCACTTCGGGGGCCTGCGCGACGCTGCACGCGTAGCTGCCCGCCTTGATGATGCCGGCCTTGTGCCAGGCGATGCGCTCCAGCGTCGGGCCGAGCTGTGCGCGGTGCTCCAGCATGATCGGCGTGAACAGCGAGAGCATGTTAGGCACGACGGCAATATCGTCGAAACGCCCGCCGCGCCCGACTTCCAGGATGGCGGCGCTGACGTGATTCTCGTCGAACCAGCGCAGCGCCACCGCCAGAAACAGGCCCTGCGGGCTGAAGATCTGCATCGGGCCGAGCGTCTCCTCGATGGCGTCGATCTCCGGCGCGAGCTCGCCCAGGATACGGCAGAAGTCCGGTTCCGGGATGGCGCGCCCGTTGACACGGATGCGCTCGCGCCAGCTCACCAGATGCGGGCTGCTGATCATGCCGGTGGTGTGGCCCAGCGCCTGCAGCAGCTTCGCGCTGATGGCCGTGGTCGAGCCCTTGCCCTTGCTGCCCGTCACCACGCCATACTCCCGGCGCATGTTGAGCAGGCTGCAGCGCGCCAGCAGGCGCACCGTCGGCGTGGTATCGCGCGATTTCTCATCCGGGCCGCGATCGTGCCCGCGCAGTTTGCGCATCGACCGAAAGATATATGTGACTGCTTCCGCTTCGCTGGTAAATCGAGGTGCAGACATGCGACCTTCTGTTCATCAAGACGACAATGGCCCGCTATTGTAGCGCCATCAGCGGCAAAACGGCGGATTGGCGCTGGCCGGGCGGGGGAAAGGCTTCTGCTACAATAGCGCATATGTCGCGAAGCATGGCTGTACTGCTCACTCTGGTCATCTTTCTGGCGTCCCCGCCGCTGCTGCAGGCGCAGGATGAGGCGGGCACGCTGTACGCGCGCGTCAACGCGCTGCGCGCTTCCGTCGGCAGGGCGGCCTACAGCTACAACGGCGCGCTGGCCGCCGCGGCGCAGGATCAGGCGCAGTGGATGGCGCAGACCGGCGCGGTCAGCCACACCCGCCCGGACGGCTCCGGCCCGCGCACGCGCGCGCTCAACGCCGGTTATCCCTCCACCATGGTGGGCGAGAACATCTACATCGGCGGGCTGGCGAACGTCGACAACGCCTGGGAGTTCTGGATCAACTCGCCAGTGCATTACAACGGCATGATCGATACGCGCTACAACGATATCGGCGTGGGCGTGGCGCATGGCAGCGCTGGCGCCGCCTACGTGCTGGTGTTCGGCAATGCGGGCGGGCCGCCCCCTCCTCCCCCGGCATCCGGCGGCGGTGGCAGCGCCAGTGGCGGCGGCGGCAGCGCCAGCCCCCCGGTGCAGCAGGCGCCGCCTGCTTACGTGCTGGGCCTGGATGCGCGCGGCAACATCATGCACGAGGTGCAGCCGGGAGACACGCTCGGCGATATCGCCGTGATCTACGGCTACAGCTGGGATGACCTGCCCGCGATGATGGCGCTCAACGGCGTGACCGATGTGCGCGATCTCGAGGTCGGGACGATCTTCCTCGTCCCGCCGCACGCCGGCACCTACACGCCCACGCCCGGCGGGCCCTCCGAGACGCCGACGCCCGCGCCGACGGCCACCCCTGCGCCGCCGACGCTTACCCCCATCCCGCCATCGATCACCCCCTACGTGGCGCTGCATCCGCTGCAGGTCTCCACGCTGGTGGTCACGCCGATCGTGCTGTTGACCGCTTCGCCCACCGCCAGCCCCACGCTGGCCCCCACGGCCATCTTCGCGACCGCCGCGCAGCTTCCCCCGGCGCTGGCCGCCAGCGCGACGCCCGCGCTGACGGAAGTGGCGGCGCTGCCTACGGCCAGCGCGACGCCGCCGCTGCCGCCCAGCCGGGATGGCGGCCCGAACTGGCTGCTGCTGGCGATCGGCCTGCAGGTGGGGCTGGTCGTGCTGGCAGGCGTGGAATATGTGCGCCGGCGCAGCCGGTCATAGGAGCAGAGGATGCCGAAACGAACGTTGGGCGAATACTGGCGCGCGCTGCTGATCAGCCTGCGCATGACGGTGCGCGGCGAGAAGCCAGCCAGCCTGCTGGCGGAGGCGCAGCACGAACCGTTACTGGGCTGGTGCCGCGAGACGCTGGCGCGGGTCAAAGCTGTCGAAGCGGCGGCGGCGGCGGCGGGCCTGCCGCTGGCGGGAATCGTGCTGCACCTCGACGGGCGCGATCAGTCGCTGGTGCAGGTGCTGGACGTGGTGCGCTTCCACGCCGCGCAGGAGATCCCGCATGTGGTGCGCCAGGCGACGCCCTACACCCGCCCTGCCGTGCAGGCGGCCAACCTCAACGATCGCTACGCCGTGCTGCGCTTCAGCCAGCACGAGCCGCTGCCCGCCGCTGTGCGCGCGGCGCTGGAGCAGTTGGGCGCGCATCTGGGCGCGCTGCCGGCGGCATGATGCAATTCTGACAAAAATTCACGCGTTTTTTACGGATTACCGCTGGACCTGTCCTGAAGCTGTGTTAGGATATGAGTTGACGGGATTGTCCGTCATACGCTTATTGCGGTCTCATGGGAGATTGTCATCATGATCTATATGCCTCGTGAAGAGGGCCAGGGTCTGGTTGAGTACGCGCTCATCCTCGTTCTGGTCGCCGTCGTGGTCATCGTCATCCTGGCCCTGCTGGGCCCGGCCATCGGCAACATTTTCTCGAACATCATCGTCGCCCTCTAAGGCACGACGTTCGGGAAAAGAAAACCGGCAGGCGCTGCGCCCGCCGGTTTTTGATTCTCCGGCAGATGTGCGCAATGACGCAGGACGGGCCGGGGTGGGTATAATCATGAGCACGGACCTGTACGTCACCCGAGGATGAGAGCGCTGCCCATGATGCAGCGATTGCGCGCCCTGGCGCTGGCTGGACTGCTGCTGGCCCTGCCCCTGAGCAGCGCCCCCCTGCACGCCCAGGATGCGCCCGCCGCCAGCACAAACGCCCCGCCGCTGCTGCCCTACGGCGAAACCCGCACCGGCCAGATCGACAACTCCGCGCCGCGCAGCGAGATCCGCTTCGACGGCCTGCGCGGCGATCTCATCCGCCTCGCGCTCGATGTGACGGCGGGCGATCTCGCGCCGGTGGTGCTGCTGCTGGACGCCGACGGCCAGGTGATCGCCCAGCGCGAGGCCGCCGGCGGGCTGCGCATCGAGAATGTGCGCCTGCCCTCCAGCGGCGTCTACACCGTCGTCATCATGCGCTTCGGGGCAGGGCTGGGCAGCACTGCCGGCGCGTTCGCCCTGCGGCTGGATCGCGTCGGGGCCAGCGCCGTCACCGGCAGCGCCCTGCGCTACGGCGATGCCGTCATCGGCGAGGTGCGCCCGGACGAGCCCACGCTCTACTACACCTTTCGCGCCCAGCGCGGCGACGTGCTCACCATCCAGATGCGGCGGCTCTCCGGAGACCTCGACCCGATGCTGCAGGTCACCGACCGGCGCGGGCGCATCATCGCGCAGAATGACGAGATCCTCGGCTCCGGCACGCTGGACGCCGCGATCGACTCGCTGGTGATCGAGAACACCGGCGCCTATGTCATCATCGCCTCGCGCTTCGGCGGCCCCGCCGGGCAAAGCCGGGGCGACTTCCTGCTCTCGCTCGATACCGCCTCCAACAGCGCGCTCGGCACCAGCGCCCTGCTGGCCGCACCCATCAGCGCCGGAACGCCCGTCGAAGGCGCGCTGGGCGATGACCGCTATGCGCTGTTCTACCGCTTCGAGGGCCGGCGCGATGATGTCATCAGTGTGCGCATGACGCGCACCAGCCCTGGAAACCTCGATACCCTCGTGGCGCTGACCGACAGCAGCCTGCGCGAGCTGGCCGCCAACGACGACAGCGACGGCTCGCAGAATTCCGCCATCGAGAACTTCGTGCTGCCCGCGGATGGCGTGTACTACCTGATCGCCACGCGCTACGAACGCGCCGATGGCCAGACCAGCGGCGGCTTCCAGCTCACGCTCAGCAATGCCGGCAGCATCTTCGCCAGCGTCGATCCCGCCGCGCAGCGCATCAGCTACGGTTCAACCGTGACCGGCTATATCGACGATGAGTCGCCGCAAACGCTCTACGCTTTTCAGGGCCAGGCGGGGGATATCATCACCGCGGCCATGAGCCGCAGCGATGGCACCCTCGATCCGTTCATCAGCCTGCTCGATGCCAGCCAGCAGGTGCTGGCCAGCGACGACGACAGCGCCGGCGGGCAGAATGCGCGCATCGACCGCTTCACACTGCCGGCCTCCGGCGTGTACTATCTGCGTGCGACGCGCTTCAGCAGCCCGGATGGCGGCATCGCCTCCAGCGGCAGTTTTCTGCTGGTGCTGGCGCAGCGCTTCGACTAGACGAGAGGAACACACGCATGTCCCGACGCGCATGGGCGCTCATGATCGCCCTGATCATCATCTCCGGAGTGGTCATCATCGGCCTGACGGCGCTGCTCACCCCGCAGCAGACCAGCCCGGCGGCGGCCAATGCGCTGGCGTTCGTGCAGGCGGTCAGCCGGGGCGATGATGAGGCGGCGCTGCCGCTGCTCGGCCCGCAGGCGGCAGCATGGATGGCGCAGAACTGCCCGCAGGGCAGCCCGTCCGCCTGCGTCGAAGCGCTCATCCCGGCGGAGTGGGGCGCGTACGTCAGCACGGTCTTTCGCCGCGCCGCGCCGGAGGGCGATCACTGGAATGTCGATCTGATCTCGACGTATGAACGCGATCTGGGCGGCAGCGGCGTGTGCATCTTCGCGCGCATGCAGCAGGATGCCGACGACGCGTGGCGTGTGGCGCAGGTCGCCGGCTTCATCAACTGCGGCGAGCCGGCCTCGCGCAGCATGTCCAGCAATCCCGACACGCCCAACCGCATGCCGCCGGCGGCGCCATGACGCGCTTCTCCCGCCTTGTGGCGCTGGCCGGGCTGGCGCTGGCCGCCTGCACACCCTACCAGCCGCCCGCGCTGCTCAGCGCCACCGCCGGCCCCGCCGTGCAGATCGCCGATGGCCGCTTCACCAGCGAGGCTTTCTCGCTGCGCGTGCCGCCGGGCTGGCGCGTGATCACCCCGCCCGCCGCAGCGCCGCCGTCCGTCATCCTGGCCGGAGAGGGCTGCCAGCTCATCATGGTGGGCGAGAGCGCGCTGGACAACGCCCTGCCGCGGGAATGCGCGGATGTGCCGCTGCTGCGCCTGAGCGCGCAGGCGGCCGGCGACGTGCCCGTCGAAGGCGTGGCCGCGCAGACGGAGTCGCAGGCCTTCTCCATCACGTTCCGTGCCGTGGTGCGGTCGGTGGCGGCCCCCGCTGAGGCAGGCGCAGGATGAGCCGCACTCCCCGTCGCGTATGGCTGGCGCTGGCCGGCGTGCTGGCGCTGGCGCTGCTGTCGCGGCTGCTGCTGCTGGCCAGCGGCGCGGTGTCGTTTCACTCCGACGAGGCGGTCGTCGGGCTGATGGCGCGCCACATCCTCGCCGGGGAGCGCCCGGTATTCTTCTACGGACAGGCCTACATGGGCAGCCTGGATGCGTGGCTGATCGCTGCCGGCTTCGCGCTGGCCGGCGAGAGCGTGCTGACGATCCGGCTGGTGCAGTCGGCGCTGTATCTGGGCGTGGTGGCCGTCAGCTTCTGGCTGGCGTGGCGGCTGACGGGGCGGGCGGCGGCGGCGCTGGCCTGTGGCGCACTGTTCGCTGTGCCGCCGGTGCTGCTGGCGCTGTACACCACCGCCACGCTGGGCGGCTACAACGAGACGCTGCTGCTGGGCGGGCTGTGCCTGCTGCTGGCCTGGTCGGTCACGCACGACGATGCGCGCGCATGGCTGCGCTGGGCGGCGCTGGGGCTGGCGGGCGGGCTGGGCTGGTGGGCCAACGGCCTGATCGCCATCGCGCTGCTGCCAGCCGCCGGGCTGATCGCGCTGTGGCTTGCGCGCGGGCCGCGCGGCGGGCGGCGGGCGGCGCTGGGCGGCATCGGGCTGGCGGCGCTCGGCTTCGTCATCGGCAGCGCGCCGTGGTGGGTGTTCGCCCTGCAGCACGATCTCGCCCCGCTGCGCTTCTTCATCGGCGGCACTGCGGGCGGCTTCGCCGGCGGCGACGTCCTCTCGCTCTCGCTGGGCGAGCGCCTGATCGGCCTGGTGTTCCTCGGCCTGCCCACGCTGGCCGGCGCGCGCTTTCCCTGGGAGGCGGGCTGGTTCACCGCGCCGCTGGGCGTGCCGCTGCTGCTGCTGTTCGCGTTCGCTGCGTGGCGGGCCGCGCGCGGCCGTCTGCCGCTGCAACCGGGCGCGGCAGGGCTGCTGCTGGGCATGCTGGCGCTGTTCGCGGGGGTCTTCCTCGCCTCGCGCTTCTCCAGCGATCCGACCGGCCGCTACTTCCTGCCCATCAGCCTGCCGCTGTTTGTGCTGTTCGGGGCGCTGGCGGCCTCGCTGGAGCGGCGCTGGCTGGGGACGGCGCTGGTGGCCGGCGCGCTCGGCTTCTTCGCCTTCGGCCAGTGGAGCGCGGCGCGTTCAGGGCCGGGGCTGACCACACAGTTCAACCTCGTCACGCACATCCCCAACACGCACGACGCCGAGCTGATCGCCTTTCTGGAGGAACGCGGGCTGACGCGCGGCTACAGCACGTACTGGGTGAGCTTTCGCACCGCATTCCTCAGCGGCGAGCGCGTGCAGCTCAGCGCCACGCTGCCCTACAAGCCCGACCTGAGCTATACCCCGCTGGATGAGCGCTATCCGCCCTTCCGCGCCGCCGCAGATGCCGCCGGGCGCTTCGCCATCATCAGCGCCAACGTGCCGGAGGTCGACGCGCTGATCGAGCGCGCTCTGGCCGCAGCGCCGGTGACGTGGCAGCGCACACAGATCGGGCCGTTCACGATCTACCACGACTTCTCGCCAGCGGCGCGCGCGCCCAGGCCGCCGTTCGTCACGCCGTGAGCGACGCCCCGCCCCGGGCTGCGATCAGTTCGTCATACAGCGCGATCACCTCGTCCATCATCGCGTCCCACGTCTGCGTCTCGGCGAAGGCGCGCGCGGCGCGGCCCATCTCGGCGATGCGCGCGCGGCTGCTGGCGATCCGGGCGACGCCGTCCACCATCCCCTCGATGTCATTCACATCGAAGGTGTAGCCCGTCACGCCCTCCTGCACGATATCACGCACACCGCCCACCCGCGAAGACACCACAGGCAGGCCAGCCGCCATCGCCTCGACCACCACCAGGCCGAAGGTCTCCAGCGCGGAGGGGAAGACGAAGATGTCGGCGCTGGCGTAGGCTTCCGAGAGCGCCTGCCCCTTGAGATAGCCGATGAAGTGCGCGGGCGTGCCAGCGAAATGCCGCTCAAACTGCGCGCGCGCCGGGCCATCGCCCACGATCGCCAGCCGGGTGCCGGGCACACGCTCCAGCACGGCGCGAAGCTGATCGACCTGCTTCTCCGCCGACACGCGGCCCACGTACAGCAGCAGCGTATCGCCCGGGTTGCCGCCGGAAAGCTGCTCGCGCATGGCCTCGCTGCGGTGGCGCGGGTTGAACTTCCCGGCATCGACGCCGCGCTTCCACAGGCGCACATCGTTCACGCCGATGCGCTGCATGTCGTCCAGGATGCGCCGCGAAGGCGCGAGCGAGGCATCCGCCGCGTTGAAGACGATGCGCGTCATCAGGTCGGTGAACGGCGCGACGAACCCCATGCGGTAGTGCTGGGCGATGCGCGCCACGTCCAGATGGAACGACGCCACGCTGGGGATGCCGATGCGGCGGGCCATGAGCATGCCGGGGATGCCGATCAGGATGGGATGGATGAAATGCGCGATATCGGGGCGGAAGGCCTTCAGTGCGCTGTACGTGCCGGGCGTGGGCGGGCCGACGCGAATTTCCGGATACAGCGGGAAGGGGATGTTCGGGACGCCGATCACCTGCGTCTGGTTGTAGCGCGCGATGCCGCGGCCAGGCGCGACGATGGCCGTCTCGATGCCGCGCTTCGTCAGGTGATCGAGCAGCAGACAGGTGACGGTGACGATGCCGTCGATCTTGGGCAGAAACGTTTCGGTGAACAGCGCCACGCGCATGCGCCAGCGACCCCCTGGTGATGGCCTACGACGAGGATAACACCGCAGGCGCAGCGGGGTGGCGGGTCTTCACACAGATTTAAGCGAAGCGGGCGCATACAACGCGCGAGGGATGCTCTGACGCAGTCACTCGATCCTGTCGCGCTTGCGCAGATTGTGCGTGGCACACAGGATCTGAACATTCTCCGCCATCAGCGACGTGCCACCTTTGGAGTACGGGATGATGTGGTCAAAGTGCAGGTTTGTCGTCGAACCGCACATCCGGCAGCGGCCACCGTCCCGCTTCCACACCTCCAGCTTGACGCTGGATGGGATGACACGATCATGGTCAGGAGCCTCCGGGCTGGCGTCGGAGATCTCCGATTCCTGCAATTCAAGCCTGAACCGGATGACATTGCGCCTGCCGTCCCACTCGACCCACGAGTCCGTCAGCCGGAACATGCCGTTGTACACCCAGACGCCGGTATGCAGCTTCTCATATACGCGCACCAGTTCTGCAGGGCGTTCACCAGCCTTGAAGCCCAGCGCCGCCTGATGAAACAGCCCGTTCTGGGTCAGGCTGCCGCCAGTGTGTTTCAGCGGCTGATCGGCATGCTTGGGCTCAGCAGCAGATGTCTTTCGCTCATCATGGCCTTCATAGATGAGCGTGCGTCCGGCATCCTCAAGTCGATCGCGGTAAGGCGCGTCAGGGCGCACGCTCATCAGCAGCACGCTGTAGCGTTGATTGAGCCTGTAGTTCATGCCCCGCTGAAGCGGAACGCCCTCTTCAACGGACATCTCAAGATGCGAGAGCACATCTCCCGGTCTGAGCACCGATCTCGCCCTCTCAGTTGCGCAGCGGCTTGCCGGTCTGCTGCATGTGGCTGATGCGCGCCACGGTCTTCTCCTCACCCAGCAGGCTGAGCAGCGCCTCGCGTTCCAGATCGAGGATCGTCTGCTCAGCCACCCAACCCGGCTGGCTGATAGCGCCGCTGCTGTTCGCAATGCCAATGGCCGCTGCGTGTGATACGCCGACGTCCGATGCTCCGGTGGCGACGCTAGCGCCGACCGATATGCCCCTGCCGGAGCCCGAGCCCACTGCAAGTTTCACACCGCAGCACACTCAGCCTGGATGCCGTCACTTTACCTCCTTCGAACACTTGTACACACATTTGTCAATAGAGTAGTCTAACTGAACACTCTTTACAGTTCGGCACTATGGGTTAACAGGAATATGTTAAC
>CAZZJW010000078.1:0-17577 GCA_964654755.1 uncultured Pleurocapsa sp. | reverse complement strand
CGCCACGCCGAGCGCCAGCACCACGCCGGCGGCCAGCGCCACGCCGAGCGCCAGCGCCACGCCGAGCGCCAGCGCCACGCCGAGCGCCAGCACCACGCCGGCGGCCAGCGCCACGCCGAGCGCCAGCACCACGCCGGCGGCCAGCGCCACGCCTGCGATCGCTCGGTCGACGGCACGGCCCACGCCAGGTCAGCCCTCCCCGCCACCTGCATTCACGCAGCCGCCCCCCGCTGCCCCCACCGATGACCACGACGGAGACGACAATAGTGGCGGCAGCGACAACAGCGGGAGCGGGAACGGCGGCGGCGGGAATGACGACAGCGGCGGCGGGGGTGACGACAACAGCGGGAATGACGATGGGGATGATGACAACAGCGGCGGCGGGGGTGACGACTCAGACGACGACTGAGCCGGACTGCTTCACCCCGGCTGCGTCGCCAGGCGCACGATGGCCTGCAGCAGCGTTTGCGCGCCGGCCACCACATCATCCCACGCCGTGTACTCGCGCGGGGAGTGGCCGATGCCACCCGCGGACGGGATGAAGATCATGCCACACGGCGTGATCTTGCTCAGCACCTGCGCGGCGTGGCCGGCATAGCTGGCGAGGCGCATGCTGGGCAGGCTCAGCGCAGCAGCGCTCTGTTCGATCGCATCCATGAAACCAGCCGCCATTGTGGCGGCCGGCATGTGGATTCTCGGCTGAATATCGACGGTGAGCGCATGCGCTGCCGCACACTCGCGCGCGATCTGGGTCATGGCGGTCTCCATCTCCGCCATCAGCCGTTCGCTGATGTGACGGACCTCGACCACCAGCCGCGCCTCGCTGGGGATGATGTTGTACTTGCCCGGCTGCACGCTGATATCGCCGCAGTGGAAGATGCCATCGCCATAGCGCGCGCGCATCGCATCGTGCGCCCGCGTGATGAACTGGGCCGCCCCGCGCAGGGCATCGCGCCGCCGGTACATGTCGGTCGTGCCGGAGTGCCCGGCCTGGCCGTGAAAGACGATCTCGTAGGTCGTGCGCCCGACGATGTTGGTGACCACGCCGATCTTCGCGCCGGCCGTCTCGAGGCGCGTGCCGTGCTCGATGTGCAGTTCGAGATAGCCGGCCAGATCGTGCGGGTCACGGCTGGCGTTGGGCACATCCTGCAGGTCCAGCCCGACGCGCCCAAGGGCAGCGCGGAAGGAGGTGTTCTCGACGCGCGCAGAACTGGTCGTCTCGGGGGGCAGCGTGCCGGCCAGCGCCCGCGCCCCGAACAGCGAATGCCACGTGCCCTCGTCGTCGGTGAAGTTGATCATTTCGAGGTGCACGGGCAGCGCCAGCCCGGCTTCGCGGATCACGCGCAGGCATTCCAGCGCCGCCAGCACGCCCACCGAGCCATCGTAGCGCCCGCCGTTGGGCACGCTGTCCAGATGCGAGCCGATCAGCAGGGTGCGCGCGCCGGGCTGCGGGCTGCGCAGCACCCCGCCGAGGTTGGCGGCGTCGTCGTCGCGCAGGGCAAGGCCGGCGGCCTCGATGCAGTCGGCCAGCCACAGGCGCGCCTGCCAGTCTTCGGTCGACAACGCGACTCGGTTGACGCCGCCTTCCAGCGTCGCGCCGATGACCGCCAGCGCGTTGAAATCCTCGCGCATGCGGTCCGCGTTGATCGTCAGCCGGCTGGAGTGCGCGGGCTCAGACAAGGGAGTCGTCGATGTTTGCACAGCGTGATGGGCGTGTGAACATGTCAGTGTGATACAGTCGGCACAGGCGGTTCTCCCACACGGGAGGCAACTGGCACAATTATAGGCAGTGTTGCGGCGGAAAAAAAGTCGTGAACGCGGGCGCGGCGCCGGGCGTGGTACACTCGGAGCGGCCCGTCATCGTTCAGGAGCATCCTGATGTCGTACGAAACGATCCTCGTGGAGACGCCCTCTCCCGGCGTAGGTGTCGTCCGCCTCAACCGCCCGCAGGCCCTCAACGCCCTCAACGCACAGCTCACCAGCGAGATTTTCGCTGCCCTCGAAGCCTTCGACCGCGACGATGCGATCGGCTGCATGCTGCTCACCGGCTCAGACAAGGCATTCGCCGCCGGCGCGGATATCCGCCAGATGGCCGAGAGCGATGTCGCGCGGCTGCTGCAGGACGACTTCACCGACTGGACTCGCATGACGCGGCTGCACAAGCCGGTGATCGCGGCGGTCAGCGGCTGGGCGCTGGGCGGCGGCTGCGAGCTGGCGATGCTGTGCGACATGATCGTCGCCAGCGAGACCGCGCGCTTCGGGCAGCCGGAAGTGACCATTGGCATCATCCCCGGCGCGGGTGGCACGCAGCGGCTGACGCGCGCCATCGGCAAGGCGCTGGCGATGGAGGTGATGCTGGGCAACCGCCAGCTCACCGCGCAGGAGGCGGCGGCCTGCGGGCTGGTCAACCGCGTGGCGCCGGTGGACCGCTATTTCGCCGAGGCGCTGCAGCTGGCCGAGCGCATCGCCGCGATGCCGCGCATGGCGGTGCGGCTGATCAAGGATGCCGTCAATCAGGCGGAGGAGCTTTCGCTCAGCGCCGGCGTGGCGTATGAGAAGCGCGCCTTCCTGATCGCGTTTGGCAGTGAGGACAAGTCCGAGGGCATGCACGCCTTTCTGGAGAAACGGCCGGCGCAGTGGAAGCACCGCTGACGCTGCTCTACACCGCCCGGCTGCATGGGGACCTGGCGTTCGCGCCGCGCCTGTTCAGCGTTGTACGCGGCCTGCGCGAGGCCGCCGGGGGCGCGGTGCTGCTGCTCGATCTGGGCGAGTCGTGCGCGATGGGCGTGTGGCACTGCGCCCTCACGGGCGGGCGCAGCGCGCTGTTTGCGCTGGATGCGATGGGCTACGATGCCGCGGCGGCGGATGCGCTGAACGCCAGCAGCCGCGCCCGGATGCAGCCGGGGGTGCGCTGCCGGCTGCTCGGCCCCGGGGAGAGCGCGCGGCTGAAGGGGGTGCGCGTGTTCGTCCCGCCGGATGGCGGGGGCAGCCCGGCGCGGGTGAATATCGCGCTGGTCCCCGCCGGGCACACGGCCTTTGAGGCCGGGCTGCTGACGCTGGCGGCGGTGGATCACGGGCAGGTGGGGCGCGTGGTGCTGCAGTTCGGCCCGGGCGGCCCGGCGCTGCACTCGGCGGAGGTGCTGGACGTGCCGCCGGGCACGCCGCCAGACCCCACCGTCTCCGGCGCGGTCGAGTTCATCCTGGCGGAAGCGGATTATGTGCTGAGGAAGGCGCAGGGCAAGCGGCGGGAGTGAGGGCTGCCGGGCGGCATGCCGCTGCAATTTCGCGCTATAATCATGCTCGCCATGATGAACTCAACCCCCTCCTCAGTCCCTGCACCACCGCCGCGCCAGTCGGCAGCAGTGCGCTGGTTTGCGCGCCTTCCGCTGCTGGCCTATCGCGCTGGCCTGGGCGGGCTGGCCGATGCGCTGCATGTGCTGGTGCTCACCACGCGCGGGCACAGGAGCGGCCTTGCGCGCGCCAACGCGCTGGAATACCGCGTGCATGGCAGCCGCATCTACCTGCTCTCCACCTGGGGCGAGCAGGCCAACTGGGTGCGTGATCTGCGCGCAGACCCCAGCGTGACCGTGCAGCGTGGCGGCCAGGTGTTCGCGGCGCTGGCCGAACCGGTGGCGCAGCAGGGCGAGGCGCTGCTGGCACTGCGCCTGTTCTACGGCACCGGCCCGTTTCTATACGACTCCATCTTCAGCCCGATGCAGGCGCTGCGCGGGCGCACCGCTGTCAGTGAGCGCGGCCTGCCCGGCATCATCGGTGACTTCACCGTCATCCGCCTGACGCCGCAGCCCGGCGCGCCCGTGCTGCCCCCCCTGGCGGGCGATCTGCGCTGGATTCCGCCGGCGGCGGGCATGCTGACGACTGCCGGCGCGGTGCTCGGCGTCGCGCTGTACGCCTGGCACAGCCTGCGCGCCCGCCCCGCTGACCGTGACTGACCGCGCACCTTCCGCCGCGCTGCCCCTGCGCGCGCTGTGGCAGGTGCATCCGCCCGTCACGCTGATGATCGGCGCTGCCCCGGAAGCCTGCCTGCATACCCTCTTGACCGCCACCCGCCCCAGCACCTCGCGCCTGCATCACCGCGAGCTCTTTCACGATGGCCGCCGCTACTACGTGCAGCGCCAGAGCGGCGGGTTTCGCCTGACCTCGGATACCCGCGTGTTCTGGGGCAGCAAACGCCAGCGCACGCGTTCGGTCACGCTGGTCACAGGCGCCTTCAGCCGCGGCGGCAGCGACTCTCAGCCGGTGACCTTCCTGCGTCTGCGCGCCCAGATGAAGCTGGCCGCCGCCCTCAGCGCGCTGCTGCTGCCGGCTTTCATCTCCTCCATCCTGATCGCGCTGCCCTGGGACCCGGCGGCGGTGCTGGTGCTGATCGCCGCGCTGTTCAGCCTGTCGTGGGTCAGCCAGCGCTTCAACGCCGCCTATCAGGCCAACGAGATCGTGTATTTCATCTCCCGTGTGATGGAAGACCTGCCTGCTGTGGAGGTGGCGGCGCTGCCCGAACGCGGGCCGGATGTCGTCATCGACCCGGCAGAGCGCACCTTCCTGAGCGAATGGGAGCGCTTCTACGACGCGCAGACCGGCGGCGACGACTGGGCGAAGACCGACGGCTGAGGCCGCGCCTAGCCGCCCGCGTCGTACCAGTACACGCTGGTCTCAGCGCGCTGCGTCGCCAGGCGGAAGCGGTCGTTGATCACCGCCAGCATCTCCGGCGTCCAGCGCTCGTACCTCAGCGATGGATTGCGATACGGGTTGTCGATCAGCACCACCGGATAACGCCCGTCCCGCAGCGCATCCAGCCATTCCGTCTGGTCCCACACGCCGCCCAGCGCGATCTGGCTCATCTCGAAGGGTTGAAAGAGGATCGGCTTGCCGGCCAGCGGCAGCATCCCCATCGCCTCGTCGGCCACGATGGGCCGCGCTTCGTCGCGCACGAGTGTGAACAGCGCGTTCAGCTCCTCCTGCCGGGCGATGCGCTCGCGCACGATCGCCGCGTACTTGTCCTCTGAGAGCGACTGCAGCATGCCGATCTGCACAGCGAGCGCGGCCAGCGCCACCGCCTGCAGGCCGGGCAGGCGCGCCAGCAGGCCCACGCACACCCCGCCCGCCAGCGCCAGCGCTGCGCACAGCTCGTACAGGTAGTTGACGTTTGAGCCGATCTTGGCGATGGTGAGCGCCACCGCCAGCCCGCCCAGCAGATACGGCGCCGCCAGCCACCACGCCCGGCGGGCAGCGCGGCGCGTCCAGCCCAGCAGCAGCAGCGCCGCCGCCATCAGCAGCACGATCGGGAAGGCGCGCAGCACTTCTGCCGCGTAGGCTTCGATCTGCGCGCTGTGCAGCAGATTGACGTTGGCGACGATCAGGTGAAACCACAGCCCGCCCTGCGTCGCGGCCAGCAGCAGCGCGAACGCGCCCAGCACGATGCTGCCCAGCAGCACGGCGAATTTCCATGCGGCCCCGGCCCCGGCCGCCCCCCAACGCCAGGTGAAGGCCGCCAGCGGCGCCGCCAGCAGATATGTCTGCCGGGTGAAGGCCGCCAGCGCCAGCAGCAGCGCCGCCGCCAGCGCCGCGCGCGTGCTGCCCGGCCAGCGCACCGCGACCAGCAGCCCGCCCAGGCTGAGCGCCAGCGCCAGCGTGTCGATGCGCGCCAGCGCCGACCAGTGAAAGAGATAGGGCGTCGCCAGCAGCAGCCCGGCGCTGACCGCCGCCGCCGCCCGGCTTCGCGTTAGCGCGTGCGCGGTCAGCGCCAGAAACAGCGCCGCCGCCAGCGCGCTCACCAGCGAGAGGATGCGCCCATAGGCGTACGAGGCGCCGAACCCAGCGACCCACGGCGCCTGCATCAGCGCGAACACCGGCGGATAGTTGTCGATGGTGTACGGCGGCACATCCAGCCGATACAGCCCCTCGCCGCGCGCCAGCCGCACCGACTGATCGAGCAGCGGGCCTTCACCGTAGTCGAGGGCGTAGGGAAACTGGATCGCCTGCAGGCTGTGCCCGGCCAGCAGCAGGGCCGCGCGCACGCTCATCGCCAGCATCGCCAGCATGCCGAGCAGCGCCAGCGCACGCCCGGCCGTGTGGAAAAACCGCGCAGTCGTCGTCACCATCGCTCCTGTGCAGCGCCCGCCTGTCCTCGTCCTCCGTCGTGGAGCGCGCCTTATCGCCGGCGCACGGGTGCTGCTGCGCCGTCAGAATACCGCAGAACGAGCAGCTGGGGGGCGTTCAATACCCCAGCTCCCGGTTGAACACGTTCAGCAGCGGACGCCGGTCCAGGTAGCGGCGCAGGTTCTCGATGAAGATCGCCGCTGCGTGTTCGTGATAGTCCGCCAGGTAGCCGGAGATGTGCGGCGAGATCAGCACGTTGTCCATGTTCCACAGCGGGCTGCCCGCCGGCAGCGGCTCCTCGTGAAAGACATCCAGCCCCGCCCCGGCGATCTTCTCCGCCGCCAGCGCCGAGATCAGCGCCGCCTCATCCACCACGTCCCCGCGGGCGACGTTGATCAGCACCGCGGTCTTCTTCATCCCCGCCAGCACGCTCTCGCTGATCAGCCCGCGCGTGTGCGTCGTCAGCGGCGCGGTGACCACGAGGAAGTCGCATTCGGCGGCCATCGAGCCGACCGCCTGAAACGGATAGATGCGGCGGGGGATGTCGCCGGCGGGGTCGCCCGTGCCCTCCTCGCGGAACGCGCCATGCTCCTCGGTGCGCATGGCGTCGCGCTTGGCGGCCAGCACCGTCATGCCCAGCGCATCGGCCAGCCGCGCCAGCTCTCGTCCGACGCTGCCGTAGCCGACGATGCCGAGCGTTTGCCCGCGCAGCGGCACGCCCCATGCGCCGCGTGTCCACTGCGCTGCGGCCTGCGCGCGCATCAGAGTTGGCAGGCGAAAGCTGAAGGCCGTCATCATCATCAGGCAGTACTCGGCCATGATCGGCGCGTGAATGCCGCTGGTGGTGGTCACCTCCACATCCGCCGTCTGCACGATCGGTTCGCGCAGCGCATGATCGACGCCGGCGGTGTGCAGCTGCACCCAGCGCAGGCGCGGCGCCTGTTCGGGCTGTGGAAAGGTGCGCAGGGTATAGGCGATCTCCGCCTCGGCCCACGCCTTCTCCGGCACGGCGGGGTGATGCCGCTCGATGCGCAGGCGCGGCGAAACTGCGCGCAGGCGCTCGATCAGCGCATCGCTGAAATCCATCGCCACGATCACCTGAATCGGGCGCTGCGGGTCACTGGCCGGGGTGCTCATCCGAACTCCTTCGCGTAGCGCATGCCCATCCCGTGTGTTAGAGTCAGCACCAATACCTCAAGGAGCGACAGCATGGGGATGATGGATGGCAAGGTGGCGCTGGTCTTTGGCGTCGCCAACAAGAATTCTATCGCGTGGGGCATCACCAGAAAACTGCACGAGCAGGGGGCGACGATCCTGATGTCCTATGCCGGCGAAATGCTGGAGAAGCGTGTCTTCCCGCTGGCCGAGGAGGTCGGCTGCACATTCGTCGAGCAGGCGGATGTCACCAGCGATGCGCAGCTTGACGCGCTGTTCGAGAAGGTGAAGGAGCGGTACGGGCGCATCGACACGCTGGTGCACTGCGTGGCCTACGCCAACCGCGAGGACCTGGGCGGGCGCTTCACGCACATCTCGCGCGAGGGCTTCAAGCTGGCGCTCGATATCAGCGCCTACAGCCTGATCGCCATGGCCAGGCGGGCTGAGCCGCTCATGACCGAAGGCGGCAGCATCATGAGCCTGACGTACTACGCCTCTGAGAAAGTGATGCCCAAGTATCACGTGATGGCCGTCGCCAAGGCGGCGCTGGAGACGATCACGCGCTATCTCGCGGCGGACATGGGGCCGAAGAACATCCGCGTCAACGCCATCAGCGCCGGGCCGATCAAGACGCTGGCGGCGGCGGGTGTGCCCGGCTTCCGCATGATGCTCAAGTATTCCGAGAAGGCCTCGCCGCTGCGCAAGCTGGTGACGCAGGAGGAAGTGGGCGATCTGGCGCTCTTCCTCGCCTCAGACATGAGCGCGTCGATCACCGGCGAGGTGATGCACATCGACGCTGGCTTCAACATCCTGGGCATGACGCTGACCGACGACGACCTGGCAGCGCTGAACGAGTAGCGGCGCGGCCTGCCGCACAACACAGCGGGGGCGCGCCGCCCGGCACACCCCCGCTGCATCTTCGCCTGCGCTGACCGGCGCTAGCCCTGCACGAACGTGGCCCGTCGCGGCCCGCGGCTGCCCATGCGGCTGAGCAGCGCCGCACCGGCGCCGGGGGCGGCCAGCAGCACCAGCGCCAGCGCCGCCGCCGGCGAAAGCACCGGGGCGACCGCCATCACCAGCGGGGCCAGCGCCACCAGCCCGCTGCCCAGCAGCACCGTCACCAGCGCGGGATGCGCCGGGGCGATGCGCTCGCCCACCGCCAGCCCGAGCGAGACCACGGCGTTCACCAGCCCCACCAGCAGCACCATCGCGAATGCCACGCCCAGCCCGGCGGCCACCGGCAGCATCGCCACGCCCAGCGGGGTAGCCAGCGCCAGCAGCAGCGCCTGCAGCGCCGCGATGCCCACGCCGAGCAGCACCACCGCCACGAAGGTGCTGATGCTCTCCATCGTGCGCTCACGCGCGACGATGCGGATCACGCGCAGCCGGTCCGGCAGCGCTGCCACCAGCATCACGGACAGCCCCGCCAGCACCAGCCCGAAGGCCAGCGCGCCTGCGATCCCTGCTGCCAGCGAAACGCCGGAGTCCTGAGGCGGTGGCGCTGCCGCCGGCTGCAGCTCCTGCACCGGCGCGAACAGCTGCGCCTGCCGGGCGGCGTCGCACGGGTGCACATCCAGGCGCGCATCCAGCGAGAGCGCGGCATCTGGCACACACGGATAGACCGCCCCGCCGATCTCCGCGCCGGGGGCGACGATCAGCGTTTCGGCGGTCACCAGCAGATCGCCTGCGATCGCGCCAGCGACCGTCACCGTGCGGCCATTGATCGCGGCGTCGCCATCGATCTGGCTGCCTTCCGCCAGCACGATGCTGTCGCCCATCGCCGTCAGATCGTTGTCCACGCGCCCACGCACGACGATCGAAGCGCCCAGCAGCGCGGCATCGCCAGCGACAGCCGCCTCGCGCTCGAGCACGAGCGAGGAGCCGACCCACGCCAGATCGTCCTCGATCTGGGTGTTGATCACAGTATCGACCGCCACCTTCACGGGGCCGGATGCGGGCGCACCCCACCACTGCGCGGCACCGCGCGCCAGCACGCCGATCAGCAGCAGCGCCGCCAGCGCCAGCGCCGCCTTGACTGCAAAGGGCAGCCTGCTCAGTCCGTTCATCGTGTCACTCCTCGTCAGAGTCGTCTGTGAAGTCGATGCGCGAAAGCCGGGCCAGCCAGATCAGCCCGACCGGGATCAGCGAGAGCATGGCGATCGGCACCGCCGGGCTTTGGCTGAGGATAGCCTGTGCGCCGGTCACCACCGCTTCGAGGGCGGCTGCACCCGCCGCGGCCACCCCGGCGATGCCCTGCATGATGGCGTTGAAGAAGGTTGCGCTGCCCAGCGCCGTCAGCAGCAGCGAGGCGAAGCCGACCAGCAGCGGCACCAGCGTCAGCGCCGCCAGGCCCAGGCCGATCGCCAGCGCCAGGCTGGAGCGCGGATGCGCGGAGGGGTTGCGCAGTTCTTCCGCCACGCGCGCCATGATGCGCAGGGCCAGGCTGCGCGGCGCGCGCTCCAGCGGCGCGGCCTTCAGCAGCCGGTCGAGGGACCGCAGCCGCGAAAACGTGTCCGCGTCCTCCGGATCGGCATTCAGCCGGGAGTACAGCTCCTGCAGCGCCTCTGCAGAAAGTTCATCATCGAGCGCCTGCTGCATCAGTCGCCGCTCTCGTTCGTTCGCCATGGCTACCTCTCTAACAGCGGCGACAGCGCGCCGGCCATGCTTGGGTCCAGCTTGTCCGCCAGCATCTGCCGGGCACGGAAGAGGCGGCTCTTGATCGCGCTCTCCGTCGTCTCCAGCATGCTGGCGATTTCGGAATACGAGTAGTCGTACCAGTAGCGCAGCACCACCGCCGCGCGATACTCCGGCGCCAGCGTGTCCAGCAGCGTCTGCAGCATGCGGCTTTGCTCGCGCGAGGAGACGGTATCCTCCGGCTCTGGTTCGTCGTCGCTCAGCGACAGCGCGGGCAGCGGATCGTCGATCGAGACGAGCTGCATGCGCCGCCGCCGCAGCCGGTCGATGGAGTAGTTTGACGCGATGGTCAGCAGCCAGGTCTTGAACGATCGTCCGGGATCGTAGCGCGACAGATTGAGGTAGGCGCGCAGAAACGCTTCCTGCGCGGCATCCTCCGCCTCAACGCGATCGTACAGGATGCGATAGCACAGGTTGTAGACCGCATCCTGAAAGGTGTATACCAGTTCTGCGAACGCGTCCTGGTCCCCCTGCAGTGTGCGCTGCACCCACTCCAGGATGATCGGGTCCTGCTGCTGCGGCTGCTGCGGCTGTTCGGTCACGCCGCCTTCACTCCCCCGCCAGCGCCCTGCACCTGCGCCGGACTGCGCTGACATTCATTATGAGCACTATACGCGCAGAATGCCGATCCGTTGCACAGGCTGCGTTGCCTGCGCGGGCTCTTCCACATCATTAACGCCGCGCGCGGGCGCTCAACAGTATAATAAAGAAGTGCAGCCGCAGCGCGCAGGTCAAGATGACCCGACCGTTCTATCATGACACGATGGATTTTTTGCCGCCCGATGGCCTGCGCACGCAGTTTGCCACGGGCGAGCCGCTGCGCCTGCGTCAGGATATCCACGAGAACTACAGCGTGCCACGCGTGCACTTCGCCGACTGGGTGCTGCGGAGGGTGTCATGGCGTGGCGACGAGCGCGTGCTGGATGTCGGCTGCGGACCGGGCAGCTATTATGAGCGCGTGCAGGCCTTCACGCCATACGGCCAGTACTCTGCGCTCGACCTTTATGAGAGCGTGCTGAACACGCACCCCGGCCGCAGCCAGACGCTGTGCGGCGATGTGATGCGCCTGCCCTTCGCCAGCGCCAGCTTCGATGTGGTGCTGGCCAACCACATGCTCTACCTGCTGCGCGATGTCGACGGCGGCCTTGCCGAGCTGCACCGCGTGCTGCGGCCGGGCGGCGTGCTGGTGTGCGCCACCAACAGCGCGCAGAGTATGCCGGAGTTCACCGCGCTCTACCGCCGCGCCGTGATGCTGCTCACCCCGCCGGGCGCGGCCTACGTCGCGCCGCCTGCGCCCTCCGCCGCCTTCACGCTGGAGAACGGTCCGGCACAACTGCGCCGCCACTTCTTCGCTGTCGTGCGCCACGATCTGCCGCAGGCGCTGGTGTTCGACCGCACCGAGCCGGCCATCCGCTATCTCGAAAGCGGGCGTTCCATCCGCGAGCCGTTCCTGCCGCTGGAAGTGCGCTGGGACGATGTGATGACAATCATGCGCGAGCAGGTCGATCGCGTCATCAGCCACTTCGGCGAGCTGGTGGTCAACAAGCTCACCGGCACGCTGATCGCCACCGAAGCAGGCGACTTCATCCGCGGCTACGTGCTGCGCCGGGACAGCCGCGCCACCCGCTGAGCGCGCTCAGGCCGCCTGTGCCAGGGCCTCGCGCAGCGCCCTCGCCACGAACATCGTTTGCTCGTGCGTCATCTCCGGGAAGATGGGCAGGCTGAGGATGCAGCCAGCCGCCTGTTCAGCAACCGGGAAATCGCCCGGGCGCCAGTTATAAGCGGCCAGCGCCTGCTGCAGATGCAGCGGGATCGGGTAGTGGATGCCCGCCTCCACGCCGCGCGCCTTCAGCCCGGCCAGCACGCGATCGCGATCGCCCGCCACTGCCACGCAGAAGATGTGATAGACGTGCACGCCGCGCGGATCTTCCCAGGGCAGGCACACGCCTTCGGCATCGGCCAGCAGGGCGCGGTACTCCGCCGCGATGCGCTGGCGGGCGGCATTCCATGCTTCGAGGTAGGGCAGCTTGGCGCCGAGGATGGCCGCCTGCAGCGCATCCAGCCGTTCGCCGTAGCCGATGATGTCGTGTGAGTACTTGCTGGTGCGGCCATGATCGCGCAGCCGTGCGATGCGCTCTGCCAGCGCGTCGTCGTGCGTGCAGATCGCGCCGCCATCGCCGTATGCGCCCAGGTTCTTGCCGGGGTAGAAGCTGAAGCAGGCGATATCGCCCCAGCTTCCGGCGCGCCGCCCGAGGTACTCCGCGCCGTGCGCCTGCGCGGCGTCCTCGATCACGCGCAGGCCGTGCCGCCGCGCGACGTCGCCGATCGCATCCATCGCCGCCATCTGCCCGTACAGATGCACCGGCATGATGGCGCGCGTGCGCCGCGTGATGGCGCGCTCGATGGCGCTGGCATCGAGATTGAAGCTGGCCGGGTCGATATCGACGAACACTGGCACCGCGCCCACCTGCACGATCGGCTCGACGGTGGCGATGAAGGTGTGCGGCGTGGTGATGACTTCATCCCCCGCGCCGATGCCGAGCGCCTCCAGCGCCAGCGCGATGGCCGCCGTGCCGCTGGACACGCCGACGCAGCGCGGTGTGCCCTGAAAGGCCGCGAAGGCGCTCTCGAAGGCGCGCACCTCCGGCCCGCCGATGAAGCTGGCGCTGGCCAGCACCCGCGCGATCGCAGCGTCGATCTCCGGCTGAATACTGCTGTACTGCGCCTTCAGGTCCACCAGGGGGATGGGCAGCATCACACGCTCCTCTCGCGGGCGGGCTCAGGGCGCGGCGGGCGGCGGGCTGGCCTGCAGCCACGCCTCGTAGGCCGCCGCATCGACGAACTCGCCGCCGGTGATGTGCTGCTCGCGGATGCGCCGCTGGCCGTCGAAGGCCAGATCGATCTCGATGTTCTGGCGGCACTTCACCCCGCGCGCCAGCTTGTGCACGAAGTAGCTGCCGCCCTCGTCGCTTTCGCTCAGATCGTTGAGCAGGTTGATGCGCACGCGGATCACCTCGTCGCAGCCTGTTGGCCGCACGTAGACGTACAGGCCGCTGCGATCTGCCGCGCTGCCGCGTGGGCCGCCGAACAGCGATCTGAGGAAGTTCATCATGAGCGCGTCTCCATCCGCCTGCCCGCACTGATGCGCCCATTATGCCCGCACGGGCGGGGATTTTCCATCCGGCGCGCGGCGGCGCGGGCACAGAAACGCGCTTCCAGCTATTTTCTATCTTTACAGCAATAGAAAATTTGTTCTAAACTGCAGTAAGATGTTTGAAGGTCGATCGGGTGCAGACAAAGGGATGACCATGACCAGACGCCGCGCGCACAGGCGGCCCGAGGGGCTGTCCAAACGCGAGCAGCACATCCAGCAGACGACGGAGCAGGTGTACGCGTTCATCGCTCGCTATATCGACGAGAATCACGGGCCGCCCTCGATTGCGGAGATCGCGCAGGCGATGTACCTCGCGCCGAGCAGCGTGCTGCGCTACATCGACCGGCTGGAAGCGCAGCAGCGCCTGTATCGCAAGGAGTATCAGGCGCGCAACATCGTGCTGGTTGAGGAGGATGCGGAGGACGAGCCTGTGCCCCCGGAGCGGCGTTTGCCGGACGGCCGTCACAAGCCGTGAGGAGGCGCGGCTGTGCGCGCCCCCTCGAACGAAAGCTGTGTTGTGGTGCGCGCTCAGCCGCCCGCTTCCGGCGTGGCCGCCGGGCCCATCTCGGCCATCATCGCTTCGCTCAGCGCCTGCGCCCCGTCAAAAGCGACGACCACGCCGGTGCCATCGCCCGTGTAGGCGGAATTGAGGGTGATCATCAGCTCACGCGTGGCATCGCCCGTCAGGCCGTAGGGGAAATTCAGCCCCGCCGCGTACGTCTCACCGCTCAGCACATCGACCACGCTGCCGGTGAAGGGGGCCCAGCCGGTTTCGCCGAAGCTGGCGAACTGCACGGCGTAGACCGTGTCGTTGGCGGCCAGCAGATCGACGATGGTGGAGAAGCCCTCGTACGTCTGCACCAGCGCGCCGTCCGGGCTGCGCACTTCGACGCGGCTGCCGCCCTGCGGGAAGGGGAAGCCGGTCAGGAAGCCGATCCACACGTTGCCGTCCGCATCCAGCGCCACCGACGTGGGCACCGGGTTGCCTTCGGTCCATGTGGCGAAGACCGACGGCGCTTCGTCGCCAGTGTTCCACTGCCACACGGCATTGGCCGCAGAGTCGGCGATGTAGAGCGTGCCGTCCACGCCGGCGCGGGCGAGGTCGACCGGGTTGCTCTCGATGATCTCGCTGGCATCAGGATTGAGCGCTGTTTCCGCGGCCAGGGTGTCGATCTCGGTGAGCACCGAGCCATCCGCGGGGTCGATCTGGCGCACATAAGAGGCGCGCGGGCCATCCAGGCCGGCGATCCACATCTCATCGCCGAAGAAGGTGACCGCGTTCAGTCCGCTCACTTCGCCCGCTTCGTTCACGCTGGGCAGGCCATCGACGACCACCGTCTGGCTGCCATCCGGCGCGACCGCGATCACGCGCCCGGTCTCGCCGCGCAGAGCCGGCCCGAACATGCCCTGTACCTCTTCAGTGCCGCCGGTGCCCGCTTCTGCGATGTAGAGCATGTCTTCGTGGAAGGCGATGTGGCGAGGATTGTTCAGCCCTTCGACCGTCGGGATCGCCGGGCGGTCCTGGGCCGCCACCGCAGGGACGAGGCAGAGGACGAGGGCGGCAGCGCCCGAAAGCCCGACAAGAGTTCGCCTGATCATTGTTTTGCGCTCCTTGGGTAGAAACAACTTTGTCACATTGCTACAGGAATACAGTCTAGCACGATCCGGTAGGCGTGCAACACGGCTGAGGCACTGTCAGGAGACTCCCCGGACGCTCATCATCGGCGCCGGGTAGCCTGTAAACTCGCACTGGCAATTCCCGCGAAAGATCGGCTATAGTGGAAACGATCTGACGGCGCTGCACCTGCTGCGCGCCCATCGGCCCTTGAGCAAGGCGGATCATGAGCTTCGAACAAACCTACACCTACCGGCAGTTGATCGGCGGCGAATGGGTGGATGCAGCCAGCGGTGCAGGCTGGGACCTCCTCAACCCTGCCACCGAGGATGTGCTTGGCCGCATGCCGTACGGCGATGCCGCCGATGCCCAGGCGGCCATGGATGCCGCTGCCGCCGCCTTCCCCACATGGTCTCGCAAAACGCCATACGAACGCGCTGACGTGCTGCTGCGCGCCGCCGCCTGGATTCGTCAGCGCATCGACACGCTGGCGGCCGTCACCACGGAGGAGAGCGGCAAACCGCTGCGCGAGGCGCGCGGCGAATGGACCACCGGCGCCAACCTGCTGGAGTGGTTCGCCGAGGAAGGCAAACGCGCGTACGGCCGGCTGGTCCCTTCGCGCGTGGGCAGCAAGCGCATCCTGGTGACGCACCTGCCCATCGGCGTGGTGGGGGTGATCACCGCGTGGAACTTCCCGGTCTACAATCTGGCGCGGGCCTGGAGCGCCGCGCTGGCCGCCGGCTGCACCATCGTCGGGCGGCCTTCCGAGTACACGCCGCGTTCGGCCATGCTGTTCGCGCAGGCGCTGCACGAAGCGGGCGCCCCGCCCGGCGTGGTCAACGTCATCAATGGCGATCCGGAGGCGATGGGCCGCGTGATGCTGGCCGACCCGCGCTGCCGCAAGATCAGCTTCACCGGCAGCACGCGCGTGGGCAAGCTGCTGATGGACGGCGCCTCGCAGACGGTGACGCGGCTGGCGCTGGAGCTGGGCGGCAACGCCCCGGTGATCGTCTTCCCCGATGTCGATGTCGAAAAGACCGCGCGCGCCGCTGTCACGTCGAAGTATCGCAACAACGGGCAGGTGTGCATCGCCCCGCAGCGCTTCTTCGTGCACAGCCGCATCCTTGAGGAATTTGCCGATCACGCCGCGCGCCTCAGCCGGGAGCTGCGGCTGGGCAGCGGGCTGGATGCGCAGACCGACGTCGGCCCGCTGATCAACGCCCGCCAGCGCGAGCGCGTCGAGGCGATGGTGGCGGAGGCCCGCCGCGAAGGCGCGGAGGTGCTGGCCGGGGGCAGCCGCCCGGGGGCGCTGGAACGCGGCTACTTCTTTGAACCGACCGTGCTGATGAATATCCGACCGGAGATGCGCATCTATCGCGATGAGATCTTCGGCCCGGTGATGCCCATCCTCGGCTTCAGTGAGCCGGAGGAGGCGCTGGCCATGGCCAATGCGCTGGAATACGGGCTGGCCGCCTATGTGCAGACCGGCAGCCTGAACACTGCAATTGCGATGTACGAGGGGTTGGAGTATGGCATGGTCGCCGTCAACGACTGGATGCCCTCCGCCCCGGAAGCGCCGTTTGGCGGCATGAAAGGAAGTGGAATGGGACGCGAATGCTCGACTGAGGGACTGATGGAGTACATGGATGTCAGGACGGTGTTCCTGGGAGGATCGCCATGATACCCGTCGTTCACTACCACCGCACCGTCCATACCCCATCGGGGCACACGGTCACGGTCACCAACACCCGCCCCGAGCACACCGCCGCGCTCGAGGCGCTTCAGCAGGTGGTTTTTCCCACCCTGGCGGATAACGAGCGCTTCACCCAGCAAAAATACCTCAATCATGTACGGCTGTTTCCGGAAGGCCAATTCGTCGCCCTGCTGCACAGGGGTGGCCAGGACGTGGTCATCGCGTCCACGACGACCTACCGCACTGACTTCGATTTTGGCAATCATCAGCATACCTATGACGAGGCCATCGCCGGCGGCTGGCTGACCAACCACGACCCGGCAGGCGAATGGCTGTACGGCGTGGACATGAGCGTGCACCCCGAATACCGCGGGCTGCGCATCGGCCGCATGCTGTACGAAGCCCGCCATGATCTCGTTCGCCGGCTGAATCTGCGCGGCGAAATCGCCGGCGCGCTCATCCCCGGCTACATCCACCACGATCGCGAACTTACCGTGGCGCAGTACGTGCTTCGTGTGAAGCAGGGCAAGCTGCATGACCCCACCCTGACGATGCAGCTTCGCAACGGCTTCCGCATCAAGGGCATCCTGTACGATCACATCAGCGACCCGCGCTCTGGCAACTGCGCGACGCTGATCGTGCGCGAAAGCCCGTACTACGTCCCGTCTTCTTCAGGCGCGCACCTGCGCAACAGCGGGCACGGGCAGCCGCGCACGCACGGGCATGGCCCGCGGCGGCTGCAGCGCAAGGCCGGCCAGCAAGCCGGGGCGCGGCCCACGCTGTCTTCAATCTGACGGTTCTCGCGCTGGCGGGGCGGGTGAAGCGTGCCCGCCCGCCGGCGGCGAAAGGCCGGCGGCGATCTGGCCGGCGCAGGCCCGGTGAGCGCGGGCGCCGATCAGCGGCACGTCTTCGTGAACCGTTTGCGTTCTACCAACCGACCCCAACGACACATCATGCGAATTCGACAATAGCTCATATGCTCTGTTGTCTTTCTTTTCTTCCCTGATAGCATTTGCGGTGGAAAAATTCTGCTCACTGAATTGTTTTATACAGCAAGACGAAAGATAACGGTCCCCGGACGATCTTTGAACGAAATAGCCAGCAGGAGGACACGGATGACCACACACCGTAACACGCATCACCGCCGCACAT
>CAZZJW010000077.1:0-17617 GCA_964654755.1 uncultured Pleurocapsa sp. | reverse complement strand
CGGTGCGATCGAGGAGATTGCGCCGCGCACCAGCGCGATCTCGCGAGCGGTGCGCACCACTGGCGCCCGCGGGGCAGGCGCGCCGGACCGCGAGCAGGTCATCATCGCCAACGCCGATCAGGTGTTCGTGGTCTTCGCAGCGGCGCAGCCCGCGCCCGCCCCGCGCATGATCGATCGCTTTCTGGTGATGGTGGAGAAAAGCCACGTACCGCTTGTGCTCGTGCTCAACAAGATCGAGATGGACACAGACGGCCGCGCCGCTGCGCTGATGCGCCTGTACGAAGGCCTGGGCTACCCCGTGCTGTGCACCAGCGCAAAGCGGGGAGACGGGCTGCCGGCGCTGCGCGAACGGCTGGCGGGCCGGCTTTCGGCCTTCACCGGGCCTTCCGGCGTGGGCAAGACCAGCCTGCTTAACCAGATTGAGCCGGGGCTGGGCCGGGCGGTCAAGAACGTCAGCCGCTATCACCTGGAGGGCCAGCACACCACCCGCGACAGCGCGCTGGTGCGGCTGGAGATGGGCGGCTATCTGGCGGACACGCCGGGCATGCGCACGCTCTCCATCTGGGATATCGAGCCGGAAGAGCTGGACGCCTACTTCCCGGAGGTGGCGCTTCGCGTGCCGGAATGCCGCTTCGCCGACTGCACCCACCGCACCGAGCCGGGCTGCGCCGTGCGTGCGGCGGTCGAACGCGGGCAGATCGCGCGATCGCGCCACGACAGCTACTGCGCCCTGCGCGAGGAACTGGAAGCTGCCTACGCGCTGTAAGCGCTACGCCGGGTTTTCTGAACCGGCGGGCAGCAGCGGCGTGCCCACCTGTATGGCGCCGGACTTCAGCCCGTTCGCGTGGCGCGCCAGCTGGTGCAGCCCGGTACGCAGGCGGCTCTCGTCGCGGCAGTCGAGATACTGAACCCCCTGCAGCGGCAGCATGATCGCCGTGCGCTCATCCCCCTGGCACAGCAGCGGCACAATCGGCACGTTGTACGCCTGCGCCATCAGCACTTCCTTCTCGACGAAGCCCACCTTCGAATTGGGGGTGGCCAGCACGACCATCTGCGCCGAGGCCTGGATCGCCGCGTCAATGGCGCGGATCCACGAGGGCGTGCCGGGGATGATGTCGTGGTCGGTCCACACGCTCAGGCCTCTGGCGCGCAGATGCGCCGAGACCAGCCGCATGATCCGGCCATCGCGATGCGAGTAGCTGAGGAATACGTCGTACTGTGCAGGCGGCAGATCGTCAGCGGGCGACGCCGCGGCCTGGGCGGGTTCATGCAGATCGTACGGACCGGGCGGCTCTGCCCATGACGGCGCGTGCTGCATCTGATTGCCGATGATGGTGACGGTGCTGCCGGTGATCGCGCCGACGGTGATGACGTTCGACACGCCCTGTGGCGCGCCGGGGGCGGGCGGTGGCTCTGCCCACCAGCCGGGCTGAGCGGGCAGCAGCGCGTTACGCAGGCGGCGGTGCGCCTGCTTCAGGCTGTGCAGCGGCACATCGCGCAGCAAGCCGGGCAGCACGCTCTCCATGAAGGCGAGCTGGGTGCGCGTGAGCGGCTCCCCCTCGTACAGCTCCCCCTCGCCGAATCGCTCCAGCGCGCGCACCAGCGCGGCGTAGGCCGTGCGCACGGCAGGTTCGTCGAACCGATCACCGGCGCGGGCCAGATCGCGAAGCAGGATCCCGGAATAGCGCTCACTGTCCATGCTGCGCAGTGTACCATGATTTAAGGGAGTCAAAATCATGAGCCTGCGATTGTCGAAAGTGGCAGTTTTCGCGTACGCTGAAGGTGTCGCAGCGCACATGGAGATGAGCGATCGATGGCCGCATCCGCACAGACCCCCGAAAACCGTCGTCAGGTGGAGCGTGTGCTCATCATCACCCTGGTGCTCAACCTGCTGGTGGCTGGTGGCAAGATCGTCATCGGGCTGCTGACCGGCGCGCTGGCGATCACGGCGGACGGCTTCCATTCGGTGATCGACGGCACGGGCAATGTGCTGGGACTGATCGCCAACCGCATCGCTGGCCGCCCCGCTGATGAGAACCACCCCTTCGGCCACCGCCGCGTGGAGACGCTGGCCGCGCTGGCGATCGGCGTGCTGCTGCTGGTCACCGCGTTTGAGGTGGTCACCAACGCCATCGACCGGCTGTTCTCCGGCGCCGTGCCAGAAGTCAGCCCGCTGTCGTTCGTCATCCTGATCGTCACGCTGATCATCAACGCCTTCGTCGCCTACTTCCAGCGCCGGGCGGGCGTGCGCCTGCACTCCGAGATCCTGGTCGCCGACTCGGCCAACACCAGTTCAGATGTGTTCGTCACGCTGTCTGTGCTGGGCAGCATCGTGCTGACGGCGCTCGGCCTGCACTGGGCCGACCCGGCCGTCGCGCTGCTGATCGTCGTGCTGATCGCCCGGGCTGCGCTCAAGATCCTGCGCAGCACCAGCTCTGTGCTCACCGATCGTGCGCCGCTGCCGTCACAGGCGGTGGCCGCCGCCGCCGCGCAGGTGCCCGCCGTCAGCGACAGTGTCGTGCGTGCGCGCACCCGCGGCTCGCCCGATGCAATCTACGTCGATGTCGATGTCGCGGTGCCGCCTGAGACCACCACCGAGCGCGCTGCCGCCATCGCCGATGCCATCCGCGAGCAGGTGCACGCGCAGTTCACCGGCATCACCGAAGTGGAAGTGCACTTCGAGCCGCTGCGCGATGGCCCGCCGGATTACGCGTTGGCGGCGCGCGCCTGCGCAGACCGGCTTGGGCTGGCGACGCACGCCGTGCACGTCACCACGATGGACGATGGCCGCCAGCGGCTGGAGCTGCACGTCGAGGTGCCGGGAGAGGCTTCGCTGGCACAGGCGCATCAGCAGGCCACCGCGCTGGAGCGCGAGCTGCACGAAGCGTATCCGGAACTGGGCGATATCATCACGCATATCGAGCCGGTCGAGAAGCCGGTCCCGGCTCACGGCAGCCCGGAGCACCTCGACGCGCTGCGAGCGCAGGCGCGCAGCGTGCTCGAACGCGAACATCCGCAAGCGCGCTGGCACGCGCTCACCATCGTGCCGGCCAACGGGGGCTGCGCCCTCAGCGCACATGCCGGCCTTCCCGCCGAGACCTCGCTGGAGGCGGCGCACCTGCTGGCCGATGCCGCCGAGCGCACGCTGCGCGACGCCATGCCGGAAGTGCAGCGCGTCACCATCCACACCGAGCCGGAAGACGCGCCCTGAGCGCGCTGCGCCAGCCAGCGACAACGCTTGAGCGATTGCGACTGCGCTGAATCCAAAGTGGTGCTACACTGAATCCATCTTCGCCGCTGCGGGCCAGTTTCCGGCCTGCATCGACACCCCAGATGGAGAGCCCCCGTGTCCGCTGCCAATCGCTTCGCCCGCAAGCACTCACCGGCTGCTCCTTCAGGCGCACGCGCGCCTCACGAGCAGGAACTGCTGCGCGCCACCAGCGCCAGCAACGCCGCCAGCCAGGTGCTGCACATGCAGCGCGTACTCGGCAACGCTGCCACGCGCAGCCTGCTGGCCCGGTCGGCGGCTCCTGCCGCGCCGCAGCCAGACGACGCCGCGCACGCGCCGGTGTGCAACTGCCCCGCCTGTGTGCCGAAGCGCGTCTATACCGATGATCCGCTGGCCCCCGCCGTTCAGCGCGCCGAAGCTGCGCATCAACCCGGCTGCGCCTGCCCCGCCTGCGCGCAGGTGAGCGCTGCGCCCGCGCCCTTGCAGCGCCAGCCCGAAGGCGGAAGCGAGGAAGAACAGCAGGCTGGCGAGGAAAGCCAGAATGCCCAGGGCGAGACGGTCAGCCTGACAGAGGAGTTCGAGCCTGCCGACAGCGATGTGCCGCCCGACCTCGGGCTGCATGTCGCGATGGTGACCGGCGGCGAACAGGCAGCAGAGGAAGAAGCGGCAGCCAACAGCGGCGGCCTGCCACAGGCCCCCAGGATCACCTTCGTCAACGGCGGGCGCACCGGCACAGCGCCGGTCAGCTTCGAGCAGCGCGCGCCAGCCAGCGACGGGCGGCCGCACGCCTTCGTCAACGGCGGGCGCACCGGTGCTGCCGTGTGGGCGGGCGGCGGCGGCGCGGGCCCGCGAGGCAATCAGGCCGTCGGCAGCATTCAGAGCACCACCAACCCCGTCTACGACTCGGCGTCGAATGGCGTACTCTCGGACTCGAGCGCCTGGGTGCGCGCCGCCACCGGCGATCTCACCGTCACGCGAACATACCTCGGCGCGAATGCCGGCGATCAGGGCAACGGGCATTATGTCACCGCGCTGGCTGCCGCCCGCTTCGATGCGCATGAGGTCCTGCACGTCAACAGCACGCAGGCCATCTACAACGCCAACCTGCAGCCGATGCTCGATCGCGTCACCACCTACCGAGACACCGGCGCCGGCACGCATTCCAAAGTCAACGCGTACCTGCAATCCAGCGCCATCACCGCGCTGCAGAATACCATCGGCTGGGCGAACGCGGTCAGCGCCTTCCAGACCGCGGATACCGCCGCCAACGCGCCGATGAACACCATCGATACCAACGACCTCGCCTCAGGAACCTACCCGGTGGATCGCGGCCCGGGCACGATTGCCGGAACGGCTTATCAGCACCGCGTGACCATGCCGACCGAAGCCGCGCCCGCCTGATCGCGCAGGAGGACAACCAGATGAAGCTGGAGATTCACGCGCCAGAGCGCGTTCCCGCGGCGGTGGCCTTTCAGGTGCGCGTGCTGCTGCTCAACGACAGCTACGCCCCGGCCAGCATCTCGCGCAATGCGCTGTTTGGTCCCACGCCCGAAGCGCCGGGCATGCTGAGCGCGCCGGCGGTTGAGGCGACGTTCGGGCTGGAAGAGCAGCCGCTCACGCTTCAGCCTTTCACGTTCTACGGGCGCGAACGCCAGATCGACGGGCAGCCCCCCGGCAGCATCCGCATCAGCGCGCGCTACCTCACGCAGGATGGTGAGCTGACCGCGCAGCACATCGTGCAGATCGGCTGAGGCGGCGCGGCTACGGCGTCTCCATCGCCATGCTGACGATCGGCAGGCGTGGGTCGAGCGTTTGCCACGTCGACTTGATCCACGCGTGCGCCGGATCGTCGCTGTTGGCCAGCGACTGCGCCGAGCCCGCCAGGAAGTTGAGATAGTACGTGGTGTAGCCATGCGCGCTCACCACCGGATGGTAGCCATCCGGGACCAGCACGGTGTCGTGGTGCTGAGCGCGCACCAGCTCATCGCGCCGCCCATCCGCCGTGTACACGCGCTGATAGGCATAGCCCGCAGGCCGGTCCAGCTTGTAGAAGTAGATCTCATCCAGGTCCGCTTCGAGCAGCTGCCCGTCTTCGCCCACGCGGTGCACATCGTGCTTGTGCGGCGGATAGCTGCTCCAGTTGCCGCCAGGCGTGTACACCTCCACCGCCACCAGCCGCTGGCAGGGGAAGCCGGGCGGCAGGATGCTGTTGATCTGGCGCGAGGCATTTTCGCCGCCGCGGAGTTCCGTCGCGCAGTCCGCCGGCGTCACCAGCCGCGCAGGAAAGCCGCCCTCCGCCGGCACCCAGCACGTCGCCACCTCGAAGGTGTTGCTGAGCGCCTCGATCTCATAGCGCGTGCCCGGCGGCAGATACAGCGCCCACGGCATGCCCGCGAAGACGTTGGGACGCCGGCCAATGTTGAGGAACTCCCCGGCACTGGTGCGGATGTGGCAGCGCCCGCCCAGAATGACGTGCACCAGCTCGTGCGCGCCAGTCTCGCCGGCATGGCGCGAGCCGTATTCCAGGCGGCGGGCCTGCATGCTCAGCGTGCTCCAGCCCGCGCGTTCCAGCGTGACTTCGGCGAAGATGCCGGGCGCGCCGCAGTCCATCGAGCGCAGCAGCAGGGGCGAGGAAGGCATGTGAACGCTCCTTGGCACAATACGAAACCTGCCGGCGCAGCCGGGCCGGCATGGCGATGCAGATGGCCTTAGGATAACGCAGATCGCGCCCGGCTGCCTGCCCGCGCGCGGCTCATGTGCCCGCCGGACGGTAGATCGCCCAGGCGCCGTCCTGATACACCGGCGTCCATTCGTCCAGCCACGGGGGCGGCGCATCGCCCATCAGCGCGCGCTCGCGCGGGCCCACCACCAGCCAGTCGATCGGGTCTCCACACAGCGCCGGCGCGGCCTGCAGGCAGCCGCCGCCCGCGTAGAGCGTGGCCCGCGCCGCCGCATCCATCCCGCCGCTGAAGAACGCCAGCACCTCGGCGCGCTTGCGCGGCCACTCCAGCGTCTCCGGCCCGTGGCCCATGTACACGCGCACATGCGCGAAGACCGGCAGCGCGTTGCCCGTCTCCACGCCGCTCAGCACGACATCGCCAGGCGCAGCATGCGCATTCAGCCACTCGAATGCCTCTCGCTCGCCCGCCGGGCGAAAGAGCGGCGGCCCCGGCTGCCAGGCGGCGTTGTACGCCCCAGCCAGCAGCATCAGCGCCGGCACAAACCCGGCCGCCAGCCATACGCCCGCCAGCACCCGGCGCAAGCGGCGCTCGCCCGCCCAGCCCGCCAGCCCGGCGGCGGCCAGCAGCGCCAGCGGCACGATCGCGCCTTCCAGCATGCGGCGCTGCACCGCCAGCGGCACATAGGCCAGCGGCAGCGCCGCCACCGCCCAGCTCACAAGCAGCGCCCCTTCCGCCCGGCCGCTGCGCCACAGCGCCCGCCCCCCCGCGACCGCCGGCACGATCAGCAGCACATACGCCAGCCCGTAGACCAGCGGCGGCGGCGAGGGAAGCTGATTCTGCGCGGACCACAGCACGAACGCCGGGCGGGTGCTGAACACCAGCGCATACCACGCGAACAGCGGCAGGACAGGCGCTGCGGCGGCCAGCGCGCGCCAGAACAGCGCCGCCGGAAAGCGCCGCGTCTGCAGCCAGCGCCCCAGTCCCCACGCGCCCAGCAGCGCGAGGATCACCGCCAGCGTGAACGGCACGCTGAGCCCGGTGACCAGCCAGCATCCGCCCGCGCCCAGCGCCCAGGGGAGCGCCTGGCGCATGGCGGGCCGGTCGAGCGCCGCCAGCAGCAGCAGCAGCCCGCCCAGCATGGCGGCGCGCGCCAGCGCCAGATGCGGCATGCCCAGCAGGACGAGCGGACTGAAGCCTTCGGGAATGTAGAACTCGGCGGCCATGCCCCCGCCCAGCAGCGGCAGCAGCCAGCCCAGCCCGCCGCCCAGCGCCGCCAGCACGTACGCGGTCAGGCGTGCGCCTTCGCCGGCCAGCACGCGGCGGATCACGCGCCACAGCGCCCACAGGTAGAGCGCGTCGAAGCCGATGCGCATGAGCGCCCACGCGGTCAGCAGCGCGTCGGTGTGGGCGGGGCTGGTTTCGGGGACGAGGCGGCCAACGATCTGGCCGGGCAGCAGATACTGCAGATATACCAGCGGCGCGCCCTCGTGCGGCTCAGCGGTGTAGAACAGCGAGAAATCCCACGCGCCACCCGCCCCCTGGCGCATCTTCGCCAGGTAGGAGTACGTGTCCTCCAGCCCGAACAACACCCCGCTGAAGCGCCAGTCGGCTGTCTGCCGGGCGCTGCCGATGGCGTATGGCAGGTTGAAGACCAGCAGCAGCGCCAGCGCGAAGAGCAGCGGCAGCCCGCCGCGCCGCAGCCGCGCCACGCTCAGCGGATCCGCGCCCAGGTGCCCGTATCGCCGCCACTGAACCGGATGATCGCGCCGTCTGCGGTGTCGACATAGAAGGGGCTCGTCCCGCCGACGCTGTTCTCCCACTGCACGGTGCGGTCGCCCACGGCGATATCCATGATGCCCCAGCCCAGCAGCGCATTCCATGTGCCGCCATTGAATCCGAGCGTGTTATAGTACGCCCAGTTCAGCATCTGCCCGGGGATGAAGCGGCCAGAGGGCGCGGGCGTGGTGTTGACGGTCGATCCGTTCCAGCCGTTGGCCACGCACACGTATTGCTGCGTGAGCGTCTGGCCGATGCAGATGCGGTTGAGGGCGTTGGCGTTGAGGTAGATCATGAAGCCGTTGTCGAAGCGCTGGAACGCGCCCCCGCCCACCGCGCCCACTGCCGCCGCGCAGCCGCTGCCCGCCGGCGCGAACGCATCGCCGAAGAACCAGCCCGCCGCACAGGTGAACACGACCGTCACCGGCGGGGAGGTGCGCACCACGCCGTTCCGCGTCGCCACCAGGCGGAAGATCGCCTGACGGCCGCTGCCGGGCTGCGCCACGATCGAGTACTGGCCGCTGGGCGGCACGGTGATGGTCTGGAAGATGCGCGTGGCGCCGCTGTCGATCTGCTCGATCTGCGCCAGGTCGGCATCAGCGGCCCACGTGAGCAGGATCGGCGTGCCGCTCAGCACCGAGGCGGCGTTGGCGGTGAACGAGAAGATCGTCGGGCCGGGCGGCGTGGGCGAATACCCGCCGATCGGCGTGCCGGTCAGTGGGACGAGCGTGCGGCTGGGCGTGCTGGTGGGCGCCAGCGTGCTCGTCAGCGTGGGCGCAGGGGTGGGCGTCGACGTCGGTGTGATGGTGAGCGTGAGCGAGGGCGTCTGCGTGATCGTCCCCGTCCAGGTGGGCGTGATGCTCGGGGTGATGCTCGGCGTGTCCGTCAGCGTGGGCGTGCTGCTGGGCAGCGGCGTCACTGTGCTGGAAGGGGTCACGCTCGGCGTGGGCGTGAAGGTGCTGGTCCAGGTGGGATACGGCGTGCGCGAAGGAGTGAACGTGAAACTTGCGGAAGGCAGCACAGCCAGCGTGGGCACATCGACAATACGCGGCTCGCGCGGGCCGCATGCGCCCACGGTCATGCCCACCACCAGCACACACAGCACGCCGAGCAACCAACGCAAGGTAGCGCGCATCGCCTCGCCCTCCGCAACCATCCGAAACTTCTGCCGACTGCTGGTGATTATATGTCTCGCAGCGGCGGCCTGCCAAACGCTGTTGGCGCAGCCGCCCGCCAGCGCTCAATTTCCGGCGGCCCAGCCCACGCTTTCTCCTGCAAACACAGCCGATTCGGTGCGCACGCTGGGGAGTTCCGTCGAGGGGCGTGCGATCACCGCGCGGCGCTTCGGCAGCGGGCCGCGCGCGCTGGTGTTCGCCGGCGGCATACACGGCGGCTGGGAGGCCAACACTGTGGCGCTGGTGCAGCAGCTCATCGCGCACTTCGAGGCCGTGCCGGGCGCGCTGCGTCCCGGGCTGTCGCTGTACTTCATCCCGGTCGTCAATCCGGACGGGCTGCCACGCGGGCGCACCCCCGCCGGACGCTTCAACGCGCGCGGCGTCGATCTCAACCGCAACTGGGGCTGCGACTGGTCGCCCGTCGCGTACTGGCGCAGCCAGCGCGTGAACGCCGGCCCGGCAGCCTTCAGCGAGCCGGAGACGCTGGCGCTGGCGACCTTCCTGCGCGAGGTGCAGCCGGTGGCTGCGGTGTTCTACCACAGCGCTGCAGATGGCGTGTTCGCCGGGGACTGCACGGCAGCCGCCGGGGTGGATGGCGACAGCGCCGCGATGGCCGCCGTGTACGGAGAGGCTGCCGGCTATCGCAGCGGCGCGCCCTTCACCGCCTACCCGGTCAACGGCACCGCCGCCAACTGGGCCGATGGTCAGGGCATCGCCGCTGCGGATGTCGAACTGACCTCGCACGACGACACGGAGTTCGAGCGCAACCTCGCGGCGGTGATGGCGCTGCAGGACTGGGCCACGGGCGGCTGACGCAAGCCTAGGCGCGCAGCGAAGCCCCCAGCTCGCGCTCGGCCACGCGCACGATCTTCTCGCGCAGCTTGTTGGCCTCGGCCTCGGTCAGCGTGCGCTCGTCGGTCTGGTACTCCAGGCTGAAGGCCATGCTCTTGCAGCCCTCGGCGATCGGCGCGCCACGATACACGTCGAACAGGCGGATGCTGCGAAGCAGGGTGCCGCCCGCCTTGCGGATGACCGCCTCGACTTCGGCGTGCGTGGTCTCTTCCTTCACCACCAGCGCCACATCCTGCACCACCGCCGGCGTCACCGGCAGCGCCTGCGTCGGATAGAGCGCGGTGACATGCGCCAGCAGCACGTCCAGGTCGAGATCGGCGGCCAGCAGCGCGCCATCCAGCCCGAAGGCGGCGCTCACCTGCGGGTGCAGCTCACCGAACACGCCGACAGCCTGCCCGGCGATCACCCACTCCGCCGCGCGGCCGGGATGGAAACTGCCATGCGAAGCGCGGCGAAAGGCCGGCGCAGGCAGGTGCAGCGCCGCCGAAAGCGCCTCCAGCAGACCCTTGAGATCGTAGAAATCCATCGCGCTGCCATCCGCGCCCATCCAGGCCGGCTGGCTGCGCGCGCCGGTGAGCAGCACGCCCAGCCGGTGGGGTTCGGCGGGCAGCGCCTCGCCACGATCGGCATACACCGCGCCGATCTCAAAGGTAGGCTGCCGGTCTGCGTAGCGCGCATTCAGCCGCGCCGCCTCCAGCAGGCCGGTGAGGATGCTGCGGCGCAGCACGGTCTTGTCCGGCGAGATCGGATTGGCCATGACGACGTAACCGCCTTCGGCCAGCGCGGCGGGCTGGCCGGGCGCAGTCAGCAGCGCCTCGCGCTCCGGCGTGGTGAAGCGGTAGCTGATGATCTCGCGCAGGCCCAGCGCCGCCAGCGCATCGCGCAGGATCTCCTCGCGCAGGAAGGCGTCGTTGGCGAACTGCGGCGGCATGGCGTCGGCGATGATCGTGGTGGGGATGGCGTCGTAGCCGTAGATGCGCGCGATCTCCTCGATCAGGTCGGCCTCACCGACCACGCCGGTGCCGATGTCCATGCGCCAGTCGGGGACGGTCACCGTCAGCGTCTCGCCGTGCACCTCGACGGCGAAGCCGCCGCGCCGCAGATAGCCGGCCGCCTCCTCCGCCGCCAGCGCCACGCCGAGGATGCGCGTAATTTCAGCGGTCGCCAGCGAGATCACCACCGTGTCGGGCGGCGCCGGATAGTTGTCGTAGATGCCATCCGCGATCACGCCGCCGCCGGTCTGGCGCATCAGCTCGATGCCGCGCCGCACGCCGAGCATGGCCTGCGCCGGATGCACCCCGCGGCTGAAGCGGTAGCCGGCCTCGGTGTGCAGCTTCTGCGTGGTCATCGTGCGGCGGATGTTGATGAAGTTCCAGGCGGCGGCCTCCAGCAGCACAGTGCGCGTGCTGTCGCTGATCTCGCTCTCCTGCCCGCCCATCACCCCGCCCAGCCCGAGCACGCCGCGCGAGTCGCACACGAGGATGTTGTGCGCATCAAGCAGGCGATCCGCGCCATCGAGCGTGGTCAGGCGCTCGCCCGGCTGCGGCAGGCGCGTGATGATGTGCGGGGCCGCGCCACCGGCACGCTGCACCAGCACATCATAGTCGAAGGCGTGCAGCGGCTGGCCGATCTCAAACGTGATGTAGTTGGTGACATCGACGATGTTGTTGATCGGGCGCTGGCCCACCAGCCGCAGGCGGCGCTGCATCCACTCCGGGGCGGGCTGGATGGTGGTGTTCTCCAGCAGCGCCAGCGTGAAGCGCGGGTTGAGCGATGGCTCGCTGATGTGGACCGTGGCCCGGCCAGCGATCGACGCGCCCTCCATCAGCACATCGACGCTGGGCGGCCGCAGCGGCACGCCGAGCAGCGCAGCCGCTTCGCGGGCGACGCCGTAGATGCTGATGGCGCGGGCGAGATTGGGCGTGAACTCGATTTCGAGGACGATGTCGCCCAGCACATCCTGCAGCGGCGTTCCGGGCGCGGCGGGCCGGCCATCGGCAGCGCGCGGCTGCTGGCGCATGAGGATGATGCCCTCGTGCTCCTCGCTCAGCCCCAGTTCCTTCTCCGAACACACCATACTGCGATTGGGGATGCCGCGCAGCGGTTTCTCCTTCAGGATCATGCGTTTGGGCGCATCGCTGTGCCCGTCCCACACCTCCGCGCCCTCGGCGGCGAATGCCGTCCACAGCGGCGCGGCCAGCGGGCCCTGCCCCTTGTACTCGAACAGATTGGGCGCGCCGGTCACGCACTGCTCGATCACGCCGGAGCCGATCTCGACCTGGGCCAGCACCAGCCGGTCGGCATTGGGGTGCGGATCGACCTGCACGATCCTGCCGAGCAGGATGCGCTCGCGGTCCCAGACGAGATGCTCACTGCGGGGATAGCGCAGGCCCTCAACCAGGGTCTGCGGCAGACCGAGGTACTCGATATGAGCGACTTCCAGCCCGGCGGCGGTCAGCTTTTCGGCCAGCAGCTCGGCGGGGATGGTGATGTCGACGTATTCACGAAGCCAGGAGATGGGGACACGCATAGTCTGGGATCGTCCTTGCCAGCGAGAAGGCGCGCGGCACTTGCCAACAGGTGATTGCCGCCTGAATTGTACGCGTTTTGCGGCAGAATTGGAAAAGCGGGTTGTGGCCCCGCCGGCGCGGGACAACCGTCAGCCAGCAGGCGTGGAGGCCGGCGCTTCCTCGTAGTAGCGGAAGTCGCAGCGCTCGCCACCCTCCGCGATCACCTGCGTGCGCCGAAAGACGATGCCGCGCGGCAGATAGCGCTGGATATGGTAGTCCCCACGGCAGATGAACGGCGTCAGCTCCGGCGCGCCCATGCGACCGAGGAACTTCACCATGCCGCAGCGCACCACGTTCACGCCATAGAACAGCGTGCCCGCCGGCGGCAGGAACTCGAACTTCTGCCCCGCGGCTTCATCGGCGCGATTGGCGCTGCTGAACCACATCCGCCGGTACAGCAGGTGCGTCCAGCGATGCGCATAACCGAAGCGCGCGATCGGCGAGTCGAACTGGCCGTCCATCCAGTTGTTGACGAACGGCTGGATCAGCGCCAGCGCCTCGTCCTGCGCCAGCTCCGCGCGCAGTGCCCGGTAGAACGCCAGCACATCCACCGCGATCTTCAGCGTCATGCGATTGAACTTCGAGCGGAACTGCGGCACTTCCGGCGCGATCACGCTGTAGTTTTCCCGCATCAGCGCGAGCATGCGCTGCACGCCCGCCTCATCGAAGCGCCCGGCCAGCACCGGCGTGGCAAAACGGACAGCCCGGCGGATCTGTTTCTCGCGGATCATCACGGCCCCCTTGTGCGCTTCGCAGCACCAGCACGCGCACCTGCGTTATCTTCAGTGTAAGGCAGCGCCGGCGGCGGGCATACGCGCCATGCAGTCCACACCCGGCGCGCTGGCCGGCAGCGCCCGCCTGCGGTACAACTCTGCGCATGCGCCGCACCAGCGAAAGAACCTCCCATGCAGCCCATGAGCTTTGACTTCCACTCGCGCCGCTCGATGGTGGTGGCGCAGCACGGCATGGTCGCCAGCAGCAATCCGCTCGCGTCACAAGCCGGCCTGCTCATGCTGCGCGCAGGCGGCAGCGCCGCCGACGCCGCGATCGCCGCAGCCGCCGTGCTCAACGTGACGGAGCCGGCCTCCACCGGCATTGGCGGGGACTGCTTCGCGCTGTACTACGACGCGGCATCCGGCAGCGTGAACGCGCTCAACGGCAGCGGCCGTTCGCCGGCGGCGCTGCGCCTGCAGGACGCGCTGGCGCTCGGCTGGAAGGAGATGCCAGAGCGGCACGGCCACAGCATCAGCGTGCCCGGCGCGGCGGCGGGCTGGGAAGATCTGCTCGCCCGGCATGGCCGGATGACGCTGCGCGAGGTGCTGGCCCCCGCCATCCGCTATGCGCGCGAAGGCTTCCCGGTGCAGCCGGTATTCGCGGCGGGCTGGGCGCGCGCCGAAGCGCTGCTGCGCGCCGACGCCAACGCGCACGAATATCTGCCCGGCGGCCGCGCCCCGCACGCCGGCGAGATCGTGCGCCTGCCCGGCCTGGCAGACACGCTGCAGGCTGTGGCCGAAGACGGCGCCGCGGCGTTCTACTCCGGCTGGATCGCCGAGCGCATCGTCGAGGCCGTGCAGGCCGCCGGCGGGGTGATGACCGCCGACGATCTGCGCGCTCACCGCTCAGACTGGGACACGCCGATCCGCGCCGACTATCGCGGCATCACCGTGATCGAATGCCCGCCCAACGGCCAGGGGCTGGCGGCGCTGCAGGCACTGCGCCTGCTGGAGGCCTACGACCTCGGCGCCCTGCCCTGGGATGCCCCGGAACGCCTGCACCTGATGGTCGAGGCCATGCGCCTGGCCTTCGCCGATGCGCGCCAGTACATCGCTGATCTGGCGACCGACCCCGCGCCGGTGCAGGCGCTGCTCTCCGACGCCTACCTCGCGGGCCGCCGCGCGCGCATCCAGCCAGGGCGCGCCATGCTGCCGCCGGAGTATGGCCGCCCGCTGGCCGGCAGCGACACGGTATATCTGTCCGTCGTCGATGGCGAAGGCAGCGCGTGCTCCTTCATCAACAGTCTGTACATGGGCTTCGGCAGCGGGCGCGTCGCGCGCGGGACCGGCGTGTTCCTGCAGAACCGCGGGGCGCTGTTCTCGCTGCAGCCCGGCCACCCGAATGCGCTCGCGCCCGGCAAGCGCCCCTACCACACCATCATCCCGGCGCTGGCGCTGCAGGATGGCGCGCTGTGGGCCAGCTTCGGCGTGATGGGCGGGTTCATGCAGCCGCAGGGCCATGTGCAGGTGCTCAGCGCGATGATCGATGACGGACTCAATCCGCAGGAAGCGCTCAATCGCCCGCGCTGGCTGCTGGCAGACGGCACGGGCGCAAGCGAACTGTGGCTGGAAGATGGCATTCCGCTGGCGACCATGTCGCGCCTGGCGGAGCTCGGCCATCGCGTGAGGCCGGCGGCGGGCGCACTGCGCGCGTGGTTCGGCGACGGGCAGATCATCCGGCGCGACGCGCTCACCGGCGTGCTGGCGGGTGGCAGCGATCCGCGCAAGGACGGACAGGTGGCCGCGTGGTGATGCGCGTCAGCGCGGACTAGCGCGCATCCAACAGCACGGCATCCGCCCAGAAGTAGGCGTACAGCGGGCGCAGCTCCACGCTGGAGAAGCCGGCGGCGCGCAGCGCTTGCGCCCACTCGGCGGCGGGCTGTTCGTAATTGGCGCGCGCTGCGCCGGCATCGAAGTAGCCGAACATCACCGGCATCAGGAAGCCCTGCACGGCAGCAGACCCCGCCGGGTACTCCGCCAGCCCGCGCGCGTAGCGCTCTGCCACGTAGGCGAAGCGGTCCGGGGCCGCCGCCTCGCGGAAGTCCGGCGCGTCGAACTCGGCGATCAGCACGCGATCGCAGTGCGCGCGCAGCCACGCCAGCGCCGCCGGGCGCTCGTCAAAGGAGATGCTCTGCAGGCTGAAGGTGGCCTGCGCCAACGCCCAGTGATCGTCGGCATGTGCAGCCGCGAACTGCTGCAGCGTGACCGGAGAGAGCGTGTGCGCCACGCCGCGCGCCTGCAGCGCCGCCGCCAACCCGGCCAGCAGCGCCGCCGAAGGTTCGACGACATCGACCTGCGCGACGTGCGCGTTCAGCGCGGGCAGCAGCGCCAGGCCATCGCCCGTGCCCACATCCAGCAGGCGCAGCGCCTCATACCGGGCGTAGACCTCGGCCAGCGCGGCGCTGGTGCGCTGGTACAGCGGCACGTTGCCGCCGCCGCGGATGAACTGACCGAAGCCTTCGGCGGTGGCATACGCCTGCGTGGGCCCGTGCTCAGCGGCGCGGCGCAGGTAGGCGACGCATTCGGCATACAGCGGGGCGGCGTCCAGCGCAGCGGCCCGCGCCGCCCACGTCTGCGCGGCAGCGCGTTCGCCCGCGCGCCAGGCGAGCACCGCGCCATACAGGGCATCGCGGGCATGCTGCGGGGGCAGCGCGGCAGCGGCGGGCCAGCCAGCGCGCACAAATGCGGAGTATCGGGCGTTCAGCGCAGGATCGGTCATGGGCACAGCCTGTTCGGGACGGAGCGGCGATGCGCGGGATTGTACCGCCATCGGGCGCCCCGCGCCCGCCAGGGAGTGCATCCACCGATCCACTCCCTGGGGGCATATGACCGCTCAGCGCATGGTTGTACTGAACTCAATACCAGCGAAGCTCACTGCGTCAGGCATCAGGGCAGCATGCGCATCCGCATCCCCCTTGAGCACGTCGAGCAGGAACGCCGTCACGAAATGATTGCTCAGATCGTGTGTGCGCTTCAGATCCCACACCGGATCGGAGCAGGACCAGTACACACCATATTTCAGGATGTACGGGAAGGCCTCACACTGGTTATTGAAGATGTTGTGATCTGCGTTGAGGAAGACAACCTGTGTCGCTGAGGCGCTGCTGACATCTGCATACGCTGGTGTCATCCAGTCATAAAGGGGGTCGGCAGAGCCAAACAGCGTCATCATTGGCACAGTGATGTCGGCCAGTCCCTGTTCTCCGTACATTTCAGTAGTGCCTGCCATCGGGAAGATAGCGTCCACCGGCGAAGCAGAAAGGGCAGGCATCAGATCATCGGCGGTGGCTGTCGTTCCGAGCAGCGCTTTGATCTCCTCGAACTGGGTGTCCAGATTGACGCACGCCATGTCATCTGGTTCCTGCCTGCAGTAATCCAGTACCGAGCTCCACAGGATCGGCGCACCACCAAGACCATATGCAGCCATTCCGCCAGCCGAAACACCGCCAGCAGCCACGGTATCTGCGTCGATCAGCCCGGCCAGAGCGCCGCCTTCAGCCGTCAGCACCCGGGCATAATCGATCAGGCGCGTCACTTCAAGCATACGGATCACTTCATTGGTGTACAGGTTGTCCCACGAGTCATGCGCATGCTCCGGCGCCAGCACGACAAATCCGTAGGAAGCGAGATGCTCACCCATGTACATGTGCCACATCTGAGACGTGAAACCATGCGAGTGGATGACGAGCGGATACGGCGCGCCAGACATGTCGGGTGCAGCATCGGCAAGCGCATGCCCCAGAACGGTAAATGGCTCGTCAGGAGAGAAGCCGTAGTCCGTCCGCACAACATGATTTTCGGACATCAGGTACGTGACAGCCTCCTCACGTCCATCGGGATTCAGCGCGGGATACCACACTGTGAAGCGCACAGCATCATCGGTGCCGGCATCCATCTCCAGCGTGCGGGTGCCGACCCAGTAGGGCCCGTGCAGGGCATAGGCGGGCGCGTCGGGACGCTGCCCTACCGGCTCTGGCGTTGGCGCGGTCTGTGCAACTGCAGGAACGATGCTGATGCACAGCAGAACCGCAAGAACGAGGAGAATAAGACGAGGAAGCCGCAAGTAACGGAAACGCATCGTTACACCTCCATCATGCAGCCGTGCCGCAGTCGGAGTGCGAAGTGATGTTGCAGCGTCATGCAGACAGGCATGCGGCAACGGAAACAGGAACGCTTATATAAGTGTAGACCCGTATCTTGCGTGATGATAGCTCCATGCCACGTACTCAGCGGTCTCAGCACCATCGGCGTGTAGGGGCATGGCGCAGCCTCATCCCCCGGCACGGTGCAGCCTCATCCCCCGGCCCCTTCTCCAAGGGGAGAAGGGGAGCAAGATGGCGTGTGTTTTGAAGTCCCTCTCCTATGGAGCTATGCATTACCCACATCTTGCGAGGGCTGAAAGAGGGTAATAGTGGCGGTAATGTCCTGGAGACGGGTCCAACCACGCCACAGGACTTTCACGCCCGGTTCGCCGTCGCCTTTGCGACCAAGAAAGCTGCCCACGTTTGCGCGGCAGCGCGTTCGCCCGCGCGCCAGGCGAGCACCGCGCCATACAGGGCAT
>CAZZJW010000076.1:0-18502 GCA_964654755.1 uncultured Pleurocapsa sp. | reverse complement strand
CGGAACCCGCAGCGCAGGCCGGCGACTAGCCGATACGCACCCCACCAGACACAGACACAGACGGGGCTCACCAGCAGGTGGGCCCCTGTTCATTCTGCGAAGATTGCCGCTGCTCGTGAGCTATTGCAGAACCTATGGGGCACTGCTACTATTCTAGTCAAGCTAACGTTTAACTCCGCAGATTCAAATGGCAACCTGATGAAAGCCTCTGAAACAACATTGCTAGATATTGTTGGCGGCACAAAGCAGTATATCGTCCCCCTTTTTCAGAGACCCTATTGTTGGGAAAAGAAGCAATGGGATACGTTGTGGGAAGACTTGCTCGATCTCATCGAAGGCGAGCAGCCTCGAACTCACTTTCTTGGCTCCATCGTAACGATGCAGACGCTCTCAGTTCCCGAAGGCGTGCCAAAGTACACGCTCATTGATGGACAGCAGCGGCTCACGACGCTGTTTGTTCTGATGGCTGTGATTCGAGATTGTGCGTCGGAACTTGGGGAAGAAAATCTCGCCAAGGAAGTAAACGAGACCATGATTGTGAATCCTTACAAGCAGGGAACCGATCGATATCGGCTCAATCCAACGCAGAGCGACAGACCGTCGTACTTTGCGCTGATCGAACGTTCCGACCAGCAATATGAAGGAAGCATCGCGGCGTGCTATGCATACTTCAGAAAACTGATCGAGAAAAGTCGCCAGAAAAACCCTGATATTGTCCGTTCCTTGAAAGATGTAATCTCCAATCGGCTGAGTATCGTTTCAATTGTGCTGGGCAGAGACGATAATCCCCATCTTGTGTTTGAAAGCCTGAATGCGAAGGGCAGTCCACTCACTCAAGCTGACCTGATTAGAAACTATTTTCTGATGCGCGTGCACTCGAACGAACAGGATACCAACTATCGTGAGTTCTGGGCACCCATGCAGAACAGGTTGGAAGGTGATCTTCTGACCGAATTCATCCGCCATTTTCTCATGAAAGATGGCGGACCTGTGGTCAAGAAAAACGAAGTGTACTTTGAACTCAAAGAGCGCTTCTCCAGCACAGATCAGGCTACGGATGGCCTCAGAAAGCTTAATCAGTTCTCACAGTACTATCATTGCTTCATCGATCCAGAACAAGAGGCTGATGAAGGATTACGGATTGCACTTGCTCGCCTCAAGCGGATTGAGATTACGACTGCTTATCCATTTCTGCTCAACTGCTATTCGGCCCTTGCATCTGGAAGTATCACATCCGAAGAGATGCGCGCAATTCTGAATATGCTGGAGAACTACCTTGTTCGACGCTTCATCTGCAACCGACGTACTAGCGATCTCAACAAGATCTTCCCGCAGCTCTTCAGCCAGGCGAACGGTGAGAATCCCGGCAATCTGGTAGATGGAGTACAGAGAGCGCTTGTGAAGCGAGGCTATCCATCCGATGCCGAGTTTCGCGATTCGTTGCTTCGCTCACCCATATATGGTGCGGGTGATAAACAGCAGAAGGCCAAATTCCTGCTCGACACACTGGAAAGTTCGTATGGTCACAAAGAAAAAGTCAGTATGGACACACTCTCGATCGAGCACGTCCTGCCTCAGACAATTACAGAATGGTGGAAGGAGCATCTCGGAAGTGAATGGGGTGCAGATCATGACACACTCCTCCACTCACTCGGGAATCTCACCCTCACAGGCTACAATCCGGAGTTGTCGAACAAGCCATATTTCGACAAGAAGGGAATTTACGAGGATAGCCATGTTCATCTGAACACGTATTTTTCAGCGATCACATCATGGCGTCGAGAAGAAATTGTCAAGAGAACTGAATATCTTGCTGAACGCTGCATCGAAATATGGCCTTCGCTGGGAGAGAAACAAGGATCCGGCCAATCCTCCGACAGCGTACGCGGCCGCAATCCCCACACTCTCTACATCATGGGGCAATCTTTCCCTGTGGACAGCTGGGTGAAAGTGCTGTCCTATACTTTGGAGCAGATTGCTGATCTGGAGCCCGACAAATTTCAGGACGTTGCAAGCGAGACGCCGCACCTTATCAGCACTGAACCGAGATTTCGCCGAAGCAGGCAAATGTCAAACGGTTACTATTTCGAGACTAACCGATCAGCAGAAGACATTTATCGATTTTGCAGGCACGTGATCGTAACTGTCGGATTGTCTGACGAAGACTGGAAGGTCGAAACAAACAGCTCATAGGATCGCATCCAGCAATCGATTCCCCCTCAATCCCGCTCGGCCAGCAGCCAGCTCCAGTAGTGCCATGCCAGCAGCAGCCCCAGCGTGATCCCCAGCGCTGGCAGCCCGTCCAGCACCAGCACCCAACCAATTCCCGCCTGCGCCACATCTGCCGGCGCGAACTGCAGCACCTCGTTGGCCGCGTGCAGCCCCGCCGAAACGAACAACAGCCCCGCCGCCACGATGAATCCGAGATACAGCGGTCGCGCATGCGTCGCCGCCCCCAGCCGCCGGCTGAGCACCGCCAGCGCCAGCAGCATCACGCCGATGCCTGCCGCCCCCGGAATGCTCAGCAGCGCGCCCATCACAACGCCTTCCGCCCGCCGACCATGCGCCGCAGCAGGTGCGCGCACAGCACTATCAGCGCCACGCCCGCCAGCGCGGCCAGCGCATCCCCCAGCGCATCCTCACCCAGCCGGTCGATCGAGGCGTAGCGCACCGACGCCAGCCCGTAGCCGACGATCGGCAGCACAAACCAGCGGTAGCGCATGCGCTCCCCGCTGAACCGCTCATAGAAACGCGCAATCAGCAGCAGAAAACCCAGCACAGCCGCCAGCGCAAACCAGGTGTACAGCAGCAAAAGCTGGCTCAGGCCGGCGGGCGTCACAGGCTACTCCTCGCGGCGCAGCACATCCTGGATGAGGCGCGCGCGGAAATCGCGGTCGTCGCAGGCGCTGACGAACTCCGCCAGCAGCGCACGCAGGTGCGGATCTGCGCTCAGGCGATAGGCCACTGTGCCCGGCCGCTCCTCGCGCAGCAGCACGCCGCTGTCCGCCAGCTGCTCAAGCGCCAGCGTCACCTGCTGCAGCTCGCGGTGCGTGACAGCGACCAGCGTGTCGGCGGTCTCCAGGGCGTAGGGATTCTCGTTGAAGAACCGCCCGATCTCCCACTTGGTCAGGCTGTCGAGGCGGTCGTGCACGAACCGGATGATGCGCTCTGCGTTCATAGGCTCTCGCGGGCGGGTCGGGGCGTGGGGGCGCTGGCGGCCATCCGCCGGGCGCCCCCGCGCGCGTCACGATCCGCGATTCATGGTCTTGAGCTGATCTTCCTTCCAGTGGCAGTCCTTGTACTTCTTGCCACTGCCGCACCAGCACGGATCATTGCGGCCCGGGCGCTTGTCGACGCGCCGCGCTGGCTCTGGCCGGGCGGGCTCGGCGCGCAGGGCGCTGGCGCTGGCATGCACCGCCTGCACATTGCGCACGGCGCTGATGACCGGCGGGCGGCGCTGCTGCGCCGTGCTGGGCGGAGCGATGCGGTAGATGTTGCGCACCGCCTCCACATGAATCTGATCCTGCAGCGCCTGCCACATGCCGAAGGCCTGGCGCTTGTACTCCACCAGCGGGTCGCGCTGGGCGATCGCCATCAGGCCGATGCCTTCGCGCAGGATGTCGAGGTCGGTCAGGTGGCGGCGCCAGTGCCGGTCGATGGAGTACAGCATGATCCCGCGCTCGTAGCGGCGCATCAGCTCATCCCCCACCTCGCTCACCTTGCGCTCGTACGAAGCGCGCGCGGCGTTGTGGATCATCTCGTCCAGATCATCGAGCGGCTTGCCCGCCATCGTCTCCGGCGTGACATCGGTCGGCACCGGGAAGATGGTGTACAGCCGCTGGTGCATCTCCTCCAGATCCCACGACGACGCATCCGCCTCATCGCTGGTGTGCGCATCGACGATCGCGCTCACCTGTTCGTCCAGCAGCTTGAGGTAATCGCCGCGGATATCCTCGCGGTCGAGCAGTTCGCGCCGCTGGCGGTAGATGACCTCGCGCTGCTTGTTGACGACGTCGTCGTATTCGAGCACGCGCTTGCGGATATCGAAGTTGTAACCTTCCACGCGCGTCTGCGCCTGGGCGATCGCCCGCGAGACGATGCCCGCCTCGATCGGCTCGTCCGGCTGCAGGCCGGCAAACTTCATGAAGCCCTTGACGCGATCGCCGCCGAAACGGCGCATCAGCTCGTCCTCGAGGCTCAGGAAGAAGCGCGACTCGCCGGGGTCGCCCTGGCGGCCCGCGCGACCGCGCAGCTGATTGTCGATGCGCCGCGCCTCGTGGCGCTCCGTGCCGAGCACGAACAGACCGCCCTGCTCCAGCACCTTCGCGCGGTCAGTCTCGCACTGCGCGCGCGCCTCATCCAGCGCCTGCTGCCACTGCTCCGGCGTGGCCTGCGTGATCTCGATGCCCTGCCTGCGCAGCGACGCGCGCGCCAGGCCATCCGGGTTGCCACCCAGCAGAATATCGACGCCGCGGCCCGCCATGTTGGTGGCGATGGTCACCGTGCCCGAACGCCCCGCCTGCGTGATGATCTCCGCTTCGCGCTCGTGCTGCTTGGCGTTGAGCACCTGATGCTGCACGCCCGCCTTGCCCAGCGCCTTGCTCAGCCGCTCGCTGGTCTCGATGGCGACCGTGCCCACCAGCACCGGCTGCCCGCGCTGGCTGCGCTCGCGGATCTCGTCGACGACCGACTTGAACTTGGCCTCTTCCGTGCCATACACCAGGTCTTCGTAATCGCGGCGCACCATCGGCCGGTGCGTCGGAATCGCCATCACCTCAAGGTTGTAGATCTTCTCGAACTCTTCCGCCTCGGTCAGCGCGGTACCGGTCATGCCGGCCAGCTTGCGGTACATGCGGAAGTAGTTCTGGAAAGTGATGGTCGCCAGCGTGAGGTTCTCACGGCGCACCTCCACGCCTTCCTTCGCCTCAATCGCCTGGTGCAGGCCTTCGGAGAAGCGGCGGCCATACATCAGGCGGCCGGTGAACTCATCGACGATGATCACCTGGCCGTCCTGAACGATGTATTCCTTGTCGTTGTGATACAGCGCATGCGCGCGCAGAGAGTTGTCGAGATAGGGGATCATCTCGGCGTTTTCGGGATCGTACAGGCGAGACAGGCCGAGCGCCTTCTCGATCTTCTCCACGCCGCTTTCGGTCAGGAACGACACGCGGTCTTTCTCATCGACCACGTAATCACCGTCCGGCTCGCCTTCCTTGTCCTGCACGCTTTCAGGGCTGCTGGGCTGAAGCGTGCGTACCATCCGGGCGAAGGTCTTGTACATATCGCTCGGCTCGTCCGCCTGCCCGGAAATGATGAGCGGGGTGCGCGCCTCGTCGATCAGGATGTTGTCCACCTCGTCGACGATGGCGAAGAACAGCTCGCGCTGCACAAGCTGCGATTTCTCGCCCACCATGTTGTCGCGCAGGTAGTCGAAACCGAACTCGTTGTTGGTGCCATAGGTGATATCGGCGGCGTAGGCCTCGGCGCGGGTGCACGGGCGCAGATTCTGGAAGCGCGCATCATTCGACGGGAATGTGGGATCGAACATGTACGATCCGCTGTTCGGATCGCCCGCGCTGTTCTGGATGACGGACACGCTCAGCCCGAGCTTGCGGTAGATCGGGCCCATCTGCTGCACGCCCACCTTGCTCAGGTAGTCGTTCGGCGTCACCAGGTGGCAGCCGCGCCCCAGCAGCGCATTGAGCGTGAGCGGCAGCGTGGCCACCAGCGTCTTGCCCTCGCCGGTCTTCATCTCGGCGATCCGGCCGCTGTGCAGCACCATACCGCCGATCATCTGCACGTCGAAGTGACGCAGGCCGGTGGTGCGCACCGAAGCCTCGCGCACCAGCGCGAACACCTCTTGCAGCACATCGTCCGTCTTCGCGCCATCAGCCAGCCGCTTCCGGGTCTGGTCAACGCGGGCCTGCAGTTCGGCATCCGTCAGCTTCTGCAGCTCAGGTTCAAGCGCATTGATGCGCGCCACAACCTGACGATACTCCTGGATTGCGCGCTCGGTGGGATCGCCGAAAAGCCTTCTGACGATGTTCTTCAAGATGCATACCTCAGTGAACCTGCCCATGCAGGGACAGCCTTCGCGGGAACGGACGACATTATAGCATACGGGATATTGGCGCTGTGTAAGAAATGGCGGCACGCACACGTAAGGCGGCCACCTGCAGCGCGGACGCCGCAGGTGGCCGGATGAACGGAGGTGACGGACCTGTGGCTAGCGCGCGCTGCCCGGCACGAAGCTGAGCGCGCTGCCGTCGTTCGTGATCAGCGTAAGCTGGTTCTCGCCCAGTCGGAAGTGCGCCACCTGCGCCAGCGCGCTCAGCCAGGCGGTTTCCTGCTCCGCCAGCGCCGGCTCGCACATCATGCGCGTGGTGGCCGCAGGGCCGAACGTGATGGCGTCATCTTCGACCAGCACGCCACCCCTGAAGCGGTTGCATCCGGTGGAGCCAAAGGCGTCGTCGTCATAGCCAAAGCCGAGCGTGATGGCCGAGCCTTCGACCAGCGACACTTCCGCGCTGCCCGTGTTCCATGTGCTGAGCGTCCACTCAGTCCCCGCCAGCACGCTGAGCGGACGCAGCACGATGCTGCCCGCGCCCTCTGCGGTGGTGAGGATGAGCTGCCCGTCCAGCAGCGTAAAGCTGCTGGCCCCCTCGAGCGCCCGTGTGAAGGCGGCCTCCTGATCCATCACCTCCGGCGCGCAGGCCATCATCGTGCTCATGATCGGGCCGAACGTGATGCTGCTGCCATCCACCGTGTAGCGGGTGGTATAGCGGTTGCAGCCGGCGCTGCCGCTGACGGCGCCCTCCGCGCTGAACGCCAGCGTGACCACCGTGTCCGCCAGCCGTTCGGTTCGGAACACCCCGCCCTCTTCCAGCGACACGAACGCCCAGTTCGTGCCGGCCAGCGGGCTGATGGCGCTGAACACCAGCGCCGTGCCATCCGCCCCGGTCAGCGTCAGGCTGCCGCCGCTGACGGAGATGCTGGTGGCCGCCTGCAGCGCAGTCAGGTACGACTGCTCCTGCTCCATCACACCCTCCTGCGCGCACATCATGCGCGTGGTGAACGGCGTGCCGATGGTGATGCTGCTGCCATCGAGCGTCACCTCAGCGCCATAGCGGTTGCAGCCCGCGCTGCCACTGACCTGACCTTCCTCGACGAAGGACAGCGTCACGCTCGTGCCTTCCAGCACAGGCACGCCGCCCAGCGACACAAGCTGCCACTCACTATCCGCGAGCGCCGGGGCATTCTGCGCGCTCACGCCGGCGAAAGGCAGCAGCGCTGCCAGCACGATGACGACGATGACGGACACAGACATTCTCGACTTCATGGGCCACTCCTCAGATTGGTGCGGTGTGCATACAACACTCAGGACGCTGCGGCTTGCCCGGTAGTTCCCGCGGCGGATGAACACTTGGTGAGCGCACGCGAGTGTACCACACCAGCGTACACAAGCGCAGAAGCCGCGCGAACGCCGGCCGCGCCTGTGTTTCTGCCGCGGCCCGCCTTATAATGACATTTGTCTACGTCCACTGCGGAGAAAGCATCCGATGACGTCAACGCATCACTCGCAGCTCATGGAACGCCTCGCCCAGCGTCAGGCTGTGGTCGGCATCGTCGGCCTTGGTTATGTCGGTCTGCCGCTGGCCGTGGAGTTCGCGGAAAACGGTTTCCATGTGATCGGCCTGGATGTCACAGCGGCCAAAGTCGATCGGATCAATCAGGGAGAAAGCTACATCCCCGACATCCCCACCGAGCGCCTGCGCCCGCTGGTGCAGGCGGGCATGCTGCGCGCCTCAACCGACTACGATGCGCTGCGCGCCGCCGATGCGGTCAGCATCTGCGTGCCCACGCCACTGCGCAAGACCAAAGACCCAGACATGTCGTTCGTCATTCAGGCGGTCGATGCCGTCTCCGCCGTCTGCCACCCCGGCATGCTGGTGGTGCTGGAAAGCACGACCTATCCCGGTACGACCGATGAGATCGTCGTGCCCAAGCTGCGCAGCCGCGGCTTCACCATCGGCACCGATGTCTTCGTCGCGTTTTCTCCGGAACGCATCGATCCCGGCAATCCGCGCTTCGGCGTGCGCAATACGCCCAAGGTCGTGGGCGGCGTCACGCCCGCCTGCACCGAAGCGGCGCGGGCGCTGTACGGCGCTGCCGTCGAACGCGTCGTGCCGGTCAGCACCCCCGCGACTGCGGAGATGGTCAAGCTGCTGGAAAACACCTTCCGCGCAGTCAACATCGGCCTGGTCAACGAAATGGCGCTGATGTGCGACAAGCTCGATGTCGATGTCTGGGAAGTCATTCGCGCCGCCGCCACCAAACCGTTCGGCTTCATGCCGTTCTACCCAGGCCCCGGCCTGGGCGGGCACTGCATCCCGGTGGACCCGCACTACCTGAGCTGGAAGCTCAAGACGCTCAATTACAATGCGCGCTTCATCGAGCTGGCCAGCGAGATCAACACCAACATGCCGGTGGTCGTGGTCGAGAAGGTGGCGCACGCCCTCAACGACGACACGCGCTCGGTCAAGGGCTCACGCGTGCTGGTGCTGGGCGTCGCCTACAAGAAGGATGTGGACGACGTGCGCGAAAGCCCGGCGCTGGATATCATCAGCCTGCTGGAGAAACGCGGCGCGCAGGTGGCGTATCACGATCCCTACATCCCCCGCGTGCGCCTGGAGGGTGAGGCCCATATGGCTTCTGCCGACTACAGCGATGCGCTGCTGGAACAGGCTGACTGCGTGGTCATCGTCACCGATCACTCGTCCTACGACTGGCAGCACGTCATCGATCACAGCAGGCTGGTCGTCGATACGCGCAATGCGCTGGCCGCGCGAACGGGCAAGGCTCGCGTCGTCCCGCTATGAGAGGCGGTGCATCATGGAACTCCCATTCTCCGTACGCACGCTCCCGCCGGAAGCTGTCGATGTGCTGCGATTCTACGGCACACGCGGCGGCGCTGCCGTCCACGCAGACGACATCATCGCCGGTGCGGGCCTCAGCGATCGGGGGTTCGGCAAGGCGATCCGCCGGTTGGTGACGCGCGGCTATCTGATCATGGAGGGCGAACAGAGCTATCGCCTGTCCGATCCGGGCCGTCGCGCCGTCGCTGATCTGCTGGAGTACGATCTGCTCACCCCGCCCACGCAGCGCGAACGCGGCGCGCCCGCCGCCGCTGAGTCCCGCTTCGTGCGCCGGCATATCGTGCTGGCCGTGCCCTCACCGCTCCCCGCCGACCAGCCGGCGCAGGTTTTGGTCGGCGTGGATGAGGCAGGCGAAGACGACATTGTCATGCTGCCGCTGCACCTCACCCTGCGCCTGAGCATGGTGCATGGCGAACCGGAAGAGGCCAGCGTGATGTCACTGAGCATGGAAAACCGGCGCGCGCACGGCGTATTCGAGGTGCAGGCCGGCCTGTTCACCCTGGCACGTCTGCGTCTGGATATCGCCCAGCAGGAAGCCGACGGCAGCGAGTCCGCCTGTGGCGGCATGTACGTCGATCTGCCCGTGGCGGGCGAAGCTGGCGCACTGACGGCCTACGGGCTGGATATCCTGCTCAAGGATACCGCCGCCGACAGCTTCGATCTCGCCTGAGCAGCCGCCTACGGGCGCGGCGGCGCTTCGTCCCCCGGCGTCCAGCCGAACGGAATTTCATCCTCCAGCAGCGCGATTGGCTCTGCCGTCAGCAAATTCGCCTCCAGCGACGGCGCGTCCTGTGAGATGCCCCGGCGCAGCTCGCGGCCCGTGTTGTGGCGGCGCAGATCTGCGGCCCCGTACAGCGTGCGCGTCTGGCGCGGGTTGAGCGTGATCCGGGCGACTCCGCGCGCGATCACATCGATCGGCAGCGGGGCGATGCGCCGCATGCCCAGCCAGGAGAACGGCGGCAGCGCACCCAGCAGCGACATCAGCCGGTAGAACGGCTGCCGTGCCTCGCCGCGCACGTAGGCCATCGGCGCGCGGATGATGGTGGCGCGCAGGCCGATGCGCGTCAGGTACGCCTCGGCTTCGCGCTTGGAGCGAATGTACTCCCTCGGAATCCACGGCGCACGCGGGCTGCTCAGCAGCACCATGTGCGGAACGCCGCTGGAAACGCACAGGTTGGCGACATTGCGCGCCGAGACGAAATTCAGATAGTGGTAGGTCAGGCCGCGCGCCGGGTCTGCGGTCATGCTGCCCACGGTGTGCACGACGGCGTGCATGCCGCGTGCGCGGCCCTTCAGGCTGGAAGGCTCCCACACATCGGCACTGAACCAGCGGGTGCGCTGCGCCAGCCCGCGCAGGCGATCCTCCGTGCCGGGGCGCACCAGCAGCGTGACCTCTGCGCCCTCCGCCAGCAGCGCCGCCGCGATGGCATCTCCCAGAAAACTGCCGCCGCCAGTGACCAGAATTCGCCTGTTCGTCGTCATCCGCCTGCATTCATCGTGACCGTGTGCGCCGGTATTATCGGGCATGAGGCGAAGACGGGCAAGCGCTGCACCGTGCCCATTCAGTCCACGCCAGTTCGTACAGGCGAGAATCCTGCAAATTGGACTGCAATGGACATACAGGGTCACCAGGCGTTTCCGTATCCTGCAGCCACAGATTTGCACCAACTGAACAGACGAATGGACCTGAGGACGATGCAGATGAGCACGAATGGACACAGCCACCCCGAATCGCAGAATGGCGCGGAGACGGGCACCTGGCGCGTGAAGGCCGGGCTGGCGCAGATGCTGAAAGGCGGCGTGATCATGGATGTGGTCACGCCGGACCAGGCCAGGATTGCAGAGGAAGCTGGCGCGGTGGCGGTGATGGCGCTGGAGCGCATCCCGGCGGATATCCGCGTGAGCGGCGGCGTGGCGCGCATGAGCGACCCCGACATGATCGAGGGCATCATGCAGGCGGTCTCCATCCCCGTCATGGCCAAGTGCCGCATCGGGCACTTCGTCGAGGCGCAGATCCTCGAAGCGATCGGCATCGACTACATCGACGAGAGCGAAGTGCTCACCCCCGCCGATGACGAAAATCATGTCAACAAGCACCGCTTCAAGGTCCCGTTCGTGTGCGGCGCGCGCAACCTCTGCGAGGCGCTGCGGCGCATCAACGAAGGCGCAGCGATGATCCGCACCAAGGGCGAGGCGGGCACGGGGGATGTTATCGAGGCAGTGCGTCATGCCCGCATGATGAACAAGGATATCCGCCGCCTGACCTCGATGGACGAGGATGAGATGTTCACCTTCGCCAAGGAGATCCAGGCGCCCTACGCGCTGGTGGTGGAGACGGCCAGGCTGGGCCGGCTGCCCGTGGTCAACTTCGCGGCGGGCGGCGTGGCCACCCCGGCGGATGCCGCGCTGATGATGCAGCTCGGCGTGGACGGCGTGTTCGTCGGCTCCGGCATCTTCAAGAGTGGCGATCCGGCACGCCGCGCCAAGGCGATCGTCGAGGCCGTCACCCACTTCCGCAATCCGGAAGTGCTGGCGAACGTCAGCCGTAATCTGGGCGAGGCGATGGTCGGCATTCACGTCACGCCGGAGACGGTCGTGCTGGGTAAGCGCGGCTGGTAATCGGAGTCAGTGGGCGCGGCGGCGGAGCAGGCTCTCCCCGCCGTCGCGCCCTCCCGCGGACAGCCACCCCTCAAGGCGTCGCCGTATGCGTGGCGGAGTCGCTGGTGCAGTGCGCGTGGCGGTCGCAGTCGCCGCGGCTGACTTTTGCAGACAATACAGGCAGCGTGACGGTGAACGTCGTCCCGGCGTCGACCGTGCTGTCGACCTCAATCGTCCCGCCGTGCAGCTCCACTGCGGCGGGTGCAGTCCACAGGTCAGCACGCGCTCGATGACATCAAGGCTGACAGCTCCAGGCCGGCTGTTTCCAACTTGACGAGCGGAAGCAGCGAGTCACTGGCAAAGACACCTGCGGCGGCGCGCAGAACGGTCAATATGGGCGGCCAGCAGGTGCGGTTCCTGCACCGCTACGCGACATGGCGCGCCCCTGCGCTGCCAACCTGATGAGACGATTTTCCTTTCAGTCGTTCATCAGATGCATTCCATCACGAGAATCTGCAGCGCCCTCAGCCCTTCGTGGGCACGCTGCCCGCGCTGCAATATGCGCCACTGGTATGGACGACGTGGGCGATCTTCAACTCACCCTCGCGGTCGCCAGTCGGTTCCGGGCGGTAAGCCGGGTCAATGCGCCAGTCGAACACTTCGTGCTGCGGGTAGGCAGCGCGGTGGGCCGCCAGCCCCAGCGGGATAAGGCGCAGCCGCCGGTCTACCCACTCGGCATCCCATGGCCCTTCATCCAGGATCTGCTCGGCGGCGCGGAACTCGTAGTAGATGGTGCGGCGGCGTGTCTTGCCTTCGACTTCCGGCGAGCCGTGCGCGACCATCACGTCGTGCAGCAGAACATCGCCCGGTTCCATCTCGACCACGGTCACGCCCGGCGGGTTCCAGCCGTAATCCTCGGCCAGTTTGCAGAAATCCTGCTTGTTGGCCTGCGTGCCCGGCAGCACACGCAGCGCGCCACCGTCCACCGTCGAGTGATCCAGGTAGAGGTCGTAGTTGAAAATGCGGTAGCGGCGCGGATGCACGGCATCCTGGTGCCAGATGATGGGCGCGCCGTCGTTGGCCTCTTTGAACACCATCGACTCGTAGGTGGGGACGAAATTGCTGCCGCACAGGCTTTCGGCCACGGCCAGCACCTGCGGGCTGCCCAGCAGCTCCAGCGAGGCCTCCTGCCCCTTGTTGTGCAGGTAGTTGACGCGGTACATGACGCGCCCGCTGGGCCGGTCGGCGAAGTGGAAATCTTCCAGGTCAGGGTTGGGGCCGCTGCTCCCCTGGTAGTCCCAGCCCTGCTGAATCCAGGCATCGCCCGCCGCCTGCAGGCGGCGGAGCATGTCCTGAGGAATCCAGTTGCGCAGAACGAGGTAACCGTTCCGGTCGAAGAAAGCGACCTGTTCCGGGGTCAGGTGATAGCGAGTTGGGTCAGCGACATAGGGCACATTCTGAAAGGCCTGCTTCAGCATCGGGTTGTCTCCAGTAAGCGTTTACAGCCTGCGGAGTTATTGTATACTGGCAGATAGCATATATTCTTCCGCCTGTGAGGGATATTCTTCCACTATCCTATGAAAGCTTTCCCAACCACCGAGTTGAATCGCTTTGGGCTGCGGGCGTGGAGCGGCAGTGTGCAGGGGATGCCGCTGCCACACCGCCACAACGAAATCGAGCTGAACGCACTGGAAAGCGGTCATCTGACGTATGTCCTTGCCGGAAGGCTGCTGACCATCCGCGCTGGCGAAGTGGCTTTGTTCTGGGGTGCCCTCCCACATCAGGTATGCGACTCGACGCCGGAGACGCGGCTGCACTGGGTGACGACGCCGCTGGAGGAGGCGCTGGGCTGGGGCTTGCCGCACAGCTTCCTGCAGGCGCTGCTGGCGGGCGACTGCTTCGTGGATGCACAGCCGCTGTTCGATGTCCGCTTCTTCGCCCGCTGGAACGCCGACCTGACCGCCGGGCAGCATGTGTCTCCACTGATGGAGATGCGCGCCCTGTTCTTCCGCTTCGCACAGCTCCCGCAGGCGGCGGGCGGCGAACCGTTGAGCGACCGCGTCCACGCAAGGGCGAATGCCATGGCGCGGCTGATCAGCCGCCGCTTCGCCGAGCCGCTGACGGTTGCGGAGATCGCGACGGCGGTCAACCTGGCGCCAAGCACCGCCATGAGCATGTTCAAGGCGGCGTTCGGCCTGAGCCTGTTCGAATACCTGACGCAGCAGCGCATCGCCTATGCCCAGCAGCGGCTGATTATGAGCGACGATCCGATTACGGAGGTGGCGCTGGCCGCTGGCTTCCCGTCACTCAGCCATTTCTACGAGGCGTTCGCGCGGCTGTGCGGGGCGCCGCCGGGCCGCTACCGCGCCGCACTGCGCCGCTGAGCGCAAGTGCGTAAAGTGCAAAATGCGCGCTAACAGTGAGCCGGTCGCGTCTTCAGGCTGCAGCGCTGTGCCTTCAGTCGTGCTGCGCTTCGCCGGAGCTGGCTTTGGCAGACAATACGGGCAGCGTGACGGTGAACGTCGTCCCGGCGTCGATCACGCTGTCGACCTCAATCGTCCCGCCGTGCAGCTCCACCGCGCGCCGTGTGATGCTCAGGCCCAGCCCGGTGCCGGAAATCGTCCCCACGTTGGTCGCACGGTGGAATGGCTCGAACAGATGCCGCAGGTCCTCCGGCGGAATGCCGATGCCGTGATCCCGCACCTGCAGCACCAGCCCGCCAGCGTGACGATCCAGGCTGAAATGAATGGGCTGATCCACAGGTGAGTACTTGAGCGCATTGGAGATCAGATTGCCCACGATCTGGCGCATCAGGCGCGCATCGAACTGGCCGGCTGCCGGCGCGCATGTGCACGTATACACGATGCGGTCGCGATTGACCGACTGGCTTTCGAACTCCTCGATCACCTCCTGGCACAGCTGGTCAAGATCGCCCGCCTCCGGACGATACTCCACACGCCCCGCCTGGATGCGCGCCAGATGCAGCACATCCTCCATGATCTCCTTCATGTAGCGCACCTGCTGCAGGATGCGCTCCAGCCGGGCATCGATCTGCTCGTTGTCCATGCGATCGCGGTAGATGCGCAGCGTGTCGGCCGTCGCCATGATGGCGGCCAGCGGCGTGCGAAACTCATGTGAAGCCATCGAGACGAAGCGCGATTTGAGCTCACCCAGCTCCTTTTCCTTCTCCAGCGCAATACGCAGGCTGGCCTCCGCTTCCCGCAGCGGCGTCAGGTCCCAGTTGACGCCGATCATGCGCACCGCCCTGCCCGAGTCATCGCGGAAGATCACTGCGTTCACCTTGATGAAGCGGATCTCCCCACCCGGCAGCAGCAACCGGAACTCGCTGTCCAGCGTGTCACCACTCGCCAGTACAGCCCCCAGCTCGCCCTGCAAGCGCTGCAGGTCATCGGGATGCATCGGAACGTCGTTCCAGTAGGCGCGCACGGATGCGCCGAACAGCTCGCGGCTGAAGCCGTACAGCGCGAACATCTGCTCGTCCCAGATCAGCGAGTCGGTGAGCACGTCCCAGTCCCAGATGCCGATACGTCCGGCCTGCGTCGCCAGCTGCAGCCGCTGCGAAAGCGCCTGCAGTTCGCGCTCCGCCTGCTTGCGCGCCGTGGTGTCGATGGCGTAGCACATGATCACCGGCGAAGGCTGCATGCGCACTGTGCTGAGCTGGATATCCGCCGGGAAGGCCTGCTGCCCGGCGCGCAGCGCCTGCATCTCGACCGGGCCGATACGCAGGGCGTGTGCCGCATCGCTGTCACCCGGCATGTGCTGAATGTAAGCCTGCGTATCGGGGACCAGCTCGGCCAGCGAACGCCCGACCATCTGCTCGCGCGCGGCGCCGAACACCTGCTCTGCCTCGCGGTTGACCAGCGCGATGCGCCCGTCCGCCTCGGCGATCACCGTGGCGATCGGCGCCGACTCGATGAATGTGCGGAACTTCTCCTCGCTCAGGCGCAGCGCCTCCTCAGCATGCCGGCGCGCGCTGACATCGCGGAACACCGCGATGCCCTCAATAATCTCGCCCGTTTGCGGATCACGCACGAGGGTATTGGCCGACTCGAACCATGCGTAGCCGCCATCCTTGCACCGGGCGCGGTAGCTCAGTCGGAAGGACGTCTCGCCGGCCGCCAGCGCCTGATGGCTGATGCGCACGCACTCGTCGATATCATCCGGATGCATCATCGAGAACAGGTTCACCCCGGTCAATTCCTCCGGTGTGTAGCCCAGCAGCATGGTCACAGAGGGCGTGGCATAGCTGCACTCGCCGTCCAGCCGATACTTGATGATGGCGTCGTTGACGTTCTCCGCCAGCAGGCGATAGCGCGCCTCATTCTCACGCAGCGCCTCTTCGGCCCGCTTGCGCGCCGTGATATCGGTGAAGGTCGTCACGGCCATCAGCGCGCCGTGCGGATCGTGCAGCGGCATCGAATTGATCAGGATCCAGTTGGTGCTGCCATCGTGCGGCAGGCGCACGCCCATCACCACATCCGAGACCGGCGCACCCGTCGCCAGCACGCGCATCGCCGGATGCGTCTCGCCCGGGAACGGCGATCCATCCTCGTGGATCGACTGCCAGCGCGAATCGATCGACGTCACCCCGCGCATCTGATCCGCCGTCAGCCCGAGGATGCGCTCTGCAGCGCTGTTGCACAGGATGATCGCCCCGCTGCCATCCTGCAGCACCAGCCCTTCCGACATGGCATTGACGGTGGTCTGATAGCGCTCCTCGCTCGCGCGAAACGCCAGCTCCTTCTCCTTGATCGCCGAGATATCGTGCGTGATGCCGATCAACCCGATCATCTCGCCCTGCAGATTGCGCAGCGGAACCTTGGTGGTCAGTGCGTGGATGGGTTCACGCGCCATGTTCAGCGTGGTCTCTTCGATATTGATCATTGGCTGGCCGGTCGCAAACAGCGCCTCTTCGTCTGCCCGGAACCGGCGCGCCATCTCCGCCGGGAAGAAGTCTGCGTCGGTTCGATGCAACAGGTCCGCCGGGCTATCGGCGCCCAGTGCCTTTACATGCGCGATGTTGTTGAGCAGCATGCGGTGCTGGGTGTCCTTGACGTAGATGAAGTCCGGCACGGCATCGATCACCGTGCGCAGCAGATTGCGTTCCTCTGCGACCGCCAGGTCTGCTTCCTTGCGCGCCGTGACATCCTCGATCGTGACCAGCACGCCGATGGCGGCGCCTGTGGAATCTCGCAGCGGCACCTTGTTCGAGCTCAGCCAGCGCTGCTCACCCGTCGAAAGCCTGACCAGCTCAATGCGACCGAGCAGCTTCTCGCCTGTCTCGATCACCCGGCGGTCCTCAGCCGCCCAGAACCCGGCGCGTTCGGGCAGAAAGTCATGGTCGGTCTTGCCGATGATATCGGCGGGGCTGCTCAGGCCGTTCCCCTGCGCGTGCAGCGTATTGCAGCCCCGATAGACCGAGTTCAGGTCTTTCCAGAACAGGCGCACCGGGATGTTTTCGATGATGTTCTGCAGCATGATCTCCGAATCGCGCAGCGCGCGTTCGGCTGCCTTGCGCTTGCTCACATCGCGGATGATGCATACCAGGCTCGTGACCTGCTTGTCAGAGCGATTGACCGGCGCAAGGCTGATCTCGATGTCGAGCCGCTCACCGCCGGCTCTGGGCTGGATCTGCACGTCGATATGCCGGGTGGAATGCGTCAGCGCCGCTTCGCTGATACTGACGCGCACCAACGGCGCGTCCGCCTCGCGCATGAACGTTTCCAGCGGCTTGCCGATGTACTGCGCCGCACTTTGCCCGAACAGCTCCTCAAACGCGGTGTTGGCCTGCTGAATGCCCCGATCAAGATCGAGCAGCAGGATGCCATCACCACTGTGGTTGAAGATCGCCTCCAGCCGGTCCTTGACCTGCTCCAGCTGCACGGTGCGCTCCGCCACGCGCTCTTCCAGCAGCGCGCGCGACTCCTGCAGCGCGATTTCGGCCTGCTTCTGCTGGCTGATATCGAAGCCCACGCACTGCACTTCGCGCACCACGCCATCGGCCTCGCGCACGGCGGTGAACTCCCACAGCGTCCACATCGTGCTGCCATCGCGAAGCTGCTTACGAAGCTCGATCTGCACCGGATGATCGATGTGCGTCAGACAGTCGAGCACCGCCGCCTGCACGCGCGCGTGGTCCTCCGGCGCGACCATCTCCAGACTGTCGATGCCCAGCAGAGGCCGCCCATCCTCACGGGCGAACTGCTGCTCATAGCGCGGATTGCAGTACGTGATTCGTCCGTCCATGTCAACGCGCGTATTGAAAGCCGTCTGCGAAGCCACCAGCGAATGCAGCCGCGCCTCGCTGTGGCGCAGGGCCGCCTCCGCCGCTCTGCGCTCGGTGATATCACGCGCGTTGACGACCAGCCCGGCCACCGACGCGTCCGCCAGCAGGTTGGTGATCGTCACTTCGAACATGCGCCACGATCCATCGGCATGGCGCAGGCGCACTTCCGCAGTCTGCTTGCCTTCCGCTGTTTCCGCCTGGCGCAGACTACGAATACCCTGCTGCAGCCGTGCGACGTCCTCCGGGTGCACCAGCGGCCCGTTCAGCGCCGTACCCGCCCCGCTGACGAACGCCTCCCGCGAATGGCCGAGGATATCCAGCACGGATGAACTGACGTAGTTCACGCCAAGCTGCGCATCCAGCACTACGGTCAGATCGTGCGCGCTGTCGATCAGCGCATGGAAGTACTTCTCGCGGTCTTCGAGCTTGTGCGCCGCCCGCGCGCGCTCGGTGATATCCACCGCGTTGATCAGCGCCGAGGTGATTTTCCCCGAAGCCTCCCGCACAGGCTGCACACTGGTGCGGTACCAGAGCGACCGGCCTTCAACGATCGACTCGGCCTCACTGGTTTCGCCACGCCCGCTTTCGATCACCCTGCGGATGGTACCGAGCTGGCGGTCTGCGCTGGAAGCCGGGAACAGCTCGTGCATGCGCCGCCCGA
>CAZZJW010000075.1:0-18553 GCA_964654755.1 uncultured Pleurocapsa sp. | reverse complement strand
GTGGACCTGAGGGGATTCGAACCCCTGACCTCTACAGTGCGATTGTAGCGCTCTCCCAGCTGAGCTACAGGCCCTCAACAGAGGTTCGTATTGTATGGCGCACATCCCTGCGCTGTCAAGGCGTACGTCCAGTCCGCGCTGGGCGGTCCATCTCATGAGAACGTTTGGAATGGCCTCATTTCCCGTGCTATACTCCCGCTCACTGACGCTCACATGTTCCCTCCCCGGCGTCTGTGCTGCAGCCGGGCCAGGCAGCTGAACGCATCTCGTCTGTAGAATGTCATTCGAACAGGAGCTTGTCCCTTGACCTCGCTTGTTTTAACCATTCAGGAAACGCTGCGCTATCGCGGCAAAATCGGCCAGTGGAGCTGGGTCGCTCATCGGATCAGCGGGCTGGGCGTGGTGCTCTTCCTCACGCTGCACGTCTTCGGCGTGGCCTGGTCGGTATTCTATCCGGAGCTGTGGGAGAAGTCGGTCGCGGTGTATCAGTCGCCGCTGTTCACCCTCGGCGAGTTCGCGCTGATCGCCTGCGTGATCTATCACGCATACAACGGCCTGCGCATCAGCATCCTCGATGCGCGCCCGCCGCTGTGGAAGTATCAGCGCCGCGCTGCGAACATCGTGATCGTCGCCACCGTCATCACGCTGCTGCCGATCTTCGCGCTGATGGTGAATCATGTGCTGCACTTCTACGGCGCGGGCCCATCGACGCTCGGGCTGGACAAGGTGATCGAGAAGCTGCTGCCGTTCGTCGTCGGCATTCCGCTAGCGATCATCGCCGCCATCCTGCTCTCCGGCGCGTATGGTCTGATCGCCGGCGACCGGGCGGGCAAGGCGGGCGCGCGCCGGCATGGCAGCCGCGCGGAACGCTTCTGGTGGTCGTATATGCGCCTCAGCGGCGTGCTGATCGTCCCGCTGGTATTCGGTCATCTGGCGCTGATGCACGTCATTCAGGGCGTGTTCGCGCTCACCTCACCGCAGGCCACCATCGCCGGCGTGCCAGTGCTCGCCGATGCGGCCGGCGTGCTCGCCAACGGCATCAACAACAGCGGCACTGCGGTCGAGTACGTGGCCGAGCGCTGGAACTTCCTCATGGCGGGTGTCGCCGTGTGGCGTCTGTATGACTTCGCGCTGCTGGCGCTGGTGGTCATCCACGGCTTCAACGGCCTGCGTTACGTGCTCACCGATTACACCATGAACAACCCGCTCATGCGCCGCGCTTCGCTGTACCTGTGCGTGGTTGGCGCGGTGGTGCTGCTGGTCATGGGCGGCGGGGCGCTGCTGGGCACCATCACCGACTCGGCAGTGCGCATCGCCGAGGAAACGCGCATCGAGCTGTTCGGGCCGGATGGCGGGCACAGTGTTCCGCCTGAAACCAGCAGCCTGACCATTCCGAGTGGGTCGTAGAGTACTGGGGAGCACCGGATCGCACATGGGCAACATGGACAAGCACATTCACACTTTCGACGCGGTGGTGGTGGGCGGCGGCGGCGCGGGCCTGATGGCGGCGCTGTATGCCGTCAAGGGCGGCGCAAAAGTCGCTGTGGTCTCCAAGCTCTATCCCACCCGCAGCCACACCGGCACAGCGCAGGGCGGCATCGGCGCGGCGCTGGGCAATCTTGAAGAGGACAAGCCGCTCTGGCACGCCTTCGACACCGTCAAGGGCGGCGATTATCTGGCGGACCAGAACGCCGCGATGGTGCTGGCCGAAGAAGCCATCGACGCGGTGATCGAACTGGAGCACATGGGGCTGCCCTTCGACCGCACCGACGAGGGCAAGATCAGCCAGCGGCGCTTCGGCGGCCACACCAGCAACTTTGGCGAGAAGCCGGTGCGCCGCGCCTGCCATGCAGCAGACCGCACGGGTCACATGATCCTGCAGACGCTGTACCAGCAGTGCATCAAGCACAACGTGCAGTTCTTCGACGAGTTCCAGGTGGTCGATGTCATCATGAACCGCGGCGCGTGCGTCGGCACCGTCGCTGTTCAGCTCGGCACGGGTGATCTGCACATCTTCCACGCCAAGGCAACGCTGTTCGCCACCGGCGGCTGGGGCCGCGTGTGGTCGGTCACCAGCAACGCGCACAGCCTGACGGGCGACGGCGCGGCGGTGGTGTATCGCCGGGGCGTGCCGATGCAGGATATGGAGTTCTACCAGTTCCACCCCACCGGCATCTACCGCATGGGCATCCTGATCACCGAGGGCGTGCGCGGTGAAGGTGGCGTGCTGATCAACGGTCGCGGCGAACGCTTCATGGAGAAGTATGCGCCGCGCATCAAGGACCTCGCCAGCCGCGATGTGGTCAGCCGTTCGATCTATCTCGAAGTGCGCGATGGCAACGGCATCAAGGGCAAGGATTACGTCTACCTCGACGTCACCCCGCCCACCGTCAACAAGTATCTGGCGGAGGCTGGCGAAACCCGGCGCATCGACGGCGAATACGTCGAGAAGAAGCTGCCCGACATCCTCGACTTCTGTCGCGTCTACCTGGGCGTTGACCCGGTCAAGCAGCCCATCCCCATCCAGCCGACGGCGCATTACGCCATGGGCGGCATCCCCACCAACGTCGATGGCGCGGTGGTGATCGATGAGAACTGGACGGTGCTGCCGGGCATGTACGCCGCCGGCGAAGTCGCATGCGTGAGCTGCCACGGCGCCAACCGCCTGGGCACGAATTCGCTGGTGGACCTGGTGGTGTTTGGCCGGCGCGGCGGCAAGGCGATGGCCGAGTACAGCAAGCATGCCGATCTCATCCCGCTGCCCGCCGACCCCGCCAGCGAGATTCAGGGCGAGATCGAGCGCCTGCGCGCCAGCAACGGCAAGACCCGCCCGTATGAGCTGCGCCAGACCATGCAGAAGGTGATGATGGAGTCGGTCGGCGTGTTCCGCGAGGCCAAGGGCATCGAGTCGGCGCTCAACACCGTGCGCGAGCTCAAGACGCGCTTCCAGAACGACCTGACCATCGATGACCGTGGCTACAAGTTCAACACCGACCTGCTGGAAGCCTGGGAGCTGGGCTGCCTGCTCGATCTGGCCGAGATCACGGCGATCAGTGCGCTCAACCGCAAGGAAAGCCGCGGCGCGCACAGCCGCGAGGACTTCAAGCAGCGTGACGACAACAACTGGATGGTGCACACGCTGGTGAAGAACTGCGCGCCCACGGCCTTCACGAAGGGCATCTTTGATCCGGACCTGAACACCCGCAAGAAAGTCGATACGTCGCTGGCCCAGGAAGACGAGCGCTTCCTGCCCAAAGTACGCGCATACTAGCCCGAGGGAGCAGACCACCTCCATGGACATGACATTCCGCATCCGCCGCTTCAACCCTGAGGCGCCGGAAGGCAAGCGCAAGCCCTACTGGCAGACGTTCGAGCTCAAGGATGTCGATGAGACCGACCGCGTGCTGGAACTGCTGCACCGCGTGAAGTGGGAGCAGGACGGCACACTGACGCTGCGCCGCGCCTGCGCGCACGGCGTGTGCGGCTCCGACGCGATGCGCATCAACGGCGTCAACAAGCTGGCGTGCAAGGTGCTGGCGCGCGATGTCGGCGCGAAGGTGCAGATTGAGCCGATCCTCGGCCTGCCGGTGCTCAAGGACCTGGTGGTCGATATGGAGCCGTTCTTCGCGCACTACCGCAGCGTGATGCCGTTCTTCATCAACAACACGCCTGAGCCGGAGCGCGAGCGCCACCAGACGCAGCACGACCGCGAGCTGTACGATGACACCACCAAGTGCATCCTGTGCGCATGCTGCACGACGAGCTGCCCCAGCTACTGGGCCAATGGCGAGTACGTCGGCCCGGCGGCGATCGTGCAGGCGCACCGCTTCATCTTCGACTCGCGCGATCAGGGCGCACAGGAGCGCCTGGATGTGCTGTCGGACCCGAACGGCGTGTGGCGCTGCCGCACCATCTACAACTGCACGCCGGCCTGCCCGCGCGGCATTCAGGTGACGCGCGCCATCGGCGAGGTCAAGCTGGCGATCCAGCGCGGCTCTCCCGAAGGCGTGATCAAGGAAGGCGTTGGCGAAATCGCCGTCAGCAACGGCTAGACGGTCGAATGGCACAAGGAGACGGGCTGGCCGCAGGGCTGGCCCGTTTGTTTTTCCGGGCGCGTCAGCCGCGCCAGTCGATGATGCCGGCCAGCTCGCGCCAGCGCGTCGCGATCGTCTCGATCATCTCGCCATCGCTCATGTGCGAGGTGTCCAGCGTGGTCACGCCGCTGGCGCTGCGGATGCTCCAGGCGCGGCGCACCCGGCCCAGCGCCAGATCGCGCTCGCGCGGGTCGTGAAAGCGCGCGCCCAGCGCCAGATGCAGGCGCTGCAGCACGGCATCCACCGAGGCGGTCAGGCAGATCACCGGCCCGGTCGCGCGCAGCGGCTCCAGCGCCCCGCGCATGAGCGTTTCGCCGCTGATGAGGATGAGCGCTCCACGATACAGGCCGATCTCCGAGAGCATCTCGTCTTCGAGTGTCTTCAGCCGCGATTCGCCGTACAGCGCGCGCACTTCCTCGGCGGGCATCTCGGCACGGGCCTCCAGGCGCGCATCGAAGTCGACGAACGGCATGCGCAGCAGCTCGGCGGTGCGCCGGGCGATCGCGCGCTGCTCCGGCCCCAGGTAGCCGGTCAGCACCAGGTTCTGATCAGATGCCGCGCTGGCGTTAAGCATCGCGCAGCGCGCGCCCCTCTGCCGACTCCCAGCCCGGAAACCAGTCCTCCAGAATGGGGAAGAGGTCTTCCAGCGAGCGGATGACCGCGTTTGGCGTGACGGTGCTGATGCTGTGCTCGTGCTTCGGATGTGCGCGCAGCACGGCCTGCAGCCCGAAGCCCTGCGCCCCGGCGATATCCGCTTCCAGATCATCGCCGATGAACACCGCCTCTTCCGGTCGCACGCCCACGCAGTCCAGCGCAGCGCGGAAGATCTCCGGGTGCGGCTTGAGCACGCCGATGTCCGCTGCCGACAGCCTGCAGTCCGGGAAGTAGTGCAGAATGCCGAGCGCCTCAATCTCGATGTCGCGCATCCACATCGGCTGATAGGCGTTGGTGACGATGCCGATGCGCACGCCCGCGGCGCGCAGCCGGCCCAGTGATGCCGGCACATCGGGGAAGATCACCGTGCCCTCGACGGCGGTCCAGTCATACACCTCCAGGCAGCGGCGCATATCCAGCAGGTGTTCGGGCACGCCGACGGCGGCAGCCGATTCGACCAGCGTCCTGCCGACGTTCGGGGCCTGCAGGTTGGTGAAGGCGTTCGCCCAGACATGCTGTGTGCGCTGGTGGACCTCGCTGTAGAAGGCGTCTTCGACGAAGTCTGTCGCGCCCTGGCTGCGGAAATGCGCTGCCAGCGCTTTCAGGCGGCGGCCTTCGGTGTGCTCCCATGTCTCGCGGGTGAAGGCGCTCCAGTCGATCAGGGTGTCATCCAGGTCGAACAGCACAGCTTTCAGCATGTTGGTCTCGTCATCCCCAGGGCTATTCTGGCAGCCGGCGAAGCAGCGCTCAGCATGCGTGAATTATGCGCGATATTGCGCGGAATGAGGAGATGCGCTGTCCGCCGGTCTGCGCTCAGTCGTCGCCCTCAGCGGCGCTGCCCCATTCGCTGAAGTACACCGACAGCCAGGCGTAAAAGGTATCCGCGCCAGCCTCGACGGGAAAGACGTGCAGATCGGCTTTGTGCACGATTTCGTCCAGCAGCGCATCTGCGCCGGGGTGCAGGCGTGCTTCGGCCAGCGCATCGGCAGTGCGCCCGCTGCCTTCCAGCACCAGCAGCGGCATGAACAGCGGCCCGATGGCGCGCGCATGCGCTTCCTGTTTGACGATCTCGCCACCGTTGATGATGACGGCCAGCGCGCGGCCCGTTTCCCCGGCGATCGCCAGCGCCACCTGCGCCAGCCAGTCGGACTCAGCGCCGAAGCGGTCGCCCTCCGTCAGCACGAAATGCGTGTGGTGCGGTTCCAGCGCTGCCACCTGCGGTTCGAGATGGCCGGGATAGCTGACCACCGCATCGGGGACGACTCCGATCAGCGGGAAGCGCCCGCCGATGCGCGCGCGCGCCGCGCCGATCAGCGCCATCACGCCGCTGGCCGTGCCGCCGGTGACGATGACGACACCGCGTTCGTGGGCGAAGCGGGCCAGGCCGTCCTGGATGAGCTCGGCCAGCCCGGGGATATCGCGCTCCATGTTGCCCGCGCCGCCCATCACCACCAGCACGCACTGTTCCGCCGGCAGCGCGAGCGCCTGCAGCACGGCATCCGGCGGGGCGTCGGCTGGCACGCGCACGGCGCGGGCGATACCCTCGGCGAAGGGGATGGCGAACGAGGGGAGGGCGCTGCTTTGCGAGTGCGGCATCATGATCTCCGGGTCAGGCTGCGCGCCGGATTATAGCGCAGCCCGGGGTGGGCAGGGTGCGCCCTGAAAAGCGGGGGTTTTCTGTACAATAGCGGACAGCACACTGCACACAGCGAGAACGGGATGAGCGTGACCAGCAACGACAACCCCTTTGCCGACGCGCTGCTCGACTGGTACGAGCGGACGGGTGTGCAGCTGCCGTGGCGCGCGCATGGCGAGCCCGCGCCCGAACGCGCATATCACGTCTGGCTGTCGGAGATCATGCTGCAGCAGACGCAGGTGGAGACCGTGCGCCCGTACTACGCGCGCTTTCTGGCTGCCTATCCCAGCGTGCAGGCGCTGGCCGCTGCGCCGCTGGATGATGTGCTCAAGCTGTGGGAGGGGCTGGGCTACTACAGCCGTGCCCGGCTGCTGCATCGCGCGGCGCAGGCGGTGGCGGCGCAGGGCGGCGTCTTTCCCGGCGACGTGCCGGCGCTGATGGCGCTGCCCGGCATCGGGCGCTACACCGCCGGCGCCATCAGCAGCATCGCCTTCGGCCAGCGCGCCCCGGTGCTGGATGGAAATGTCGTGCGCGTGTACAGCCGCGTGTTCGATCTGCCGGACGAGGTGGGTACGCCCGCGGCGCAGGCCCGGCTGTGGGCGCTGGCGGAGACGCTGCTGCCCGAAGCGCGGCCCGGCGACTACAACCAGGCGCTGATGGATCTGGGCCGCCTGATCTGCCGGCCCCGCGCCCCGCGCTGCGACGCCTGCCCGATTCGCGCGCACTGCCAGGCCTGCGCACATGGCACGCAGGCGCAGCGCCCGGTCAAAGCGCCGCGCGCCCGCACGCCGCACTACGATGTCACCGCCGGGCTGATCTGGAATGACGCGGGCGAGCTGCTGATCGCGCAGCGGCCGCTGGAGGGGCTGCTGGGCGGGTTGTGGGAGTTTCCCGGGGGCAAACAGGAGCCGGGCGAAAGCCTGCAGGCCTGCCTGCAGCGGGAACTGCGCGAGGAGCTGGCGATTGAGGTGGAAGTGGGCGAACGCTTCGCGCTGGTGCGCCATGCCTTCACCCACTTCCGCATCACGCTGCACGCCTTCACCTGCCGCTACCGGTCAGGAGCGCCGCAGCGGCTGGGCGTGCACGACTGGGCCTGGGTGCGCCCGGAGGCGCTGGGGCGCTACGCCTTCGGCAAGGCGGACCGTCAGGTGATCGCCCTGCTGGAGGCGCAGCGCGGTATGCTGCTGTGAGGTGCTACGGCCGGAAGTACAGGCGGGCCGCCATGCCCCCCTCGGCGTTCAGGAGCGCTGCCGCCTCGCCGTGCACCATCTCCAGCGCGGCGTTCGAGCGCAGCGCCAGCGCCGCCAGCGGATGCTGCAGCGCCGGCTCGGCCAGCGGCCAGGGCACGATCAGCGTTTCCACGCGCTGCGCGTTCAGCGCCTCCAGCACGGCCTTGCGGCCCAGCACCGCCCGCCCGCCCGCCTTCGCCAGATCGATCACCTCCTGCAGCAGCGTGGTCTCGAACGCGCGCTCGGAGGCGTAGGCGGCCGGACGAATGGCCTCGCTGATCTCGTGCGGCGTGGCGCGCAGCGGGATGGGCAGCACACCGATCACGCGCTTCGCCAGCGCCTCCGGCAGGTGTGCGCGCATGTCGTGCACGGCGTCGCTGCCGCCCAGCACGATGCGCGCCGCGCCGCTCTGCCCGGCCAGCGTGGCGATGTGCTCGGCCACGTCGCGGTAGAAGCGCGCACGATGCTCGCTGAGCATGGCGTTGTAGGCCTCGCGGTTGCTGGCCTGCGCGCGCCCGCCCGCCGAAGGCAGCGCGGACTTGTCGCCGAAGTCGTATTCGTCAAGATCGACGCGCACGTGATCGGCCTCGCTCGCCATGCCCAGCCATGCGGTCAGCAGCCGCGCATCCTGCTGGTCCACCAGCGCGACCACATAGTGTTCGTATTCGTCCATCTGCCAGTACAGCGGCGCGATCAGCACGTCACCGAAGGCAGCGTGCGCCTCGACCGGCTGCGCGAGCGCATGCGCCTCCAGCGCATCTTCGCGCACGAACAGCGCCAGCCCCCGGCTGCGCGGGATGTAGTCCTCGAGATAGACATCGGCGCGGCGGCGCACGTCATGCCACAGCGCCCGCTGATGATCGCCTACGCTGGCTTCCAGTTCGCGCAGCAGGTTCTTGGCCTGCACGCGCCAGCCCGGTGTGGCCGCCTGGTTGAACGCCTCGCCCAGGCTGACATTCAGATAGAGCGAGAGCACAGGAGGCGGAAAACGCGAGACAATCTGCTGCAGATCGGCAATGCGGAGCATGGAACCCTCCTCGCAGCCAGACTCATCGTCATCTCCATTGTAAGCCCGAATCAGCTGACGGACGTGCAGCCGCGCAGTCCACTGGCGTCTTCTGTGCCCGCGGACCTGGCCGCTGACCCGCTGCTGATGAAATGCTCTACACCGCCGGGGACGGTTCGCGGTATACTGACGCGCAATGATCGCATGCGTCTGTCATCAGGAGACGGAAGTCGATGCCCACCCTGTTCGAGAAGATCAACACGCTGATCAGCGCCAACCTGCATTCGATGGTTGATCGCGCTCTGGAGTCCAACTCCGTCGCCGTGATGGATGAGTACATCCGCCAGGCCGAGCGCGACATGAAGGACCTTGAGGAGTCCACGGCGCAGGTGGGCGGCTCGGTGCGCACGCTCAAGCGCAAGTATGAGGAATTTGCGCAAGCCGCGGAGAAGCTGGACCGCGACATCGACACGCTCATCCTCAAGGGCAAGGACACGCTGGCCGCCGCCGCGCAGACCGAGCTGAACAGCAAGCAGCAGCTTGCGCAGGAATACTACGAGCAGTGGCAGCAGCAGGAAAAGCAGTACCAGACCATGCTCGATATGCGCGTCAAGCTGGAAGGCCGCATGACGGCTATCCGCCAGGAGCGCGAACACCTGCGCTCGCTGATCGAGCTGACGGAAGCGAAGAAGATCACCAACAAGACCATCAAGAGCCTCGATCAGCTCGCCTCGCAGAGCGACAAGGACATCAGCGGGCTGGCCGAGTCCATTCGCCAGCGGCTGGATACCGAGGATGCGCGCCTGGAGATGGCGACGAAGAACCTTGCCGAGCAGATCGACGATGTCGTGCGTTCCGGCGAGATCGACCGCCAGCTTGAGGAACGCCGCCGCCGCCTGCTGGGCGCGCAGGGCGGAGACGGTGGCGCCGCTGCCGCCAGCGAAGAGGCCAAGCGGGCCGCGGGCAGCCAGGGCGGCTGAGCCCCGCTGCAACCGCTGCGCTGGCAGCGCGTACTAATGCTTAGCGCGCGAGAGCTGGCCCCCGCCGGCGCTCGCGCGCGCATGTTCAGGCAAGCGAAGAACAGTGGGCGATCATGACGGACTCCCCGATTCGCCGGCGTGCTTTGGGCGCCGTGCTCTCCAGTGCAGTGCTGAGCTGGCAGTCGCTCATCACCATCGCCATCACCGCGCTGCTCTTTCTGTTCGTGCCGCAGCCGTTCGAGTGGTGGCAGCCGTGGTTCTGGCTGGTGGCCGGCGCCATCGCCGAGGCGGCGTTCGTGCTCTCCTCGCTGGCGGACCCAGAAGCGGCAGAGCAGGCCGTCGCCCGCGAGTTCCAGCAGAAGTACGATGTGGACGCCATCCGCAGCGCGGTCTCGCGCCAGCGCCTGCGGGATGCCATCGAGTACCGCCGCAACATGAGCACGCTGGCCAACCGCCACGGCGGCTCGATGCGCGCCAGCATGTTGTCCACCATCGCGGACATCGATGAGTGGATCAGCCACATGTACAACCTCGCGCAGCACATCGACTCGTTCGAGAGCAACGAGCTGGTGGAACGTGACCGCCGGGTCGTGCCGCAGCAGCTCGAAAAAGCCAAACAGCGCCTGAAGATCGAAACTGACTCCGCCGTGCGCCAGGACCTGCAGGAGCAGGTGCGCCAGCTCGAACTGCAGCTGGCCAACCTGGAGGCCACCGTCAGCAGCATCAAGCGCGCCGAGATCCAGCTCGACAGCACGCTCTCTTCGCTCGGCACGATCTACGCGCAGATGTCGCTGATCGGCACGAAGGATGTCGACAGCTCGCGCGCGCAGCGGCTGCGCCTGGAGATCCGCGATGAGGTCAACCAGCTTCAGGACACCATCGCCGCGCTTGATGAGGTGCAGTCGCAGCGCCTGAGCCTGTAGCCCCGCCCGCGAGTCCAATACAGTCCATCGATTGCGCTTCAGCGAGCACAGCAGTACGCTGGATTTAGGTCAGTCTAAATCTGGTGTTGTCATGCTCGAAAACGGCACTTCCCCGATGCAATCCAGCGGGTGGCAGCGCGAACGCGGTGAGCCTTCGCTGCGCGAGGCCTTCGCCAGCATCGCCGTGCCGCGCAACCGCGGCTTCTGGCGCACGCTGCTGGCCTACATGGGACCCGGCATGCTGGTGGCGGTGGGCTACATGGACCCCGGCAACTGGGCGACCGATATCGCCGGCGGGGCGCAGTTCGGCTATCTGCTGCTGTCGGTGGTGCTGATCTCCAGCGGCATGGCGATGCTGCTGCAGCATCTCGCGCTCAAGCTGGGCATCGCCACCGGGCGCGATCTGGCGCAGGCCTGCCGCGACCACTACCCCAGGCCGGTGGTGCGCGTGCTGTGGCTGCTGTGCGAACTGGCGATCGCCGCGTGCGACCTGGCGGAGGTGATCGGCTCGGCCATCGCGCTCAACCTGCTCTTCGGCATTCCGCTGGTGGTGGGCGTGCTGCTGACGGCGGCGGATGTGCTGGTGGTGATGCTGCTGCAGCACCGGGGCTTCCGCTACGTCGAGGCGCTGGTGGGCGGGCTGATCGCGCTGATCTTCAGCGCCTTCGCCTTCGAGCTGCTGATCTCGCATCCGTCGCTGAGCGGCATCGTCGGCGGGCTGCTGCCTTCGCCGCAGATCGTGCTCAATCCGTCAGCGCTGTACATCGCCATCGGCATCCTCGGCGCGACGGTGATGCCGCACAACCTGTATCTGCACTCCAGCATCGTGCAGACGCGCGCGTTCGCGCACACGGTGGAAGGCCGGCGCAGCGCCATTCGCTTCGCCACGCTCGACTCCAATCTGTCGCTGCTGTTCGCCTTCTTCATCAACGCTGCCATCCTGATCGTGTCTGCGGCCACCTTCCACGGCACCGCGCACCAGGATGTGGCGGATATCCGCGACGCCTACGTGCTGCTCAGCCCGGTGCTGGGGGTGGCGCTGGCCAGCACGATGTTCGGCGTCGCGCTGCTGGCCAGCGGCCAGAACGCCACGCTGACCGGCACGCTGGCCGGGCAGATCGTCATGGAGGGCTTCCTCAACCTGCGCATGCGCCCGTGGCTGCGCCGCCTGGTCACCCGCCTGATCGCCATCGTGCCGGCGGTGATCGTGGCGGCGGTGTATGGTGACCGCGGCGTCGGCCAGCTGCTGATCGTGAGCCAGGTGGTACTGTCGCTGCAGCTCAGCTTCGCGGTCATCCCGCTGGTGCAGTTCACCAGCGATCCGGCCAAGATGGGCCCGTTCGTCAACTCGCCCATGCTGCGGCGCGTGGCGTGGAGCGCGGCGGCGCTGATCGCGGTGCTCAACGGCATCCTGCTGGTGCAGACGGCGCTGGGCGCGTGACTGGCGGCTTCAGCCCCCGGCAGGCGGAATGCGCGGCGGGCGGGCGCTGCCGGTCGCTGGCGGCAGGGGCTGCGTGGGCCCGGCGGGCGGCGAGGGGATGGTGGGGCCGCTGGCCCAGCGCGGGCGCGTCGTCGGCGCGAAGGGCGTAGCGGGGACTGTCTGCGCGCTGCCCGGCTGGGTGGCGCCCGGCGCAAACTGTACGGGCACCGTGGACGCCGGCTGCTGCCCGCCCTGCATCATCTCGTGATAGGCCTGCAGCATGCGCAGCGTGGCGTCCTGCTGATGTTCGAGCTGTCCCTGCGACGACTCGCGTTTGATCTCTGCTTGCCGCCGCGAGACCTCAAGCTGCAGGCCGGTGGGATCGTACATGCGCTCGAACACCTTGCGCGTGTCTGAACCCACCAGCGAAAGCTCGACGCGACCCCGGTTGAGCAGCGTGTTGATCGGCCCGCGAATATCGGAGATGACGTTGTCGACCTGTACCAGCCGCAGCGTGTCCACCTCGTTCTGCAGCCACAGCGGCCGGCGGTGGATGATGCTGACGGTCTCGCGGCCCAGCACCAGCAGATCGTTGCGCCAGTCCCAGTCGCTGAGATAGAACCAGATGCCGCCGGCGATCAGGCATGCGCCCATCAGGATCAGCACCAGCACCGGATCGATGCCCTGCTGGCTGGCCAGCAGCAGCGAACCGATGATGAGCACGACCGTCAGCACCAGCGAAGGCAGCGCCACCCGACCGATCCACGTCGTCCAGTGATGGCGGTAGACCACGTCGCCCCGGCTGTCCATGAAGCGCATGCGGGCGAAGAACGGCCCCTGCGGCGGCACGTCGTAGCGCGCTGGCCGCGTGGCGGTGCTGGCGACGGCGGGTGCGCCGATGGGCGCGCCCTCCAGCCCCAGCGCGCTGGCCACCTGATCGCGCACCTGGGCCTCCGTCGCATTCGTGCGCTCGCGCAGCACGCGATCGCGCACGCTGAAGATCTCCTTCTGCACCTGTTCTGGCCGCTGCACATAGCTCAGTGAGACGTTGGCGGATTCGCTGGTGGTCTGCACGGTCACGGTGCCGTAGTTGTACAGCCGCGCCATGACATCGAGCGTGGGCACGGACCAGCTCACACCGGTCACGCGCTCCAGCGGGATTTCGATGATCGCCTGCTGAAAGGCGATGATGACGTTGCGCACGCGCACCACGCGCTGATCGCTGACGTAGAGCGCATCGTCGCGCCACTCGGTGTATCCGTAGATCGTCGTCAGGCCGGCCAGGATGACGCTGACGCCCAGCACCGTCACCGCGCCCAGCCCGCTGGAGCGCCCAAGCACCAGCGCCAGCACCAGGCCGACCAGCACCATCAGCAGCGGGATCCACGCCAGACGCGTCAGCGACCACCAGTGCGGGCGGAACATGTGCAGCAGGCGCTCATCAGGCCGCTGGCCGCGCATGATGGTCTTGACCGGCGGCAGCCCGACCGGGTCCATCGCCGGATCGTGCGCCAGCGCCGCCTGAATGGCGGGAGCGCCGATGGCGTTATGCGGTTGTTCGACGGTGAAGTGCAGCGGTCCAGGCGCGATCGGCAGGGTGGGAGCTGTCGGCGGCTGCAGCGACAGCCCGGGCAGCGCCTGCTTCAGCGCCAGCCAGCGCGTGCGCGAGAGGAAGATGGCCGTCACCGGGGCTTCGGCGCGCAGACTGATGCTTTCCACGCCCTCGCGCTCCAGCGCATCGGCGTTGGCCAGTTCTCCGGCGTTCACCGGTCCCAGAGGCTGCTCGCGGCCACGCGCATCGACCTGCAGCCGCAGCGCACGGCCTTCGGTGATGAGCATGGCGCCCTGCGTCGGCTGGCCCTGCGCGAAGATGGGCGAGCCCGGCGCAAAGCGCACCGTCTGGCAGTAGCTGGCGACGGCCTGAAGCTGCTGCGGTGAGAAATGCGCGAACAGCGGCTGGCGCTGAAGCTGCGCGTACACTGCGGGATCGACGGCCATCATCAGCAAGCCCGGATACGCTGGCGAGATGCCTTATTGTATCGGGATTTCGCGAATTGCAGACGGCGTATCGCGGGTCAGGGCACAGGTGGCGGAACAAGGGGCGGGCGGCCAGGGCAGGAGCTCCCCACTCCGCGAGCTCCTGCCGCTGTGTGCGTGCCGTCCGGTCAGGGCGGTGCAGCCAGCGCCGGCAGCAGGCGTGCGATGATGTCGTCGCGCACGGTGCGGAAGGCCGCGCGCTTGTCCTCGTCGCTGCCTTCCACCGCCGCCGGATCGGGGAAGCCGATATGTACGCGCTGCCCCTGCCCCGGCCACACTGGGCAGTTCTCCGCCGCGTCGTCGCACACGGTGATCACTTTGTCGAAGGGCTGGCCGTAAAACTCCGTCATCGACTTGGGGCGCGCGCTGGGGTGTGCCACGCCGATTTCGGCCAGCACCTCCAGCGCGAACGGATTGACGCGCGGCGCGGGCTGCGTGCCGGCGCTTGCGGCCTGCCATGCCGGGCCGAGGCGGGCGTTGACCAGCGCTTCAGCCATCTGGCTGCGCGCGGAATTGCCGGTGCACAGGATCAGCACGCGCATCATCGCACCGGTTTGCGTGCGGTGATGCGGGCGCTGAACAGGCGCGGCATGCCCGGCTGGCGCTCGACGATCCCTTCCGCGTCCGACTGATCGATCACCTGGACATCGACGAAACCGGCCTGGCGCATCAGCTCCGTATAGTCCTCCACGGAAATTGCGCCGGTGACGCATTCCGCCCAGCGCGCGCTGTCGGCACGCATCTCCGGGCTGAACTCGCCCTGCGCGACGATATCGCTCACGCTGATGCGTCCGCCGGGCCGCAGCACGCGCAGCGCCTCGCGGAAGACCGCCGCCTTGTCTGGTGAGAGGTTGATGACGCAGTTGGACATGATCACGTCGATGCTGTCCGGGACCACCGGCAGCGCCTCGATGTGGCCGCGGCGGAACTCGACATTGTGCGCGCCCAGCCGCGCCTTGTTCTCGTTGGCGCGGCGCAGCATCGCCGGCGTCATGTCGATGCCGATGACGTATCCGCTGTCGCCCACCTGGCGCGCCGCGAGGAAGCAGTCGATGCCGCCGCCGCTGCCCAGGTCGAGCACCCATTCGCCCGGCTGCAGGCCCGCGATCGTGACCGGATCGCCACAGCCGAGCGAGATATCGGTCACGCTGGCCGGCAGGTCGGCGGTCAGGGCCGCCTCATACAACTGCGCATTGGGCGAAGTGGGGTTGCAGCCATCCGGGCCGCAGCACGCGCCGCTGCCTGTCGCGGCGATCGTGCCGTAGCGATCCTGGACCACCGCATGAATCGGGATGATCGGGTCATTCACGGTCTGCTCTCCTTGTGATCGTCGAACAAAATCGGGGGCGAACGCCAGCACGAGCTGACCGCAGCACAGCGTGACGCGCGACTGATCGAGCGTGTAGAAGCGCTGTCGCCCCTGCTGGCGCACCTGCACCAGCCCGGCCTCCTCCAGCTTCTTCAGGTGGTGGCTGACCGTCGGCTGATTGACACGGCCATCGAGTGTATTCACCACATCGCCCACGCTCAGCCACCGGCAGCACAACTGCTTCATGATGTGCTGGCGGGTGTCATCGGCGATGGCCCGGGCGAAGCTGACCTGCGGCGATTCAAGCATGGCGCACCATCCATCGATTGCTGTCGATAGATAGCATAGCCATCGTATCGATGCTTGTCAATATGTGCTGTGCGTCAGCCCATGCGCGGTATGACGGGCATGGACGCTTGCGGTGGTGACGGCGGCGCGGCACACTCCGCTCGTACACGAACCCCTTCACACAGGACAGCGCACATGCGAATCAGCGAACTTCACTGGCAGCAGGTGGAAGCCTATCTCGCGACAGATGACCGCTGCGTGCTCCCGCTGGGCAGCACGGAACAGCACGCCTATCTCAGCCTGAGCGTGGACAACATCCTGGCCGAGCGCGTGGCCGTCGAAGCCGCCGCGCCGCTGGGCATCCCGGTGTTCCCCACGCTCAACTATGGCATCACGCCGTATTTCCGCGCCTACCCGGGCAGCGTCAGCCTGCGCGTGAGCACGTATCTGGCGATCATCCGCGATGTGCTGGACGGGCTGGCGGAGCAGGGCTTCCGCCGCATCCTGCTGGTCAACGGGCATGGCGGCAATTCCCCGGCCAGCGCGCTGTGCAGCGAATGGATGGCCGATCATCCCGGCGTGCGCGTGCGTTTCCACAACTGGTGGAGCGCCCCGAAGACGTGGGCCAGAGTGATGGAGATCGATCCGGTCGCGTCGCACGCCTCGTGGATGGAGAACTTCCCGTGGACGCGCCTGCCCGGCGTGGACATGCCGCCGGTGCAGAAGCCGCCGGTCGATCTGGAGGCGCTGCGCGCATTCTCCCCGCTCGAGGTGCGCGAGGCGCTGGGGGATGGTAATTACGCCGGCTACTACCAGCGGCCGGATTCCGACGTGCTGGCGCTGTGGGAGATCGGCGTGGCCGAAACCCGCGCGCAGCTCACGAACGGGTGGTGAGGCGATGGACATCCGTTTCGATGACCGTACGGTGATCGTCACCGGCGCGGCGCATGGCATCGGTCGTGCGCTGGCGCTGGGGTTCGCGGCGCGTGGGGCGGCGCTGTGGGTGTGCGATGTGCTCGACGAGCCGCTGCGCGAAACGGCGGCGCTGTGCCGTGCCACGGGCGCGCGCTGCGAGGCGCGGCGGGTGGATGTGACCGATCGCGAGGCGGTGCAGGCCTTCACGGCGGAGGCCGCCGCCGGGCGCGGGCAGGTGGATGTGCTGGTCAACAACGCGGGCGGGGTGCTGGGCTACACCGGCAAGCCGATCGAGCAGGTCAGCCCGGAGGAATGGCAGGGCATCCTCGGCGTCAACCTGAGCGGCGGATTCTGGTTCGCGCAGGCGGTGGCGCCGGGCATGAAGGCCGCCGGTCACGGGCGCATCCTCACCATCAGCAGCGGCGCCGGCCTCAACATCAGCCTGACGGGCATTCAGGCGTATGCCGCCGCCAAGGCCGCGGCGATCCACCTCACGCGGCAGCTGGCGCATGAGCTGGGGCCGTTCGGGATCACGGTGAACGCCATCGCGCCGGGCTTCATCCGCTCCAACCCCAACACGGAGCGGCAGTGGCAGGCGTACGGGGAGGAAGGGCAGCGGCAGCTCATCGCAGGAATCGCCATGCGCCGGCTGGGCATCCCGGACGATATCGCGCACGCGGCGCTGTTCCTCGCCTCGGACTACGCGGGCTGGATCACCGGGCAGGTGCTGGCGGTGGACGGCGGGAAGTAGGGGGCGGGGGGCGGTCGCCCGGCAGCGCGAACGTGTGCCAGGTGGGGTTGCGAGGTAGTACGCTGAAGCGCCTGACAACATTCCTTAGAACAGGAAGACGAATGATCCACAGGCATAAAGCCCTTCTCGTGCTGAGAAGGGCTTTATGCTGGCTGTGCTGGCTTATTCGTCCAGCAATACAATACTGATCGGGATGATGACGCCGTTTGCCACCTGGATTGGGGCGCGGAGCGTGATGCCAGTGCCGTTCACCCGTGCGAATAGCTCATTAGGCGTAAAGCTCACGGCGATGGTCTGGCCTGTCAGGGTGGTGATTTCACTTTCAGGTGTCAGCGCCACATCCTTGACCAGCGTTGACCCGGCAGTGATGTGTGAGCGCAGCAGTTCGCGCAGGGCATCAGGATCAGCGAGCAAAGCATCCAGCACACCATCAGGCAAAGCGGCGAACGCTTCATCAGTAGGCGCAAACAGGGTGATTTCCGCGCCGATGGTCATATCACTCAGTTCCTCAGTCAGTCCGGCAGCGTCAATGGCGGCCAACAGCGTGTTGAACTGAAACACTGGGTGATCTGTCAGTGCGCTCAGGTAATCCAGAATCGGCAACTGGCTTGATGGCGCGATAATACCAGGGAAAACAGGCGTGATGGACACGGTATTGGGCAGCGAAAAATCACGAATTTCAGCCAGGATGCTTTCAGGGTCACCCGCCACCGTCTGCACGGCGTCCTTGTAATTGAAGCTTTCGTAGGAGATGGCGTATTCCCCAAAGCTCAGATCACTGAACTCCTGCTCGCCATCGAGATACAGATCAATGGCTGGCCCGGTGCTGCTTTCATGCACATAGATGAAAGGTTCGCTACCCTCCACAGAGTCGGATTCTGCCAAGATCGCCTGATGATCGAGAAGCAAAAGCTGAACAGTCTCGGTCTCGGCCTCACCAATGATTGCCGCTGTGTAATCGTGCCCCGCTTCAAGCGTGACTGTTTCGGTCAGCAGCGCCGCTTCGACCGCTTCGCCAACTGGCGGCAGTGCCAGAGTATAGTCGCCAGCACTGAGGCGCGCATACGGGCCGACCAAAGGATACGGAATGAGACTCGCCGTCTGCTCCCCATCGATATACACATCGACCGGGGGGAGATCAGATGCAAGATTCATGACGCGCAGGCGGGCTTCGGCGGCAGGCAGATCCTGGGCCGTGATATGAGCCACCGACAGCAGCACGAGCAGAAGTAAAAACATCAGACGCAGATACTTCGGGATGAGCACGATCCCTGTAGAGCGGTTGAGGGTGGATGAGTTTTTCATGTCAAA
>CAZZJW010000074.1:0-19709 GCA_964654755.1 uncultured Pleurocapsa sp. | reverse complement strand
CATCGTCACGCTGGGCGTGACCATCGGCCAGGTGGTGACGTCGCTGCTGGGCGGCTACGCCTTCTCGCGCATGCGCTTTCGCGGGCAGGGCTTCATCTTCCTGCTCTACCTGGGCACGATCATGATCCCGTTCGTGGTGCTGATCATCCCGCTGTATCAGATCATGGTGATCATCGGCTGGCAGGACCGGCTGGCCTCGCTCATCATCCCGTGGATCTTCACCGCCTACGGCACGTTCCTGATGCGGCAGTTCTTCATCAGCATCCCGCGCGAACTGGAAGAGGCGGCCACGCTGGACGGGCTGAGCCGCTTCGGCATCCTCATGCGCGTGTTCGTCCCGCTCAGCGGGCCGGCCATCGCCACGCAGACCATCATCACCTTCCTGTATGCGTGGAACAGCTTCGTCTGGCCGCTGGTCATCATCGGCGATACGCCGGTCGAGAACCACGTGCTCACGCTCTCGCTGATCCAGCTGCGCAACGCCGCCGCCTTCGAGCCGAACCTGGTGCTGACGGGCGCAGCGGTCTCCATCCTGCCGCCGCTGATCCTGTTCGTGCTGGCGCAGCGCTACTTCATCGAGGGCATCGCCAACACCGGGCTGAAATGAGCGCACGCGGCGGCCTGCGGGAGGTATGAATCAACAGGGGGCGCATCTCACGCCCCCTGTTTTTATTCCTGCACTGCTGCGCTGCCCGTCAGGCGCGCATCGAACGCCACCAGATGCCAGGCATGCGCGCCAGCTTGCCCGCCTTGCTCACATGCGCCCGGCGGGTGAAGACGTTGTAATCGTGCGCCTCGATGTCGCTGAGGATGGCGCAGTACAGATCGGCGGCGGCGGCGATGGCGAAGCGCCCGTCGCGGTTGAGCAGGCCGATGCCGGGCCGTCCCGCGGCGTACAGCTGGCGGTTCCGCGCGATCTGGAAGCGCATGAAGCTGCGCCAGCGATCGCTCACCACGCCGGTGGCCGTCATCCCGGCGATATCTGCTTCCGTGATGCGATACTCGTGCAGGTCCTGTGCCGGCAGATACAGCCGGCCCACGCGCCAGTCTTCGCCCACATCGCGCAGGATGTTGGTCATCTGCAGCGCCACGCCCAGCTTGACGGCGTAGGGCAGCGCTGTCGGGCCGGCGAAGCCGATGATGTGCATCGCCATCAGCCCGACGGTCGACGCCACGCCGTAGGAGTACGCGGCCAGATCGTCGAAGCTGTCGTAGCGCGGCTGCACCAGATCGCGCGCCACGCCATCGATGAGCTGCTGCGCATAGCCGACCGGAATGCCGTAGCGCTGGCGCGCATCTGACCACGCGAGCGCCACCTGCGACGTGAGGTCGGTGGCCGCCGGCGCGTGCGGGGCCAGCGCCTGATCGCGCCAGTGCAGCAGCGCGACCTGGCGGTCTGCCGCGCTGGTCTGCGGAAGATCGACCGTGTCATCGGTCACCCGGCAGAAGGCATAGAGAGCGCGCGCAGCATGGCGCTTGGGCTCTGGCAGCAGACCGGAGGCGAGATAGAACGTGCGGCTGTGCATGAGCGTGATGCGCGAGCACGACTCGTACGCTTCGCTCAGCCCACGGCTGACGGCACGGGTCGGCGCGCAGATCTCGCGCGTTTCCAGCGCGGTCGTCGCCCAATCGAGCAGTGTGGTCTCCCAGGCGGGGCGGGCCTGCATTGTTAGGCGTGCTCCGTCTGGGGCGCGGCGCGGCGCGTTGGCTTCGGGTCTGGCTCGACGCTGGCGATCAGGTTCTCGGCGATGATCGACGACGAGAGCACGCCGGGCAGGCCAGCGCCGGGATGCGTGCCCGCGCCGACGAAGTACAGATTGTCGAAGTCCTCTGAGCGATTGTGCGGGCGGAACCACGCCGACTGGATCAGGATCGGCTGCACGCTGAACGCCGAGCCCATGTAGCTGTTGAGTGTGTTCTGGAAGTGCAGCGGGTCGATGTAATGTTCGGCGATGATGTTCTCGCGCAGGTCTGGCAGGTAGTTCTCCTCCAGAAACTGCAGGATGCGGTCCTTGTAGGGCACAGCCATCGTTGTCCAGTCGATATCTTCTGCGCCGAGGTGCGGCACAGGCGAAAGTACGTAGAAGCCCTCGCAGCCGGGCGGCGCGATGCTTTCGTCGGTGATCGTCGGCATGTGCAGGTAGAGCGAGAAATCGTCCGCCAGCACCTTCTTCCTGAAAATGTCGTTCAGCAGATCGCGATAGCGCTCACCGAGGATGATGTTGTGATGCGCCAGCTTGCTGTCGAGGTAGCGCTTCTTCGTGCCAAAGTAGATCACGAACAGCGACATACTGTACTTGAGCGACTCCATCTTGCGATCGCTCATCGTCTTGCGGTACTCCGGCGCGATCAGGTTACGATAGGTGAAGGCGACATCGGCATTGCTGACGATGTGATCGGCCTCCACGACCGTGCCGTCGGCCAGGCGCACGCCCTTCACGCGGTCCTGCTGCGCCTGATCGACCACGATCTCGCGCACTTCGGTGTTGAGCTGGATGCGGCCGCCGACCGACTCGAACAGCCGGCCCATGGCGGCGATCAGCGCGCCCGTGCCGCCGCGCGCGTAGTGCACGCCCCATTCGCGCTCCAGGTAGTGGATCATCGCGTAGATCGAAGGCGAGTCGAACGGGTTGCCACCGATCAGCAGCGGATGAAATGACCAGCAGCGCCGCAGGAAGTCGTTGTCGACGAACTGCGCGACGTACTGATACACGCTCAGGTAGCTCTTCATACGGATGAGATCGGGCGCCACCTTGAGCATGTCGCTCAGGTGCAGGAACGGCTTGGCCGCCAGCTCGACAAAGCCTTTCTCGAAGATCGGCTTGGTGGTGGCCATGAACTTCTGATAGCCCTCAGCATCTGCCGGGTTCCACTCGCGGATCTGTTCGAGGATGAACTGCTCATCCCCGTTGTAATCGAGCTTGCGCCCTTCGCTGTTGAAGATGCGATAGAACGGGTCGAGCGGGATGAATTCGATATCATCTTCGCGCTTGCGGCCCGCAGCGGCCCACAGCTCGTCGAACATGAATGGCGCGGTGAGGACGGTGGGGCCGGCGTCGAACTTGAAGCCGTTGATCTCGAAGACGTAGCCGCGCCCGCCGATCTTGTCCAGCTTCTCGTAGATCGTGACGTCGTGACCACGGGCCGCCAGCCGGATCGCAGCCCCCAGGCCGCCGAAACCGCTGCCGATGACGATGATTCTTGCCATGATTGGAGGTGGCCCCCTTCAACTTTCCAACCGCAGCGAAGCATAACCTTAAATCGTACATTGCGCCATGAGTGCTGGCTTAGCCACAAATCAGCAGGGGTTACGTGTTGCGGTCGCGAGTGCGGTGCTGCGCGTCTGCACACAGCAGTTGGAGCGCGGACGACTTGCGCGCGTATAATACCACACATGATCACTGGTCGCGGAGTTCTTGCGTGTTTTCTCACCGACGATCCTTCTTCCCCCCGGCGCTGAGGCTCACCATGCTGCTACTGGCGCTGCTGGCACTGCCGCTGCTGGCGCAGGATGCCACGCCCGCCGGCGACAGCGGCAGCCTGGACACTGTGGCCGCCACGCCTGCGCCGCTGCCCACGCGCGAGCCGCGCCCGCCCGTGTACGCCACCAGCAGCGATGACCGCGCCGCGCTGCAGCAGTTCTTTCTGTCTGCGCTGCCGCAGGGGCAAACCCGGCTGCTGCGCGTGGTCGGCAGCGACATCTCCGCGGTCACGGCGATCTGGCAGAACCGGCTGATCCCGTTCTTCCCGGCGGCGGATGGCGCATTCTACGGCCTCATCAGCGCCGGCATGGAAGCGCCCACCGGGCCGGGCAATCCGCTCAGCGCCAGCGTCAGCTTCAGCGATGGCACGCGCACCACGCTCTCCGCCAGCTTCGCGATCGAGCAGGGCGCGTTCATCGCGCAGAATGTCAGCCTGCCGACGGCGAAGGCCTACCTGCTCGATCCCGCCGTCGAGCGCAGCGAACTGGCACGGCTGGAGAGCCTGACCACCCGCGTCACGCCGGAGCGCGCCTGGGATGAGACCGGGTTCCAGCTTCCGATCGCCGCCGCGCTCACCGCCCCGTTCGGCGCATTCCGTGTGTTCAACGGCATGATCAGCACACGCCATACCGGCTGGGACATCCGCAGCACGATCGGCGTCCCCGTGCTGGCGATGGCCGCCGGGCGTGTGGTCTTCGCCGACTCGCTGCCCATCCGCGGTCAGTACGTGATGGTCGACCACGGCGTCGGCGTGTACTCCGGTTACGCCCACTGTGGCGAGATGCTGGTGGTGCGCGGCGATACCGTGCAGAAGGGGCAGCCGCTGTGCCTTGCTGGCGACACAGGCCGCACCAGCGCACCGCATTTCCACTGGGAGGTGGCCGTCAACGGGCAGTGGGTCGATCCGGTGCAGCTGCTGCAGATGTGGATGCCGTAGCGCCGGCCCGCTGCACACAGATGACAAAACGCATTACAATAGAGTCACTGTCGTGAGCGGGAAATGTGGCGCGAGAGGCGGTGCAGCATGTGGAATGCCCCGGTCGACTGGCTGCTGCAGGGCGAGCCGTGGACGGAGTACCGCACGCGCATCGACCTGCTGGGGCAGGCGGAGGACGATAGCGCCGTGCGGGCTGCCCGCGAACGCATGCTGGCGCATCCCGCCATCACCGCGCTGCTGGCGGGGCTGGCCGACTGGCCCGGCATGGTGCTGGCCAGCCACAAGAGCGCCAGCCAGCCGTTCCACCGGCTGACGTTTCTCGCGGATCTCGGCCTGCGCGCTGACGAACCCGCGATGGCCGGCATCCTGGCGCAGGTGATGCAGCACCCCTCCACCGAAGGCCCGTTCCGTCTGGTGTTCGAGACATCGCGCGTTCAGGGAGGCCGCCCGATATGGGGCTGGGCGCTGTGCGATGCGCCGCTGCTGGTATATGCGCTGGTCCAGTGCGGCCTGGAGCGCACACCGCAGGTGGAAGCGGCGCTGGCGCATCTGCTCGGGCTGGTGCGGGCAAACGGCTGGCCGTGCGCGGTCTCGCCGGAGCTCGGCGGCTTTCGCGGCCCGGGGCGCAAGGGCGATCCGTGTCCCTACGCCAATCTTGCGATGCTCAAGGCGCTGTCCGTCAGCGCCGCGTGGCACGACAGCGATGCCAGCCGGGTGGGCGCGGAGACGCTGCTGTCGCTGTGGACGGACAGCCGCACGCTTCACCCCTACATGTTCTACATGGGTACGGACTTTCGCCGGCTGAAAGCCCCGTTGGTGTGGTACGACCTGCTGCACGTGCTGGATGTACTCTCGCGCTTCCGCTGGCTGGCGCACGACGCCCGGCTGCTGGACATGCTGACCCTGCTGAAGGGCAAGGCGGATGCGCATGGGCGCTTCACGCCGGAGTCGGTGTGGACCGCGTGGAAGGACTGGGATTTCGGGCAGAAGCGCGCGCCGTCGCGCTGGCTGACGCTGCTGTGCTGGCGCATCATCCAGCGGGTGGAGGCGCCCGAACCGGCTGGCTGACGACCCCGGCGCGGTCAGCCGCCGGGCCCCGCCAGCAGCATTTGCGCCGCGCCGAACAGCGCCGCGTTTGCCCCCAGGCTGCCACCACGCAGCGGCACGCTGATCTGTGCGGCCAACGCCGGGCCGAACACATCCAGCGCCTCGCTGATCCCGCCGAGCGCCAGCACCACATCTGCCCGGAAGTCGCGCACGAACGGCTGCAGAAATGCGCCCAGCTCCGCACCGAACTCAGCGAAGAACGCGGCGGCCTGCGCGTCTCCACGGCGCGCGGCGTCGGCCACCGCGGCGGCTCCCACCGCGGCGGCTCCTGCTATCTCGCCCATGCGCCGCTGCAGGCCGCGCGTGGAGAACCAGTCGTCGGCCAGCTCGCCCCGGTACGGGACCGCACCCAGCCAGCCCTCTGCGGGCACGCCCGGCCCGCCTGACTGCGGCACGCCCGCCACAAGCTGGCTGGAGCCCAGCCCGGTGCCCAGCGTGATGCCGATCACGCGCTGGCAGTCCTTGCCCGCGCCGTAGCACGCTTCGCCCACCACCGCCGCCTCTGCGTCATTGCGAAAGACGATCGCCAGATGCGCATCTTGCAGGCGCTCGCACAGGGCCTCGCGGATGTTGCATTCGTAGATCGCCTCGTACTTCTGCAGGTTGTGGATGTAGCTCACCCCGCCGGGATAGTCGAACGGGCCGGGGAAGCCGAAGGCCACGCCCAGACACTCCCCCGGGCGGATGTGCGCGCGGTGCAGGCGCACGATCTCCGCGAACGCGCCCAGGATCGCCTCGGCGCTGCCGTGCGGATCGATGGGGTCGGTGCGACCGCCGCTCACTTCCAGCGCGCGCGAGACCCGGCCGCTCTTGACCGAAGACCCGCCGACATCCAGCGCGATGACCTGCTCGCTCATCAGCATTCGCCCCCCTGCTGCGCCAGCAGCCGGCGCACGTCGTGCGACTGGCGGGCGCGCGCCCCGCGATAATCCAGCGTCGTCCAGCGCCGGTCGCGCAGCAGCCAGCGACCATCCACCATGCTGTCGGTCACGTGCAGACCGCTGACGCTGTAGACCAGCGCGGTGAACGGATCGTTGCTGCCTTCCGGCCCCCAGCCGATCTCGTCGCGGTCGAGCACGATCAGGTCCGCCCGGCGGCCCGCGCTCAGCTCACCGATCTCGTCCGCCAGCCCCAGCGCCGCCGCACCGCCGCGCGTGGCGATGTCGAGCGCATCACGGGCGGGCAGCGCGCCGGGCCGCGCCTCGCGGAACGATGCCAGTTTCGCCAGCGTGCGCATCTCCAGAAACAGATCGTAGTCGTTGTTATTGCACACGTTGTCCGTGCCCAGCGCGATGTTGATGCCGGCGGCGCGCATCCCCACCACCGGGGCAGCGCGCGCGCCCGCGCGCATGCACGCGCTGGGGCAGGCCACCGCGCTGAACGGCCGCCCGGCCAGCAGCGGCCAGTCCTGCGGCGGTATGGTCAGCGCGTGCGCAGCGATCATGCGGCTGTCGAGCATGCCCAGCGCCTGCATCTGCGCGACGGCCGTCGTGCCGAAATGCTCGGCGCAGAAGGCGTCTTCCTCGCCTGTCGTCGAGATGTGGATGTGCAGGCCGGTGGCGTACTTGTGCGCCAGCGCGCGTTCGCGCAGCATGGTCTCCACGCTGTTGTCGACGAAGAAGGCGTGCGGCCCCACCCACCCGCGCACCCGCGTGGACTGCACGCTGTTGATGGACTCCAGAAAGCCATCCAGCGCCGCCAGCTCGCGCTCGCGGGCAGCGGCATCGTTCAGCTCGACGATGCCATAGGCCAGCGCGGCGCGCAGCCCGCTGCGCTGCGCCACCGGGATGATCTCGTCCATGAAGAAGTACTGATCGGCGAACGTGGTCGTGCCGGTGCGGATCATCTCGGCGCAGGCCACCTCAACCGACGCAGGGACCATATCCGCCGTCATCTTCAGTTCCAGCAGGCGGATGGTGTTGTACCAGCCCTCCATCGTCAGCAGCGAGACGCCTTCCGCCAGCCCGCGAAAGAGCGTCATCGGCGTGTGCGTGTGCGCGTTCACCAGGCCGGGCATGATGAGCCGGCCGGTGGCATCGATCACGCTGTCGGCAGTGCCCAGCGTGCCCACCGGCCCCACTGCCGCGATGCGCTCATCCTCGATCAGCACATCGCCACGGTCGTAGATGCGGTCGGCAGGGCCCAGGCACAGCACCATGCCGCCGGTCAGCAGTGTCGAAGTCATCGCTCACCCTCTCATGCTGTCAGCGCCGCCGCTGACGATGCCGGCTAGCTATCCCCCACGAGCTGGCCGCGCCGCAGCCGGTCCAGCTCGCGCCCGAACTGCAGGGCGAATTCGCGCCGCCGCAGCAGCTCCCCCGCACGAATGCGCACGGCCACCAGCACCAGCGCGGCGATCGTCGCGATCTGCGGCAGCGCCAGCAGCAGGTCCGGCGGCAGGCTGAGCTCTGGCCGTGCCTGCAGGTAGAACGAGAGCGCCTCGCTGAGGCCGAAAAACAGCGCGGTGAAGAAGGCCGGAATCGGCGCTTCAAATGCGAACAGCGAGACGGTGATGGCCGTCCATCCGCGGCCCGCGGTCATGTTCTCGACGAACTGGCTGAGCACGCCGATCGAGAGGAACGCGCCCGCCATGCCGGCCAGCATGCCGCTCACCGTCAGCGCGAACACCTGCACGCGGGTGATGTTGATGCCGACGCTCTCCGCCGCCGCCCGGTTTTCGCCGACAGCGCGCAGGTGCCGCCCGAACTGTGTGCGGAACAGGATCACCCACACCACGACCACGCTGATCCAGCTCAGGTACACCACAGCGTTGTGCCCGCTCAGCAGATCGCCGAAGAACGGCACGCGGTCGATCAGCGGCAGATCGAGCGTCGGCAGGCCGCGAATGCTGGGATCGGCCAGCGTGCCGAAGGCGCCGAACTGCGTGCGCATGAAGTAGACGGTGGCGTTGCTGATGAACAGATTGACAGCCAGCGCCAGCACCACCAGATTGATGCGGATGCGCAGGTAAAGCACCGCGAAGATCGTGCCGAGCGCGCCGCCCGCCGCCATCGCGGCCAGCACGCCTACCGCCGGATCGTTGCCAGTCTGATACAGCACGGCCACCGCGACGAATGCGCCCAGCAGCATCATGCCCTCGATGGCGAGGTTGAGCACGCCGGCGCGGCTGGCGATGATGGCGGCCATCGCGCCCAGCACGTACGGCGTCGCCAGGCGGATGCTGCTCTGCAGCAGCGTGATCGGCAGCCCAAGCACGAGCAGCACCAGGCCGACGCCCGCCAGCAGCAGCAGCAGGCGCAGCAGCCGCTGATTTGCCTGCACCCACTCGATCATGCTTCCGCCCCTTTCTGACGATTGGCCCACGTGCGCACCCAGCCCAGGCCGAGCAGGCGGCCGATGGCGCGCAAGCCACGGCGGATGAAGCTTTCCATGGCACTGAAGAGGATGATGAACGAGATGACGATGCCGCCGAGCTGGCGCGGCAGATCGCCGAACTGCAGGTTGGTCGCGCCCAGATTGAGGCCGGCGAAGAACGGCGCCACCAGCATGATGCCGACGATCGACTCCCTGGCGAGGATCGCCACCAGCACGCCCTCGAAGCCGGTGCCGCTGGTCGCGAAGCCATCCACCACGCGCCGCTCCACGCCCAGAATCGCCAGCGCACCGGCCAGCCCGCTCAGCGCACCGCTGATGAGCATCGCACGGAGCACCGCGCGCCCGCTGGGGATGCCGCCGAAGCGGGCGAACAGCGAGGAGCCGGCGGTCATGCGCTGTTCGTAGCCGGCGGTCATCCGCCGCAGGTAGAACCACACCAGCCCGGCTGCCAGCAGCGCGATCAGCACGCCCACGCCCACGCGCGCGCCGGAGAACCACTCGATGTCCTGGAAGATGCCCCGGTTGAAGGGGATCAGCCAGGCGCTGTCATCGATGCGCTGTGTGCGCGCTACGTTGTTCATGTCCGAGCGCAGCGGGAAGTTGACCAGGTAGCCGACGAGCTGCACCGCGATGGCGTTGAAGATGATCGTGCTGATGAGTTCATTGACGTTGAGCCGCACCTTCAGCACGCCGGGGATCCACGAGTAGAACGCCCCGACGGCCATCGCGGCGGCCAGGCAGGCCGCTGGCATGAGCACGTGCATGACGACGCGCATCACCTCCGGCGCGGTGTCGTAATCGGCCACGCCGGCCACCGTATACACCTGCCCCGGCAGCCAATAGCCGAGGAAGGCCGCGGTGATCGCGCCCATCACGAACTGGCCGTCCATACCGATGCTGAACATGCCCGCCTGAAATGCCACCGCCGCCGACAGCGCGGTCAGCACCAGCGGCGTGGCCTGTTCGAGGATGAGCGCCAGCCGGCTGCCGCCTGCGCCGTAAAGCGGGCTGAACACCGTCTGCGTGCTGCCGTCATCGTTCTGCACCTGCGCGATCAGCAGATCGCCGAAGGTCGTGCAGCCGCGCGGGCCGAAGCCTTCGCAGAACAACCGCTGATACGTCTCCAGCGGCGAGACGTTGGCGGCGGCCACGAACAGGCTGCTGGCGGCCAGGCCGAGCAGGATCGCGATCAGCGGGATGGCGAGACGGTCGAGCGTGCGTCTGAGTGCGTTCATCGTGCCGCCTTCTCCGAGGCGCTCTCCGCCTCCGCTGTGCTGCCCGCCATCAGCAGGCCCAGCTTCTCCTCGGTCGCCTGTGCCCGGTCGAGCACCGCCAGCACGCGCCCAGCGAACATCACCGCGATGCGGTCGCTCAGCGCCAGGATTTCATCCAGCTCCACCGAGACCAGCAGCACCGCCGCGCCCTTGTCGCGCTCTTCCACCAGCGTGCTGTGCACAAACTCGATGCTGCCCACATCCAGCCCGCGCGTGGGCTGGTTGGCGATGATCAGCTTCGGGCTGCCGCGCAGCTCGCGCCCGAGCACGATCTTCTGCAGGTTGCCGCCGGAAAGCGTGCGGATATCCTCGCCCACCCGCGCAGAACGCACGTTGAAGCGCTCGATGATCTCCTGCGCCAGCGCCCGTACAGCGCCGAAGCGGAACACCCCTCGCCGCGAGTATGGCGCATCCTGATACTGCGTGATCACCACGTTCTCGTCCAGGTTGGTGGTCAGGTTCAGCCCGGTGGTCATGCGATCCTCCGGGATGTGCGCCAGCCCGGCCTCGCGGCGCGCGCGCACGCTCAGATGGGTGATGTCGTGGCCCGCGAAGGTGATCGCGCCCTGGTCGACCGGACGCAGCCCGGTGATGGCCTCGACCAGCTCGGTCTGTCCGTTGCCGCTGACGCCAGCCACGCCCAGGATTTCGCCCGCGCGCACCTCCAGGCTGGCCCCGAAGACCGCCGGCACGCCGCCTGCGCCCGCCACCAGCAGGTGCTGCGCGGACAGCACCACCTCGCCCGGCTGGGCCGGCGCTTTCTCCACCTGCAGCGAGACCACCCGGCCCACCATCAGGTTGGCGATCTCGCGGATACTGAGATCGGCGGCGGCGTGCGTGCCCATGCTGCGCCCGCGCCGCATCACCGTCACGCGGTCCGCGATCGCCTTGACCTCGGCCAGCTTGTGCGTGATGAACAGCACGGTGCGGCCAGACTGCGCCAGCCCGCGCACCACCTTGAGGAATTCGCGCACTTCCTGCGGGGTGAGCACCGCCGTCGGCTCATCGAGGATGAGCACCTGTGCGTCCCGCTGCAGGATCTTGAGGATTTCCACACGCTGCTGCATGCCCACCGAAAGCTCGCGCACGCGCAGCGCCGGATTGACCGGCAGCCCGAAGCGTTCCGCCAGTGCGCGCACCTGCTCGGCTTCTGTCGCGCTGTCGATGAAGCCAGCGCGGTTCGGCTCGATGCCGAGCATGATGTTCTCGGCGATGGTGAAGGAGGGCACCAGCTTGAAGTGCTGATGCACCATGCCGATGCCGGCGCGGATGGCATCGTTGGGATGGGTGATGCGCACGGGAGCACCATCGATCACGATCTGGCCCGCGTCCGGCGTGACCAGCCCGTAAAGGATGCTCATCAGCGTGGTCTTGCCCGCGCCATTCTCGCCCACGATGGCGTGGACCTCGCCCTTTTCGACGCTCAGGCTGACGTCATCGCACGCCAGCACCTGCGACGCGGCGAAGAACTTGCGGATATGCTGCATGTCTACCGCATGAGTCATGACCCCTCCTGCCATGCGGGCAGCCGCGCCAGCGGTGCTGACTGGCGCGGCTGCTGGCAGTGCTGCGGGCGCGGGCCTACTGCGCCGACTCGAGCAGCGCGTTGGTGACGACGATGTCGCCGTTGAGGATGGCCTCGCGCGCGGCGTCGATCGCGGCGCGCACTTCAGGCAGCATGGCGACCTGGTCTTCCGGGCCGGCGGCATCGAACGTGCGCGAGCACACGCCCACGTCCCAGCTCAGGCCGGCGAAGCCTTCCGCCATGCCGACGTTGGTCACGCCCGGCGCGTACGTGCCGTCCACGATGCTCTGCACGAAGCTGAACACCGCGTTATCGACGCGCTTCATCGCCGACACCAGCACCGAACCGGGATACAGGTCGTCCTGGTTGCTGTCCACGCCGATGGCGAGGTTGCCGGTTTCCGCGGCAGCATCGAGCACGCCTTCACCACTGCGGCCCGCCACCTGGAAGAGGATGTCTGCGCCCTGCGCGTACAGGCTCAGCGCCTGCTCCTTGCCCGTCACCGGGTCGGAGAAGTCACCGACGTAGCTGCGCAGAAGCTGGCAGTCTTCGCACACCGAGCGCACGCCTTCCTCGAAGCCGACGATGAACAGGTTGATGCCCGGAAAATCCCCGCCGCCGACCGCGCCGACGATCTTGGTGCGCGACAGCATGCCCGCCGCGATGCCGGCCAGATAGCTGTTCTCATGCGTGAAGATGTTGAACAGCGCCAGGTTGTCGAGATCCGGGGTCGCGGGGAAGAAGGTCTCCTGCGCGGCGAAAAGCTGATCGGGGAACTCGTCCGCGATCTCCTCGATGGTCGAGGGATCGACCGCGATGGTGATGATCAGGTCCGGGTCGTCCTGGATGGCGCGGCGGATGGCGGCGTCGTGTTCCTGCACGCCGGCCGTCTCGATGATCGTGCCCTGCACGCCCAGCTCAGCGATGGCACGCTCTGCGCCCGCCGCCGCCGAGTCGATGAACGAGCGATCGCCACGCGGGTTGGGCAGGATGATGGCAAACGAGATATCGCTGTTGTCCTGGGCGGGCGCTGCCGGGGCGGCGGCCTGCTCTGCCGGGGCCGTCGTACACGGATCGACGTACTCTCCGGTGTCCTGCGCGCTGACGGCCATCACGCTGAACAGCACCAGCGCGAGCGCAGCGGTCACGATGAGCTTGCGACGAAAAACGGACATTTCCCCCTCCTGAAGATCAAGAACATGCTTTTTGAGTAAAGCGAAGAAAAGTTTAGACTGTTAGAGCAAAACTTACAAAATACCGCACGTTTCTTCGGCAGTCTGGCGTTCCGGGCCTCACCCGGGCGCGTTTCTTCCTGTGCAGCGCGGCTGCGAAAGGCTGATCTGATGCCCATCGACATCATTCTGGATACCGACATCGCCACCGATGTGGACGACTCGCTGGCACTGGCGCTGGTGCTGGCTTCGCCGGAGTTTCGGCTGCGCGGCGTCACCTGCGCGTATGGCGACACCGATCTGCGCGCGCGGTACGCGGCGAAGCTGCTGGCGCTGGCTGGCCGGGGCGATGTGCCGGTCATGGCGGGCACGCAGCAGCCGCTGCTCAGCCGGCGGCCGGTGTACTGGGAGGGGCACGAGGGCAGCGCGCTGCTGGCCCCGGGCGAAGCGGTGGACTACAGCCGCGAGCCGGCGGTGGACTTCCTCATCCGTATGGCGAACGCGCACCCCGGCGCCCTGCACGTGCTCGCCATCGCCCCGCTCACCAACATCGCGCTCGCGCTGCTGCGCCAGCCGCGCCTGCCACTGGCCGGAATCACTTTGATGGGCGGCGTACTGCGCGGCCCCGGCCGGCTGGACCTGCCGATCGCCGAGCACAACATCGTGTGCGATCCGGAAGCGGCGCACGTCGTGCTGTCGTCCGGGCTGCCGGTGCGCATGATCCCGCTCGATCTGACCACACAGGTGCGGGTGACGCCGGCGGGCGTGGCGGACATCCGCGCTGGCGGCACGCCGTTTCAGCACGCGATCGCCGCGCAGATCGAAGCCTATCCGCGCTATCAGCAGCAGGGCTACGCCAACCTGCACGATCCGCTGGCGGCGGCCTCGCTGATCGATCCGTCGCTGCTCACGATGCAGCGCGCCCGTGTGGCGGTCGAGCTGGCCGGCGCGCACACCACCGGCGCGACGCTGGCGCAGGCCGACGAAAGCGCCAGCACCGAGGTGGGCGTGGCGGTGGATGGCCCGCGCTTCGAGCGCTTCTTCACCGGGCGGCTGGCGGCGGCGCGCTAACCGGCGCGGCTCACGGCACGTCTACGCCGCACGTGCCGGCGGCCAGCGCGCACTGCGCGATCTGCGTGCCGTTCAGCGTGACGGTGAACGCGTTGCCCTCCAGCCAGAAGCCCACGCTGTTGTCGGACCACCACGCCGACACCATGGTGCAGCCGGGCGGCAGCGGCGGGGCATCCGGGTAGGCGAGCGGGCGGAAGCCGGCGCAGTGGCCGGGCGGGAAAGCGCTCAGGTTCAGGCCGGGGTTGCCACGCCGCCAGGTATCCGCATCGGCGCGGCGGCTGGTCCCGCTGAAAGCGATCGTCGACAGATCCAGCGGGCGGCCAGAGATGTTGGTCAGCATCCACTCGGTAGCGCTCCACGTCAGCAGCACATCCACCTGCGCCGGGGCAATGGGCGACGGGCTGGGCGTGACGCTGGGCGTGGGCACGGCGGTGGGCGGCGCGTTCCCGGTCGGGGCGGCGGAGGTGGCCAGCAGCGGCGCATCCGCCAGCAGCGCCGAGAGCGCGATGCGGTAGCGCACGACGAAGCCGCCGCCCGCGTGCCGCAGCGACAGTTGGTACTCCGCCGGCGTATCCGCGCCGAACGGCGGCAGGATGATCGCGCCGCCGCGTGTGCGCGCGCCAAACAGCGCGATCGGGTCGCCGCCGGCGGCATCGCGCAGGGTGATGACCAGCGCACCTTCCGAGGCCACGCGCACATCCAGCACCTGCGCGAAGGCAGCCGGGCGCAGGCGGTAGACCTGCTCGAAGTTGTCGGCGCTCACGCCGGCCTCCTCGATCTGGCCAGGCAGCAGGTCGGTCAGCAGCACGCTGGCGGACGGCGTGGCGGCGGACGGCGTGGCGCTGGGTGGGGCGGCGGTGGGCGGCAGCGTGGGCAGCGGCGTGGCCGTCGGCGGCTGCACCGGCTGCACGCCCTCCAGCAGCGTCAGCGTGAAGCGGCCGCGCGTGCCGCCTGCGCCCTGCACCTGGGCGAAGTAGCGCCCGTCCTGGCTGAGCGCGAACGACCCGCCCACAAACTGCGCGCCGGGCGGCCCGCTGAACGTGGTCAGCACACGGTTGTCTTCGGTGGCCACCAGCAGCACCGGCCGCAGCGCAGAATCGAGCACTTCCAGTCGCACGGTCAGCGTTTGCCCGGCGCGCCCGCTGAACAGAAAACTGGGCGCAGGGACGGCGTCGCTGATCTGCCCGCCGGTGGCGCCGCCGATGGCGATCTCCTGCACAGTCTGCGCAGCTGCCGGCAGAACCGACAGCGCCAGCACCAGCGCCAGCAGGCATAATCGTAAGCGCAGCATCGCGGGCCTCCGAAGATTGTTCACGCTATCGGGAGATTACCATGAATTCGACCGGCATTGCGCAGTTCGTTCCGCCGCCTCCGTTCGATGCCACGCGCACCTTCGCCGCCGCCGGGGCCACTCACGCGCTCGGCCATGCGCTGCTGCACGACGGGCCACCGCGCTACCGCCGCGCGCTGCGGCTGGGGGGGCGCATCGCTGTGCTGGAGCTGGCCGCCAGCAGCGACGGCGCGGCGCTCGATGTGCGCGTACTGGCGGCGGATGGCCCGCTGCCAGATGGCGCGGCGCAGGCAGCGGCGGGCTGGATGATCGACCCGGCCTTCTCGCTCGCGCCGTTCTACCAGTTCGCGCAGCAGCATCCGATACTGGCGGAGACGTGCGCCCGCCTGCACGGCCTGCGCCTGCTGCGCTATACCAGCGTGTTCGAGGCGCTGCTGGTGACGGTGATCGAGCAGCAGATCGCGCTCAGGGCGGCGCAGCGCGCAGAACGCTGGCTGGCCGCGACGTATGGCAGCCGGCTGATCGTGGATGGCGCCGCCTGCGACGTGCTGCCCACGCCAGAGCGCATGGCCTCGCTCACGCTGGAGCAGCTCGCGCCGCTGCGCATCACCTTCGTGCGCATGCGCCGCCTGCTCGAGATCGCGCGGATGCAGGCGGAGGGTGTGCTCGATCTGGAGGCGCTGCCCCACCTGCCGCCGCCGGCGATGTACGCCGCCCTGCGCGAACTGCGCGGCGTCGGCCACTGGACCGCAGCATGGACGATGATCCGCGCTGCCGGGCACTACCTGTACTTCGGGCGGGCGGATGTCGCGCTGCGCGCCGCCGTCCATCACTACCTGCACGGACAGCGCGGGCGCATGGACGCCGCTGCGATGGATGCGCTCTTCGCGGGCTACGGCCCGTTCGCCGGCCTGGCCTCAGTGATGCTCATCCTGCGCTGGGCTGCGGACCGCGACCTGAGCGCGCCGCACCCCGCGTCGTAGCCGCCCGGCGTGTCTTTGCCAGCCGTTCAAGCGTCCTTCACAGTGAAGCGTGTACAATGATGGTGCGTCTTCCACGAGGCGTGCAGCGCCGCATCCGTGCATCATACGTGGAAGGCAGTCATGCAGGAGGGTCCATGCCCGACGATCAGGAGAAGTTCAGCTACATCGAAGGCCTCGGCGTGTTCCAGAACGCGCGCATGCGCGGATTCTGGCGCGATATGTTCAATCTGGTGCGCGGGAAGCCGGTCGAGCTGCTCAGCTTCGAGGAGGTGCGCGCGCGTCTGCGCCTGCGCGAGGAGGACTATCGCGGTCTGCAGGAAGTGCCGCTGGATCAGATCGTCGGCAGCGTGGGCCGCTACAAGGACTTCACGCGCGATTTTCTGCCCCGCCGCAGCGGCATGCAGGAACGCTGGAGCCGTGTGTACGCACAGGCCAGCGGCATGACCGGGCTGCCCCCGATCGAGCTGTACAAGGTAGGCGATGTCTACTTCGTGCGCGATGGCAATCACCGCGTCTCCGTCGCGCGGCAGCTTGGCGCGCGCACCATCCAGGCGCATGTCACCGAGCTGCCCACGCCCATCAGCCTGCACAGCGAAATGACCGAGAAGGAGCTCGACGCCGCGGAGGCCTATGCGGCCTTTCTGGACCACACCTCGCTGGCGCGCACCCGCCCGCACCACCAGCCCATCCAGCTGACGGAGCCTTCGCGCTACGACGATCTGCTGGGGCATGTCTACCTGCATCAGGCGGTGATGGCGCAGAACAGCGGGCGGGAGGTTCCGCTGGAAGAGGCGGCTGCCAACTGGTACGACAACGTCTACCGCCCGGCGATCACGCTCATCCGCAAGCACGACATCCTGTCGCGGGACGGGCACCGCACAGAAGGCGATCTGTATCTGTGGATGATCGATCACCTGCGCGAGATGATGGAGCAGTACGGTGAGGAGTCCACCTCGCGCTCGTTCAGCGATGCGCTGGTCGACTACCTGGCCGAGAAACGCATCTCCGTGCCCAAGGAGCTGCTGACCGAGAAGGACATCACGGTGCAGATCGCGCGGGTAGATCTCGACGATGCGCGTCGTGCCGCCTCACCGGCCCCCGACGACGACTGAGCGCGGGCAGCGGCGTCAGCGGCGGAAGCGCCGCAGCAGCGCTGCCGGCACCGTGCGCGCTTCCTCCAGCCGAAAGAGCACGGCCAGCGCCAGAAATACCAGCGCGCCCGCCAGCAGGCCGATGGCGCCGCCCACCAGCGGCGGGACCTGCGTGAGCGCATCCTCCGCGAACACGATCGCCACGCCCATGCCCAGCGCGGCCAGCAGCGAAGCCGCCCCGCCGCGCAGGATCGCCCGGTCGTTGATCCCACCCAGCCGCCGCCGCAGCAGCAGCCAGAGCACCGCCGCCTCCGCCAGCGTGGTCAGCGAGTTGGCCAGCGCCAGCCCGGCGAACGGCCCACGCCCAAGATCGCCCGGGTCGCCCATGCGGCTGATGAGCAGCAGGCTGAGGGTGATATTGGCGGCCATCGCCACCACGCCCACCAGCACCGGCGTCCAGGTATCCTCCAGCGCGTAGAAGGCGCGCGCCAGCACCTCCAGCAGGCCGTGCCCGGCCACGCCCAGCGCGAAGAAGGCCAGCGCCCAGGCCGTCGCCTCGGTGTTTTCGGCGGACCATTCGCCGTGCTGAAAGAGCAGGCGGATGCCCAGCCCGCCCAATGTGATCAGCGCGACGCTGGCGGGAAAGGCGAGGAAGAGCACACCGCGCATCGCCCCGGACAGGCGGCTGCGGAAGCCGGGGATGTCGCCCGCCGCGCCCAGCGCCGCCAGCGAGGGAAAGACCGCCGTGCCGATGCTCTGCGCGATCACGCCCAGCACGAAGAACATCAGCGTCCATGCGGTGACCAGCGCGGTGCGGCTGCCGGGCAGCATGCTGCTGGTGAGGATGACGTTGACGGCGAAATTGAGCTGCACCACCGCCAGCCCCAGCACGCGCGGCAGCATCAGCAGCAGCACCTCGCGCACGCCCGGCACGCGCACGCTGAACAGCACGCGCAGGCGCGCCCCGATGCGCGGCAGGCCGGGAAGCTGCACGGCCAGGTGCAGCAGCGCCCCCAGCACCGCGCCCGCCGCCAGCCCGTAGACGGGCATCCCGCCGTCGTTCGGCCAGAGCTGGCGCAGCAGCTCGGCGAGGGCGGGATCGGTCGTGGCGGGGTGCACCCCGTAGGCGGGGATCAGACGCACCAGCACCAGCGCCCCGAAGATCTGCCCGAGGTTGTTCATGCTCAGCGCCAGCGCAGGCAGCACGAAGCGCTGACGGGCGTTGAGCATGCCCATCAGCAGGCCGCTGACGGTGAAGATGATCACGGTGATCATCAGGAACTGCGTCAGGCCGGTGGTCAGGCTGGCGAGGCGCGGCGGCGCGCCGGGCACCAGCAGCGTCGGCACGATCCACGGGGCCAGCAGCGCCAGCACCAGCGCCAGCCCGCCGGCCAGCACCGTCGCCAGCGTCAGCACAGCGCTGGCCAGGCGCCACGCGCCCTGCGCATCGTCCTGCGCCCATGCACGGGTGAACACCGGGATGAACGACGAGCCGAGCGCGCCGCCTGCCACCAGCACGTACAGCGTTTCGGGAATGCGCTGCGCGGCGTAGTAGGCATCGAGGGCCTCGCCTGCGCCGAAGGTGATCGAGAACAGGCCGGTGCGCACCAGCCCCAGCACCCCGCTGGCGAGGAATCCCAGCACCACCAGCAGCGCGGCGCGGGCGATCTGTCGGTTGGAAAGCACCGTGCGGGTCATGGCGCTCCGGCCATCAGGCGGGGGGCGGTTCTGGCGGTGAGGGGATGGCCGGGACGGGCTGTGGCAGCGACGCATCCTGCTCGTACAGGAAGCGCAGCGCCGCCTGCGCATCCTCGAACATGCGCACGCGCGCGCCTGCCGCATGCACGGCCACCGAGGCGACGAAGCGGATGACCGCGTTGCTCGTCACCATCGCCGTCCAACCGTACTGGCCGGGGGAGGTGGTGCGCGTCGCGGCGTTGATCTCGCGCAGGTTGGTCGGGAACTTCCGCACGCGGGTGACATCGACGATCATGTGCACCATCGGCGTACCGGCGCTGATGAGCGCGTTCGACTCGCTGTTGATCGCGCGCAACTCATCCAGCGAAAGCTGATCCCACGCCTGCACCAGCACCAGCCGGTCCGGAATCAGCCAGTCGGTCTTCTGGCTCATCGCGCCCCCTGTCCACATCTGCTTCGCGGCGCAGATTATACCGTCTAAATGCCGCGCACCAACGCTGACGTGAAAGCGGAATATCGGCTGAGGCCCCCTAGCTGCACGTCCCCAGTTCGGTCGCCCAGGCGGACGACAGGTAGCCCATCTGCCCGCCGTAGCTGACCAGATAGAAGCCGGCGGCGTTGCGCGCAGTGGCGGTGACCGTCGTGCCGAACGGCACCTCCGCCAGGATGGCGGCACTGGTGGAGGGGGCGGCGCGCAGGTTGACCAGCGCGGTCGTCCGCACCTGGCAGAATGCCGTGAAGG
>CAZZJW010000073.1:0-19881 GCA_964654755.1 uncultured Pleurocapsa sp. | reverse complement strand
GGGCGCAGCGATGCCAGCACGCCGCGCAGATCGAGCAGCGCCTGCTGTGCGCTGTCGGCGATGGTCTGAGCAAGCGCGATGCCGCGCTGGGTATCGTTGCGGATGATATCGGGCAGCGTGCTGCTGGAAGCCGTCAGGCTGAACAGGCGCTGCGAGATTTCGTCGTGCAGCTCGCGCGCCAGGCGGATACGCTCGTTCTGCATCGCCACCTGCTCGCCCTGCAGCCGCGCCTCTGCGAGCTGCTGCGTCAGCGTGCGCAGCGTCAGGATATTGCTCTGCAGCCGCTCGGCCATGCGATCGAACTGCTGCGCCATCTTCCCCAACTCATCCTGGCGCTGGTCATGTACGCGTTCGTCCCAGTCGCCGGCGGCGAAGCGCTGACTGACGAAGACCACCCGCTTGAGCCGGCGCAGGTATCCGCGCACCAGCAGCTTGGAGAGTACGAAGGCGATTGGCAGCGATATCACCGTCACCACCAGCACCATCAGAATCATCTGGATGGTAAGGAAGAGCAAGGTATCGATCAGTGGAGAATAGCTGCGGGTGATCACACGGTGTCCGGTGGTCGTATTCAGGACGTACTGGATCCATCCATCAGTTGTGATCTGCTCTTCGACCTGGTCGACGGCCTCCGGCAGGCATGCGCTCATCTGCTGCCCCACCGTGCAGGGCGTGCTGCCGTAGGCAGCGATGACCGTATTTGCCGGGTCCACCACCAACCCGAAGTCACGGTCAGAGCCGAACCCCCCCATATTCGCTGAGGGTTCCGAATCTGTTGTCGGTATGAACCACGCGGTCGCGATACTCTCCGCCCAGATGGCAGCGACAGTCTCTCGCGCATTGTTGGGCGCCCCATCCATCACGTCGGTCGGCGCCCCATCCATCGCGAAGTTGGCGAAGACGAAAATCGCCAGCACCACGGCATTGAGGACGGCCACCAGCAGATGGCTGACGAGGAAACGAATGGACATGGAGTGAATCATGCGCATCGCTGCAGGGTTCCGGCGGTCCGCGATCAACTGCGGTAAAACGATACTGCCAGTATACCGTGCGTCAGGAGCGCGGCTGTATTCAGCATTTCGCGTGCTGCGCTGCTGTCGCCCGGGAGATGGTCGCCGGCGGATCGCTGAGACGGACCAGTGCTGTGCCGGGGGCAGGGCCGGTGCGCCTGCGCTACAATCGCGCTCGCGCGTCAGGAGGCCCATTCCCCATGCTGTTCGATCCGCAGTCGCCCGAGTTTCGCAACGACCCCTATCCCACCTACGCCCACCTGCGGCAAGGCCCGCCCATCGTGTGGGAGGACGCCCTCGGGCTGTGGATCGCCCATCGCTATGACGACGTCAGCGCCCTGCTGCGCGACCGCCGCCTGGGCCGCTCGATCACCCACATCCTGCCGCCTGAGGCGCTCGGCCTGCCCCCGCGAGACCCGCGCTATGCTCCGTTCGACCGCCTGAGCGAACACTCGATGTTCGACAAGGAGCCGCCCGATCACACCCGGCTGCGCGGCCTTGTGCACAAGGCCTTCACCCCGCGCCGCATCGAAGGACTGCGCGCCGAAATCCAGGCGATCACCGACCGCCTGCTGGATGCGGCGGCCCGGCGCGAGCACTTCGACCTGCTGGAGGATTTCGCCGTTCCGCTGCCGGTGATCGTGATCGCCGCCCTGCTCGGCGTGCCGGAGGAGGATCGCAGCCGCCTGCGCCCGTGGTCGCGCGATATCGTCGCGCTGTATGAGCTCAACCACACGCCCGAACAGGCCGAGCGCGCCATTCGCGCCGCCGGCGAGTTCAGCGACTATCTGCGCGCACTGGCCGCCCGCCGCGCCCGCAGCCCGCAGGACGATCTGATCAGCGCGCTGGCCACGGTCGAGGAGGCGGGCGACATGCTGAGCGAGGACGAGCTGGTCTCCACCTGCGTGCTGCTGCTCAACGCTGGCCACGAGGCCACCGTCAACGTGCTGGGCAACGGCCTGTGGGCGCTCTTTCGCCATCCGGAGCAGCTCGCGCTGCTGCGCGCCCGCCCGGAAGCGCTGGCCGCCAGCGCCGTCGAGGAGATGATGCGCTTCGACACGCCGCTGCAGTTGTTCCGCCGCTGGGTGCTGCACGATCTCGAGCTTCACGGCGTGCGCCTGCGCCAGGGCCAGCAGATCGCGCTGCTGTTCGGCGCGGCCAACCGCGATCCGGCGCGTTTCCCGCAGGCCGAGGCGCTCGACATCACCCGCGCTGACAACCCGCATCTGTCCTTCAGCCTGGGCATTCACTTCTGTCTGGGCGCTCCGCTGGCGCGGATGGAGCTGGGCATCGCGCTGCGCTCGCTGTTCACGCGCATGCCGCGCCTGGCGCTGGCCGAAACGCCGCGCTTCCGCGACAGCTACGTCATTCGCGGGCTGGAACGGCTGATCGTCACGCCCGGGGCCGCCTCGTGAGTGCGCTCGAACACGCGCTGCGCGCAGCGCTGCATGCGCGCCAGCCCGAGCTGCTCGATTTCGCCCGCCGGATGATCCGCACGCCCTCGGTCAACGGCGTGCATGACGAGGCCGCGCTGGCCGCCGTGATCGCCGGGGAGGCCGCCCGGCTCGGCCTGTATGCGCAGATCGCCGGGGCACAGCCGCGCCGGCCAAACGTGCTCGTCAGCACCCGCGCCGATGGCGAGACCGGCCTGCTGCTGCTCGGTCATCTCGATACTGTGCCGGAGGGCGACCCGGCGCTGTGGACGCACCCGCCGTTCGCCGCCGCGATCGCGGGTGGCCGGCTGTATGGGCGCGGGGCCGCCGATACCAAAGGCGGCATGGCGGCGGCGCTGTACGCGCTGGCGGCGCTGGCCGCCGTCCCCGGCGCGCTGCCGCATGGCCGGGCGCAGTTCATCGGCGTGCCCGATGAGGAGACAGGCGCCACCGGCACGCTCGGCATCCGCTGGCTGGCGGAACACGACCTGCTTTCCGCCCACGGCGCGATCTACGCCTACGCTGGCGAGGAGCTGATCGTCGGGCATCGCGGGCTGCTGCGCCTGCGCCTCACCGCGCAGGGCTCGGCCATCCACACCGGCGCGCACGCCTGGCAGGAGCGCGAGGCGGGGGCCAACGCCGTCACCGCGATGGCGCGGCTGCTGCTGGCGCTGGAGGCGCGGTCGTTTGCGCGCAGCACGGCCCGCTTCTTCGAGCCGTTCCGCACCGTGGTCACGCCGGGCACGATGATCGAGGGCGGGACGGCGGTCAACATCGTGCCCGATCACTGCCATGCGCTGGTCGATATCCGCACCACGCCGGAACACGACGCGGCGGCGCTGGAAGCGTGGGTCGCCGCCGAGGCGGAGGCCATCGCCGGCGCGCGCTTCAGCGTGGAGCGCATCAACTTCATCCCGGCGGTATGCGCGCCTCCCGATGCGGCGGTCTTTCGCGTGCTGGCGCAGGTGACGCAGGCAGTGCGCGGCGCGGCGCCGGCATGGTGCGCGGCGGGCCCCGCCAACGAGGGCTATCTGCTAATCGAGCGCGGTATCCCGACGGTGTGCGGCTTCGGCCCGGTGGGGGCCAATGCCCACGCGGTCGACGAATACGTCGAGATCGCCAGCCTGGAGCAGGCCGCGCTGATCTACGCGCTCACGGCGGCGCGGCTGTCTGCGGAGATGTCGGGCGGGGCGTGAGGCGCGGGCGCTTCAGGGCGTGCCGCGCATGAGCACCTTCAGCCGGTCGAGGTAGGTGGTGTCGCGGCCCGGCAGTTCGGGCTGCACCAGCGCCGCCTGCTCCAGAAAATGCTGGTAGCCGCGCCCGAGCGCCTGCCCGCGCGCAGTGTGCATGTCGACGGCGTAATCCGGGATGGTTGGCAGTGCGGTGCCCGCTTCCATGCTGCGGCGCATCCAGTTGAGCAGATCGTCGCTGCCGCGCTCCTTGTGGCAGCCGCACAGAAAGCGCACCGCGTGGATGGCGAACAGGTAGCGGTCGCCCACCGGGCGCGCCAGGCGCAGGTGCATCTGGTAGAGCGTCTCGATCAGAACCGGGGCCTGCGGATTGCCCAGCCCGATATCCTCGACCGAGATCACCTGCAGCCGGCCCCACAGATAGGCCTCAAGCTCGGCGCTGGTGATGAGCATCTCATATGCCAGCAGGGCGGCGTTCTCCGTCTGGCCGCGCCGGATCTCCTTCTGCAGCGCAGAGATCACCTCGTCTGCCGGGAAGTCGTGCCGCGTGCGCACCAGCGTCCACGGGTCGCCATTGTATGCTGTCATGCTGTGACCTCCGGTCGTGCTGCGCGCCACGGGCGGCGGAGCAGCGTGAGCAGGCGAATGATAGCGCGTTCGTTCAGCGCCCGCCCGCGTTCAGGCGGATGTGCTTGTGCTCCAGATAGGCGTCCAGGCCGGGCTCGCCCAGTTCGCGGCCAATGCCACTGTGCTTCATGCCGCCGAACGGCGCGCGGATGTCGGTGATGTCGTTGACGTTGATGCCGATGCCGCCGCAGCGCAGGCCGCGCGCGCAGGCGAAGGCCGTCTCCAGATCGCGTGTGTAGACGTAAGCAGCCAGCCCATACGGGGTGTCGTTGGCCAGCGCCAGCGCCTCGTCGCGGCTGTCGAAGGGCATCAGCGGGGCGACCGGGCCGAAGGTCTCCTCGCGCATCACGCGCATGGCCGACGTCACGCCGGTGAGCACCGTCGGCGCGTAGAAGTGGCCGCGCGCATAGGCGCCGTCCGTCAGCCGGTGCCCGCCCAGCACGGCGCGCGCGCCCAGCGCCTGCGCATCCGCCACGTGCGCCGCCACCTTGTCCACCGCCGCCGCGCTGATCATCGGGCCCATGTCGGCGTTGGGCTCGGCCACGCCATCGGCGGTGACGTGCAGGCGCGCCGCCGCTACGCTGAAATACTCGACGAACGCCGCGAAGGCTGGCCGTTCGACGAAGATGCGGTTGACCGAGATGCAGATCTGCCCGGTGTGCGAGAAGCAGCGGCGCAGCGCCGCCGCCGCCGCCGTGCGGATGTCGCTGTCGGCGAACACGATGCACGGCGCGCTGCCGCCCATCTCCAGCGTGGTGCGCTTGAACTGCCGCGCTGCCGCCTCGCCGATCCGCCTGCCGGTGTCCACCGAGCCGGTGAAGGCGATCTTGCTCACCAGCGGATGTTCCACCAGCGCCGCGCCCGCTGCGCCACCGCCGGTGACCACGTTGATCACGCCTTCTGGCAGGCCGGCATCGAGGAAGGCCTGCACGAAGCGCAGCACGCTCAGCGGGGCCAGCTCCGATGGCTTGACGACGAAGGTGCAGCCCGCCGCCAGCCCCGGCCCCAGCTTCCACGCCAGCAAGTCCACGGGGAAGTTGTAGGGCACGATGGCGCCGACCACGCCCACCGGCTCCTTCCACACGAAGCTGTGTGTGCCGCCCATATCCCCGCTGAAGTGGGTGCCGGTGATGCGCCGCGCCTCATCAGCGTAGAAGTCGATCACATCGGCGCTGTAGAGCAGCTCCTTGCGCGAGTCGCTGAGCGGCTTGCCATTCTCGCGGGTGAGCAGCACCGCCGCCTCCTCCAGATACACGGCGCGGAAGCGCTCTGCCGCGCGATGCAGCAGCGCCGCCCGCTCGCGCCCGGAGCGCGCTGCCCAGGCCGGAAACGCCGCCGCCGCGGAAGCCACCGCCGCATCGACATCGTGAGCGCTGGCATCGGCGGTGTGCGCCAGCACCTCCTGCGTGGCCGGGTTGAACACGGGCAGCGGGGGCAGGGCCCCTTCGCGCCAGCGCCCGCCGATCAGCAGGGTCGCGCTCATGGCAGTGTCCACGCGCTCATGCCGCGCAGCACGGTCTCGATCAGCTGCTTCTCACGCTCGACGCGCGGCTCATTGGCGATCACCTCGAACGGGTAGGCGCGGTTGGTGACCACGCACAGCGACGCGGCGGCGAACCGCAGCCGATTGCCGAGCGTGTACACCACCGAGGTCTCCATATCCATCGCCTGCACGTTGGCGCGGCGCATCAGATCGAGGTCCTGCATCTTCTCGCCCACCAGCGCCGGGGCCATGGCGGTATAGAAGGCGTCGAACGAGGCGGTGATACCGGTGGTCAGGCCGATCCCCTGCGGGATGCTGGCCATCAGCGCCTGCGACAGCCGCCAGTCCGGGATCGAGGGGAAGGCGATCGGCAGATAGGCGTTCGACGTGCCTTCGAAGCGGGCCGCGCCCAGCGAGAGCACGAAGCTGCCCAGCGGGGCGTTAAGCGCCATCGTCGTGCCCACGCGGGTGACGGCCTTCATGCCCAGCTGCGACAGCTCCTCCAGCGCGATGGCGGCGGAGGGCGCGCCGATGCCTGAGGCGACCGCCGTGAAAGGCATGCCGTTGTACAAGCCGCCGCCCACGACGAACTCGCGGTGGCGCGCGATGATTCGGGCGTCCGTCAGATGTTCGAGGATCAGGTCCACCCGCGCCGGATCGCCGGTGAGCAGCACGCGCTCCTTGATGTCGCCCGGTGAGCAGCGCAGGTACAGTGAGGTGATCATGGGTCTCCAAACTCGCGTTGATAGCGTGAAAGCAGTGTGGGCCAGTCCGGCAGGCTGGACTGGCAGCCGATCGATTCCAGCACGAAAGCGGCCATGACCGCGCCCAGCCGGCCGCAGGCGGGAAGCTCCCAGCCGCGCAGCAGCCCCGCCATGAACCCGCTGGTGTACGCATCTCCGGCGCCGATGGTATCCACCAGCGCGCAGTGGGCGGCGGGCACGGTGTGTGCGCCGTCCGCGCTGAACACCAGGCTGCCAGCCTCGCCCAGCGTCTGCACAACGATCTGCACGCCGCGCCCGATCAGGTCGCCTACGCTGCGCAGGCGCAGTGCGCGTTCGAGGTAGGCGGCCTCCACCCGGTTGCAGAAGATCACCGTGCTCTGGCTGGCGAAACGCTCCAGCGCGCTCTGCGGATAGGCGGCGATATCCGCCTTGAGCTGCCAGGCGATGCGGCTGCCCGCAGCAAGGCCGGCTTCGAGCATGTGCTGGTTGTAGGCCAGCGGGCCGACGGTGATCAGCGCCCACTGCGGGGCCAGCCGCCCGAACGCCTCTTCCGGGAAGGTGGTGTCGAGATCGGAAGCGCCCGGATAGAAGTAGGTCTGGTACTCCCCGTCGGGGCCGCGAAAGAGATAGCTGCGCGAGGTGAAGGCGTGCGGGATCACGCGCAGCGCCTCGGTGTTGACGCCGATGCCGCGCAGATAGCCGGCATAGCGCTGCCCCATGTCGTCATCGCCGATGGTGATGGCCACGCCCGCGGCATGCCCCAGCCGCGCCAGGCCGACCGCCACGTTCACCCCGCAGCCGCCGTACGTGTAGCCGTCCGGCTCGACGAAGCGGCTGAGGAGCGCGGTTTCGCCCGCCGCGGGCAGGCGCGACACCGGCATGATCATGTCGAGGCTGGGGTAGCCGGAGGCGATCAGCTCAGGCATCCTGCTGCTCCTGTTCGAGCAGCGCCAGCGTTTCCTGCGCCGGGATCACCCGCCCCAGATAGCGGCCCAGGTCGTACATGTTCGCCTCGTGCAGGTCTGCGCGGTCCGTGCCCACGCACTCCGGTGGGATGACGACGTGGTAGTTGTGCTCGAAGGCGTCCTGCGCCGTCGCGCGCACGCACACGTTGGTCTTGGTGCCGACCAGGATCACGCGCCCGATGTGGTCGTCGCGCAGGATCAGATCGAGATCGGTGCCGACGAAGGCGCTGTAGCGGCGCTTGTGGATCAGGTAGTCTTCCGGCTGCGGGACGAGTTCAGGCGCCAGCGCGATGCCGTCGGTCGAGTCGTCGCAGTGCGGGCGCACATGCTCCAGCTCCCAGTCGGGCTTGCCCGCGCGGTGGCGGTCGATCACCCAGATGATGCGTGCGCCGCGTGCGCGCGCTGCGTCGACGAACGCCGCGATCACCGGCACCAGCCGCGCCGCCGTGGCGTTGGCCACGCGCCCGTGCTCCATATCGGTGAAATCGCGCACCATATCGATCACCAGCACAGCGCTTCGCATCACGACCATCCCTTTCGCCATTCCTTGCGCACCGAAATCGCCACCAGCATGATGACCACCATCAGATACGGCAGCATCTGGAAGAACTGCGGCGGGGTGCTGTTGTTGAGCTGCAGGCGGAACTGCAGCGCCTCAAACAGGCCGAACAGCAGACAGGCCAGCATCGACAGGCCGGGCCGGCCCGCCGCGAAATACACCGCCGCCAGCGCGATGAAGCCGCGCCCCGCCACCATATTCTCGCGGAAGATGCCCAGATCGCCTACCGCCAGATGCGCGCCCGCCAGCCCGCACAGCGCGCCGCAGCCCAGCAGCGCGGCATACTGCCGCCGGGTGACGGGCACGCCGGCAGTGCGCGCCGCCTCGATGTTCTCGCCCACCGCACGAATCTGCATGCCGGGGATGGTGCGATAGAGCGCAAACCCCACCAGCGGCACGGAGAGCAGTGCAGCATACACCAGCGGCGAGTGATCGAACAGCACCGGGCCCAGCACCGGCAGCGCGCTCAGTCCGGGCACAGTCCACGTCGGCAGGCTGTCGAAGCCCTGCGGCGCGTACGTGCCGGCGTTGCCGAAGACCGCCTTGAGCAGATAGGCCGTCGCGCCGGCAGCCAGGAAGTTGACCGCCAGCCCGGTGATGATCAGATTGGCGCGCAGCCGCGTGACGAACAGCGCGAACAGCGCCGCCAGCGCCATCCCCGCGGCCACCCCGGCCAGCACGCCCACCCAGGCAGAGCCCGCCGCTGCGCCCACCACCACCGCCACGAACGCGCCGATGACCATCAGGCCTTCCAGCGAGATGTTCACCAGCCCGGCCTGATAGCTCAGCAGGCCGCCCATGGCCGCCAGGATCAGCGGGGCACTCAGGCGCAGCGCCGCCGCCGCGAGGTTGGTCAGTCCCTCCAGCCCGTCCATCGCCTATGCCTCCTCGCGCGCGGCCCGGCGGGCGCGGCGGCGCTTCCACCAGTCGAACGACACATCAATTGAGACGAACAGGATGATGAGCGCGAACACCACGTCGATGATGTCGCGCGGGGTTTGCGTGAACATCTCCATCGTCGAGGCCCCGCTGCGCAGCGCCCCGAAGAACACCGCCGCCAGCAGCACACCCAGCGGGTGATTACGCCCCAGCAGCGCCACCACGATGCCATCGAAGCCCAGCCCGCGCGAGAAGCCCGCGATGAAGCGGTAGTGCACGCCCAGCGCCTGGCCCGCGCCGGCGAAACCGCCGATGAAGCCGCTGATGAACATCACCAGCAGGATCACTCTCGAGACCGACATGCCCATCCAGCGCGAGAAGGTGCGATTCGCGCCCACCGACTGGATCTCGTAGCCGGCGCTGGTGCGCGCCAGCAGCAGCGCCACCGCGACGAATACCGCGATGGCGATGGGGAACGCCAGGTTGAACTGCGAGCGCTCGATCAGCCGGGGCAGTACCGCCGCCGGCGAGACCTCCGCGCTCATCGCGTTGGCCATGCCCGGCAGGTAGAACGGGCCGTTGACCAGATAGGTGGTGAAGAGGATCGCCACGTAATTGAGCATGATCGTGCTGACGATCTCATCCACGCGCAGCCGCGCCTTGAGATAGCCCGGGATGAGCGCCCACAGCCCGCCCGCCAGCCCGGCGAAGACGAACGCCAGCGGAATGACGACGATCGCGGGCAGCTCCAGCCAGGTGAAGCCTACCCAGGCGGCGGCGAATGCGCCCAGGTAGAGCGAGCCTTCCACGCCGACGTTGAAGATGCCCGCGCGGAAGGCGATCATCGTCGCCAGCCCGGTGAAGATCAGCGGGGTGGCCGCCAGCAGCGTGTTGGCCAGCGCGCGCTCGTTGCCCAGCGCGGAGTTGAACAGCACCTGGTAGGCCTGCAGCGCATCCTGCCCGGAAAGCTGAATGATGATGCCGCCGATCAGCAGCGCCGCCCCCAGCGTGATGAGCGTGCGCAGCGCCGTCTGTGCCGCCGGGGCGAAGCGCGTCATGAGGCCGCCGCCTGCCTGCCGGACATCAGCAGGCCGAGGCGCTCGCGCTGCGCCGCCTCACGCGGCAGCACAGCGATGATGCGCCCCTCGAACATCACAGCGATGCGGTCGCTCATCGCCAGCACCTCGTCCAGATCCGCCGAGATCAGCAGAATGCCGACGCCCTCGGCGCGCAGGCGCAGCAGTTGTTCGTGCACGAAGCGCGCAGCGCCCACATCCAGCCCGCGCGTGGGCTGCGCGGCGATCAGCGCGCGCGGCTGCTGATCGAGCTCGCGGGCGATCACCACCTTCTGCGCGTTGCCGCCGGAAAGCTGGCGGATGAGCGCGCTCTCGTCCGGCGTGCGGATGTCGTAGCCGGCGATCAGCGCTCGCGCCCGCGCCCGCAGCGCGCCGCGATTGAGCCAGCCCAGGCGCGAACCGGGCGGGCGGTAGTACGCGCTGGCGGCGGTGTTCTCCCACAGGCGCTGCGGCGGGCTAAGCCCCTCCAGGTTGCGATCCTCCGGGATCACCGCCAGCCCGGCCTCGCGGCGGGCGCGCACGCTGCGGCCTGCCCGCCCGTGCAGCAGCGGCGTGCCTTCCAGCGAAACCTCGCCCGTCACGCCGGCGCCCACCCCGGTGATGGCCTGCACCAGCTCCGCCTGGCCGTTGCCCTCCACCCCGGCGACGCCGACGATCTCGCCCCGGCGCACCTCCAGCGACACATGATCGAGGCGCAGCCGTCCGCCCGGGCCGGGCAGGCACAGCTCGCGCAGCGTCAGGCAGGGCGGCGCTTCCGCCGGCGGAGGGGCGCCCACGCGCGCCGCCACCACCTCTGCGCCGATCATCAGTCGGGCGATCTCCGCTGCCGAGCTGCTGGCGACCTCGACCGTGCCGACCACCTCACCGCGCCGCAGCACTGTCGCGCGCTGGCACAGAGTCATGATCTCGTACAGCTTGTGCGTGATGAAGATCGCGGTGCAGCCACCGGCCACCAGCCGCCGCACCACCTCGAACAGGCTGTCGACCTCCTGCGGCGTGAGCACCGCCGAAGGCTCGTCGAAGATCAGCACGCGCGCGCTGCGATAGAGCATCTTGAGGATTTCCACGCGCTGCTGCATGCCCACCGACAGCTCGGATACGCGCGCTTCCGGCGCGATCTCCAGCCCGTACTGCTGCGACAGCGCGGCCACGCGAGCGTTCATCTGCGCGCGGTCCAGCCGCCCACCGCTGCGCCCCGGTTCGCTGCCCAGCACGACATTCTCAGCTGCGGTGAACGAGGGCACAAGCTGAAAGTGCTGATGCACCATGCCGATGCCCAGCGCGATGGCCGCATGCGGATTGGGGATGCTCACGCGCTGGCCGTTCAGGCGGATTTCGCCGCGATCCGGCTGCTCCATGCCGTACAGAATTTTCATCAGTGTGGATTTGCCAGCGCCGTTCTCGCCCACCAGCCCGCGGATCTCGCCCGCGTCGATCTGCAGCGAGATGCCGTGGTTGGCGCGCACGCCGCCGGAAAAAGTCTTGCAGATATCGTGCAGTTCCAGAAAAGCCATTTTGTGTTCCTCAGGCGGAAGCGGTATCGCAGGGGGCGCAGCGCGTGGCCACGCCCCCCGCCCATCGTTGCCTGTGGGGTGTTACTGAGCCGCCAGTTCGTCGGCCAGCGCCTGCATGCCGGCGCAGGTGCGGTCCGCGTACAGCGCATCGCGCTGTTCCTGCGTGATCGTGCGCGTGTCGATCACGCTCAGATCCCCGGCGATGATCGCTTCCTGCGCAGCTGTCACCTGGTCCATGAACGCGCGCGGGATGAGCTGGCGCGTGTAGACCATCTCGCTGAGGCCGACGCCGCCCTGCGGCAGGCCATACTGCTGCACCGTGCCGCCCTGCAGCTCGCCGCTGACCAGCTTGCTGATCAGGTCGTACACCGCCACGTCCACGCGCTTGAGCATGCTGGTGAGCACGTAGCCGGGGGCCACGTAGTCCTGATCGCTGTCCACGCCCACCGCCCAGAAGCCGTTGTCGCGCGCCGCATCGATCACGCCCAGGCCGGTGCCGCCAGCGACGGCGTACACCACGTCTGCGCCCTGCTCGTTCATGGCCGAGGCCAGCTCGTTGCCGACGGCGGTATCGCCGAAGCTGTTGGAGTAGGCGAACAGCACGTTGACATCGGGGCTGATGGCGCACGCGCCCTGCAGGTAGCCATCGAGGAAGACGTCGATGCCGCTCGACTGCACGCCGCCGATCACGCCCAGCGCGTTGTCGGCATTGGTGTTGGGCATCTCCGCATCAGTCGTCACCAGCGCGGAGAGCATCCCCGCCAGGTACGAGCCGGTGTGCTCGTCGAACATCACCGAGACGACGTTGGGCGCATCCACCACCACGTTGACGATGGCGAACAGCGTGTCGGGGTAGTCTCCGGCGATGCGCGCCAGCGGGTCGAAGTGGCTGAACTCCAGCGTGATCACCAGGTCGAAGCCGGACTCGGCGGCGGTGCGCAGCAGCTGCTCGCCTTCGCCCACCGGGTCTGATGACTCGATCGGCACGACATCCACGCCCAGTTCGGCAGCGGCCAGGGTGAGGCCGGCGAAGGCGCTGTCATTATAAGAACGATCGCCCAGGCCGCCCTGCGCGATGATGAGCGCGACGCGCTTCGGCGTATCCTGGGCCGCCGCGCCGAGCGCGAGCGCCGCCAGCAGGAACAGGCTGAGTACGGCAGTCAGTACACGTGTGAACTTCATTTTCAGAATCTCCATCAACAGCATTGCATCAAATGGCACATGGAAAATGCGTGGGGTGGATCCGCCTCGATAACGACCCTCCTGATCTCGGCCATCCGGGCACAGCCTGCACGCTAGCGCCTGAGGTGCACGCGGTACTGATACAGTTCGGCCCGGTAGAGCGCCTCGACGTGTTCGACGAAGCGGCCTTCGGCGGCCCGGGAGATGCGGGTGACGCGCAGCAGCGGCGCGCCCACGGCCAGATCGAGCAGCTCAGCCGTATCGCGATCCGCAGCCGCCGCCTCCAGGCAGTCGTCGCTCTCGGTCACGCGCTGCCCGCGCTCGGCCAGCAGATCATAGAGCGAGGGCATGCGCTCGAAATCGGCCAGCGTGATGCCGGTATTGCTGAGATAGGAGTCGTGCACGCCGACCGGCTGGTCGTCTGCGAAGCGCAGGCGGCGCAGGCGCAGCAGCGGCATGCCTGTGGGGATGCCACTCTCCAGCGCGACTTTTTCGGGCGCGGGCACGACCTCCAGCAGCAGCACTTTGGATCCGGGCTGTACGCCGCGCGCGCGCATGTCTTCGGAGAAGCCGACAGGGCGTTCCAGTGAGTGCGTGAGCTGGCGGGCAGCGATGAAGGTGCCGCGCCCGCGCTCGCGCCGCACGTATCCGCGCGCCGCCAGCTCAGTCATGGCCTGGCGCACGGTCATCGGGCTGATGTTGTAGCGCCGCGACAGCACGTTCTCGGATGGGATGCCCTGTCCGGGCTGCAGAGTCCCCTTGTCGATCAGATCGATGATGCTCTGCTGCAGCTGATAGTAGAGCGGAACAGCGCTGTCCTTGTCGAGCTCGACTGGAAAGGAAGTGCTCATTGCAGACCCCGATTTTCACTCTAGTTCTCTATAGAAGATACACGGAATGCCCGCATAACGCAATTATACCGGGCGCACAGGGGTGCGCGCGCCGGATGGATATGACCGACCGGGGGAGCGGGCTGGGCAAACGAATCACAGTCGGCAGGTCGTTCCTCAGTCAGGAGAAGATGTCGCAAGGGCGCATCGCAGCGTGCGGGAAGGCCCGGTCTGTGATCCGGCTGGCCGGGCGTGGTGGCGTATCGATGCCGATGGGTTGATCGGTTGGACGGCGGAGGGCCAGGGGACCGACTACTATCTGGAGCCAATCAATCCGTAGCGGGCCGAAGGGATGCTGACACAGGCCCCTCATCCTGCGGATCGATCTCGTGCTGTCGCGAGAGACGGTCCAGGGGGTGAGGGGCACCTGTTGCGGACATGCTGCACCCGGAGTGTGCGGCTGCTGGTGGTGCGCCTGCTGCAGGCCAAACGCATCTTTGTCCTGCTCTCTGGCCGCAGGGTCGTGAACCGGTCGCTCGCCTTCGCCCTGCCCGCGCTGCGCCGACTCCTGTCCTGAAATGGTCTTACAGCCAAGGTGAATTGCTGCATTTACATTTTTGACGTATGCTGATTTCAACGTTGCACTACTGTTCGCTTTCTGGCGCATCTCGTTCACCTGAAGGAGAGCAACCATGCGCGAAAGGCTGGGACTGCACACGATCGTTATCGTCGGGTTAATCAGCGCAATTCTGCTCATCGTCGCACCGGTCAGCGCCGCGGCGCTCACCGCGACCAACAGTACCTATGGGGAGGTGGACAACGGGCTGATTTCACGTGTCGTCACCATCACGCAGTCAGAACCGGTCACCGATGTTCATGTCAGCATCGAATACGTCAAGACAGATGATCCCTGCCCTCCCGATGGCGGTAGTAACTCACCCCACTTCGACGAAATCGCATTCTTCCTGACCAGCCCTGCTGGAACGACCATCCATCTGATCAACGTCGATACCTATCCAAATGGTGACTCCAGCGAAGTCGGTCGCGTGGTGGTCACGTTCGATGACACAGCGGCCGGGCTTATCGGAGGCTCAAGCCCTGTGACTGGCACGTTCCGGCCGGCTGAGCCGCTGTCCACCTTCTACGGCCAGAATACCCAGGGGGACTGGACGCTGATTGCGCTTGACTCGACTCTCAGCGATCCGCTGTGCTTCCACAGCTTCACGCTGTACCTGAACTATCCTGACGCGTCTCATGACGCATCTCCTGCCGCATCCTCTCCTTTCTCGCCGGTTGACGGGCGAATCAATCATCATGAGGTCGATCGCGCTGCGCCAGTCGCCATCTACTGCAAGGCGTACGGGATCGAAGTTTACGGCGTTGATCCGGCCACCGGTAATGGCAGCACCCTGCCGATCATCAGCATGACCAACGAAGCGGTCGCGGCGATGGGCGTGCCGACGGGCGCGCCACTGCTGCTGGGGCAATACGCCGATGTGACCCTGTGGCGGCTGACGACCGGAGAGCTTCAGGTGAATACCCACTATGCTGCGGACGGCAAGCCGTGGGTGTTCGTGTGGGATGCCTGTCCGATGACTTCATCAAGCCACCTGAGCAGCTAGGCGCAACAGCACCACACTGGGGAACCGCCCTCCCTTGCGAGGGCGGTTTCATTTTCCGGATGGGCGCGCGATGCGAGGGTATGCGCGGTATGCCCTGCGAGGAGATCGGCAACGCGCAGGCGATACTGGCAACGACAGCGCGTCAGCGCGAGAGGAAGCGCGCCATTTCGAAGTAGCTCTCGCTGATCGGGCGGATCTGGCTGATGGCTTCCTCGATCGGGATCAGGTCCATCTTGCGGCCGTTGAGCGCCACCATCTTGCCGGTTTCGCCGGCGATGAGCGCCTGCACCGACTTGACCCCCATGCGCGTTGCCAGCAGGCGGTCGAAGGCCGTCGGGCTGCCGCCGCGCTGGATGTGGCCGAGGATCGTCACGCGGATCTCGAAGCCCACGCTCGACTGCTGCTTGAGGAAATCCTGCAGCGTCGTCACATGGTAGGGCGCGCCCTCGGCCACCACGGCGATGGCATGCGACTTGCCGCGCACGTAGGCATCTTCCAGCGACTTGGCGACTTCTTCCATCGTGAACGGGCGCTCCGGCGTGACGACGATCTCCGCGCCGCCGAGAATGCTCGACATCAGCGCCAGATAGCCGCAGTTGCGCCCCATCACCTCGATCACGAATGCCCGCTGATGCGAAGAGGCCGTGTCGCGCAGCCGGTCGAGCGAGTCCAGGATGATGTTGAGCGCCGAGTCCACGCCGATGCTCATGTCCGTCCCGAAGATGTCGTTGTCGATGCTGCCCGGGATGCCGACGACCGGGAAGCCCTGCCGGTGCAGCGCCTGCGCGCCGGTCAGGCTGCCGTTGCCGCCGATCACGATCAGCCCCTCGATGTGGTGCTCATTCAGGCGGCGCAGGCCCTTCTTCTGGCCGGCGGGCGTCTTGAATTCATCGTTGCGCGCCGTCTGCAGGATCGTCCCGCCGCGCTGCAGGATGCCGCTGACCTCGACGCTGGTCAGCAGCTCGAAATCGCCGGCCATCAGCCCGGAATAGGCCTGGCGAATGCCATACGTCTCGATGTTGTGTTCCAGCGCCGTGCGCACCACTGCGCGAATGGCCGCATTCATCCCCGGCGAGTCGCCGCCGCTGGTCATGACCGCGATTCGTTTCATGAGGCCAAAGTGCTCCCCGTCAGAGTCAACGGGCGTGATTCTAGCGATCAAATGCATCTTCGCTAGGGCGCGTTGGTGGACGGTGCTCAGGCCGCGCGCTGTACAAGCGGCGCATGCTGCGCGACAATAGCAAGCACACAACGCACGCCGGGTTTCGTATGAGGACTGTTGAATGCACGCCCGTCTCGAAGCCACCCCGCTGCCCGCCGCGCCAACCGGGGCCGCCAGCGCCCGCCGCAGTGCGCTGATCAAGGCCGCGCTGCTGCTGGGGCTGAGCGCATACTTCGCGTGGAACATGATCAGCGGCAACCTGCAGAACTACATCAATCTGCGTTTCGCCTGGCTCAGCGCCATCGCGGTGGTGCTGTTTCTGCTGCTGGGGCTATACTGCCTGGCGCTGGCCTGGCGGCCTGGCCGCCCGCTGGAGGTGCGCGGGGACCCGGCGCATACGCCCCCCAGCGCGTTCGCCATCGGCGTGATCGCAGTGCCGCTGCTGCTGGGCACGCTCGTCCCGTCGCAGCCGCTGGGCGCTGACGCCGTCGGCAGCATCGATGTCAACCCGGCCTCAGCGGGGGCCAACGCGGCCAACGTCTCGGTGTTCGCGCGCAGCCCGCTGGAGCGTAACATCCTCGACTGGCTGCGTGTGTTCAACCAGGCGGGCGACTACGCCACGCTGGAGGGAGAACCCGCTGATGTGACCGGCTTCTTCTATATCGAGCCGGGCTTCGCCGAGGACCAGTTCATGATCGCGCGCTTCACCATCAGCTGCTGCGTGGCCGATGCCGGCGCGATCGGGCTGCCGGTGCAGTGGGCCGACGCGCCGGGGATCGCCCAGGGGCAGTGGCTGCGCGTGCAGGGCACGATCCGCGTGGGCGAGTTCCGCGGCGAGACCACGCCGATCCTGATCGCCAGCAGCGTCACGCCGGTCGACGTGCCGCAGAACCCCTACCTTTACCCGTAGCCAGTCATGACCGGGCTTCCCACGCCAGCACTGCCCGCGCGCGCGCCGCGCTTCACTCGCTTCGACCGCGTGGTGTGGGCAGCGATGGCGGCGATCATCGGCGCGATCGCGCTCACCATCGCGCTGGGCGATCGCGTCGGCGTGAGCATCCACCGCGCCGCGCCGCAGGGCGAAGCGCGCAGCACCAGCACCGTGCTGATCGAATTCAGCGAGCCGATGGACCGCGCCAGCGTGGCCGAACGCTTCTCGATCACGCCGGAGATCGCCGGAACGCTCGCGTGGAGCGGGCGCACGCTGCTCTTTCGCCCGGCACAGGCGCTGCCCCCCGGCGCAGCGATCACCGCGACGCTGGCGAGCGGTGCGCGTTCGGAAAGCGGGCGCGAGCTGCTGCACGATGTCGTCGTCCGATTCACCGTGCGCCGCCCGCAGGTGGCCTTCCTCGCCCCCGCCAACGCCACGCCGATGAACATCTGGATGGCGGATCCGGCACAGCCCGACGGCGCGCGCCAGATCACCAGCAGCCCGTCGGGCATCTACGACTTCTCCATCAGCCCGGATGGCGGGCGCATCGCTTTCAGTGAGAACAACACCGATCTTGGCACGCAGGACATCAAGATCCTCGATCTGGACAGCGGCGCGCTGATCCAGGCCACCAACTGCCTCGATGCCGCCTGCACCAATCCGGTGTGGCGTCCGGATGGCAGCACCATCGCCTACGAGCGCGTCGAGTTCAACAGCGATCTGGCGCAGCAGGGCGTGGGCGTCAGCCCGACGCGCATCTGGCTGCTGGACCTGACGTCCCTGCCGGTGCAGACGCGCCCGCTGTTCAGCGATCCGCAGCTGCTCGGGCACACGCCGCAGTGGAGCGCCGACGGCCAGCGCATCGCGATGTACGATGTCAGCATGGGGGCGATCCTGGTCTACGATCTGCAGGACGACTCGCTGACGGCTGTGCCCAGCCGGGCGGGCAGCAGCGGCGCGCTCTCTCCCGATGGCCGGCTGCTGGTCTTTCCGGAGATCGTGCTGCAGGAGGATGCCAGCGCCCACTCCTATCTGCGCATGGCCGATCTCGACAGCAACAGCATCACCTTCCTCAGCGATGCGCCGCAGGAGATCGACGATGCGCGCGCGGTCTGGCGCCCGGATGGGCAGGTGCTGGCCGTCGCCCGGCGCGACCTGACCACCCGCGGCTATCAGATCGCGCTGCTCGATCCGTTCAGCGGCAGCATGCGCTGGCTGACGGACGATCCACGCTACACCAACATGTTCTTCAGCTGGGATGCGGCGGGTGAGCAGCTCGTGCTGCATCGCTTCCCGGAGCTGGATGAGTCGGGAGCGCTCAACATGAACGGGCAGCCGGAAATCTGGACGCTGGATGTGGCCAGCGGGGCGCTGACGCTGGTGGCGCGCAATGCATTTCTGCCGCGCTGGGTGCCATAGCCGCGAAGGCTAACGCAGCCAGCGCCGCAGCTCGGCGTCGGTATCGCTCAGCATCCGCGCGAAGGTGAAGCGCTCGTCCGGCGCCGACGCGTTGGCAGCCAGGCGTTGTCGCATTCCCGGCGTGAAGGCCCGCACCAGCGCCGCCGCCAGCGCCTCGCGGTCGACGTGCGGCACCAGCAGCCCGTTCACGCCGTGCTCCACCACTTCCGGGTTGCCGCCCCTGTCGCTGGCGATCACCGGCGTGCCCGCGCGCAGGCTCTCCAGCAGCGTGTGGGACAGGCCCTCGTAGCCGGAGTACAGCGCGACATAATCGGCGGCGCGCATCCACAGCGGCATCTCCCCGCGCCCGACGCGCCCGAGAAAGCGCACGCGCCCGGCGGTGCCCGCGGTCTGCGCCGCCGCCCGCGCCGCTTCCAGCGCCGGGCCGTCTCCCGCCACGATCAGCTCCGCTTCCGGCACGGCCTGCAGCGCCGCCGCCAGATGATCGACGCCCTTCCACGGCAGCAGCCGCCCGACCGTCAGCACGATTGGCCGGCTGGCATCCAGCCCCAGCCGCGCGCGCGCCTCGGCCTGCGTCTCGCTGGCGGTGCTGTACTCGGGCGGCAGCGCGTTGTAGATCACGCGGATCTTCGCCTCATCCACGCCCCAGCCGGCCACCATTCGCCCCAGATATGCGCTGGGCACGATCACCGCGTCGTAGCTGGCGGCCTCGCGGCGGCAGCGGTCGCGGTCGGCCAGCACGATCGGGCTGTAGCGGCGGTTGGTCTGGAAGACGTCGATATCCTCGCTCTGCGGGATCCAGCCGCGGCGTACCGCGCGCTCCCACGCCAGATCGCCGACGATCTTGATGACTCGGGGGGCGCGGTGCGGGCCGAGCAGCGGCAGGCCGAGCGTGTGCGCGTAGACCACGCCGGCCCAGCGCACCAGCGGCAGGCTGGCGGCGGCATAGCGGCCCATGCGCAGCGGGTAGAACTGGCGCACGATGCGGGTGACGGGGTACGGCTCACCGCGCGGCTCGGCGCTGTCGCTGAAAGTGAGCGCGCGGATCGCCCAGCCCCGCTTCAGCAGCGCGGGCAGCAGCTCGTGCAGATACGTGGCAGGCCCACCCGGCTCGGGGTGGAAGATGCCGCTGGCGATGAAGAGGCGCGCTTCCGTCATGCATCCCGTCCGACTGCGCAGTCGCGTGCTGGTGGCGCTGGCGTGCCGGAATGGACTCCGGCGCGCATGCTGCGCAGATTGTGCCCGATTGCGGCGGGTAGTGGAAGTGGCGATCA